>JANPMV010000037.1:0-80265 GCA_031427135.1 Cyanobacteria bacterium VAR_87_metabat_62 | reverse complement strand
ACGATGTCGTACTGCTCCGGGTTCGCGCTCGGCTCCACCGACAGCGAGATCGGTTTGCCGATGAATTCCGACAGCTCGGCCAGGTGCTGGCTCTCTTCGTCGAGCAGCATCTCGACCACCGCCGCGCTGGCCACGACGCGGAACTCCTTGGGGTCGAACTGGCGCGCCTCGCGCAGCACCTCGCGCAGGATGTCGTAGCACACGGTGCGCGCGGTCTTCACCTGGCCGCGGCCTTCGCAGGTGGCACAAGGCTCGCACAGAAGATGCGCCAGGCTCTCGCGGGTGCGCTTCCTGGTCATCTCGACCAGGCCGAGCTGGGTGAAGCCGCTGATCGTCGTGCGCGTGCGGTCGCGCGAGAGATGCTTGCGAAATTCGGCCAGCACGGCCTCCTGGTGGTCTTCGCGGGTCATGTCGATGAAGTCGACGATGATGATGCCGCCCAGGTTGCGCAAGCGCAGCTGGCGCGCAATGGCACCCGCGGCTTCGAGGTTGGTCTTGAAAATGGTGTCGTCGAAACTGCGCGCGCCGACGAAGCCCCCGGTATTCACGTCCACCGTGGTCAGTGCCTCGGTCTGGTCGATGATCAGGTAGCCGCCGCTCTTCAGATCGACGCGCCGCGCCAGCGCCCGACGGATCTCTTCGTCGATGTTGCACAGGTCGAAGATCGGACGCTCGCCCTGGTAATGCGCAAGCTTGGCGAGCGAGCCCGGCGTGAAGCTGCGGCCAAAGGCCGTCAAGTGATCGAACTGCTGGCGCGAATCGACACGGATGGATTGCGTGTCGTCGTTGCTCAGGTCACGCAGCACGCGCTCGGCCAGCGACAGGTCCTCGTGCAGCAAGGTGCCAGGCGGCGAGACGTAGGCCCGCTCGCGCACGGCCGCCCAGGCCTTGCGCAGGTAGGCGATGTCGTCGGCGAGTTCGGTGTCGCTGGCCTCTTCGGCGTTGGTGCGCAGGATGAAGCCGCCGCCACCGCCCTCCTCGGGCTTGCCCACCAGCAGCGCCATGCGCTGGCGCAGCTGCTCGCGCAACTCGGGCGAACCGATCTTCTGCGAGATGCCGATATGGTTGTCCTGCGGCAAGTGCACCAGCATGCGCCCGGCCAGGCTGATCTGCGTCGACAGGCGCGCGCCCTTGGTGCCGATCGGGTCCTTGACCACCTGCACCGTCAGCGCCTGCCCCTCGAACACCACACGCAGATGTATGCGGTTAATTTGGGATTTGGTGATAAATACTGATTGTGCCAATTCTCATGGTCCAATAGCTGGATGCTCGATCGACAGTAAGTTAGGTTATATCTTGAATGTATCTAGTACCAGTTTAAGCCGATGTCGTCTCCTAAAGATCGATTCGCAAGCAAAATTGAATTCAGCGTCTTAGCGTCGCATCCCGAGTTATTGACCGGTTTGGATGCGTGGATGCGGCTGGGTTTGATTTCGCCTGCTGAAGTTGAGCAATTGTGCAGCCAGCATTTAGTCTGCCCGCTTCCAGATCCCGCTGCGGTTGTTTCGGAAATTGACGCTAGACCGTTAGCGGAGCCCTCAAAGAGGATCGATCCTACACCAGAGATCAAAGTACCTGCTTTAGCAACACAGAAATTATTACCTAGCACCACTAAAAACGTTACAAGGCGCGCAGAAACTACTGAAACCCCTAATTTTATAGCTCAGATTTTACACTCGCTAATAGCCGAAATTAGCGTCGTGTGGCTGTTATTTTTAGGAGTGTTCATGGTAGTTGTCTCCTCTGGAGTCTTAGCTGCCAGTCAGTGGGAAAGATTTCCGGCTGCCGGACAATATGGAGTTTTGTTAGCTTATACTTTAACTTTTTGGGCAATTAGCAGTTGGGCGAAAAAACAGCCTAATTTGCACTTAACTGCTCAAACTTTACAAGAAGTTACGTTGTTGTTAGTGCCGATAAATTTTTGGGCGATGGATTCTTTTGGATTGTGGCGACATCCTTGGAATTGGGCCGTAGCAATTTTAGCGGCACTGGTTTTGACTTGGATAACTAACGGGATTATCCAGTCTCAGTATCAAAGCTTATCGGGAAAAAATGTAACTAGATCGATCGCCCTAAATCATTTGGGATTGAGTTATTTGCAGTGGGGTTGGGCATTGGCAGGCTTCTCTCTAGCTGCGGTTTATTTGGGTACGGTGGGAACTGCTGTTGCTACAGTTTATCAAGTTCAGCAACAACGATTGCAATCTCTCAAAGGCGGGCAAAATACTGAAACTATCACCACTACTTTTAGTTATAGCCGACATTTTTTGATTTATAAAAAAGCAGCTTTAGTAGCTTATTCTTTAGGAATTTTACTCGGTCGGGCGATTTTTGTCAAGAATTTGAATATCGCTGAAATGGGTTTGGCTTTGGGGATTTGCGGCGTACTCTTAGCATGGCTCGATTGGCAGCAACCACTGGCATTCGAGACTATTACAAACAATACATCAGACCAGCCAAATCCCAGTAACTTGTTTAACTGGCAATTAGCCGGAGGCGCTTTGTTGGGTTTGGGGTGGCTGGTTTGTTTTCGCGAAATTCCGCTACAGGCGATCGCAATTAGTGGATTGGCTATTTGGTTTTTTTCTAACCGCTTAGTGAGGTTTTGGCAAGAGTTTGATTTGCTAATGCTTTTCGCCGTGGGACTTCAAAGTATTTGGCTGTTGTGGGAAGTCATTCCTGTCAGGATTCAAACACAATTTATTGCGTTTTTAACTCAGCTTACAAATTCTGGGGAAACTCCTTGGGCTGTTTGGGGCGTTTTGCTGTTGCCTTATTTAATTTTAATGGTAAGTGTGACGCAGTGGCTCTACCGATCGCGGAAGTTTCAACTTGCCAGTTTTGGTGAAAATCTTGCTCTTAGTTTGGGGAGTGTTTTAACTGTTGTTAGTTTCGTCAATCCCTTTTGGCGATCGCTCAACTTAGTAGGTTCTACTTTAATCTTAGGTTGGATAACCTGGAAATATGCAGTTAAGAATAATTCCCGTTCAACTTTACCAGCTACTCCCGATCTTCGTCAACAGCGAGAACCCACAAGTTTAGTTTACCTGACACATATTACTGGATTATCCGCAATCTGTTCGGGAATTGATTTCTGCTTCCGAAACCAGACTCCTGAAGTGTGGGCAGCTATTTTGTTGGTTTTGATGGTAGCTGAATGGGGATTCTTTGTCAAGATGAAAGCGGCAAATTCTCAACAAGCATCTCCGTCTTGGCGCTTTCATCCTTCCTGCTTTCAAAGTAGCTGGTATTTGGGATTAGTATTAGCAGGATTGAGCTTTATTCTGCTGCAAAGCAATCTTTCAGCTATTGCCGATCGCCCTCAGTGGACTTTAGTCTGGCTGGCGACTCCTTTGGCTTTGACTGCTGTTGCTAAATATACCGAATTGTCTCACAGACAAGTTGCCAGTACATTCAGCTCGATCGCCCTAATCGCAGCAGAATTTCTGAGTTTTAATTTTTCGGAATTTCGGTTAATTCGTTTGGCTGTGTCAGTCGTATTGATGTTAGTCAATACTTACTTTTTGGTAGAAATGCCAGCAGCAGCAATTACCGTCGGATTTGGCTTGAGTTTTGTGGCTGCTGCAATCTACGAACTTGGTTTTGTGTTGGGATCGGATTGGGCAATTGCTGGGGCGATCGTACTTTTGTGTCTCTGGTTGCTTCGCGATCTGATGATTCGCTATGGGGCGCGCGTACCTTCGGGTGCTCAATTAGCCCAAATGTACGATCGAGCTTTCGATGGTTGGGCACTCTTACTCGCCAGCCTGCTGTTGACAATTATCACAGTTTATTCCTTTAGCTTATACACAGAGACTAGCTTGAATTTGCAGGCATCTATCAAAATATTTGCGGCGACTTTGGGGATAATTGCTGCTATTATTTACCGCAGTTACCGACTGTTTTCACCTTGGGCAATTTATGCCTTGGCTTGGAGTTTGGAGTTATTGACAGCAGTCGGTTTGAGTTTGGTAGCACGCAATACGATTAATCTGGCAGTTGCTAATATTGCCCTCGGATTGTCCACACAATTGTTGGGTGATGTGTGGCGGCGGCGCAACCCCGTTAGCACAATTTTACCTAGCGTTCATGTTATACCATTGGTTTACGGGCTGTTGGGTTTGATTTTGCGATCGCACGCATTTACGAATGGAACGGGTTTAATCTCTCTAGGGGCGTCTGTAATTGCGATCGGCATTGGTAGACGAGAGCAAAAATTAAAACCTTTGGTTTATTTGGGATTGATTGGCGTATCAGCATCCGCTTACGAATCCCTACTATATCAACTTTTTAGAACACCGGGAGGAGCTTTTGGTGACGGTTTAATCGTGCTGGCAACTCTCGGCACAACTTTAACCTATATCTATCGCATTTTGTCTCCTTGGCTCAGCAATTATTTGCGTTTAACTAATGCTGAACTAAAAATATTTGCTCACCTACACTGGGTTTTGAGTAGTTTCCTACTGATTTCGGCTTCTGGAAATGTTATCAAATCCGGTCTTAATTTAGGATTAGTCACTGGTACTTTATTAATTCAATACGCTTTCTTACAAGGGCGAAATAATCTCGATCGCCAATGGGCAGAGATTTGGATTTATTTGGGTTGGCTAGAAGCCTTTGGCATCCGGCTTTACTGGATAAACACACCTGTAGTCAAGTATATTTCCGGGCCGCTGGGGCCTTGGAAAGTTGCCCTCGGTGCTCTCTTTGCCTATTTCATCTATATTTTGCCGTTCGATAACTGGGGTTGGTCAAAAAAACCTTGGCAGGTAATCGCTTCGTTGATTCCAATAATTCTTATTTTGGAAAGTCCGGCTAAATTTTATCCGCTTAGCTTGCTGATAGCTGCCGCGTTTTATGTTTTCCTGGCTTGGGAAAAGCAGGAAGTCCGCTTTACCTACGTGAGTGTGGCGATAATTGACTGGATATTGTTCAGGTGGTTTGGACAAATGGGATTGAGTCAGCCGGAGTGGTTTTTTACTCCTTTAGGGCTTTCTTTCCTTTATGTTGCTCAGTTCGATCGCGCTTTCAAATTACCAGCCCAAAAATCCCTGCGCCACAATGTCCGAATCCTCGCAACAGCGCTGATTTGTGGCATACCTCTGTTGACTCAGCAAAATAACGGTTTGGTGGCGGGAGCTTTTAGTTTGGTGGCGATTGCAGCGGGTTTGGCGCTGCGAGTGCGGGCGTTTTTGTTTGTAGGAACGGGAATTTTTATCATCAATGTTTTCTATCAGTTGGTAGTTCTGATATTCGATTATCCGCTGATTAAATGGGCGATTGGTTTGGCTTTTGGGATTCTGTTTATCTGGATTGCTGCTACTTTTGAAACTCGGCGCGATCGCATTTCTGCTTTTGTGCAGCATTGGGTTGTGCAATTGCAATTATGGGATTAGGATTCATCGATAGTCATCCGAATTGTTGACTGTTGACTGTTAGTAAATTAGCTGAAATTTGCGATCGCATAACCTTTATATGTTGTCGTCATGTGCAGGACTTCTGCAAAAACCCTGAATTGCCTCCTTTCTTGAGAATTTGTCAGATAGAGGGCGATCGGCTCTTGACATCTACCTCTCAAAATGAGAGAATAATGATATACACAAAACAGAAACAGGTAGAAACTATGAAAATTCAAAAAAAAATAGTAACAAAATATGCACCTAATTTCAATTCGCACTCTCCGTGACGATGCTGCCATGTATCCCGATGTCAACAAACAAGTTGATAGCTGGTATGCGACTGTCAAAAAAGCAGAATGGCAGAACTTGGAGGATGTTCGGAAGATTTACCGGGATGCTGAAGCAGTGGGAAATCTCACTGTCTTTAATATCAAAGGTAACGAATATCGCCTGATTGTCGGCATCGACTACGAGACCCAAACTGTTTATTACAAATATTTCCTAACCCACGCTGAATACGATAAAAACAAATGGAAAAATGACCCTTACTTTTGATCGAGCTAATTATAGCAATTTGCTGGTAGAAGTCGCTCCACAGGCCATCGAAACCGAGGAAGAATACGATCGCCTCCTAGCAGTCGCAGAGCGGCTGACTTTCGCCAAAAACCGCACTCCCGAAGAAAAAGCTTTACACAAGTTATTGGTAACGCTAATTGAAGTTTACGAGGCCCAAAACTATCCGATCGACAAATCCGAGCCTCATGAGATTTTGCAACACATCATGGAAGCCAGCGGCACCCGTCAAGCTGACTTAGTTGGCATCATTGGATCGAGTGGCGTAGTGTCTGAGGTTGTCAATGGTAAACGAGCAATTAGCAAAGCACAAGCTAAGGCACTCGGCGATTATTTTAAAGTGTCGCCTAGTTTGTTCATCTAATTAGGATTAATGCCAAAAAATGCGATTTAGTTCGTAGCGCGGACTGAAGTCCGCACTACAAACCTTTACAGATTTTTGCGTAAGTCCTAGTTTTTTTAACTGGCATTTTAAAATTAAAAGCCCGGTTTCTTCAAGAAACCGGGCTTTTAATCAACAGTATTTATCCCTGCGGATCGGAATTAATGGCTCAAAGCCAATTCCGGCAATTTCGGCTCAGATGAACCATCTGGTAACACCTTAACCACACCGTTTTCATCCACATCAACGATCGCACTTTGGCCTTCTTTCAGCTTCCCAGACAGCATTTCCTCAGCCAGTACATCTTCCAACAACCGCATGATGGCGCGGCGCAAAGGCCTGGCACCGTAGCTGGGATTGTAGCCTTCTTTAACTAACAAGTCCTTGAACGCTTCTGTCACCGACAAAGTGATACCCTGTTCGGTTAAGCGGCCGAATACTTGCTGCAACAAGATGTCTGCAATCTGCTTGATTTCTTCCTTATTCAACTGGCGGAAGACGATAATTTCATCCAAGCGGTTGATAAATTCTGGACGGAAAAACTGTTTCAGTTCTTCGTTTACCAAGCTGCGAACGCGGTTATATTGAGCGTCTGCGGCACCTTCATTAAACTCAAAACCGAGACCGCCACCGCCTTTTTCAATCACTCGCGAACCGATGTTTGATGTCATCACCAGCAGCGTATTCTTAAAGTCTACTGTCCGACCTTTAGCATCAGTCAAACGGCCGTCTTCCAAGATTTGCAGCATCATGTTGAAGACATCTGGGTGAGCTTTTTCGATTTCATCGAATAAGATGACCGTGTAAGGACGACGACGGACTGCTTCTGTGAGTTGGCCGCCTTCATCGTAGCCGACATAACCCGGAGGGGAACCGATGAGTTTGGAAACGGTATGGCGTTCCATAAATTCCGACATATCTAAGCGAATCATCGCTTCTTCGGAACCGAAGAAATATGTTGCTAAGGCTTTTGTCAGTTCGGTTTTGCCGACGCCTGTGGGCCCGGAAAAGATGAAACTGGCGATCGGGCGATTGGGATTTTTCAACCCTACGCGGGCGCGGCGGATGGCCCGAGAAACTGCGCTGACAGCTTCTTCTTGTCCGATCAAACGCTGGTGCAGCGTGTCTTCCATGTGCAGCAGCAATTCCGATTCCGATTCTGTTAGCTTGCTAACCGGTACTCCCGTCCAATTTGCCACGATGTGGGCGATGTCTTCTTCGGTGACGATGGGAGAGATTCTGACTTGGCTTTTGTTGATTGTCGCCTCGGCGATTTCGGCTTCTATTGCTAATTCACGATCGCGCAATTTGCCAGCTTTCTCAAAGTCTTGTTCGCGCACAGCAGCATCTTTTTCTTTGCTAACAGCCGGAAGTTGTTTTTTGAGTTCTTTAACTTCGGGCGGGGTTTGCGAGTTCAAGACGTGGACGCGGGAACCTGCTTCGTCAATTAGGTCGATCGCCTTGTCGGGCAAAAATCGATCGTTAATGTACCTGTCTGACAATGTAGCCGCTGCTTCAATAGCTGCATCGGAAATTGTCAGTCTGTGGTGCTGTTCGTAAGCCGATCGCAAGCCGTACAATATTTCTATTGTTTCAGCCACGGTTGGTTCGCCGATTTTGATCGGTTGGAAGCGACGTTCTAAGGCTGCATCGCGCTCGATGTATTTGCGATATTCATCCAGGGTAGTTGCGCCGACACACTGCAATTCGCCTCGGGCTAGGGCTGGTTTGAGCATATTGGAAGCATCCATGCTGCCTTGAATCGCCCCTGCACCAACTAAGGTATGAATTTCATCAATTACCAAAATGATGTTGCCTGCGGCGCGAATTTCGGCCATGATTTTCGTCAGCCGTTCTTCAAATTCGCCTCGAAATTTTGTACCAGCAATCAGCGAACCCATATCGAGGCTGATTACTTGCTTATCTTCTAAAATTTCTGGGACGTTTCTGTTGACAATCCGCTGGGCGAGGCCTTCGGCGAGGGCTGTTTTGCCGACTCCCGGTTCGCCTACTAACACTGGATTGTTCTTGGTGCGGCGCCCGAGCACTTGGATCACGCGCTCGATTTCATTTTCGCGGCCCACCACAGGATCGAGTTTGCCTGCTGCTGCTAATTTGGTGAGGTTTGTGCCGAATTCTTCTAAAGTCGGGATTTTGCGATCGGGGCTATCTCCCCGGCCTCCGCCAACTGCTGCGACTTCTCCCACGGCACGAATTACCTGCGTGCGGACTCTCTGGCGATCGATTCCCAAGTTTTGCAGCACCTTCGCCGCTACTCCTTCATCGTCTTGAATCAGCCCCAACAGAATGTGTTCGGTACCGATATAATTGTGGCCTAACTGCCGCGCTTCGTTCAGCGCCGTCTCAAAAATGCGCTTAACGCGGGGTGTAAAAGGAATTTCGGGCGGGAGGAAACCGGAACCTCTGCCGATAATATTTTCGATTTCGTTGCGCGCCTCTTTCAAATTGAGGCCCATATCCAGTAATACTTTTGCAGCGATGCCAGTGCCTTCGCCGACGAGTCCCAGGAGAATTTGCTCAGTGCCTACAAAATTGTGGCCGAGACGCCGCGCTTCTTCTTGGGCTAGCATTATTGCTTTAATGGCTTGTTCTGTAAAGCGTTCAAACATATTTTTTCAATCCTACTGTCTTGGCGAGGGCTGTACCGCTGCTGGTAAGAAGCGATTTGGAACATTACACAAATTATAGATGTAAATTTTTGTGTATTTCCTTCTATAGACAATGTATCGCTGCTGAGAGGGGGCGGACAGTGGGGAGAGCCGAATAGTAAGGGTGTGGTTGCCGTCTCGCAGTACGATCGGACAAATGTGACAAATGGCAGTGCAAATTAAGGTTAAAAATCATCATATTTGCTGTGCCTCACTCTACTTTCTGATGTCGCTCCTGTCAAGCATTTTCTTAAATTATCAAGCGAAGTGCCTCGATGACTAGCCGGGAAAGCTTTTGTTTAAAATGACGCGCTTTGCTGAAGTATTTCGCCCGCGAAGCAATCTTATTTTAACAGGTTAAGGGACTTTTGAACACTCCACATCGCGATCGCCAAATTAGCAGTCTGTTTAAATTGTTTAGCAATTACCCAAAAATGGTCTGCTCCGCCCCAAGTAGTGGTCAGGTGAGCACCCTACAGATTTAGTTCTCATAATCTACTTTTTTTACAGCCATCCTGAAAGTAACTGTTCAATAATTTTCACAAAGCCGATCGCAATTTGAATCAACGGCCAACCCACAAAACAAATTAACACCGCCCAGCGAGTTTGAATATCCAAACCTTGGCGAACTGCCACAATTACAGCTAGCAAACTCCACACAGCCAATATCCGCTCTATCCCTTCTCCCAGCAAGGGAATTAACGTTAAGAAATTCAGCACTTGCGGGGCGTAGGCAAATCCGATCGGAACCAGCAACTCCCCATAAGTTACGTGACCCGGTTTTAACCAATCCCCGATTTTAGAAATCGTGAAAGTCCAAAAATAATAACCTCCCACGACTGCCAAACCATCTATCAAAAGTGCTAAAAATAACACAGATAGCTCAGTTCGATTGATCAACAAAATTACGGCACTGCCCAAAACGCGGGACACCGCTGCTAAAATTACGATCGTTAAAGCTATCCGTTTAGTTATGGGAGTGTATGGAGTTTTTTCGTAAAAATTACCGTTCAAAGAAAGTGCGTTCCAAAGCGTTGCCCGCAAACCTGCAATTGAATCTTTTCCCTTCACGTTGAACTCCTGCTCCTCAAGATAGTTGACAACTTTAACTAAATAAGCTTTAATACAGCAGAATTACCGAGATATTTCAAGGCAATTAAGTAATTAACAGGCATTCTACCAGATTTTATGAAATGCTAAGATTGATTTTGCGGATACTTGCGTGGCTGCGCGGGGGAAGTTTAAATTTGCTGATCGTCGCAGGTGTAATCCTGATCGTTTGGGGCATTCTTTCGCCGGTGGGAACTGTTATCTGGTGGCTTGGTCAAAGTGCCGAAACTTTAGGTCTCAAGAAAAATCCGCCGGAAATATTGCCACAGAACAACGGCAATCTAGAAGCGCCCAAATCTTCGCCTCTGAATTGTTATATCATCTTTTTACCGGGAGTTGGCGATTTTTCGGGGGACGAATTAACGCGGGGAGAAGCATTTTTTCTCAAGCGTTTAGTTGAAAGTCACCCGCAGTGCGTAGCAGTGGGCGATGTTTTTCCTTATTCCGCTTCTAACAAAAGTTTAGCAGGAGAGAGGTGGCTAGCTCCTTTTTGGCGGTTTGCAGAAGACGCAAAAAGCGGGCCGATTGCGGCGGATATTTTCATCAAAATTCGCAATCTATGGAGGTTTGCGATTTCTCTTGATTATCGCTACGGTTTTGCATACAATCAGGGAATTGCTAATGCAATTATCGATCGCATGAATGCTAAATCTCCGATTTCAGTTAATCCTCAAAAACCTTTGAAAGTTATTTTAATTGGCACTAGCGGCGGCGCACAAGTTGCTTTGGGTGCTGCTCGCTATCTGAAAGAATGGCTGAATGCAGAAATTACTGTTGTTTCGGTTGGGGGCGTGTTTTCGGGAGAAAATGGTTTTGCAGAAGCCGATCGCATTTTCCATTTTCGTGGCACTCGTGATTCAATTGAGGATATTGGCGGCATAGTTTTTCCGACTCGCTGGTACTGGTTCGCGACTTCTCCGGTGAATCAAGCTCGTTTACAAGGCCGTTATACAGAAGCTTTCAGCGGCCCTCACAAGCACGACGGCGATGATGGATATTTTGGAGAAAATCGGACAGCGGATGGTCAAAAGTATGTAGATATAACCCTGGACAAGATTAATCAATTGCCTGTTTGGTCTAAAAGCACCTCCAATTGATGAGTTCTTGCATATTCAATAGTCATTAGTTATTAATTTTGTCATTGTTCGTGGTGCGTCGCTTGAAGCTTGGCCTTGTTGGCTTCCCGTCTCTACCTCCAATTCGCAATTCCCGATGCCCAATTCCCTATTCCCAATCCCCCATTCCCTATTCCCAATTATCCATGTCTAGACCAACATTATATATTGCCATCACCAATCACGGATTCGGTCACGCTGTCCGAGTTTCCTCCGTCGCTGCAAAAATTCAAGAATTAAACCCAGATATCTTACTAATTATTACAACAACTGCACCTCGCTGGCTGCTAGAATCTTACATTACTGGCGACTTTATCCACCGTCCCCGGGCTTTTGATGTGGGTGTGGTGCAAGCTGATAGTTTGCATATGAATAAAGAGGCGACTCTGGAAAAATTGCGGGAAATTCGGAAAAAGCAAAATTCCCTAATTGCGGGCGAAGTTAATTTTATCAAGCAAAATCGGGTGGGTTTGGTGCTTGCAGATATTCCTCCTTTGGCAACGCGAATGGCGGCATCGGCTGGGGTTCCTTGCTGGATGATGAGCAATTTCGGCTGGGATTTTATCTATCGAGATTGGGGCGGAGAGTTTGCAGAAATGGCTGATTGGATTGGGGAATGTTTCGGAATGTGCGATCGACTTTTTCGTCTGCCTTTACACGAACCGATGCCAGCTTTCCCAAATATTCAAGATGTTGGCTTGACTGGCGGCAATCCTCGCTACAGCAACGATCGAATTCGGGAAGTATTCGGAATCAAAACACCGCTCGAAAAAACTGTATTGTTAACTTTCGGTGGATTGGGTTTAGAAGCAATTCCTTATCAAAATTTACAGCAATTTAGCGACTGGCAATTTATTACTTTTGATGCGGGAGCTCCCGATTTGCCGAATTTAATTAATGTCAAAAATCAGGAGTTTGCAAACTCTTTCCCAATTTTACCGCGTCCGGTTGATATGATGCCTGTTTGCGGGCGCTTGGTTTCTAAACCGGGATACAGCACTTTTTCGGAAGCTTTGCGCTTGGAAATACCTGTTGTTTCTATCATGAGAGAAGGTTTTGCGGAAGCTCAGGTTTTGCTGGAAGGGATTCAAAATTATGCGGAACATCAAGTTGTGACGGCGACGGAGTTTTTTGAGGGGGATTGGGAGTTTTTGCGACAACCGCTGCATCCGCCGCTTTTGTCGGATAAGTTGGATAAACACGGTACAGAGGCGATCGCCCAAGCTGTTGTAGGCTATTTTAAATAGGGCGATTGAAATCGTGCGTATACAAACAAAGTTAGAAGAGCGCTGGATGACGCCTAATACAAAGTGTTTGTAGTGAGGACTTTAGTCCTTAAAAAAGAAAGGACTGAAGTCCTCACTATACAAAGTGTTTGTAGTGAGGACTTTAGTCATTAAAAAAAGAAAGGACTGAAGTCCTCACTACAAACCTTATAATGGTTACTTTACCCAACCTGATATGGCTCACTACCAACAGATACTCAAGATTCATACTACAGGGAAGTCTCTGTGCAAAATCACTCCTAAGATAGAAGATGCGGTGGCAAATTCAGGTGTCAAAACCGGGCTTTGCAGCTTATTTTTGCGCCATACTTCTGCTAGCTTGGTGATACAAGAAAATGCTGACCCGGATGTACTTCAGGATTTGGCTAACTTTTTGGCTAAACTGGTACCGGAGGGCGCGAACTACATTCACGATGCGGAAGGCCCAGACGATATGCCGGCGCACATTCGCACTGCGCTGACTCATACTTCTGAACAAATCCCGATCGACCGTGGCAGGTTACTATTAGGAACTTGGCAGGGTATCTACCTCTGGGAACACCGCCAGCGGGGCAGTATTCGCGAATTAGTTGTTCATGTCAGCGGTGTTTGATCGGAATTTGTACCTCGCTGATTTTAGTTGCTTCCGCTGTCATCGGGGAATTGTAAAAAAAGCGGCGCGGTGGCCCAACTATTTCGTATTCGGGATGTTCTTGAAGCCAATCTTTGAGTTTGGAGAGGTTAATTTCGTAGCTTTCCCAAGTGTAGGCCCCGCCCACGCCGATGCTGACAACTGTCATTGGCGAAGTATCCGTGACTTCCACAGCGGAGTTAACGCTGCTGGGGGCGATATTTGGTGCCGGGTAGAGGAACGAAACTTCTGCAACAGGAACCGCATCGATTTGCTCGGAATTTGCAGTGTAGCGCGCTTCTACTGGCGTTGTCATCGCAATTTGGTTATTGCTGATGTGTTGAAATAAGGGATTGAAGGCGATTCCTGTCGCTTGTCGCAAATCGCCCTCGTGTGTGTATGTGACAGCGCGATACTGAGGATATTGCTTAACTTCTATGACGCCAATCTGTGCGGGCTGAGGAAATCCACTGGGTAATGCCATTTGAGATTTAAGATTTGAGATTTTACAATAAAGAATCAGGAAAGACTTACTCCGCAAGGGTTTGAAACTTGCTGGTAGTTGCATTGTTTTAGGCAACTGTTATAAATAGGTTTAGATTGTTGGTAGACGATCGCTCGATCGGCACAACCAGTTTAGCAGTTATTCAGGGAACTGCTAACTGTCGATCGCCTAAAATTAGTGAGAGATTTATTAATTAACCTCGTAATAATACGGACGGCACTGAGTAAGCAGAGAAACATTAATCTAGTTGTCCTTGAAATATTAGCGTTTTTCAGGGGCGTCTGCTATTTTTGTCGGAAAATATTCGGCTGTCTTTGTCGATCGAGCTGTGCGTTTTCAGCGATCGCCACACTTATCGGGTGCAACAACCCGGGTCAATTATATCGCTTTCAGGGAATGACATATGAAAAAGATTCTGGTAATTGACGACGACCAAGTAATTCGGGAGAATATTCTCAAACTCCTCAAAGCGGAAGGTTTCGACGTGACGGGTGCAGAAAATGGAGCGCAAGGTTTATCTGCGGCGGTGTCAAATCTTCCCGACGTGATTCTTTGCGACGTGATGATGCCGGAACTTGACGGGTATGGGGTACTGGCGGCCTTGCGATCGCATCCTGTTACTGCTACCGTACCTTTTGTTTTTCTCACCGGTAAAGCCGATCGCTCTCAAGTGCGGCAAGGTATGGAATTGGGAGCAGATGATTACCTGACTAAACCTTTTAGTAAAGCTGAACTTGTGGGCGCAATATCGAGCCGCTTGAAAAAACAAGCAGCTTTGGCCGAACAGCAGTATAATTTGCGATCGCAAACCAGCGAATTAGTCGAAGATGCCGCCGACAAATTAGAGCAAATAAAAACAAGTTTGTGCGATGCTCTGGAACGAAAAGAATTCCAAGTTTACTATCAGCCGCAGGTCAATGTCCAGAGCGGTAAAATTATGAGTGCAGAAGCTTTATTGCGCTGGCTGCATCCAGAAAAAGGGCTTATTTCGCCCGCAGAATTTATTCCTGCTGCCGAAGAAACTGGCTTCATTGTACAGTTAGGCGAGTGGGTTTTGCAGACAGCTTGCAGGCAAATGCAAGTTTGGCAAAATACTGGTTTTTATCTGCAGCAGGTAGCGGTGAATCTGTCGCCCGGGCAATTTCACCAACCGGATCTCAGCAGCAGAGTTGCCCAAATTTTAGCGGAAATTGGTTTGTCGCCGAGCAGTTTGGAATTAGAACTGACAGAAAGTTTGATGGTGGAGGATGCCGAAAGTGCGATCGCCACTTTGCAGCAATTGAAAGATTTGGGAGTTTCTATATCTATTGACGATTTTGGAACTGGCTATTCTTCTTTAAGCTATCTGGCGCAATACCCTTTCGATACTTTGAAAATCGACCGCTGTTTTATTAGCAACATCACCGACGGTTGCACAAATGCAGCAATTGTGAAAGCTATTATTGAAATGGCTCACAGTCTCTGCCTTGAGGTAGTTGCCGAAGGAGTGGAGACGGAAGCCGAAAAAGATTTTCTCTGGCGCTACGAGTGCGATACAATGCAAGGATATTTGTTCAGTCCTCCTTTGCCCGCAGCGGATTTTGAACAGTTGCTGGCGGAAGGTAAATAGCAGAGCGCTGAAGTCAATATTTGTGCTAATATCGCTCAGAGATGTTCGGATAAATATTAAATTTCTGGTTTCTGTGCTGCTGCTAAAAATGAAAATTGTGCAATGATTATGGTGACATTGCATTTTCTGGTAAAATGCAATTGCACCCAATCTCTCAACCGCAAAATTCATCATTAATTCCCGAATCTAAAATAGTATGAGTTGGTTTGCAGCCGCGATTCTTGCGGGAGTTACATCTTTTGCCGCCACCAACATCGATGACATTGTGATTTCGATGCTGTTTTTCGCCCAAGTAAATGTTACTTTCCGGCCCAGGCATATCGTTGTCGGTAAGTACCTCGGGTTTACAGCACTAATTTTGGCAAGTTTGCCCGGTTTTTTTGGCGGCTTAATCGTGCCGAAAGCTATTATCGGTTTGCTGGGTTTGGTTCCGATCGCGATCGGCATCAGTCACTTAGTCAAGACAGAAAACGATCGAGATGAAGTACAGGCGGTATCGGGTGAATTTAACCGCGAATCTAATTCATTTGTCTCAAAACTAGCAAATCTGTTCAACGCCCAAACTTTGAATGTGGCTGCTGTGACTGTGGCCAACGGTGGAGACAATATCGGCATTTATCTGCCGCTGTTTGCTAGCAGCGATTTGCCCAGCTTGATGGTTATTTTGGCAGTTTTCTTTGTGCTGGTAGGTGTTTGGTCTTATGCCGCTTATCGGTTAACTCGCCGCATAGCGATCGCCAAAATTTTAACTCGCTATACTCAGGCTATTGTCCCTTTTGTTTTAATTGGTTTGGGAATCTTCATTTTGATAGAAAGCGGTACTTATCGGCTACTGCCATTCTTTCAATCTCGATAAATATTACTACAGTTTTCGGTAGTTGGCTCTTTCTTGAGATAGATAATTTCCGAGCGTTAAGTAACAAATATTTATGATAAACTGCATTTTGGTTGATATTTTTATTCAGTTCAGTTGTTGGCTTATTAGGGATTGGAGTAATTTATTTTATCTTTGCAGCCGCCGCGAGTTGAAGCTGTTTTGCAATCGGCGATCGATCGCACAAAGCAGTTAGAGAAGAAAGAAAGGAGCATCTTTTTTGGAGAGTAATATCAAATCCGATAGCATCGGAATTAATATTACTCACAACAATCAGGACACGGCACTGCCGTGTCCTCTTAATTGCTAATTAATGCTTCTAGTTCGCTGAATATCGGCAATTCTAAATCTTTAAACAAAACTGTACTGAGATAGCGTTCCCCAAAAGAAGGCTGCACAAAAACAATCAATTTTCCAGCATTTTCAGGACGCTTCCCAACTTGAATCGCACCGCACAATGCTGCGCCGGCCGAAATTCCTGACAATAATCCTTCTTCTCTGGCTAGGCGGCGACTGTAAGCGATCGCATCTTCGTCGCTAACTGCAATTACCTCATCAATTAACTCTGGTTTCAACACTTCCGGGATGAATCCTGCACCGATTCCTTGGATTTTGTGAGGGCCCGATCGCCCTCCAGAAAGCACGGGGCTGCCGGCTGGTTCCACTGCGATCGCCCTAAAACTCGGTTTCCGCTGTTTAATTACCTCAGCAACGCCCGTAATCGTACCGCCGGTGCCAACTCCAGCCACTAAAAAATCTACTTTACCGTCAGTATCGGCCCAAATTTCCTCAGCCGTGGTTTCGCGGTGAATTTTCGGATTTGCGGGATTGCGAAACTGTTGCAGCAGGAAAGCATCGGGGGTTTCTTCGGCAATTTCTTCCGCACGGGCGATCGCGCTTAACATCCCTTCATGTCCCGGAGTTAATTCTAACCGAGCTCCGTAAGCTTTTAACATCGATCGGCGCTCTAAACTCATCGTATCCGGCATAGTTAAAATCAAACTGTAGCCTTTCGCCGCCGCTACCATAGCCAAAGCAATTCCAGTATTGCCTGAAGTCGGTTCAACTAAAATAGTTTTTCCCGGTTCAATTAACCCCGCCTCTTCTGCCGCCAGAATCATGCTCGCCCCAATTCGATCTTTCACCGAAGCAGCCGGATTCATCCCTTCCAATTTGGCCACAATTTGAGCAACTACTCCTTCGGAGTGGGGAATTTTATTGAGCTGAACTAAAGGAGTTCTGCCAATTATTTCTGTAACATCTCTCGCAATTTTCATGATTTAATTTCTCTCCAGTTAAATGCTGATTTTAAATTGAATAAGCAGGGAAAGTCATCGCGTGTTTGGGCTTGACATACACCTGCTGCTCTCGCTGTAACTGTAGAGCGTCGAAGCGATCGCGACTGACGTAAGCTGTCACCGTCTGACCCGATTCTAACACCAATTCGGTTTGAATTTCCCGCCCTAAATGAATGATCCGGCTGACTTTTGCTGAGGCAAAACCAGACTCCGGCTGAGTTTTAATTTCCACATCGTGGGGGCGCAAAAACACTACTTCAGAATGAGCGGCTCCATGATTGCGAGCCGTTGTACCGTTGCTGGCGAACAAACCCGCCGCATTCGATAGCACATTGACCGGCCCAATAAAACTCATTACAAAAGCTGATGCCGGTTTGTCGTAAATTTCAGCAGGAGTGCCAACTTGTTCGACTCTACCTTTGTTCATCACCACAATTTCATCGGCTACTTCCATAGCTTCTTCTTGATCGTGAGTCACAAAAACTGTGGTGATGTTAACTTCTTTGTGAAGGTTGTGCAGCCACGATCGCAATTCTTTGCGGACTTTAGCATCTAATGCTCCAAAAGGTTCATCTAGCAGCAGCACTTTCGGTTGAACTGCTAATGCTCTAGCCAAAGCAACCCGCTGTCGTTGGCCGCCGGAAAGTTGCGAAGGATAGCGATCGCCCAAACCTGTCAACTGAATTAAATCCAAAAGTTCATCAACCCGTTTTCTAATCAAGTCTTGAGGAACTTTGCGAATTTCCATCGCAAAAGCAATATTTTTCTTAATAGTCATGTGTTTGAACAAAGCGTAGTGCTGAAACACAAAACCGATATTCCTTTCCTGCACCGACTGCTTGGTAGCATCTTCGCCGGTCAGGTAAATATGACCGCTGTCTGGGGGTTCGAGGCCCGCAATCATCCTCAGCAAAGTTGATTTCCCGGAACCGGAAGGCCCCAACAGCGCGACTAAAGAGCCGCTTTTGATTTCCAAATTCACGCTGTCAATGGCGTGAAAGGAGCCAAAGTGTTTCGATACGTTCTGAATTGTAATGCTCATAACTTTATTTACCTGTTTTAGGAGTTGACAATGTTAACTCCGTATATTTGACCGATTTACAGTAGTATATCTTGAAATTAATATTTTGCAACGCCTGTAACTTTTTGTAAGGTATTTCGAGGGCTGGCTGATGGGGACGGCGGTTGAAACCTGTTGACCTCAAATTCGTATGTGGCGAAGCGCCCGTCATACGAATTCGAGGTCAAACTATACAAACGAAGTCCGCCTTCGCGAGACTAAAAAATCAAGAGGGATTTTCTGCCAAATTTGGCATAAGACGTGCAGCAGCTTGTATCGCGGTTTTGCCCGACTCCCGGCGATATTGAAGATTTCAGGTACGAATTGCTCAATCTTCGGTGCGATCGCCGACAATTGAGATGCTACCAAAAACTACCAAAAATTAAGTTCTAACCAAAACAGCACTATGGGAAAACCAACAGGCTTTATCGAAT
Organism: Cyanobacteria bacterium VAR_87_metabat_62; assembly: GCA_031427135.1. GTDB lineage: Bacteria > Cyanobacteriota > Cyanobacteriia > Cyanobacteriales > Microcoleaceae > Microcoleus. Next base: position 61,341 of record JANPMV010000037.1, on the reverse strand, counting down.
TCTTGCGCGAATTGCCCTCCGAACTCTCACCAGTCGAGAGAGTCCACAACTGGGACGAGTTCCACCTCCCGATGGATGAGGACAAACTCCGCAGCCAAGGCGCGCGCTGCATGGACTGCGGCATCCCATTTTGCCACACCGGAAACCTGATTAGCGGCATGGCCAGCGGCTGCCCAGTCAACAACCTGATTCCCGAATGGAACGATTTAGTGTATCGCGGGCTCTGGAAAGAAGCCCTAGACAGACTCCACAAAACTAACAACTTCCCCGAATTCACCGGCCGCGTCTGTCCCGCACCCTGCGAAGGCGCTTGCGTGCTCGGCATCAACAACCCGCCGGTGACAATCAAAAACATCGAAGCCTCAATCATCGATAAAGGCTGGGATGAAGGCTGGATTACCGCCGAACCACCAGCAAAACGCACTGGCAAAAAAATCGCCGTCATCGGTTCCGGGCCCGCCGGTTTGTCCGCCGCCGCGCAACTCAACAAAGCCGGTCATTGGGTAACTGTGTACGAAAGAGCCGATCGCCCCGGCGGCCTGTTAATGTATGGCATCCCCAACATGAAGCTAGACAAAGAACAAGTCGTGATGCGTCGCCTCAAAGTCCTCGAAGACGAAGGCGTCAAATTCATCTGCAACACCGAAGTCGGGAAAGACTTACCAGTAGAACAATTGCTAAAAGAATACGACTCAGTTGTTCTTTGTACCGGCGCCACCAAACCCCGCGACTTGAGTATCGAAGGGCGGGAATTAAAAGGCATCCACTTCGCAATGGACTTCCTCACCGCCAACACCAAATCGGTTTTAGACAAGTGTACAAACGATAACTTCATCTCCGCCACAGGCAAAGATATCGTAATTATCGGCGGTGGCGACACCGGCACCGACTGCGTGGGCACCTCCATTCGGCACGGCTGCAACAGCCTTGTACAGCTTGAAATCCTGCCCAAACCGCCCTCGGAACGGGCGGCCAACAATCCCTGGCCCGAATGGCCGAAAGTCTACCGTCTCGACTACGGCCAAGAAGAAGCCGCAGCCAAATTCGGCGACGACCCGCGCGGCTATCTCACCACCTCGACCAAGTTCGAGGGCGACGAAAACGGCAATGTCAAAGCCGTACACACCGTTGAGGTGGAGTGGGCAAAAAACGAAAAAGGGCAGTTCATTCCGAAACACATTCCCGGAACCGAAAAAGTCCTACCAGCCCAGCTTGTCTTGCTAGCGATGGGCTTCCTGGGCCCGGAACAGCCCTTGCTGGATGCGATGGGATTGGAACGTGACGCGCGCAGCAATGTGAAAGCCGAGCACGAAAAATATACAACTAGCATTCCGGGAGTTTTCGCCGCCGGTGACTGTCGCCGGGGACAAAGTTTGGTGGTTTGGGCGATTAATGAAGGGCGGGGCGTAGCCCGTGAGTGTGACCTTTATTTGATGGGCGAAACAGATTTGCCTTAGTTTACAGGACACAGCAGTGCTGTGTCCCTACCTGCGTTTGTGAACACGATAGAGGACACGGCAGTGCCGTGTCCCTACTAAAGAAGTACCTACACAACTTAACTGGTTCCCAGGCTCCAGCCTGGGAACTCATATCTAGAGGCTCTGCCTCGAAGAGAAAAAACGGAAAGGTCGGCAGAGCCTCCGGATCGGCGTTACCAGGCCGGAGCCTGGTAACGAGTAGAATTAATTGTGGTAGGGACACGGCACTGCCGTGTCCTCTATGTCATTCCGGTGTAACCGGAATTGATATGATAAATTGTTCAGGTTGCCCGCAACGAATCTACTAAATTAAAAATTTATGACTACTCATCCTATCAACCGCGCCACAACCCTCAAAGCTGCTTATCAAATTTGTAATGTCGAACCCTTAGAAGGCGAGGACCTCGATCGCTATTATGTTAACTTATCAGGCGTTCGCAAAACAACAGCGATCGCAAGTGTGAATACCCGTTTAGATTTTCAAGAAGCCGGAAAGTATACCACAATCCTGTTTACAGGACATCGAGGCTGCGGCAAAAGTACCGAATTGAAGCGAATTCAAAAGGAGTGGGAAAAAGATTATCACGTCATTTATCTGGAGGTCAACGAAGAGACAGATATTAATGATGTCGGTTATACAGATTTTTATTTGATCACCATTAAGCAAGTTGAGTTTGAAATGCGTCGGCTGGGGCTGAAATTAGATCCTCGGCTGATGGAGAATTTTGAGGCTTGGTTTAAGGATGTCACCCAAGAAACAGAACGAACAGTTGAAAGTTCCGTAAGTGTCGAAGGAGAAGCAACTTTGGGGCCTGAAGCTCCATTTTTAGCAAAGTTGTTAGTAAAGTTACTGGCACAAATCAAAGGTTCTGATAAGCAGAAGAAAACAATTCGCCAAATTTTAGAAAAAGATATTTCTCGATTAAAAGCAGATATCAACTTACTGTTAAATGATGCTGTCAAAAAACTGCGGAAAAAGTTTCCCAAATATAAAGGATTTCTGATTATATTTGATAATTTAGACCGCGTTCCTCCAGAGGTAGCGAATCATTTATTTTTTGATTATGCGGGTCAACTTCAACAACTAGATTGTACTATCGTTTACACAGTACCTCTTTCAGTTCTTTCTTCTACTAAAAACCTCAATAATAATTTTGGCAATCCTCACATTGTCCCGATGGTCAATATCTATGAGTTTAATCGAGATAATTGTGACTTAAATTACAACCAAACAGGCTTAGATACTATGGCTAGTTTAATCGAGCGCCGGGTTGAAGTTGACAAAATCTTTGAGTCTCGCGAACAATTGCTGGAATTGGCAAAAGCCAGCGGGGGTCACGTTCGCCAACTCATGCAGATGATGCAGACGGCTTGTTTAACTGCCAGCACTAACGAGCATGATAAAATAAATGCTGAAGATGTTATTTATGCAATTAAACAAGAGCAATTTAATTTTGAGCGGTTTATTCCGCAAAGTCACTACCCAGTTTTAGCTGAAGTTTGTTTGACGAAAAATATTACTAAAGATGATGTCGGTCAATTAATGTTATTCAATACTTCGGTTTTGGAATACAACGGCAAAAATCGATGGAACTATCCGAATCCGGTAGTCAAGCAAAGTGAAGAATTCAAAAAAGCTCTTCGAGATGCGAGAGAATCTAATGTCAACCCAGAATAATAGAGATTTAGAAATTAGGCGATTTATATCGCGAAATCCGCAGGTATTTACTCAAATGTTGACGTTTGTTGATTTTTCGGATAAGTTTACAATTGGGTTTGTAGAAGTTAATTTTAATACGGAAGCTGATTTGTTGATTGAGGGATTGAAAAATAATCCTATTTCTCAAGAAACTCAATTTGAAGTTTTGAATTTTGATGAGAATTTGCGTTTCCTCCGAGATGAAATTATCAAAATTTTACCTACTATTAAGCGAGAACCCAATAAAAAATTAGTTTTAATTGTGCGGGGATTGGAAAAGTCGATCGGCAAATTTGGCGAATATCCTCCGGTATTACAAGACCTCAATTGGGTGCGAGATGCTTATAAAAAAAGCGTTCCCTATCCGATGCTGTTTGTTTTGCCAGACTATGCGATTACTCGTTTGGCGAAGTTTGCAGCGGATTTTTGGGCGTGGAGATCGGGAGTATTTCTGTTTAAAACTACTCAAGCTACTAGAGATGATGCCGTTGCTAGGGTTCTTGATTCGCAAAGGAGTTTTAGGACATTAGAAACGCCTGAAAAGCAAGAGCGCATTGAACTTTTAGAGTCTTTGTTGATGGACTACAAGCCGAGTCATTCTGGAACAGAAAAAAATCCTAGTGCTTGCAGCAATATTTTACATCAATTAGGAGTTGCTTATCTCAGTCAAGGAAATCCCGTTAAAGCGAGGGAGTATTTAGAATCAGCCTTGGAGTTGACAAAGGAAAGTGGAAATATATCGCTGCAAGCTGAAGTTTACAATGAGTTGGGTGCGGCTTACAAGCAAGAGCGACAATTTTCGGCGGCAATGAGTGCCTATCAAGCATCGCTGGAAATCAGTCGCACGCTAGGAAACAGTCGCGGTGAAGCTAATACTTTGTATTATTTGGGAAATGTCTGTCAGGATTTGCGGGATTGGCAACAGGCAACTGTTTTTTATCAGGAATGTTTAGAAATTGAACAAGCAATAGGAAATATTTATTGTCAAGCAAGAACCTACCAGCAGTTAGGATGGGTGGCAAAAGAAATGTGGAATTTGACTGAAGCGGAGCGTTATTCTCAACGAGCTTTGGAGATTTATCGCGAATATGGCGATCGCTCTGGGATGGCATATTCTTGGGGATGGTTGGGAGATATCGAGCGAAAACGTGGCAATTGGGATGAAGCTGAGCGACTTTATCGGCAATCTTTGGAAATGATGACAGAATTGGGCGATCGCTCTGGTATGGCATATAGTTGGGGGTTATTGGGAGATATCGAGCAAAAACGTGGCAATTGGGATGAAGCAGAAAGATTGTATGGGCAATGTTTGGAAATTATGACAGAATTGGGCGATCGTTCGGCTATAGCAGCTTCGATCGGTGGTCTTGGAGAAAATGAACTCGGTAGAGGCAACCTAGATGCAGCAGAAACGCTGTTACAAGAAGCTTTAGCGAAAATGCAAGAACTAGGAATGACTTGGCATATTGCCGAAACTAACTACGATTTAGCACGACTTTACCGCCAGCGCAACAACCCAGAACTTGCCCAACAACATTACAACACAGCCCATCAAATCTTTCAACAATTGGGAGCCGCGAAGTATTTAGAAAGAATCGAGAGAGAGTGGCAAAACCCAGATTTTTAAGGTGTTTGTAGTGAGGACTAAAGTCCTGATTTGCCATAGGTGTTGTCTGACGCACCCTACAGGTTTACTTTGAGCAAACTTGAAAAAATTCCTAAAATTTTTCCCACATCTTTAATATAATACTCCACAACATCAATATCTAAAGCATTACCTTCCAGTTTTAAAAATCTCCAAACAGTGCCAGAAGTCACAAGGCCATAAATTACTGGAACTCGGTTGCCTTCTTTTTCATTAAACAATTGCGCGGCATACATCTCTGCCGCACATTGTCCTAAACCACCGATTAAATCTTCTTTTTTGGCCTCAACAATCGCTAGTACAGGAGCCATAATCACAATCTGCGACTCCGAGAGGCTAATTAAAAAATCGCAAGCACCATTCAGTCCTTTTTCTAAGTCTACGTTAAACTCTTTACCGGAAAACAAGCTGATTTTATCATCTAGCATTCTCCTCAATTCCAATAAGATTGGGGTGATAATCATTTCCGATCGCGCTTTTTCTGTATTTATTTCGCTGGCTATTCGCAGATTATAGTTGAGGGTAAAATTTAGATATTCGCTGTATGCTACTTCGGGTATATCGGCAAATAAATCATTTTTGTCTTTTAGGGTTAAGCCAAATTGTTTGATGGCATCAGTGAGCGAAAAGTTACTGTAAGCCATAGAGAATTTTGAAGTTTAAGTTAATGATAATATTGTAGCTTGTAAGGTGCGTCAGCTAGGAGATTGTCGATTATTGATAAAATTGTCGAAGCTGACGCACCCTACGATTACACGGATCATTAACCAAAATTCAACGCATCGACATCAATAGTCAGACTAACAGAACGTGGCGCGCGATCGCGCAATCCGATCAAATCCGACAAATCCACCGACTCATCCCAAGGCAACTTCAGCAAAATCTGCCACCGATACCGATTTGCTACCCGCATAATCGCCGCCGGGGCTGGCCCCAACAACTCACAACCCGGTACAGACAATCGCTCAATATACTCATGACAAGCAGAGGCTAATTGTACCGCCGTTACCGCAACTTCCGCCGCATCCAAACTACTTAACCGCAACAAAACTAGCCGCCCCGAAGGAGGATAATTTAGCGCCGCCCTTTCGGCTAATTCCGTTTCCACAAAACTTGTATATTCGTGTTGCCTAACTGCTTGGATTACCCGATGTTCAGGAGTATAAGTTTGCATGATTACCTTTCCCGGATCATCGCCTCTACCGGCACGCCCCGCCACTTGAGTTAATGTTTGAAAAGCTCGTTCGCTTGCCCGATAATCGGATAAGTTTAGCAACCCATCAGCAGAGACAACTCCCACCAATGTCACTCCCGCTAAATCTAACCCTTTAGTCAGCATTTGCGTACCCAACAAAATGTCAGCTTCCCCATTCGCAAATTGCGTCAACAATCGGCGGTGATCGCCCTTATTTCTAGTCGTATCGCTATCAAACCGAATTGCCCGTAATTCGGGAAATAATCTGGTCAATTCCTGTTCGACTCGCTGAGTGCCGCTGCCGAAGTTTTTGAAGTAAGGAGAACTGCATTCAGGACAGTTTTGAGGGTGCCGTTCCGTATGGTTGCAGTAGTGACAGCGCAATATTTCTGCTGTTCCTTCACCGACGTGGTGATAAGAAAGCGAAACATCACAATTAGGGCATTCCATCACATAGCCACAACTCCGACAAGAGACAAAGGTACTGTGTCCTCTTCTGTGAATAAACAGAATACCTTGCTGTTGTCTGACTTGCAATTCTTCGAGAGCATTTTGCAGGGAAGTGCTAAAAATAGAACGGTTTCCTTGGCGCAATTCTTGGCGCATATCGACTATTTCAATCGGCGGCATCGGACGCGAATAAATGCGTTCGGGCAATGATAAATAATGGATAGTTGGTAAGGAGTAATTATTGATTTGCGTCTCGACAAAAGTCTCTAAAGCTGGGGTAGCGGAACCTAAAATTAGGGGACAATTTTCTAATTCGGCGCGCCATTTGGCAACGGTGCGGGCGTGGTAGCAAGGGGCTGGTTGTTCTTGTTTGAAGCTGGTGTCGTGTTCTTCATCGAGGATAATTAAGCCGAGGTGAGGTAAAGGTGCAAAAATTGCCGATCGCGTGCCGATGACAATTTGCGGGGTTCCAGTCAGCATCTGACGCCATGTATCGTAACGTTCGCCGTCGGATAGGGCGCTGTGATAGACGCAAATTTGCTCGCCAAAACGGGCGCGGAATCGATCGGTAAGTTGCGGTGTCAGGCCGATTTCGGGAACGAGCACGAGGGCGGATTTGCCGCTGGCTAAGATGGGTGCGATCGCCTGCAAATACACTTCGGTTTTCCCGGAACCTGTAACGCCGTGTAGCAGCACTTGACGAAAACCAGAAAAACTGTTAATGAATGCCAAAGCTTCAGCTTGAAAATGAGTTAATTTTTTGGGTGAATCGGGAGTTTGGGCAATTCCCCGATCGCCCCTGAGCACTTCCCTTTGATCGATTACCACACTACCTTTTTGTTCCAAAGCTTTGACAACCGAAGAACTTGTACTGCAAATTCTCAGCAAATCATTCAGCCACATTTCACCACCTGCACGCCGCAAAACTTCCAATACTTCTTGTTGCCGCTGCGTTAAATCAGTTACATAAGCGCTGACAATTAATGTCACTGCCGGCTTCAGTTTTGGTTTAGGAGGATTGGGAGGTTCTAAATAACTTTCTACCCAACCGCGTTTCAACAAATCTTTTAATCCCCGATAACTTCCCTTGACTTGTCGCTGAAGATATTGCCAAGTATAATCGCCGTTTTTTTGTGATTGTAATAATTGTAAAATTTGACTAGCAGCGGGATTTAGAAATGTTTCGGCATTCGGAGAAACAGCGTCTTTAATCAACCGAATTCGGCGAACGGAACGGCTTAACAAACCGGGCGGCAACGAGGCTCTAATTACTTGAATTAATGTCGTGCAATAATAGACAGATACTCGATCGAGCAATTCCCAGTAAGTAGGCGGGAAAAAGCCCGTACTGACAACATCTTCGACATCTTTAACCCGCGCCGGATCTAAGTCTGGCGGCAGTTGAGAAATGTAGCGAATGGCGATCGCCCCTACCTGTTGACTGCCAAAGGGTACACTCAAAATATCCCCTGGCTGCACATTCATTTCCGCAGGTAAGCGATAGGTAAATAATTTGTTTTCCTCCCCAGGCGAGTCCCCCGCGCCCCTGAAAGGAGAGTCCACCAAAACCTCGATCCACTCTGCCGACACGGTGGGGCGCAGTGGCGGTTGGCTGCTGCTGTAGGATGCCCCAGGCTCTGCCGCAGAGAGGGTTGATAAACCAAAAGTGACAGTAGACATAGGGTTGCACATCAAACTAGAGGAGCCGCGGTCAAAGGGAGTTTTTATTATCCCTCAGTTTAGCTCGATCGATCGCGAGCTGCGGGAATTGGCGATCGGAATCTCGATCGCCAATTCAGTTCCTTCTCCAACTGCGGATATGCACTCCAACCTCCCGCCGTGTTTGTCCACAACAATTTGATAGCTAATTGACAGTCCCAAACCAGTCCCGTGCCCGACTGGTTTAGTTGTGAAAAACGGATCAAAAATTTTCCCTCTTACAGCTTCATTCATTCCCAGACCATTATCTTTGATGCTAATTTTTGCCCAATTTTCTGAAATAATAGAAGTAGTAATTACAATCTGGCTGGGGTTTGCTTCTATTTCGCCTAGGGAGCGCTTTTGGTCTAGCTCCCGCAGCGCATCAATAGCATTATTAATAATGTTCATAAATACCTGATTTAATTGTCCCGCATAACATTCTACCTTCGGCAAATTGCCATAATCTTTAACAATTTTGATAGCCCGATCGCCTGGTTTTTCTTTAATTAAATTTTGCAAAATTAACAAAGTGCTGTCAATTCCTTCGTGAATGTTAACCGGTTTCTTTTCGGCTTCGTCTACCCGCGCAAAGTTCCGCAAAGTCAGCACAATTTCGCGGATGCGCTCGGAGCCCACTTTCATTGACGAAAGAGTTTTTAACAAATCTTCACGCAGAAAGTTCAGGTCAATTTTTTCAATAAAATCTTCAATCTCTGCATCTGTTTCGGGATACCGATTTTGGTACATTTCGAGCAATTGTAAAATGTCGGCAGTGTAGTCATTGACATAGGTAATATTGCCGTAGATGAAGTTGACTGGATTGTTGATTTCGTGGGCAATACCAGCTACCAAAATCCCCAAAGCCGACATTTTTTCAGCTTCGATCAATTTGAGCTGCATTGCTTGCTGATTTAAGAGAGCTTTTTCTAGTTGAGACATTTTTGCTTTTAAAATATCTTCAGAATTTATAAATTCCTGAGTAACTGTTTCTAGCAAAGATTCTTTTGTTTGATTAAGGGCTTCTAGTTGACTGCGTTTGACTTCAGAAGTTTCGAGTTTTTTCCGCAGGATTATATGAGCTTCTTCCAGCTCTTTGATTCTATTTTCCCAGTCTGTTGGTTCCATCGGCTATTATTTTGAACCTAAAAATAGTATTACAAAACTTTTATTATGAAATTTATTTCCGCCGTTTACATATTTAGAAGTTAGTCGCGGCTCGCCTCTGCAATTTTGTCACCAAAGTTGAATAATTCCTTTATTTTGATACGTCTAAATATCTTATCTAATATACATTCAAAATGTCAAGATTTTAATCACAAAGCTGATTAAAACTGATCGCCACTTTCATCGGGACACTCTTTGAGTATGGGGTTTTCATCCGATTTGCGATCGATCGGCAGTCGCACGCCAATGTGTAGGGCAGGCAAGAGCGCCAAAAATGCCCGATTTAGACAACATTTGTACACAACCACGCGGCAATGCAAAGCCAAAATATTAGAGATGGCTGTGAATATGACGGATTTCGACGCTCGCGATCGCCCACAAGCAATCTCAAGTAACAAACCAATCGCTATCTCCCAGAACGCAATCGTACTATACCATTTCTCATAAATCTCACTCCAATGTGTCGATCGCACTTCCACACCAGCACCATTTTGTGCTAAGAAATACTATTTGTGACAACATCGACACAGCAGTTTATATTTGGAGAGTATTGAATGTCAGGTAGCGAAGTTCGTGCAGACTTTTGGATGAGCGAGTACATTACCCCTTGGGATATTTACGTTCACGGCATTATCAGCGTGCTCGCTTACAAGAAAACTGCCTACCAGGAAATGTACGTCGTTGAAACCGGCACCTACGGCAAAGGCTTAGTGTTGGACGGCAAATGGCAATCTTGTACAGGCGACGAGTTTCTGTACCACGAACCCCTCGTGCACCCAGCCATGATTTGTCACGGTTCACCCAAAAAAGTCCTGGTTCTAGGCGGCGGAGAAGGAGCTACGATTAGAGAAGTGCTGCGCTGGAAAACCGTTGAAAAAGTCGTGATGATCGACATTGACGGCGAAGTAGTAGAAGCTTGCCGCGAACACCTGCCAGAAATGCACCAAAATGCCTTTGACGATCCTCGTTGTGAAGTAGTAATCGGCGATGCTTTGGACTATTTAGATAAAACTGACAAAGATTGGGATATTGTGATTTCTGACTTGTCAGATCCCATTGAAGAAGGCCCATCTTTCCAGTTGTTTACAAAAGAGTATTTTGAGAAAGTTCGCAGCATAATGTCGCCTAACGGATATTTTGTAGTGCAAGCCGGGCCAGTTTCTCCAGCAGAAATGAAAATGCACGCCCGCATTGTAAATACCCTAAAATCCGTTTTTCCCAACGTTCAATCCTGCACCAGTTTTATTTCTACCTACGGAGCTCCTTGGGGTTTCGCCATAGCTTCAACTCAGGAAATAAACACCCGTCCCGAACCAGAAGTTACGGACAAATTACTAGCTGAAAAAACCACTGGCGGGTTTCGGATGTTAGACGGCATTACCCTGTTAGGATTGATGCAAGTTCCTGGCCACTTACGAAAAGTAATTGCCGAGGAAACCGAAGTTTACACTATGGCGGCACCGCCGAAGTTTTTCGGGAAAGGTTCTGTCGGTCAATGAAGTTAAAAGAAAAGACAAAAGTCGTTTGGAGTAACTCACATGGGTAGTTTAGTACGCATAGTCGCTGCAATTTTTATTCCCCCCCTGGGCGTATTTCTGACGGTTGGCATTGGCACTGATTTTTGGATCAACCTTCTTCTAACCTGTTTTTTCTGGTTTCCGGGTATGATCCACGCCATTTGGGTAATTGCCAAGCACGATCGAGGTTAAGTTATTGTAGGAGCGGGTTTCACCAACAATAATTGCCAAAAACCCACAATCTCAAAAACCAGCCCTTTTTCTTCTTCCTAACATCGTTTCCCGTTACATCGGAATTATTACCCGAAATCAGGAGACGGCTTGGCCTTTGTACCAAAAATGTTATTGTGGGTAGGGACAAAGGCCAAGCCGTCTCCTCTATAATTCCGGTGCAACCGGAATTGATATTATTGATTATTGCAAATCAATTTGTTCGCAAACCAATTCAGCGATTTTATGCGCCGCACCCGATTCTCCCCGAACTGCACGCAAACGATCGCCCATTTGTGCTAATTTTTCAGGATGGCTCAAATAGTCGATCGCCAATTCGGCCACAGCATCCGGTTCCAACTTCCCCATCAACTCAGGCACTATCTCTTCCTGTGCCCAAATATTCGGCCAAGCATAAAGTTTTCTCTTCCCAAATTGCCAGATCAGCCAATTAATCGCCGTCGCAAAAACAGAACCGACAAACGGCAAATTTGCCAACAATCCCGGCAAACCATCCCAAGCTTTCATCGCATCCAACTGCTGCGTCGGTAGCAACACAATCATCGGTACAGCTAAGGAACCCAATTCCGCAGTATTCGCTCCCACAGTAGTCAAACACAGACTGCATTTTGATAGCAAATCGTAGGCCGGTGTCTCAGTCCAAAGTTCAATTTGTAAGCCATTTGCTGCCTGCAAGAACGGTGATTCTGTTACATGAAGTTCTGCTGCTGAATTGGCAAATAAATGCAGGCAGGGATTTTGTTCTGGGTCGGCAAAACGTGCTATAGTTTGCACATCAATGGTAGGTGCAACGGGAATGACAAAGCGAGTTTCAGGGCGGATGCGATGGATCGATTGGGCGATCGACAAACACAAAGGCACGCCTAAAGCCAGTTTCGCAGCCTTGGAACCCGGTAACAATCCAATTAGTTCTTTTGAAGGAGTTGGACGAGGCAGAGCCTCTGGATCTGCGTTTCCAGGCAGAGCCTGGGAACGAGCAACTTCGGCGATCAAATCTCCGACAACTGTAAATTTATTAGCATATTTTGGCGGAATTTTATCAAAAACTTCCGGTTTCATAGCAGCAAATTTGTCAATCCAGCGATACCACCGCGCGTCCCATTCAGCATAAGTAACAGTGCGGTATTTGAGCCTTTTCCCAATCACAACTGTAAAAAATTGGTCGCCGCCTAAAAATAAAACAACTCCTTTTTTGTGCCAATCCCAATTTGCAGCAGTTTTGCCAGATAATAGGAATGGCAAAAAATCCTCCGCTGCTTGCACTCTGTCAATTTCTGGGTAGGAAGATGCGATTTGTGCTTCCTTCCCGGTGGCGTGGGGACAAGGGGACAGGACAACGGAAATGCGGGCTTCACTCGCGTTTCCCAATTGCTCGCGCAAGGCTTGCACAACGGGACGTACCCAGGTTGCTAATTCTCCGGGCCCGTTGGAGAGGATTAAAATATCTAGTGCCATAGGATTTAAGATTTTAGAGATACAAAGGAGAATATATGACAGATTTAATTAATGCCGCCAAGACGGGTGATGTTGCGGCTGTAGAAAGTGCGAATGCTAAAGATGACGAAGGCGCGACGGCTTTGACGGCTGCGGCTGAGGCTGGCGATGCTGATCTCGTGCAAAAATTGCTCGCGGATGGTGCGGATGTCAACAGTCATGATGGTGATGGTTGGACGGCGTTAATGAGTGCCACAGCAGCGGGACATAAGCAGATTGTAGAACTTTTGCTCTCAGCGGGAGCGGAGGTGAATGCTCAGACTAATTTTGGTTTGACGGCTTTGATGAGTGCGGCTGGTAGCGGGCGTACTGAAGTTGTGGAAGTTTTAGTCGATAAAGGAGCTGATATTAAGGCTAAAGATCATAATACTTGGACGGCGTTAATTTGGGCATCTTCTGAGGGGCATAAAGATGCGGTTGAGGTTTTGAAGCTCGCGCGCGATCGCCATTAGAACTCTTGCAAAAATATAATGCACCCCACCCCAACCCTCCCCTTAGTAAGGGGAGGGGGTAAGATTATTCTTGTTTCCCCCCTTACTAAGGGGGGATTAAGGGGGGTGAATTTGACTTTTGTAATATCTATTAAAGACTTAGCAACCGGGTTTATTCGAGAAACCCGGTTTCTGGATGATACAATTAATCAATAAATTTGCCATTTTTCTGTCATGGTACTATTCGATCGAGAAATGCGTTTGCCAACTAGCGCCGAACTTCCATCTTCGGATGATACTCCAGTGGATAACGAAAATCAAAATTTTCTTCCCAACTTACTATTATTCTTGCTCAAATTTCACTGGCGGCAGCGCAACGACTGGTTTTTTGCCGTGGATATGGGAGTTTATCACACGACTGGAGTAAGTCATCTGGTTCCAATTGTTCCTGACGGCTTCTTGAGTTTGGGTGTCGAAAGATTCAAAGGCGATACTTTGCGCCTCAGTTACGTCCTGTGGGAAGAAAATAATATTCCCCCAATGTTTGCCCTAGAGATTGTTTCTCAAACTTACGGCGGTGAATACGATAAAAAAAATGATATTTACGCGAAGTTGGGCGTACTGTACTATGTCATTTACAATCCGTACTACTGGCGGCGAGACCAACATCAACCGTTTGAAGTTTATCGTTTGGTAAATGGCGAGTACGAACAGCAAATTGGTGAACCTTTTTGGATGCCGGAAGTGGGTTTAGGAATCGGTCGAGGTCGCTACAGCGATGGGGAACGACAGTTAGAGGTTTTGTACTGGTTTGACGAACGAGGCAATAGGTATTTGACGGCTGAAGACACTGCGGATCGAGCACAGCAAAGAGCGGAGGAATCAGAACAAAGAGCCGAGGAAATACAACAGCAGCTTGCTCGATACCGCGATCGCTTTGGCGAGTTGCCGGAATAGGCAAAGTACGCGCGATCGCCCTTAAAGACTTAGCAACCGGGTTTATTGGAGAAACCCGGTTTCTGGATGGTACAATTAATTATCGGAGTTTCAGGAGCGATCGGGCTAATCCCCAATAGCTTCGAGATTTTTATCCAATTAGAAATCTAATAGCAGCGTTAGATTCTGGTAATAAATTCAACTTGAGATTTCCGCCGCCTTCAATAACAGCGAGCGTGTCAAAGCTACTAATTCTCGAACCTCCACCGGGAAGGGAGACAGACAAGCCGTTAGTTTGGATAGCTAAATCTCGATTGTTGTTAATCGGAAATATCAACAATTCATCTAAAGAAGGGACGAAATCGTTTGATGCTAGCTGAATGCTATCCTGACCTTGGGTAAAGTTCCGAATTGTAGCAAAACCAGGCCCGATATATAATGTTGTTGGGGGTCTGAAGAACTTACCACCAGTACCTGGTAAAAGTTCTCCGAGCTTGAATAGATCGCGGCCGCTACCGCCAGTGAGAGTATCGAATTCATTACTGCCGTCACTTTCATAATTTCGGCCGCCGAGGGTAAAGCCATTAGTGCTTACAACAAAACCTACTTCAACTCCAATTAATTCGGTATTTCCCACCCCAGCACCGGTAATGATATCATTCCCAGGAGATCCGATAAAAGTCGCAGAGCGGCTGGGATCGTTTTTGCCGAAATTGAAGTAGTGTTCCCGACCGGTTTTCAAGGCTCCAGATTCGATAAATGGCCGAACATCGGGATTTTTTTGTAAGTATTCTATTTCAAAAAATGAAGTCGCAAACTGACCGTCCTTGATGCCGAATTGAATGAAATGCTGGTAGCCGTTTTTAAAAGTTCCATTCTGAATAAACGGCTGCAACTGTCGGTTATTTGCGAGATAAAATGCTTCGTCATATTCAGGCGATACGCGCGATCGACCTTCTTCGTAGCCAAATTTGATAAAGTGGTCTAAGCCTGTAGCAAAAGTCCCATTTGGGTTGCTAGGAGTGCGGACTAAGGCTGCGATGTCTGGGTTGCCAGCAAGGTAGGTAGCTTCGTCAAAATACCGCGATACTTTAGTTAAGCCGCCCGCTTGACCGAATTTTTCAAAGTGTTCTCTTCCAGATTTTAGCGATCCTGTATCAATGGCTGGTTTCAGCCACGGATATTGCGAAAGGTAGTATTTTTCGTCAAAAATTGCGTAATTCATGGTTTCTTTTTTAAGAACGTAAAGTGCGTTAGCGAAGCCATCGAAGAGGATTGTACTTTTTATAGCACATTAGGTCAAAACAAATAAAAAAGTCATCAATCATCACTATTAACTGATGACTGATGACCAATGACTAATGACCAATGACTAATGACTATCCGATCGCGAAAGTGCCATTACCATTAGATTGTTGGAATACCAAATTCAAACCTGCTCCTCCTTCAATCACGCCGAGCACATCTCCAAAACGCTGGATTGACAAATTGCTGCCAACCGAAGCCAGGTTGTAGCCGTCGCTTAAAGAATTTCCTTGCAGTTGGATCAAATCGTCTGCTGCGTTGAAGTTCCGAATAGTAGCTTGACCGTTATTCAAATACAGCGGTACTGGGATGCCATTCCCGGCTGTAGCAGGAACTCCGAGCACGAATGTATCAACTCCTGGCCCGCCAGTCAGGACATCAAATTCATTGGTTCCAAAGCTTTCGTATTGCCGATTGTTGTTGCGATCGAGACCTACTTCCACTCCAATCAGTTCGTTATTCCCCACGCCAATGCCTGTGAGAATATCGTTGCTGCGGCTGCCGACAAAAGTAGCAGATCGGTTGGGTTCGTTTCTCCCGAAATTGAAATAGTGTTCCCGACCAGTTTTCAAGTTTCCAGAATTGACAAATGGCACAATGTCGGGATTTTTTCTTAAGTATTCTGGTTCAAAAAATGAAGTCCCAAAACGGCCTTCTTTGGCCCCGAATTGAATGAAATGTTGGTATCCTGATTTGAAAGTTGCATTGGGGCCGATAAACGATCGCAACTCTGAGTTATTTGCTAGATAAAAATCTTCGCTATACTCTGGCGATACTGCACTGCGGCGCTGTCCTTCATCGTAACCAAACTGGATAAAGTGATCTAGCCCAGTCGCAAAAGGTGCGTTTGGATTGACGGTGCGGACAAAGGGTCTGATGTCTGTGTTGACAGTAAGGTAAGCAGTTTCATCAAAATAGCGCGATACTTTTGTTAGACCGCCAGCTTGACCGAACTTTTCAAAGTGTTCTCTGCCGGATTTGATGACTCCGGCATCAATGGCTGGTTTCACCCAAGGATATGAGGCTAGGTAAAATTGTTCGTCGAAAATTGCGTAGTTAGCCATGTTTTCTCCCTATGGTTTTGATGAGTTTGATTGTGAATGCTAATCAGCTTTTCATTCCCTCGATCGCGGATCGGGAATTTACAGCAGATTTCATGTTTATAAAGTACACTTCGGATCGAGAAATTCCGGTAGGGACAAGGCATTGGCGTGTCCCTACTGCACCTCATAAACCTGAGATATGCTGTAAATAATTCAGAAGTTATGAAATGGTTTTAAGTTCCTGGGCAAATATTGAGTTTTGTGACACAGCAGTTACTAGAAATTTTTATTCTATGCTCATAAATTATGACTTTTACCCTCAATTAACTGCTCTATCGCAAGTGTGATCTTTTCTACAAAAATTGGAACTTTTTTCAGGATTTTTTTATCAAAAATTGGTTGATTTTGGATTATTTTTATTTTATGCCTTAACTGAATACAGATATTACTTAATTTGTCAAGTAAATTTTTGTAAACAAAATATGGAGTGTTTGCTCAAGGAATTCAGCAAAAAATGTAACGAAAAGTTGCCATAAATTTGTCGAATTGTGTAATTGGCAGGATCAAATCGGTTAATCGCAAGCGTTTTCTGGTAAAAATGCTTATGGGGTAAAAAATTCCCGCTTACCGAAAACAGCATCTTAAAGGAGCCTAACCGGATGTTCACTCACGTCAAGCCCACCGTTCGCCACATCGTGCCGGAAAACTTGCAAGGACGATCGCTGCTCAAGGTAGTGTATGTCGTACTCGAACCGCAGTATCAAAGCGCCCTGTCGGCGGCGGTTCGATCGATAAATAAGAAAAATCCAAATTTGGCGATCGAAATCAGCGGCTACCTGATAGAGGAACTCCGCAGCCCGGAAAACTACGAAGCTTTCAAGCGGGATGTCGCGGATGCCAACATATTTATAGCTTCTCTAATTTTTATCGAAGATTTGGCCGAAAAAGTGGTAGAGGCGGTGGCGCCGCTGCGCGACAAACTGGATGTCGCCGTCGTCTTCCCGTCGATGCCTGGGGTGATGCGCCTGAATAAAATGGGCAGTTTCTCGATGGCACAGTTGGGACAAAGCAAAAGTGCGATCGGCGAATTCATGAAAAAACGGAAGGAAAAATCCGGAAGTTCCTTCCAAGACGGAATGCTGAAACTGCTGCAAACTTTGCCGAAAGTGCTGAAATATTTGCCTCTTGACAAAGCTCAAGATGCCCGCAACTTCATGCTGAGTTTCCAATATTGGCTAGGAGGTTCCCAAGAAAACTTGGAAAACTTCTTGCTGATGTTGTCACAGAAATATGTCTTCAAAGATTTGTCAAAAACAACTTTCCACGATCCAGTTGTTTACTTGGATATGGGAATTTGGCATCCTTTGGCACCGTCGATGTTTGAAGATGTCAAATCATATCTGAACTGGTTTAATGCCCGTACAGATATTTCTGCGGATCTCAAAGATCCCCTCGCACCTTGTATTGGTTTAGTGTTGCAACGCACTCACTTAGTGACAGGAGATGACGCGCACTATGTAGCAATGGTGCAGGAATTGGAGGCAATGGGTGCGCGAGTAATTCCAATTTTTGCCGGCGGTTTGGACTTCTCGAAACCTGTGGAAACCTTCTTCTTGGAAGTGGCGGCGAAAGGTGTTACGCCTCTGCCGATTGTTGATGCGGTGGTTTCTTTAACTGGTTTTGCTTTGGTAGGTGGCCCGGCGAAACAAGATCACCCAAAGGCGATCGAATGTTTGAAAAAATTAAATTGCCCTTACATGGTGGCTTTGCCGCTGGTTTTCCAAACAACAGAAGAATGGGAAGATAGCGATTTAGGTTTGCACCCGATTCAAGTTGCGCTGCAAGTGGCGATTCCTGAGTTGGATGGTGCGATCGAACCGATTATTGTGTCGGGTAGAGATGGCGCAACTGGAAAGGCGATCGCGCTGCAAGATAGAATTGAGGCGATCGCCCAGCGTTCCATGAAGTGGGCAATGCTGCGCCGCAAACCGAAATTAGACAAGAAAGTTGCGATCACAGTTTTCAGTTTCCCTCCTGACAAAGGCAACGTGGGAACAGCCGCTTACTTAGATGTTTTTGGCTCGATTTACGAAGTATTGAAAGCCTTAAAAGGCAACGGCTACGACTTGCCAGAACTGCCTGAATCCGCCGAAAAGTTGATGCAAGAAGTCATCCATGACGCAACAGCCCAATACCAAAGCCCGGAATTGAATGTTGCGTACCGGATGTCCGTAGCTGAGTATGAAGAATTCACTCCTTACTCGGAACGTTTGGAAGAAAATTGGGGCCCACCTCCAGGGAATTTGAACAGCGACGGACAAAACTTGTTGATTTTCGGCAAACATTTTGGTAACGTGTTTATCGGAGTGCAACCGACCTTTGGATATGAAGGCGATCCGATGCGATTGTTGTTCTCTCGTTCTGCTAGTCCGCACCACGGTTTTGCTGCTTACTACACATATTTGGAGCGCATTTGGGGTGCAGATGCGGTGCTGCACTTTGGCACTCACGGTTCCCTGGAATTCATGCCCGGTAAGCAGATGGGAATGTCTGGGGATTGTTATCCCGACAGTTTGATCGGCAAGATTCCCAACCTCTATTATTACGCGGCTAATAATCCTAGTGAGGCAACAATTGCTAAGCGTCGCAGTTATGCTGAAACTATCAGCTATCTGACTCCTCCGGCAGAAAATGCTGGCTTGTACAAAGGTTTGCAGGAACTCAGCGAGTTGATTGCTTCCTATCAAACTTTGAAGGGTACTGGGCGCGGTGTGCCGATCGTTGATGCGATCGTTGAAAAATGCCGTTTGGTGAATTTGGATAAGGATATCGCCTTACCTCCCGAACAAGAACGAGGGGTTGCTGCGGATCTGACTGCGGAGGAACGGGATAATTTAGTTGGCTTGGTTTACCGCAAGTTGATGGAAATTGAGTCGCGGTTGTTACCTTGTGGTTTGCACGTTGTTGGGAAGCCACCGACTGCGGAAGAGGCGATCGCAACACTCGTCAATATCGCCAATTTAGACCGGGAAGAAGACGGATTAGTCAGTTTGTCGCGGATTATTGCTCTAAGTTGCGATCGGAATATTGACGATATCTACACCAACAACGACAAAGGCATTTTAGCGGATGTCGAATTGCTGCAAAACATCACCTTAGCCTGTCGCGATGCTGTCAGCGCTTTAGTGAAAGAACAAACCGATGCTGAGGGTCGAGTTTCCCTAGTTTCCAAGTTGAATTTCTTCAACATGGGCAAGAAAACACCTTGGATTGAATCCTTACACGCAGCCGGCTACAAAAAAGTCGATCCAGACCTGATTAAACCGCTGTTTGAGTATCTGGAATTCTGTTTGCAACAAGTTTGCGCCGATAACGAATTGGGCGCACTGTTGCGCGCGCTAGAGGGCGAATACATTATCCCCGGCCCAGGCGGCGATCCGATTCGCAACCCGGATGTTTTGCCGACTGGCAAGAATATGCACGCTTTGGATCCGCAGTCAATCCCGACCACGGGGGCGATTAAGTCTGCTAAGGTTGTAGTCGATCGGCTATTAGAAAGACAGCGCACTGATAACGACGGTAACTATCCCGAAACCATCGCCGTTGTGCTGTGGGGAACCGACAACATCAAAACCTACGGCGAATCCCTCGCCCAAGTAATGTGGATGGTGGGAGTGAAGCCAGTACCCGACGCATTGGGCCGAGTCAACAAACTGGAATTGCTGTCTTTAGAAGAATTAGGACGGCCTCGAATCGACGTAGTAATTAACTGTTCCGGCGTCTTCCGCGACTTGTTCATCAACCAAATGAACCTGTTAGACAAAGCCGTGAAAATGGCAGCAGAAGCCGACGAACCCTTAGAAATGAACTTCGTCCGCAAACACGCCCTGAAGCAAGCCGAAGAAATGGGAATCAACCTGCGCCAAGCAGCAACCCGCGTCTTTTCCAATGCTTCCGGTTCCTATTCATCTAACGTCAACTTAGCCGTAGAAAACAGCACATGGGAAAGCGAAGCCGAGTTGCAGGAAATGTACCTAACCCGCAAATCCTTCGCCTTTTCTTCCGACAATCCCGGAACAATGGAACAAGACAGGCAGATTTTTGAATCATCCTTAAAAACTGCTGAAGTCACCTTCCAAAACTTAGATTCTGCCGAAATTTCGCTAACCGACGTGTCGCACTACTTCGACTCCGATCCGACAAAATTAATCGGCAGTTTGCGCGCAGATGGCAAGAAACCAACATCCTTTGTTGCTGATACCACAACAGCCAACGCCCAGGTACGGACGCTATCAGAAACCGTGCGTTTAGATTCGCGGACTAAGCTGCTGAATCCGAAGTGGTACGAAGGGATGTTATCGCACGGATATGAAGGCGTGCGGGAGATTTCTAAGCGTCTGGTGAATACAACTGGATGGAGTGCGACGGCGGGCGCTGTGGATAATTGGGTGTATGAGGATGTGAACGGTACGTTTATCCAAGATGAGGAGATGCAGAAGCGTTTACTTAACTTGAATCCTCATTCTTTCCGCAAGATTGTCAGCACTTTGCTTGAGGTGAATGGCCGGGGTTATTGGGAGACTTCGGAGAGTAATTTGGACAGGTTGCGTGAACTTTATCAGGAGGTGGAAGACCGGATTGAAGGGGTAGAATAAGCATCCGAATTTCGGACAATCGCCTTTAATCTGTAGGGACACAGCATTGCTGTGTCCTTATATTTTTGGGATGGTTTTGATGAGTAGGAGTGCGATCGTCCTCACAACTCACTCAATATGCTACAATCGCCAATAAAGGTCGTTTAGTCACGATAAATTACCGCTATGACTACCCTCACCCTCAACCTCAACCCCATTATTAAGCTGACAGACGATCAGTTTTTTCAACTCTGTCAGGAAAATGAAAATATTAGATTGGAACGCACAGCGAAAGGAGAATTAATCATCATGTCACCAGCAGGAGGAGAAACTGGAAGCAGCAATGCAGGATTAACGGCACAGATTTGGATTTGGAATCAGCAAAAAAAACTGGGTAAAGTGTTTGATTCTTCAACAGGGTTCAAACTTCCTAATGGTGCAAATAGAGCACCTGATGCTTCTTGGGTAAAATTAGAACGCTGGGATGCTTTGACTCCCGAACAAAAAAAGAAATTTCCCCCAATTTGTCCTGATTTCGTCGTCGAGTTAATGTCTCCCAGCGATAGTTTGAAAGAAACTCAGGATAAGATGAAAGAGTATCGAGACAATGGTGCACGTTTGGGTTTGTTAATTAATCGCAAATCGCGACAAGTAGAAATTTATCGTCTGAATCAAGAAGTTGAAATATTACAATCTCCAACCACTATATCAAGTGAAGATGTTCTCCCCGGATTTGTTTTAAGTCTTGAGTCGATTTGGTAATGTGCGATAAAATAAAATGGTAGGGAAATGGCACTGCCGTGTCCTAGGGGTACGGACACGGACACGGCAGTGCCGTTTCCCTACGGATATCGCCTTGATCAACCTAATTTGATATCAGTGAGAAAGATACTGAGTTTTAACATACTGTTTCATCACGGGATTCAAACTAAACAAAGTTATCTTTTCCTCTTCTATTGTATCCAATAAAAAGCGATTTCCCAGAGATCGCACTGCATTGACTATTTCTGACGACGCAAATGGTATTTTGTTGAAAAACTGGGACACAGCAACGGGTTCAGTGCGATCGGCCAAGTAAATCATCACTGCCAATTCTGCCGCAGTCAAACGCCCAAAAGGT
Source organism: Cyanobacteria bacterium VAR_87_metabat_62 (assembly GCA_031427135.1). GTDB lineage: Bacteria > Cyanobacteriota > Cyanobacteriia > Cyanobacteriales > Microcoleaceae > Microcoleus. The sequence goes on along the minus strand of JANPMV010000037.1, from coordinate 39,298 downwards.
TGGGATAATTGAAATTGCAGGGATTCATCTAAAATCGGCATTTCGCACTGCAAAAACTCCGCAACTCTCCCGCCAAATAACTCTCGAATCAGCGTTACAGTCAACTCCAACCACAGAGGATTGCCTTGATAAATATCAATCAAAGTTGACCATGTTTCCTCATCGGATAACTTTTGTGAGTTCAAAATCTCTTTAGCCGCTTCTCCCAAACTTCCCAATACAAAACACCGCACGGGACGATCGTCTTTTGATAATCTGGCAATTTCTCTGGGTTTTTCCCAACTATTCAATATCAAACAACTTTGATGAGAAACTTCGGCAATTAGTTTAAAAAATAACTGATAATCTTCATATCCATTTTTATATTGTCCTGCGAGTTGTCGGCTGCTAAAAAGCATTTGCACGTCATCGAGGACAATCAGACATCGGTATTTTCGCAGGTAATCGAGGAGTTGGGAAATTTTGGTTTCGATGTTTTGGGGAATTTCGGATGGTTGGGAAAAGATTTGCAGCAGGTTGGTGAGGGTTGCGTCTAGGGTTGGGGAAAAGCGGAGGCTGCGATAAATGACGTAATCGAATTGGGTTTTGATGCGATCGATTAGGCGCAGGGAGAGGGTTGTTTTGCCGATGCCGCTGATTCCGAGGAGTGCGATGAGGCGTGTGCGATCGCCCGTTATCCAGTTTTCGAGGGTGGAGAGTTCGGAAGTGCGATCGAAAAAGGTGAATATTTCGGGTGCGTCGCCTAAGTCTATGTGGAGTTGTTTAGGAGTTTGTTGGGGGTTTTGAGGTTCTGTTGGACTTCTCGCCCTTTCTTGACAAACATTGACGTTATTAACTGTTACATGATCTCTACCAATAGCTGATGGAGAGTTATAAAAATTTGCTTTTTCTATTATTGCTCTAAAATTTCTTTTAGTAATATCCTCTCCCAATCCCTCTGAGAATATTTGCCATAATTCCGAACCGATATCTCTGGTATGGCCTTCACTGGAATGAGTCGCTTCAGCAATTTCTGGGTATGTCCGACCTTGGAATGTCCCTTCAAGGATAGCTTTTTGTAGATAGTCTATATGTTCCCCCGTCTTCGCGAAGATTAGTTCGTCTGCGAGTTTTAAGACTTCTGCGATGTCCATAGGTCAGTCGTGTGCTGCGATTTGTCATATTATATCCGATCTTTCCGACATTTCCGACAAGATTCCGACATTTCCGATCTGCTTGTCTGTGGAAAGTCCCGACATTACCGGAGTCATCATTGTAATATACTGAGTTTTAAGTAAAGAAGGTAAATATAAATGTCTAACAAGCCACTAGAAGATGGAAGAGGCAAACAAAATCAACAATCAGCAAACAAAGATGTAGATGACGTAGTTCGTGATTTACACTTAACAAAAAATGAAAGAAAAGAACTACATGGGCTACTGAAAGAGGATTATCTTGGTTATCAGGAAATTCTTACCAGGGCTAAAGAAAGATTTCCTAAACGTCACATTGAATATAAAAATGAGGAAAAGGATCGTTGGTAGCCAATGACTCACCATGCCAAAACAAGTGATTTCTGGAATCTACAGTTAATAGTTAACATCCTAAAGAAGGAGGAAAGGTTAAATGAGTTACCCAAGAGCAGCATCATATCAAGCTGACCCAAACGCTGATAACTACGTCTGTGGCAGTTGCGAGAGAACTCAAGACCCTCGCGAAGGCGATCCATGTATCAAGTGTGGAAAACCAACTGTCACTTGGTTACAATCTCAGGGCGAATCGTGGGATAAAGTCTTGAAGAAGTGGGAAAAGTGGCACAGTTAATTACAGTTATATCATGAACGCAAGAGGATTGAAATCATGGCTAATGAGAAACCACCAAATCAACCAAAATCTAAGGAAGAAATGGAGAGAAAGTGTACCAACTGCGATGGTACAGGAAAGAAAAATTACCCAGGTGGAAAACACGAGGTTAATTGTCCTACCTGTCGCGGTACAGGTTTTACTTTGTAAATGATCAAGGAGTTGCGATCGCTCTCTCGAATCTACTATGTGGTAGCGCAAAGGACGGGAGAGGGTGCTGGGGGCGATCGCCCAATAATACAAATTATAAAAAATAGTAAAAACATGGCAAATAGTGAACATATTATTCTGCTGAAGCAAGGAGTAGCTCATTGGAATAATTGGCGAAAGAATAACCCTCATGTAATACCTGATCTAAGTAATGCAAGTATAGTTGGGGCAGAACTTAACAAAATTAACTTTGAAAAAGCAAATCTCTCTCACGTAAATCTTAGTGGGATAGCAGGTCTTAAATATGCCAATTTTGAAAAAGCCGATCTCCGTGGTGCGAATCTGTCTGAGGCTTATCTTACGGGAGCAAATCTTAAATATGCCAACCTAGATGACGCAAATCTTCTGGAAGCACAGATTGATTTTGCAGAAATCCAAGATGCAAGCTTTATTCATGCAAATCTTGCTGATGCAAACCTTAATTGTACTTGGATGAAAAATACTACATTTTGTGAGGCAAATTTGATTAATGCAACATTTGGATCGTCAAAAATTTTCAGCGCAAATTTTCACTATACAAAACAACTTAATATAATGAATCTGCGTAAAGCAAGCTTTGTATTTGATATAATTATGCCTGATGGAATACATAGAATAATGCCTGATGGAACGGCGCACAAAAAATTAGTTTGACAATGAATCAAATAGAAGTTAATTAGAGTCAAAAAAAAAGGAGAAAATACAATGTCCGATCATGATTTTGAAAATGACTATAAAGTAGCACAACAGCGTCACAAGCAAATGGCAAACGAAGCCGATGACTTGCGATACGAAGCCTTGAAAAACTTGAAAAACGAAGATTATTGGGCGACTATAGATAATTGTCAAAACTATTTAAAATTAATTGATTCACTACCAAAACTAGCAGTTGAATCATATTGTAACGTATCTTGTGAAATGTACAGTGGAGATTTGGTGATAGACACAGCTTCTATTTTCAAAATTCTGTATTTAGCCTATTTTTGTTGTGACGATACGAGAATATTAGAATCTTTGGTGTGCTTCCAAAAATGCAATCAAATTATTACTAAATATAGGTTAGTGGAACCCAAAAAAGCTAAAAACTGGTTAGAATATAGAGCACTTTTAGAAGCTATTAAGAGGATGTATTTTGAGCTACAGAGTGACATAAAAAAGTACACCAAGGAACTTCAGGAGTGTAATTTTATAGATGATAGTTTGGAAATAAATGAAGAAATTGTATTAGCCAAATATCCAAATGTCGATCGTGAAAACTTTAGTTATTTGAAAAATTACTATCCGTTACTATTCAAAAAAAAGCTTGATGAAAACCCAGAGGATGGTAAAAAGTTTCTTCGCATAGTCGCAGCGATTTGGTTTCCCCTGGTGGGCGTATTTTTAACGGTTGGCTTTGGCCTTCATTTTTGGGTAAATCTGGCGCTGATAGTATTTTTGGGTTCATTGAACGTAGCTTCTAATCCGCTCGCTCTTGTTGGTGCGTGTATTCTCCTCATTATTCATGCTCTTTGGGTGGTTTTTAATGAAGATTAAAGTTAAGCAGTGGGGAAATGCGATCGCCCCGATCTTCCCCAAAGTGCGATCGCCCTTATCTTCCCAAAGCGCGATCGCCCCTCTCTTCCCATCCAAAAATACTCCCTCAACTTCTCAAATGCTCCAAAACTAAAACCGTTAACCCAGGTAAAGAAGGCAACCGAGCATCATTTGTCAAGAAAAACGAAGCACCCTCACGGATAGCTGTAGCCATTTGAATAGAATCGGGCGATCGCAAATTGTAAGTTGCTCTCAGTTGTGCCGCTGTTTCAGCAATATCTGGAGTTAATTCAACAACAGTTAAACTTTCTTGATTCATCAATATTTCACGATATTCTTGAGCCAAGGCAGTATTTTTCTGTCGCAAGGGATGAACTAGCACTTCTACGAGCGTTACTGTTGATGTGACTATCCTAAAATCACCACGATCAAACGATCTAAAGAAAAGCCGCATCATCTCTAGATAGTTTAGATTTTTCTCCATAAAGTAAATCAAAGGCGCGGTGTCTAATCCGACGACTTTTCCCTGTAAATTAGCTATCCATTCCATGAATTTCGTTCCTGATTCACATATTCTTGAGCATCAATCCCATGCCAAATTTCCTCACCCAAGCCTTCTAATTCTAAAATACTACGCTTGGGTGATAGAATCATTCGTTGACGAATATGTGCAAACAATTCAGAGATGAGTCGCAGTTGCTCATCTGGTGCAAGTCTTAGAACCTGAGTCAGTAAAGCGCTGTAAGTAGACATAGATTCTTCATTAAGATTTTTTGGCTGACTGTTATTATAGCAATTTAGGAGCGAGGGAAGTGCGATCGCCCTTATCTTCCCAAAGTGCATTTACCAGTTTGATAAGTAGTGCAGGAAATAGCCAAAACTACAGGGTTATATTTATTGATTGTAGCTCGACTAATCATGATAACAGGACGGGTTCCCCCTTGTTCAGAACCCTCAACAGGTTCAAGTCGAGCATCATAGACTCCTCCCCAGTTCATACAGGAGATTCTCCCAATTGCAACGCTTCCCAACTCGCTACCGCAAACTCAGCCTCCATCTGTAGCACTTGAGCTTGATACTCTGGATCTTGTACCATTTCAATCAGTGCTGCATCAATGGACGATCGTTTACCCTGAATTTGGGTTGTTACCCGATCGCGCTTCATTGACTCTAACAATTTCAGCTTGACTTCTTCCTTAACTTCTAAACCTGCATCAGGATCGCCCAAATATTCTTCTAAGCACTGTTCAACGGTGTGCCGAATCAAGTCCCTCAGTTGCTCAACTGTCATATCTTTGACTTGCATCTTAATCTCCTAGTTTGTGGGATTATCAATAAATAATAGCAAATTTAGTAAAGTTGTCGCTGTAACTGAGCTATCCATTCCATGAATTTCGTTCCTGATTCACATATTCTTGAGCATCAATCCCATGCCAAATTTCCTCACCCAATCCTTCTAATTCTAAAATACTCCGCTTGGGTGATAGAATCATTCGTTGACGAATATGTGCAAACAATTCAGAGATGAGTCGCAGTTGCTCATCTGGTGCAAGTTTTAAAACCTGAGTCAGTACCGTGCTGTAAGTAGACATAGACTCTGCATTAATATTTTTTGACTGATTATCATTATAGCAATTTAGGAGCGATGGAAGTACCCGCGATCGCCCTTATCTTCCCCAAGTGCGATCGCCCTTATCTTCCTAAAGTGCGATCGTTCTTATTTGTAAACATCTCCCCGAGAATTAATCGCAGTCACAACATATACTTGGTTTTCCCTGTCTTCTACAAAAAGTATCCGATATTTACCCACTCGCAGCCTTAATTCAGGACGACCTTTAAGTTGCTTAATGTCAAGCCCTGTAAAGTCAATTACTAAAGTATCTAAAGCCTTGACAATTCGTACTTGGTCATCCGGTTGCATTCGCGATAAATAGCGTTCTGCTGCTTTCAGGAGAATGTAGTCAGTCAATTATTTTCTCCAAATAGCTTCCGTTTGAGCTCTTGGGAGGATATCCCCCGATCGCGCTTTGCCTGATAATCTTGCCAAGCAGCCTCGCTCTCTGCTATTTCTTCGGCTGAAATTACTTCATCATCTTCTGCAACTTCTTCCCGTAACTGAATCATTTTTTTCAAGTCTTCTAATAACCGCATTTGTTCTGCAAGCGTGAGGCTTTTAACTTGATTCAGTACCTTGCTATAAGTAAACATAGACTTGGTTGTAAGAGTTTTTGCTTGCTTTCTATTATATCTCAATTTGAAATTCTGGGAAATGCGATCGCCCTTTTCTTCCAACACAAAACTAATTAACTTCCTATCTAAGCGGTTTTCTAAACCGATGTCCATCAGGTTCCACAACCACAAATGCCCCTTTTAGTTCTACTTCAGAGTAATTTTCTATAACTCCTGCTAGTTCCTTGTGAACTTCATTCACCATTTTAGGTAAGACTCGAAGATAAATCACACCCGTTCCGATCGCCCTCACAAAAACAAGATTTCCGTAATCTCTGTCTCGCGTAACCAGGATGCGATTTTCTGCTTGGGCTACTCTCAGTATTTCTTCATCACTTGCTTGCGCCAAACCCATTTGAGCGACAACAATTACATCATGTCCTGCATCAATCAAAAACTTTATCGTGACAGCATACACATCTTGGTCTATCAGGAATTTCATAATTTAAGCTAATGCCAAATGCACATCTTCAGCGGCCACCAGTGCGATCGCATACCGCAAGCACGCCCGAATATCATCCACTTCCAAATCGGGATAGTAGTCTCGGATAATTTCTCCAAAAGAAAGCCCTTCATTTAGTAATTCGAGAACGCTTTGTACAGTAATGCGCGTACCCACTATGCAAGGCTTACCGAAGTGAATTTGAGGGTTGACGGAGATTCTGTCCATTTTGACCACAGAGCTATATGTCTCTTCTATTTTAAGTCATCAGGTAGGCGATCGCAACTTGTCTTTTTTCACGCTTCTGGTCGATCGCCCTTATCTTCCTCAAATGCAATTAAACTTGACCAGGCAAATCCAACGTAATTAATAGAGCTTGATTCAGCAAAAGTATTGCTTCATCACTAAGCATTCCTCGTAAACTCAATAAACGAGATTTAGATAATACCCGTACTTGATCTGCCATAGCGATAGAATCGTTGGTTAATCCACCGTCGGGAGCTTTAATTAATACCTGAGTGGGATAAACTCGTTTACCAGTTTGATAAGTAGTGCAGGGAATAGCCAAAACTACAGGGCTATATGTATTGATTGTAGCTCGACTAACGATGATAACAGGACGGGTTCCTCCTTGTTCAGAACCCTCAACAGGTTCAAGTCTAGCATCATAGACTTCTCCCCGATTCATACAGGAGATTCTCCCAATTGCAACGCTTCCCAACTCGCTATCGCAAACTCAGCCTCCATCTGTAGCACTTGAGCTTGATACTCTGGATCTTGTGCCATTTCAATCAGTGCTGCATCAATTTCCGATCGTTTATCCTGAGTTTGGGTTGTTACGCGATCGCGCATCAATGCTGATAATACCTCTAACAGTTGCTGTTGCTCTTCAAGAGTGAGATTTTGAGCCTGACTCAGTACATCGCTATAAGTAGACATAGGCTTTATGTTGAGATTTTTTGGCTGATTGTTATTATAGCAATTTAGGAGCTAGGGAAGTGCGATCGCCATTTTATCCCCCAAAGTCCGCACCAGCTATCCCAAAGTGCACCCTACTTTCGCTTTAATCTCAGCACGCTGAGAAAAAAGCTCGACAAAATCATCTGCAAACCGACAGTCAGGCAAGTAAGCGAGGGAATAACCAAACGCAAAGTTTTAGAAGGATCGAGAGTACCGAAAGCAGTTTCGCTCCAGATAGTTAAGGAGAATATAGAGCCAAATATTCCAATTAATATGAGTATAAATCCGACAATCAATCCTGTTTCTAGAGTGAAGTAGCGAAATATTTTTTTAAGTTTGGGGTCTGCGGGCAGCAATTTTTCACTGATGGCGAAAACTTTGGTGAAGAAAGCGAAAGTTACTGCTTGAAAACCGATGATAATTGCGATCGCCCCATAAAGCAGCGTGTGCACATCAAAGTTGATATTCCCGATTTTTTGAGTACCGGGTAACAGCCAGATGCTCACAATTAAACCCCAAATCATCAGCGCCGCACCGGGGTACAGAAACAGCCATCGGGGACTGTACAGCAGCAAAAATCGCAGGTTCCGCCAGCCATCTCGCCAAGTTCGCAGGTGCGGCGGACGGCTGCGGCCGTCGGGAGAAAGCACGGTAGGAACTTCAGCGAATCGAAGCTTGTACAGAGAGGCTTTGACCACCATTTCGCCAGCAAATTCCATCCCCGTTGTTTGCAAGTCGAGTTTCAAAATTGAGTCTCTCCTAAAACCCCGCAGCCCGCAGTGAAAGTCGCGGGCGGGACTTGAGAAGAATAGCCGCCCAACCCACGTTAGCACCGGATTTCCTAAATACTTGTGCAGCGGCGGCATCGCCCCGGGTTTGATGCCGCCTTGAAAGCGGTTTCCCATCACTAATTCGCAGCCTCCCCGCAATTTTTCGACAAAGGCGCCGAGGTTGGAAAAGTCGTAGCTGTCGTCAGCATCGCCCATGATAATATAGACTCCGCGCGCTGCAATGATGCCTCCCATCAGGGCGCTGCCGTAGCCTTTGGCTGCCACCGGCACGACTCTCGCTCCCATTCTGGTAGCGATATTTTGGGAACCGTCAGTGCTGCCGTTGTCTGCTACGATGACCTCGCCGACAATATCAAGTTCGTGCAGGGACTTCTGTGCTTTCTCGATGCAAATTTCTAAGGTTTCTGCCTCGTTCAGGCAGGGCATAACTATCGAGAGTTCGAGAGTGTATTCCCCGCTGGTGTTGGTCTGTTCGGCCATAGGTTTGTTTGAATCTGCCGATCGCGATCGATCGTACTTGCTGTTTCAGCATCTATGCTTAAATTATGGGAGAAAAAATTAAAAAACTTAATAAGAACTGTTAAGAATGTTTTTTCCCTACTATTCTTGCCCTGTCCTATAGGTTGGTAAATTTATGAATCGAAGCGTTTTTATGGTTTTGCTTGCTGCTATTTTGTGCGGCGTTGTCGGTCAATTCAGTCTGAAAGCTGGAGCTAAAATATTAGGGCCGATTGGCGCTGATAATTTAATGGAAAAAGTCCTTGCAATGGCAACTCAGCCGTTGATTGTAGGCGGTCTTTCTTTGTATGCAGTTTCTTCTATAGGATTTATTGTTGTACTTTCTCGCGCCAACCTTAGCATAGTCTCGCCTTTATTGTCAATTAGTTACTTATTTACTGTTTTAGGAGGCAAAATTATATTTAATGAGCCTTTACCGCCGCTGCGATTGGTAGGGATGGGATTAATCATGACGGGAGTAATTTTTGTACTCAAAGGTCAAGTCGGAGGAGCGACGGGAGGAAGTTAGTCTATGTCTAATTTTGGGGATTCTGTGAAGATAAATCTATTATTGCGCGATTCCCTTCGGGATAGCTTCGCTTCACGCACGGCAATTCTGGCGACCATGCACCAAAAAGAACGGGTGATGGCTCCGATTTTGGAACGGGAATTAGGCGTAAAAATCCTAGTACCTGCGGATTTGGATACAGACTATTTCGGCACGTTCACCAGAGAAGTTAAACGCTTGGGGACTCAAATAGAAGCTGCTCGCCAGAAAGCAGAAAAAGCTCTGGAAATTGCGGGCGGAACTCTTGCCTTTGCCAGCGAAGGCACTTTCGGCCCTCACCCAATGATGCCGTATCTGCCGACTAATAGAGAAATCATAATTTTATTAGATCGAGTCAACAATCTAGAAATTATTGGCGAATCGTTGTCTGTGGAAACTAACTACAGTCACCAGTTAGTTTCCAGTGTAGAAGAAGCAAATATTTTTGCTCAAAAAGCTGGATTCCCCGAACACGGACTGGTGGTTGTAGTTGGCGAAGCTGCCGCCGGAAAGGGCGAAATTGTCAAGGGGATTGCGACCGAAAAACAACTTTTTGAGGCTGTGACAGCAGGTTTAAAAAAATCGTCAACAAATCGAGTTCACATCGAAACAGATATGCGGGCGATGTACAATCCAACTCGGATGAAAAACATCGAAAATGCAACTCTGGATTTAGTGAAAAAATTCCAGCAATTATGCCCAGAGTGCGGTTGGCCGGGATTTGAGGTGACCGAAAGGAAAATAGGGTTGCCCTGCGGACTTTGCTACTTTCCGACTCAGCTAGTGCGATTGCAAATTTATCAATGCCAAAATTGCAGCTATACTAAAGAAGAACTATTTCCCGACGGCACAGAAACTGCCGATCCTGCTCAGTGTCAATATTGCAATCCTTAAACAAATTTGTCACAATATTATTTAGAGTCATTTAATTAAAATCACTAATGATAGCAATAGAAACAGAACGCAACTGGAAACCCGTTATTAAAGAATTTGAGACTGTAGTCGGCAAAAACGGCGTGGTACAGCGCCGCGAAGAATTGATTGTCTACGAGTGCGACGGACTCGCCAGCTACCGCCAGCGCCCCGCCGTGGTGGTATTGCCGCGAACGACGGAGGAAGTGGCGAATTTGGTCAAAATATGCGATCGCAACTCAATTCCCTGGGTAGCCAGAGGTGCGGGTACAGGGCTTTCCGGCGGCGCTTTACCAGTCGAAAACTGCGTGCTGATTGTCACAGCGCTGATGCGAAAAATCCTGAAAGTAGACTTAGAAAATCAGCAAGTAGTTGTACAACCAGGAGTAATTAATAACTGGGTAACGCAAGCAGTTAGCGGCGCCGGTTTCTACTACGCGCCCGATCCTTCCAGTCAAATTATATGCTCGATTGGCGGCAATGTTGCCGAAAATTCCGGCGGCGTTCACTGTCTCAAATACGGAGTTACAACCAATCACGTTTTAGGATTAAAATTGGTACTTCCCGACGGTTCAACTGTCGATGTCGGCGGCGAAATTCCCGAAATGCCAGGTTACGATTTAACTGGTGTATTTGTCGGTTCCGAAGGCACTTTAGGAATAGCGACAGAAGTTACTTTGAGAATTCTCAAAGCGCCGGAATCGATTTGCGTTCTCCTAGCGGATTTTGGGAGTATTGAAGCAGCGGGCGAGTCAGTTTCCGATATTATCAGCGCCGGCATTATTCCCGGTGGCATGGAAATCATGGACAATATCAGCATCAATGCTGTAGAAGATGTTGTTGCGACAGGCTGCTACCCGCGCGATGCAGCGGCAATTTTACTCATAGAAATCGATGGTTTAGAAGTGGAAGTTGCGACAAATAAGCAGCGAATTTCTGATATTTGCAAGCAAAATGGAGCGCGAAATATCACAACTGCCCATGACCCAGAAACGCGGCTGAAAATCTGGAAAGGGCGGAAAGCTGCTTTTGCGGCGGCGGGTCATCTCAGCCCGGATTATTACGTGCAAGACGGCGTAATTCCTCGCACGAAAATGGCTTTTGTTCTGAAAGAAATTGAGGGTTTGAGCGAGAAATATGGTTATCGGATTGCTAATGTATTTCACGCGGGAGATGGGAATTTGCACCCACTGATTTTGTATGATAACTCGGTAAAAGGGGCGCTGGAAAAGGTGGAAGAATTGGGCGGGGAAATTCTCAGGCTTTGTGTCAAAGTCGGCGGCAGTCTTTCGGGGGAACACGGGATTGGTGCTGATAAGAAATGTTTTATGCCGGATATGTTTTCGGAGGTAGATTTGGAGACGATGCAGTGGGTACGGGAGGTGTTTAATCCGAAAGGTTTGGCGAATCCTGGGAAGATGTTTCCGACTCCGAAGACTTGCGGGGAAGCGGCGAGGGCTAAGGTTGAAACTATGAAGAAGTTGGAGGGTGTGGAGGTTTTTTAAGGTGTTGTGTATGAGAGTTGAGGGCGTGTTTTTAAACCCGGAGATCCCCCCTAGCCCCCCTTAACAAGGGGGGGAAAGGGGGGGTGGGGATTTAGGGGGATCGAGACTGGACTATAAGTGATATCTATTAATGTGTTTTATCTTAACAGTAAGGTGTTTCTGCATCCGACGCTAATGTACGATCGGCATTTTGATCGTAAATTCCGTGCCTTTGCCCAATTCTGAAGTACAATATAATTTGCCTTGGTGTCTTTCTACAATAATTTGATAGCTAATGGACAAACCCATTCCCGTGCCTTTACCAATGGGTTTGGTAGTAAAAAATGTATCGAATATGCGCTGTTGGACTTCTTCAGTTATTCCGGGGCCGTTGTCAGAAATCTTGATTTCTACAAAATTGCCAACAACTTCTGTGCAAATCTTAATCTGGCTAGGATTCTCTGACATTTCTTCAAAAGTTAGCTGACTGTTTGGATTGTCTAAAGCATCGATCGCATTGCTGAGGATATTCATAAAAACTTGATTTATTGGCCCCGCAAAACACTCGACAGGTGGCAAGTTTCCGTATTGTTTGATAATTTCAATTGGTGGTATTTCTCCGTTTCCTTTTAAACGGTGATTGAGTATTAATAGCGTGCTGTCAATACCTTCGTGAAGATTCATGGGTTTCATCTGTGAATCGTCGTGTCGCGAAAAGTTCCGCAGCGACTGGACAATCTGGCAAATTCTCTCAACACCAATACTCATTGAAGACAGTATTTTTGGTAAATCTTCTGCTAAAAAATCGAGATCGTTATTTTCTGTTTCTTGTTGAATCTCCGCGACAGGATTGGGATAGTGCTGTTGGTAAAGTTCGACGAGGCGCAACAAGTCTTGAGTATAATCTTTGAGGTAAGCGAGATTGCCATGAATGAAGCTGACAGGGTTATTGATTTCGTGAGCAACTCCGGCAATCAGCAATCCCAAACTAGACATTTTTTCGCTTTGAACTAATTGGGAATGAGTGGTTTGGAGTTCGTCAAGTGCTGCTGCTAGTTGAGATGATTGTTGTCTGCTTTGTGCTTCGGAATTTTGCAAGGCTTCTTCGGCTTGTTTGCGATCGGTGATGTCTCTCTGTACGCCGATAAAATGAGTTAATTTGCCACTTCTATCGCGCACGGGAGATACTGATAAAGCATTCCAAAAAGTGGTTCCATCTTTACGGTAATTTTTTAATATTACCTGACATTCGCTATCGGTTTTCAATGCTTGGCGGATGATTTCTAGGGCTTTGGAGTCGGTATCCTTTCCTTGCAAAAATCGGCAATTTTTTCCTAAAATTTCTTCGCGCCGATAACCTGTCATGCTTTCAAAGGCGGGATTGCAATAAATAACCGGATGTTCTGGATTAGTGGCGTCAGCAATGGTAACTCCGGTGCTGGTAGCGGCCATAGCCCGATCGTACAACCAAAGCATTTCTTCTGCGCGCTTGCGATCGGTAATGTCCCGCAGCGTTGCTAAATACGCCATTTCTCCCTCCCATTCCGTTTCCGCCACCCGCATTTCTACTACAGCATTTGCTTTGTGCTTGCGAATAGCTTCAACTTCTGTTTGTACAACGCGCATTCCGGCTGCTTCTATTTCTCCAACTTGGGGAATAATATCCGCGTCCATCTCAATATCGCAAGCTGAACTTTCTACTACCAAATTGCCAAAAAATGCTTGGCCTAAAAGTTCCTCTGCTTTGCAGTTAAACAGCGCTTCTGCTGATGGGTTGGCAAAGCAGACAAGCCCTTGTTTGTTGACGATTGCGATCCCGTCGGCATTTTTGGCGATCGTATTTCGGAACCGAGATTCACTAGCTTGCAAATCCTGTTTTAGCTGTTGCATTGCTCCTTGGATTTGCTGCAATTCGCACAGATTCACAATATAAGCTTCTGAAATACTGATTTCTGCCGAATTCTCGGGTAAATTTTCGGTCAAATCTTGATAGTTTGTTCGATCGTTCATATTTTTAGCGGTTTTTTGAGGGTGACTGCTAATATTACTGAGTTTATTTTCTGGATCGGGTTCTTGAAAAAACATATTTAAACTCTACCAAATTCTTTTTTAAGTTAAAGTGTTGCGATGCAAAATTTGTCTACAAAGTTAGGGATAGAAAAATTTACACTGATGCTAACACATTACTTTGATAATTCATCCTAAAATATAGTTAAAATTCTAGAGCAAGGGCCAGCGAATTATCTATTACAATTTACTAAGTAATTTCAACAAGCTCGGATGTACGTAGTAGGGACACGAACTGTGAAGACTGGAGATAGCTTCAATCCCCGTCGCACCAAACAAGATAACATAGTAGACGCGCCAATCATAAATATTTTAAAGCAACTGCCAAATATAAATTATTATATGATTTTCAAAAAAATACGCTGCAAGACAAGCAAACTCATCTTTTGTCTAAAAAACAATTATAGTTACCAATTACCGAATCGTGTCCCTGCCACCAGATTTGATATAAAATATAACCTGTCTATTTTTGCGATCGCAATTTCAAACCAATGGCACGTCTAGCACTTTTGAGCGTCTCCAATAAAACCGGGCTAATTGACTTAGCGCGCAGTCTAGTAGAAGAATTTGAATTTGACATAATTAGTAGCGGCGGGACAGCAAGCGCCCTCAAAGAAGCAGGAATCCCCGTCACCAAAGTTGCGGAATATACTGGTTCTCCCGAAATTTTGGGCGGGCGAGTCAAAACACTTCACCCGCGAATCCACGGAGGTATTTTAGCACGCCGCGATGTAGCGGAAGACCTCGCAGATTTAACCGCAAATCAAATTCGGGCGATCGATCTAGTGGCTGTCAATTTGTATCCATTTGAACAGACAATTGCCAAACCGGGAGTAACGCTAGCAGACGCGATCGAGAACATAGATATCGGCGGGCCGGCAATGCTGAGAGCATCAGCAAAAAACCACGCTCATTTGACCGTTTTGTGCAATCCCGAACAGTACAATACTTATTTAGCAGAACTGCGTCAAAACGGCGGGGAAGCCTCGTTGAAATTCCGACAAAAATGCGCCCTAGAAACCTTCGAGCATACAGCAAATTACGATCGCGCGATCGCCAATTATCTCAGTAGCCAATCCGCTGAAGAATCAGCGCTACCAGCAGAGTTTAATTTATCAGGAAAAGAGCTGCAAACACTCCGCTACGGCGAAAATCCCCACCAAGCAGCCACCTGGTATCAAAGCGGAACTACACCGACAGGCTGGACAACTAGCACCATTCTGCAAGGCAAAGAATTAAGCTACAATAACTTAGTAGATTTAGAAGCAGCAAGGCGGTTAATCGTAGAATTCCCCGAGACTCCAGCCGCCGCTATTCTCAAACATACAAATCCTTGCGGCACAGCCTTGGGAACCACTATTTCCGAAGCGTATCAAAAAGCCTTCGATACCGATTCAGTATCAGCTTTCGGCGGAATTGTCGCCCTCAATCGTCCGATTGATGCCGCTACCGCCACGGCGTTAACTAAAACATTTTTAGAATGTATCGTCGCTCCGGGGTGCGAACCAGAAGCAGAAGAAATTATCAAGAAAAAAGCGAAAGTTCGAGTGTTAATTTTGCCTGATTTGAATCAAGGGCCGCCGCAAACTGTTAAAATAATTGCAGGCGGTTTGCTGGTACAAAACTCGGACAATGCAGTAGAAGAAACTAGCAAATGGCGCACGGTTACTGAGAAACAGCCGACGGCTGATGAGTTAGCAGAATTGCTGTTTGCTTGGAAAGTAGCGAAACACGTCAAATCGAATGCGATCGTTGTGACGCGCGATCGCACTACAATCGGTGTCGGCGCCGGACAAATGAACCGCGTGGGCTCGGTTAAACTAGCATTGGAACAAGCCGGAGAGAAGAGCAAAGGAGCGATTTTGGCCAGCGACGGTTTCTTTCCCTTCGACGATTCGGTAAAAACGGCGGCTGAGGCGGGGATAATTGCGATCGTCCAACCGGGAGGAAGTATGCGCGATCGAGATTCGATCGAAGCAGCCAACCAACTCGGAATCACCATGATGTTCACCGACATCCGCCACTTCTTACATTAGGAATTATCCCCTATGGTAGGGACATAACAGTGTTCATTGGTGTCAACTTAAGCCTGAAACCCTGATAAATGTCGCTTTTAGGCAAAGTCTAGATCCCCCTAAATCCCCCTTAAGAAGGGGGACTTTGAGAAGACTCCTGTCCCCCCCTTCTTAAGGGGGGGTAGGGGGGATCGAGGCCTAATCGTCAAACAGCAGACCGGTATTACGTTTGAGGTTAAGTTGACACTAATGAACACAGTTGTGTCCCTACCGAATCGCGTCCTTCCCGAATTGTGTCTTGAAAAAATTATGACTTACACTCAACAATCAATTAAACCGCAAGACGTAAAAGTCAAAATCCTGCTGACTGGTGGACATCAGTGCACCGTCATCCTCAAATCCGACACACCATTATTGCACAGCCTTGTCAAGACATTAGTCGATCGCACGCAACAAACACCCGGTTTTTCCACCTTATTTCAAATCCCCCTAGACGACGGGCGTTCCGCCCTTTCTTTCCCCGGCGAACACCTAGTCGGATTAGTCACAGAACCCCCGATTTACTTGCAGCAACTGCAACCGCAGCAGCCAGCAATTCCCCTAGAAATTCCCGCAGAAATTCCCGCAGAAATTCCCACTGCTGCGCCCGTAAATGACGACTTAATATCTCGCTACGCTCAAATTGACAACTTTTTAACACCCGCAGAAAAGAACAAACTGATTAAATATGTCTTAGCAAAAGAATCACAATTTGTAACTACCAGCACCTCAACCAATGCCGACGATTACCGCCGTTCGATGGTGCTCCACTCGTTCCCGGAATTTTCCGAGATGATGGTTAATCGCATCAAAGGAATTCTCCCCGACGTGCTGCAAAAACTAAATATTCCCTCATTTTCGCTTGGTGAAATAGAAGCTCAGTTAACCATGCACAACGACAACAACTTTTACAAACTTCACAACGACAGCGGCTCGCCAGATACCGCCACCCGATTTTTTACTTACGTTTACTATTTCAATCGAGAACCCAAGGCTTTTTCAGGAGGTGAATTGCAAATTTACGACAGCAAAGTCGAGAACAATTTTTATGTCGCTGCTGATTCTTTTAGAACAGTTGAACCGCGCAATAACAGCATCGTATTTTTTCTGAGTCGCTATATGCACGAAGTTTTGCGAGTTAGCTGTCCCTCGAAAGCTTTTGCTGACAGCCGCTTTACGATTAACGGCTGGGTGCGAAAAGCGGATTGAGGTGAGAAATTAAACCAATAATTAATATTAATTCCTGTTGCATCGGAATTACTATCACCTGAAATCAGGACACGGCAGTGCCGTTTCCCTACAATTATTAATCGAGGTAGGGAAACGGCACTGCCGTGTCCTCGCTTGTCATTCCGGCGCAGCCGGAATTGATATGATGGGTGAGTTTTACTCCTGTGCTCCAGCACTTTTGAGCAATTTCACCACACTGGAATAACCTTTAAATTCCGCCAGCATTAAAGCGGTATAATTGCCCGGATTTTTGTGATTTAATTCTGCACCAGCAGCAATTAAAATCTTTACTGCATCAGCATAACCCCGATGTGCGGCCCACATGACAGCAGTTGCGCCCGAATCATCCAACAAGTTGACATCCGCGCCTTTTTCGACTAATAATTGGACGATCGCCAAATAACCGCGATCGCACGCCTTCATTAAAGCCGTTTTCCCCAAATCTGCAGGGACATTCGGATCGGCACCAACCTCAAGCAAGGCTTTCACCGTCTCAGTATGTCCGTGAAAAACCGCCAGTGTCAAAGCTGTCTCCCCAAAGTTTTTAGCATTCAGAAAATCAGCGCGATTTTGATTTACTTTTTGCAGCAAAGCCGATACGATCGCACTATGGCCGTGAACCGCCGCCACCAGCAAAGGCGTATCGCCCAACCGATTTCTCGAACCGACAGTAGCGCCTCGGTTTAAGAGCAATTCCACCACATCTTCGCAGCCTTCAACCACCGCAAAATTCAAAGCAGTTTCATCATCTTTATCCTTAGAGTTGATATCGGCGCCAGCATCGAGTAAGATATGGGCGATCGGCAAATTGCCTCCAGCCGCAGCAGCCATCAAAGCCGTCCCCCCATCTCCACTTTTCACATTCGCATCAGCGCCCGCACCAAGCAAAGCCCGCACCGCATCAATATTGCCAAAATCCGCAGCCAAAGTTAAAGCAGTTTCACCCTCTTTGTCACAAATTTCGACATCAGCACCATTCGCCAACAGCACCTCGACAACAGCCAAATTGCCCGCCATCACAGCCTGCATCAAAGCAGTTTTGCTGGCTTGATTTTTAAGATTAGCATCCGCAGCGCGATCGAGCAAAATTCGGACAATTTCCGCGCTACCTTGACTAACAGCTAAAAACAACATAGAATTGTCAGCAACAGCTCCCGCATCAGCCAAAGCTTTGACAACAGCTTCGTGACCCGATAAAGCCGCTATTTTAAGAGCAGAATCTCCATCTTTATCGCGCACATTCACACCAGCTTTAGCATCAAGTAAAAGCCGCACAACATTGATATCGCCTTTGAGAGAAGCGACCATCAAAGCCGTACTTCCATCATCATTTTTAGCATTAACATCAGCACCCGCAGCCAACAACAGCCGCATCACATCAGCCTGTTTGTGAGCCGCCGTCAGCATCACAGCCGTCAGCCCAAAACGCTGGCTCACGAGGTTGACATTAGCGTCATTGTTTAGTAAAATACGCACGATTTCCGTATAGCCCTTTTGGCTCGCAAACATCAAAGCTGTTGTCCCCTCCGAGTCTTTGGCATTAGCGTCAACACCCTTAGCGAGTAAAGCTTGGACGTGAATAATGTTGCCAGTCTTGGCGGCTTGAATCAATACAGCGTCTTGTTTAGTGGCAGGCATAAATAATCTCTCATACCGTATATTTGTACCGTCGCATGAGACGGCCTGACTGGTATGCTAAGTTTTATGAAGTATATTTTCTAATCCTGAGAACACTATGAATCTGGAAATTCCGCAGTCAGTTAAAGTTTGGAGCCAATTCTTTCACCCAGTTTTAATGTGGGTATTGCTAGCCATCTCATTTTATGCTTTGTATCTCGGCGTTCAAATCCGCCGTACCAGAAGTGCCGAAGGTGAAGTCAAAAAAGAGTTAATTAAAGGCAAATTCACCATCAAGCACCACCAAATGGGTTCTTTGCTGCTAGCCTTGATGGTAACGGGGGCGATCGGCGGTATGGCTGTCACCTACATCAACAACGGCAAGTTATTTGTCGCCCCGCACTTAGTAGCAGGGTTGGGGATGACCGCAATAATTGCCATTTCAGCCTCGCTGACTCCTTTGATGCAAAAAGGCAACAATGTTGCCAGATACACTCACATCTTTCTGAATGTGGCGCTCTTGGGGCTGTTTGGCTGGCAAGCAGTAACAGGCGTAGAAATCGTGCAGAGAATTATCAGTAAAATGTGATAGTTTGGGTAAGATTGCTAATTGCTAATTGCTTTGGGGCGATTAGTGATTAGCAATTGAATTGTCATATTTTTTTATATGCTTTAATAGCCAAACGTTCCTGGGGATGATATAATAGACTAAAGTTAAATTAATTTGAATATTGATAATATCAATTGTGGAGACAGTTTTTTTTGAGATAAAAGAAGGAAAGCTATGCTAGAAAACCTGATAAAGTATTTTGTTTACGCAACAAAAGGCTATATTACAAAAACCCAGTTAATCAAATTTTTGTACTTAGCTGATCTTTATGCAGTCAAATGGACAGAAAAACAGCTTACTGATTTAGATTGGCGTTATTATCGCTATGGGCCTTGGAATGAAGACATTGACGCTGCTTTAAATCAAATGAATGGTAAAGAAATTTTGCAAGAATCTCAGGGAGATAGTATCTTTGTCAGACGTGGTGAGGGAGCAGGTAGTGTCGATAATTTAGAGTTACCTTTAGGCCTCAAGCTAATGCTTGACAACATCAGGAGAGAATGGGCTGGTTCAGGAGAGGATAAACTGAAGCAGTTACTAGAATATGTGTATAGCACTGCTCCCATGATTGAGGTTAAATATAGCCATGAACCAGAGGAAAAGGTTAGACTGAATCTATACAAAGAAAGAGAAAAGTTAATGAGTGAATTGGGGTGAGCGAGTGGCTGGACAAAAACCGCGTCAAGGTTGGATTTATTTTATCAATCCCTATAGAGTATCTCTTCGTTGCAAACTCGGCCATCATCATATTTATGAGATAAATGAACCAGGAGAGATTGAATGCAAGACGAATTATTGCACCCAGGTAATTAATTCGAGTAGGATTTTTCGGGGAGAGCATCCTTATATCATTTGGACAAGTGACGAATTTCAAGATAACTCTAAATACATCCAAACTTTGACGCTGATTCCATTGACTTCACAAGAAACCTATAAAGGTTTACCAACACTATATCCGATTAATTCTACAAGCACAAATGGTCTTTCTAATAATTCGTTTGCTCTAGTACATCAGATATGTACTGTTGATGCTAACTGTTTTAAAGACTCGCTAGGGGATTGGGTTAACCGAGTTGGACAACTCGATAAACCAGATAAGGAAGCGATAAAGGAACGTTTAAAGTATTTTTTGAATCTTGGGGATAATTCGGGTGAACATTGGTGTATTAAAAATGCGTCTATAGAACTTTTGCAGAAAGTGTTTTATTATCTGCCGGATGAAAACACAAAAAGTATGGCTATAGAAAAATTGATCGACGATTTGCGATCGTAGTCAATAGACATCTCACACAATCTAAAAAAGGCGGCACCCAGATTTGAACTGGGGGTGGAGGTTTTGCAGACCTCTGCCTTACCACTTGGCTATGCCGCCGTTACGTCTGAAAATTGACGTTTCCTTATATTACACCAAATCTCGATTATTTCAACATATTTGTCAAAAATGTCGCTCCCCCTTTTCCCCACAGCCCCAAAACCCTAATCCGATCGTACTCTAGAAATACATCGATCGCCCGCAACACCAGCCATGACACCAGTTTCGCCCCTACTCGTCGCCCAAATCACCGACACTCACTTGTTTGCAGAGGTCGATCGAACTTGGAAAGGCCTCTCAACCGCCCACACTCTCCAAAAGGTTCTCGATCGCCTGCAACAGATCCAGCCGCCGCCCGACTTACTCCTGCTGACAGGGGACTTATCCCAAGACGAAACACCAGAATCCTACCAGCTCCTCGCCTCCCTGATTTCACCGCTAAACATCCCCGCTTACTGGATACCTGGAAATCACGACAACATCCCAGTCATGGCAGAAATCTTAAATCAGCCGCCCATTTCCCCAGAAAAATCATGGATGCTGGGAAACTGGCAATTTCTTTTGCTTTCGAGTGTGGAAGCGGGATGCGACGGCGGGCGACTTTCCCCAGAAAGCTTGCAGTGGCTCGACTCTCAACTGCAACAAACGGGCGATCGACCTGTTATGATTGCTTTGCACCATCATGCTTTGCCGATCGACTGTGAAATCATGGATGGAATGATGCTGCACAATACCGATGAATTTTTGGCAATTGTCGATCGATATCCTCAAATAAAAATCGTCCTCTGCGGCCACATTCACCAAGAATTTCACCAACAGCGGGGATCAGTTTCCTACTTGGGCACGCCCAGTACCTGCATCCAACTCTTACCCAAAAGCCATCCGATTATCCTTGACGAAATCCCGCCCGGATTTAGATTGCTCAATTTGGCGATCGATGGTACTTGGACTACTAACATTGAGCGAGTAGCCGGAGAACCTGCAATATTATCAAATCCGTTAGCATCGGAATAGTAAATTAAAGTTCACTGTTAACTGTTCACTGTTAACTGTCAACATCATGTCTGAGTGCAACCGGAATTGATATATCTTGATAATTTACAATCTGCTATAAATCCTAACCGCAATCGATTGTTGGCGTTGCTGAATTTAGGTATGATTCACTCGCTATAGCAATCCCTGAAATGAGCGAGTACGGGCAATTCATGAATTGGCAGTACGGGCAATTCATGAATTGCCCCTACTAAATTTCGGAGGCAAATCATACTCCTGCAGCAGCAACGCCCGATTGTTTTCATAAGATATCGCTTGCGTTATGAGCGTTTCACTGTCAGAGTCCAGGACTTATGTATTTTCCCGCCCGTCTACTTAATCAAATAACGATAATTTGACGCACCCTACTTTAAAAGGTTACTCGATCTCGCCACTTTTCTACAGTCTTTTTTCCTACTCCTTCCAACCTTTCCACATCCTCCCAAGACTCAAAAGGCTGCTTTTCCCGCGCTGTAATAATTCTCTCGGCTAACTTCGGGCCAACTCCTGGCAAAGTTTCTAATTCTTCCTCAGTCGCGGCATTCAAATCAACTAACTTTTTACTCGCCGCAGTTGGAGGTTGAGCCAGCGAAGATTTTGATACTGCTTGTAGTGAATCGCACTCTTTTTTCTTAGCATCAATTCTCTGTTTGATTCGGGCGGGAATTCCTAAGATTGCACCTTTGTAAAGCCGATCGAACTCCCGCTCAAAATGGGTCGCAACTACGGGACTGTCGATCGCCAATAACGTCTCATCATTCCCGTGATTTGCAGCCTCACTCCAGTTGTGAGAGCCTGTAATGACGGTATTTGCGTCCACAACGCCGAATTTGTGGTGCAGGCGATCGCCCATTGGTAACGCGGGTACTCCCACCGTAGTCAATGGCTGTTTCCAAGGGCGATTGTCAGCTTCCAACCGACAATGCTCCATCAAAGTCCCACCCATCATATCCAACCCTTCACTGTAAGAGCGATAAATAAAATTAGAGTCAATTAAAGCTCGCACCGCAACTCCTCGCCTCGACTCAATTTCCAGAGTATTTGCTAACCGCTGAGCCGAAAAAACAAACAGTGCTAAATTAACGGACTTTTTCGCAACTCCCAATTTTTGATTAATCAAACTGTTGACGCTTTTTTCCCAAGGTAAAGTCTTGGAAGTAGGCGAAAATTGCACCGTCACAGTTATATCACCTACTCTGACTTTTTGGACTGGACGAAATGGCTTTTTAACCCCAAACTTACTGTCAGGTTTGTTTCCTGGCCCGTCACCCCACATGATGTTAAATTCTTGAGTAAATAGTTGTGCTAATTGAGCATTTTCAATCCTTAGCAAATTGTTAGCATTGCCGCGACTTGCTGGTGTTTTGAAATCACCATGAACATCGCTAGTTGTAAAATTAGCCGAAGTTACAATTACGGTTTTGCCGTCAATTACTACAAATTTGTGGTGCATCAAACCGCTGCCTTTTGAACCGTCAGCAGTATCGTCTATTATCGGAATACCGGAATTTTTGATAATTAGTAAAGCATCATTTTTATTGATTTCATCTGTACTCAGTTTGCCATCTTTATCTGTATCAGCAAGTTGGACACATTCTTGGTAGCGATCGCGCTCTCTTTCCGGTAATTTCGCCAACTCCGGGGCTTTATAATCGCTCCAAGGGCGACTATACATATGTTCTACGATTAATCTCACTTTAACGCCCGATCGCTGGCGATCGCCCAAAACTCGCGCAATCCCCGGCAAGCGAAACTCCTGCACCGCTACATCTACGGTCGATTCAGCAGTGGCGATCGCATCCATAACCAATTTTTCCAAATCATCTCCAGCCCTAGTTTGCTGGCGATAAGGCTCTGTATAACTCGAAGTGAGTGACTGATTGAAGTATACTTGCAACAACGGGTCTTGAGGCAACGGAATCAGACTGATAGGTAATTGAGGCTGCTCTTCCTCTTGTTGTCCGCAAAACGCCAAACCGATTGTCAGCAACAAAAGCCAGCACAAACGCCATAAAGTATAATAAAGTTTATTCACAAAAGTTTAAAATTGATTGAGGTTATTTATTCAGCTCATTGTTCAAATATATTCGATAATGTCAAGTTAGAACCTATTAAATTTATGAAAGGGAATAGATTTTACGTCTTGTAAGACTGCCGCGATGCCGGAAGCATCACTGGTAGGGTAGCAGCATTCAGGGGCGTGGATCAAACCCAATACTGCTGCTTTATGGCAAAAAGAAAATCACTTTTTTCGTGTGGTCACAAAGGATATGGTAAAGCGTGTCATCGCTGCACGCAAGAGTTCGTGGCGAATCAGCATTGCGTTCAACTGCTGGCGGAAAAACAAACCAAAAAACAGGAGAGGGAGGCATCATTTGCCAGAGATATCATCGATCTCAGAGGTTTGCCAGATTATGTAGTTACTAAAGCCCGTGGAATTATAGCAGCTTTGGGCGAAAATAAGAATTACAGAGATTTTGGTGGCAAACGTCTGCGTCACAATCGTTTGATTATCAGTATTCCTGTAGGGCGACACTACAGAATGCTGTGCAAAGATTGTGGTACTTTCTTGATTCCTCACAAAGTTTTGTCCCACGAAGATTATAATGTTTGTAAACCGGGAAGTTAGTTAGTTGTTATGGTGCTTTTTTTAGAAGATGTTATAATTGTTATACCAATTTAATTAGGTCGTTGCACATATCTCGCTCCCCCTAAATCCCCCTTAAGAAGGGGGACTTTGATCTGAATCTTGTCCCCCCCTTAATAAGGGGGGCTAGGGGGGATCGAGATATGTGCAGCCTCATAAAAAATTGGTATTAAGTGTTCAGTTTTTATTATGGTAATGTTAATTCCGATGAGTTGTAGGGAAACGGCACTGCCGTCTCCTAATTATGGGTAATGTTAATTATAATGCCACCGGATTTAATATCAATCGTTGAAAATCAAGAAGATACCAAATAACAACATTACTCATTAAAAACTATGCAAATTTATCTCGACTATAGCGCCACGACTCCGACACGCCCAGAAGCAATTGATGCGATGCAAAAAGCCCTCACTCAACAGTGGGGAAATCCTTCGAGTTTACACGAGTGGGGACAAAGAGCCGCTACAGCTTTGGAATTAGCCAGAATGCAGGTGGCTGGACTGATTAATGCGCTACCGGAATCGATTGTTTTTACTTCCGGCGGTACTGAAGCTGACAACTTGGCAATCATGGGAATTGCACGTCTTTATCCGACGCCACAGCACATGATTATTTCCAGCGTAGAGCATTCCGCAGTATCAGAAACCGCGCGACAACTGGAACAATCGGGATGGGAAGTGACGCGCTTACCAGTGGATAAATTTGGGCGAGTTCACCCTTGGGATTTGCAGCAGTCAGTGCGATCGAATACAGTGTTAATTTCGATCATTTACGGACAAAGCGAAGTTGGCACACTGCAACCAATTGAAGCATTGGGACAGATTGCGCGCGATCGCCATATCCTGTTTCATACTGATGCTGTTCAAGTTGCCGGCAGACTGCCAATAGACGTGCAAAAACTGCCCGTAGACTTGCTTTCCCTGTCCAGCCACAAGCTGTACGGGCCTCAAGGTGCGGGGGCGCTTTACGTGCGTCCTGGTGTCGAATTAGCGCCAATATTGACGGGCGGTGGGCAAGAATTGAAACTGCGTTCTGGGACGCAAGCAGTGCCGATAATTGTCGGTTTTGGGGTGGCGGCGGAATTGGCATCGCAGGAGATGGATGCGGAAACTGCGAGATTAATTGAATTGCGCGATCGGCTTTTTGACCGATTAGCCCACGTATCCAGTTTAGTACCAACGGGCGATCGATATTGCCGACTCCCACATCATGTCAGCTTTTGCATTGTTTCTCCCGACGGCGACACAGGGAAAGTGACTGGCAAAACTTTGGTGCGACAACTAAACTTAGCCGGAATTGGCATTAGTTCCGGTTCTGCTTGTAACAGCGGCAAACTGACTCCGAGTCCGATATTATTGGCAATGGGATCTAGCAAAACTATGGCTATTGGTGGAATTCGGTTGAGTTTGGGACGGGAAACAACCGAAGCTGATGTTGATTGGACTGCAAGTGCGATCGAGCAAATTTTGGATAGATTAATGCCCAAGGTAGCATTATCTAGGCGTTAGCAGGAAAATCTGCGATTCAAAACCAAAGAAACCGGGTTTTTTCCCATCTCTTCGCCTGTCACCAAATAAACTCGCAAAAACCCGGTTTCTCGCCACCCACCCACAACCAACATCTAAGAAACCGGGTTTTTTCCCATCTCTTCGCCTGTCACCAAATAAACTCGCAAAAACCCGGTTTCTCGCCACCCACTCACAACCACAACCAAAGAAACCGGGTTCTTTCCAAATTCATCTGCGTTCATCAGCGTACATCCGCCATCATCTGCGGTTCAAAAACCCGGTTTCTCGCCGCCCACCAATCATGATAAAATAAATCTCGGTGTCACCCAAAACTCCCCACAATGGAAGAAAACCGCGATCGAGCCTATCTCCAATTAATTCACACCCTGCTGAATTGCCCTAACGGAGACGAACCCCAGATATTACAAGATAACTCAGAATTATTGGATCGCGGATTTCTGGAAGCTTGCGAGTCAGTAGCGGCAAACTTGGCAGCACAAGGAGGCGAAAATGGCGCTAACTTCCTCCGAAATCTGGCCAGTCAGCTAGGGCAATTTATCGATATGAACGATGACGGAGATAGCAATAACTCTCAAGATGAAAATCCCCAAGAGTATGCCAACTTTCTCCTAGAATTATTGCAAGCAGAACAAGATAGTAACAGCGATATTAAAGTAATTTACCCGATGTTGGGTCAACGGCAACATCTCCTCAATAGCCGTTTTGCCGAGACTTTACAGCAAGTAGCCCAGAGGTTACTTGATGGCGAAAATGCAGAAACAATTAGCTCAATTGTCGGCGTTATTGAAAACTTGAGTTTTCATATTAGTAACTTTCCTCGTGGAAATAGAGCGAATAATATTGCAATTGCAATTACTGGTTATCAAATAGTTTTAAATAATCGGGAACCGGGGAGCGAAAAATATGCTCAAACTCAAAATAACCTAGCTAATGCCTACAGTGACAGAATCAACGGTTCGCGGGCCCAAAATCTGGAACGGGCGATCGACTTTTATCAAGCAGCTTTAACAGTTTATACCCTTGAGGATTTCCCTGAAGATTGGGCAATGACTCAAAATAACCTAGCTAATGCCTACAGTGATAGAATCAACGGTTCGCGGGCCCAAAATCTGGAACGGGCGATCGGCTTTTTTGACTCTGCTTTAACAGTTCTTACCCTTGAGGATTTCCCTGAAAAATGGGCAACGACTCAACATAACCTAGCTACTACCTACAGTAACAGAATCAACGGCGATCGGGCGGATAATCTGGAACTGGCGATCGGCTTTTATGACGCTGCTTTAACAGTTTATACCCTTGAGGATTTTCCTGAACAATGGGCAGCGACTCAAAATAACCTAGCTACTGCCTACTTATATAAAATCAACGGTTCGCGGGCGGAAAATCTGGAACGGGCGATCGGCTTTTTTAACGAATCTTTAACAGTTTATACCCTTGAGAATTTCCCTGAAAAATGGGCATTGACTCAACATAACCTTGCTACTGCCTACAGTAACAGAATCAACGGCGCTCGGGCGGAAAATCTGGAACTGGCGATCGCATTTTATGAGGCTGCTTTAACAGTTCGTACCCTTGAGGCTTTTCCATTAGAAAACGTAGAAACCTTAAATAACCTGGGCTGGGCTTATCTGGCAAAACTAGACAACATCAACCGAGAAAAACCAGAAGACACAACCCAAAAAGCAGAAACTCTCCAAAGTGCCTACGATACCTTTAAAAATGCCATAACCGGAGCCTCCAAATTACGAGAGTTAGAATCGGGAGATGAAACCAAGCAAAAACATGATTTGCAGTGGGATAGACTCTATCAAGGCATGGTGCAAGTATGCCTCGATCGCGAAAGCAACCAAGAAGCACTAGAATATGCCGAAGCCAACAAAGCCCGCAACCTTGCTGAAGTCATCGCCCAAAAACAGGAAACCCCCCAAGTCCTAAAACCCATTACTTTCACCGAAATTACCCAACTCCTCACCCCAGACACCGCCCTAATAGAGTGGTACATCACCGACAAAGAAATCATCACCTTTGTCCTCACTTACCCCGACGTACTGACAGTGCATCGCAACCGTCAATGCGCTGAATTAATCAACTTAGTTAACGACTACCGCGCCGACTACAAACAAAGCAAAACCCACTGGCAAAACAAACTCGCCGGCTATCTCCAGGATCTTGCCGAAATCCTCCAAATCACCACAATTCTGCCCTCAGAAAGTACCCGCTTAATCCTAATTCCCCACTGGTTGCTGCACCTGTTCCCCCTCCACGCCCTACCCCTAACCGACGACGAATTCTTGTTAGATAGATTCACCCAAGGGATTCAATACAGCCCCAGTTGCCAACTCCTCCAACAGATTACAATTCACCCAAATTTTGACCAACTCCTCGCCCTGCAAAACCCCACCTTGGATCTCGACTACACCGATTTGGAAGTAGCCAGCATCGCCCCAAAATTCGCCATCAGTCAAATTCTGCCGGGTTCACAAGCGAGTAAAACTAATCTTTTGGAACAATATTTAGAGCAGTTAGAAAATGCTCATTGCGCGCATTTTTCCTGCCACGGTTCGTTTAATGCTGATGAGCCGCTGAAGTCGTTTCTGATTTTGTCAGGGGGTATTATTATTGAAGAACCCCCCCAGCCCCCCATGGTAAGGGGGGAGCAAGATGTTCTCAAAGTCCCCCTTCTTAAGGGGGATTTAGGGGGATCGAATTTAGGGGAGCAAGAAGAGTTCAAAGTGCCTCTTGTTGAACCCGGAGATCCCCCCCAGCCCCCCTTAAGAAGGGGGGAGCAAGAACAACTCAAAGTCCCCCTTCTTAAGGGGGATTTAGGGGGATCGAATTTAGGTGCATCGGAGCGTTATGTGGAATGGCGCGAAGGTAAAACAGCGGATATTGACAAATGCCTGACTTTGGCTGAAATTTTCGGATTGCGATTCAAACAGTGCCGTCTAGTCGTGCTTTCCGCCTGCGAAACCGCGCTAATCGATACACAGAATCGCTCCGATTATATTGGATTACCGACGGGATTTCTCTACGCGGGAGCAATGGGAACTTTGGCCAGTCTTTGGGCTGTGAATGACCTCTCGACTGCCTTGATGATGGTAAAATTCTATGAGGTACTAAAACCGGGAGTTAGCATTGGTCAAGCGCTCCATGATACCCAACGCTGGTTTAAGTCTGCTGCGACTTCAGATTTGCTAGAATGGGTGGAAGGTTCCAAAAGTTTCAATGCTTCCCAGCAAAAGCAGATACTCAAGGAATTAGGCGGGTATGATCCGGGTGAAAAACCCTACGGCGATGTTTATCATTGGGGAGCGTTTTGCGCGATCGGTTTATAATCTTGTAGGGTGCGTCGCTGCCAGATTTTCGAGTTTATATGTAGATTGTCGATAGCGACGCACTATAGTTGTAGGGTGCGTCGCTGCCAGATTTTCGAGTTATATGTAGATTATTGATAGCGACGCACCCTACGGTACCTTGATATTGTAAATCCATTTGTGAGGTAAATTTATGAATGAAAATGAAGTCGATATTTTGTCCCAAATCTACGCCGCCATTACCACCGCGCCCACAATTCTTACTCCCCCATTTATCGAAGAATTAATTACCAAAATTCTACCTTTGGCAGAATCTGATGCCGATAATGACACAGTAGAAAATGCTATTAATCTACTATATCGCCAGTTTAAAGATGTCCGAGACAAAATCAAGGCCCTCAAGCGCAAAAATCTCGATGACAAAAAATCCAAAATCATACCAGGCTATGACACGCCCACAAATACCAGTCCTGATATTGATAAGGAACTTAAGAGACTGGAAGAAAAACTTGAACAACGCATAAACAAAAATTCAATTACGCCCGCCTCAGATGCTAAAAATTGACCATCCCCAAGTCTATATCTATAGCTACCAACTCAGCCGTGAAAGCAAAGCCGAAGTTAACTCTATCTGGAATTGGGCAAATAATCTATGGCAACACTTTAGCGCTGAACCAACCCCAATTCTCTCAAAAGAAAATCTCAGTGATTCCCTCAGTGAACCGAAAAAATTTTCGCATTCAAATAAAATAGATGGTTCGTTCAAATTTTGCCGTCTGGATGATAGCGAAGGTATTTTAGCGAGAATTGGCTGCCCAGAAATCAAGGAGAACAAAGATATAGAAATCACAGAATTAAAACAATTTAATGTTAATAATTTTCTCCTTGCTGATAGTTATGAAAATTGGCTAGGGCAAACTATTTTGATTACCTACAAATCAGAAAATTATCAACAGCCAAGTAGAAATTATTTCCGCAAAGTTGCAGATGAATGTTTAGAGAATATCTTCCCAGAAGCATCTGTATGTCCACCTTTTTACCGTGCTACTGAGTTATTCGATTCTCCGATGTTTGAGTATAGTTATCCCAAAAGTAAATTACAGGTGTTTGTTTATCTGATTGATAATAATATTGAAGAAAAACTAGGGGAGATTATTCAACCTTTATTTGAACTGTTTTATCACCGTCATAAAATCACCCAAGCTTTTATTGATAGCCGAAAAACTTATGAGTTCCTTCGTAAATTATATGCAGAAATTGATAAAACAATCACAAACCTAGAAACAATAATCACAGAACTAACTCAGATTGAATGCCCAAGTGAGGTTGATCCCCAGAAAAGTGTTAACATAGATGAATCTTTAAAATATCTGAAAACCAAACTCAAAAAAATACTCCAAGAAAGCTTGGATTATGAAAGAGCATTAAAGCTTCTAGAAGATCGAAATAATACCATTAGTATTCATGTTTATGGTTATCAACAAAAGCTCTCTGAAATCAGCGAAATATGCCAATTAACAACTAACAATCTAACAACATTCACGTTTTTCATTGAGAGAAATTGTCCGTATTTTCAGGAACAAATTAAGGGCGATTTAGGCTATTTCAAACATGGCACTGATTTAATTAAGATTGCGGTGGAGTTAGTGGGAGGGATTGTAGACATTGAACAAGCAGAGTGCGATCGCTCTTTAGAAAAAAAAATTGAAATATTAGGTGCTGGCTTGGGGGCTGGAGGCATTGTGGTGTCTGCGATTTCTGCCTATGTTGAGACGCCCATAGTGTTCAGGATACCTCAAGCAGGCGATCGCCTTCATCCCGCCATAGCCAGCCTATTGTGGAGTCTCCTAGCTGTGATAATTGTGGCTGGAGTTGTTGGTTTGCTTAATGGAACATGGAAAATTAATGGTAGATTGAGATTGTTTGGCCGTAAATCTGTTGCACAATTACCAGATTCCCCAAGTCAACCAGTTAATGATATCTTGCGGGAGGTGGAAGAAGTGCGCGATGCGAGACAGGGCGATTGAAACCGCGAACAAGAAACCAGGCGGTTAGAAACCGCGTCTACACAAACAATGTCCACCTTCGCGGACTAAGATAAGATATAATTCAGAAGTGTTGAAATCCCCGATCGAGCTTTAAGACAATATCAACATAAATACCGCTGCTATCAGTCAACCAGATATCCGTGCTATCCGTAGTAATTCCGACAATCGCGGCTCCATTTCCGATTTTTTCTACCAATAATTCAGCATTTGCGATCGGCAAAAACAGCACTAACTCAAAGTCTTCACCGCCGTACAATGCCCAATCTAAAGCTGTTTCAGGTGATACAAGTTCGCTGAAAATACGGGGAATTGGTATTTTGGGGCGATCGACTTTTGCGCCAACACCGCTAGCCCGACAAACTTGAATAATTGCATCCGCTAAACCGTCGCTGCTGTCCATTCCTGCGATCGCAATTGGAGAATTAACCCCCCCCGGCCCCCCCTTGCTAAGGGGGGGAGAATTAACCCCCACCTTACCAAAGGGGGGAGAATTCAAATCTTGCTTCCCCCCCTTAGCAAGGGGGGGACTGAGGGGGGGTTCCATCCCAACTTCACAACCCAATATTTCCCAAACCACCGGCAAAACATCCAGCCTCGGTTTAGGTCGCTGATGAGCGAGAATTAAAGAAGTTCGATCGCCCTTTCCCAGATTTTGCCCAAATTCAGGATTCAACAACAACTCTAATCCCGCGCGAGAAGCCCCGTGAACTCCCGTAGCCACAATCGCCCAGCCTGACCGCGCATTTGACCGACGAATGGTACGATCGCACTCAACCTCCCCAAAAGCCGTAATCGCCACAGTCACCACGGGCGATCGCACAACATCTCCACCCGCGATCGGCGTATGATACTCTTGCAAACAAGCCGTCATCCCCCGATAAAACTCTTCCACCCAAAGCACAGCCGTATCCGCCGTCACAGCCAGGGCTACAGTCACCGCCAGAGGTGTTGCTCCCATCGCAGCCAGATCCGACAAATTCGCGGCTGCGGCGCGCCATCCTGCGTCGTAAGGGCTGGTAGTTCGATCGCTAAAATGCACTCCATCCACCAACATATCCGTTGTCACAGCCAGAGATTTGTGGGGATTTGTAGCGATTACAGCGCAGTCATCACCGACTATCTCTGCGGGACAGAATTTTTGCAATATGGTTAAAAGGCCTTGTTCACCGATATCTTTAATCAGCATAATTTTTAATCATAGCAATCGCCAAGGCGTTTATTTAGGTCGCTGAGCGTAGTCGAAGCGTCAAAAATTTCAATCACCAGACATATCCTAACTTCCTTGACGGTAACAATGGTTTTGTAGATCCCCGACTTCTTAAACAAGTCGGGGATTTAACAGAACTTCTTAGTCCGCGCAGGCGGACTTTGTGTGTGTAGAAGCGATTTAAATCGCCGATTCATCAACGGAATAACTAGCTAATTTCCGTTTCCGCTTGAGCACCAGCCCCGCAAAAAAAGCCGCAGAAGTTACTAATCCCGCAATTTCAGAAGGTTCAGTAACAGCCTCAGCCCCATCAATTGCCCGCATCTTAAACGAAAACTTATCGCGATTCGACTCTAACTTAATCGGAAAAGCTAAAGGATTTTTTGGATCAATTGCTGCATCGATACCAGCGACGCGAAACTCCGAAACACCGTAACCGAGTAAAGCCACAAAATCTACCACTTCATTAGGCTTGAATTTGCCGATTTCTTGGCCGCCAACTAAGACGGAAAAAAGTTCATCAGCGTCAATCCCGCTAGGTAAACCGAGGATTTTGGTAAACAGCGATGGTTCGGTTGGATTGGGAAGTGCGATCGGGCTTTTATCAACAATACACCCATCACCAGTGCCTCCGCCACCGCCAGAAGCCAGATCATCGCCGATTTTGAAAGTAAAACCAGCAGATGTTGGTGGATCGAACCAGAGTCGATTAGCGACATTACTAAAACTATGCCAACCATCCTCAAAGTTATCAGGTAACAACGGATTTCGCTGAGAAGTACCGCAGATTGGATTCAGTAGAAAACCATGCTGTTTTCCCGTCGCACTGTTAATACCTTGACCTACCAATTGTCCGCTGTCGTTAATGCCATTTATTTGTTGTAAAAACCAGCCAGAATCCGCAGCAATCAGGCTATTGACATCAGCCATATTACCATCTTCCCAGATGAAACCATGAGCAAGTCCACCATTACCAGTAGTGTTACCAAAACCGACTACTTGACCTTTATTGTTAATATCAACCGCAGCAGTTTTATTGCCACCGAGAGTACCCAAATCTGTCTTTGTACCATTTGACCACAAAGTAGCGCGCTCTTGCTGAGTGATACTACTTGCAGAAGCACCAACAGCCTGTCCAGAATCATTGATATCATAGGCTGTGCTGCCGTTATATCCTGGAAGAGTTCCCAAGTCAGTCATCTTGCCATTTTCCCACAGGAAAGCATGAGTTATGCCGAAAGCCAGGCCCGAATAACCAACTACTTGCCCTCGGTTGTTGATACCCTGAGCTCCTCCATTGAAACCAAGAGTACCGAGATCGATCATCTCGCCGTTTTGCCACAAAAAGGGATTAAATTTCTCTGGTGTAGTCCTAAACCAACCAACTATTTGTCCAGCCTCATTGATGTCACTAGCCAGACTGCTGATACCACTAGGATAACGGAGGTCAGTCCTTTGACCGTTTTCCCAGACGTAGGCATTATCTGTCCAATTTTCACTCAGATAACGACCTACAACTTGACCAGAATTATTGATTTGGTAAGCCCAAGTGCTATCTTTAACCTCAGTCAACTGACCGTTGTCCCATATCCAACCAACGCCTTTCTGACCAACTACCACTTGTCCGAGATTGTTTATACCATTGGCATTACCTTCGCCGAGGTCGGTAATCGCATAGGAAGCGAAACCTGTATGGATACTGGCGGCGTTGACTGGTTCAACTGCCATAAATCCCAATAGGGTAAAAGCAGTCAACGACAGACAATTTTGAACAAACCCTTTCACGGAAGCTTGTTCAAGCGTTTTTGTGAATCTTTTCATGTGCACCTCAGATTTTGTCATCAAGTTGGTCTAGCCCCTTTGGGGAGTATAGAACGAGTTCCCTGTATATTTATCTGAGGCGCGATCAACATTTTATGCAAAGACACGGAATTTGTTACAAAAGTCTACATTATTGGCTATTAGTTATGGACTCAGAAACCGGGTTTTTTAGGAAAATATTGGGTTGCAGCCCGTAGATTCGGCCAAAAACCCGGTTTCTTGGCTCGCAGCGCATAACTCTTGATTGGTTAGTAGTTGGCGAGGATCGCCAATGCCCCATGCCCAATGCCCCATGCCCAATGCCCAATGCCCCATGCCCCCATGCCCAATTACCATTCCTGACTCGAACTCGGCGGCAAGCGCAACCGAGGAAATCGGTAAAAAGTATCCCCTTCATCATCCACATCTAAAATAGCCGAAAAAATCTTCACTTGTCGGTCTAAATACTGCTGAGCAACTTCAGCCTCCACCCTAGCGCTAGCAGCCAGTTGAATCAGTGAGATTTGACTATTTTGAGTCTCCAATAACTGATAAAAAGCTTCATCTAACTGTCGTTTTTGCTTGCTTTCATTCAGATTGTTTACAACAAATAAACCAACAAATCCACTCAACCCAATTACAAGTAAAAATTCTAAAATTGCCATATCTTTGATAAGATTATTGATTTCAATAACGCTATAAAAAAATCTTTCAGCCCGCGTAGGCGGGCTTTGTTTGTGTAGTTTGACCTCGAACTCGAATGACGGGCGCTACGCCACATTTGAGTTTGAGGTCAAAAGCGATTTCAATCGCTGTCACTAATTAAAGTTGAGGTTTCACCAGATTCTCCATCCCTTTAACTACCTTAGCAGATACAATTTTGTCTCCCTGCTTCAGTTGATCCAAAACCTCTTTTCCCTCAATCATGTAACCAAAAACAGTATACCGACCGTCCAATAGGTTGAGACCAGCGGGTGTCAGTTCAGGCTCAAATAAGAAAAAGAAAAACTGCGAAGAAGCGCTATCAGGGTCAGTTTCAGTACGGGCCATGGCCACAGTACCATAGGCAGAAAAAGGCAAAACAGGCTCGTCTCGATAACGCCCTGCATCTTCTAGAGTAATTCCGTAGACAGGTTCCTTATCGTCTCTGACTAGGACTTCTAGTGGCACATTCCGGTATTTGCCAGTAGCAGGGTCAATAAAACCAATATCCTTGCCTTCGGGGTCTCCTGTTTGTAGCACATAGGATTCTTCCGATCGAATAAATGGTAAGCCATCATAAAAACCTCGATCGACCAAATCGACAAAATTACCAGCAGTCACCGGCGCACTGTAGCCATCAAGCACAACCGTAATTTGTCCTTTGTCCGTTTCCAAAGCCACCGTAGCGCGACCTTTCAGTTGAGGCAGATTAGCATATTTTGCCGGGACTTCAAACGGAAACTTGGTCACCATCAACTCTTCGATGTCGCCAACCGAACCGAGTATTTTGGCTTTCAAATCAATCACTGTTTCCCTGTCTTTAGCTTCAACAGCTTTTTCCAGTAGGGAAATTCCTTCCTTGACTTGTACAACCAGGGCTTGAGCTTCCGGCTTTTTGGCGTCAGGAATGCTCTCTAAAATGTCAGACTCCCGCAGATTGAGAAGCCTCGAAGCCTTACTGACATCGCTGCTAATCGGCCCCCAACGTTTGGAGCGTATGTGGTTGCCAATATCTTCGAGACTGATTTGCAACTCTCGCACAGTCTGATTGTCAAGAGGTAGAGCGAAGCGCAGCAACGCCCGGCCGTCGGTAATCGCATTTCCCGCAGGCATACTGCTGCTGGGGCGTTTGGCATGGGATACCGAACTGAAGCTCAGGGAAAGGGTGAAGAGGAGGAGTGCTAAGACGGCGGTTTTGACCCAGCGCTTGCAGGTATCGATCGCGAAATTAGACCAATGCAGCATAAGTTTAAGTTTTATTACCGTTATTATCTTCCCACAGCAGGCGATCGCCCTCTAAGTTGCCATAGCAGAAGAATCTCTGGATATTTAGGGTTCTATCTAAAACTCCCTTTCAACGGTAAAATAAAATGCAAATTGTTTTTTGATGCCGTCAGCTAGACTGCGGTTTGAAGACATATAGTCGGGATAGGGCATTGCCACGACTTAAAATGAACATGGAGACTGAGTAAAACTACTTCGGTAGTATTGGTCGATGAAGTGTTAAGAATCCCCGTACCTAATAGTCGGGGAGTCTGTCAAAGTAGTTCCCCCGTGCCACTTGGCGACGGG
This sequence comes from Cyanobacteria bacterium VAR_87_metabat_62, assembly GCA_031427135.1. Lineage (GTDB taxonomy): Bacteria > Cyanobacteriota > Cyanobacteriia > Cyanobacteriales > Microcoleaceae > Microcoleus. Next base: position 3,130 of record JANPMV010000037.1, on the reverse strand, counting down.
ATTGCCTGAAAAAAATTTATATGATTTCCAGTAACGACTTTCGATCGGGTGTTTCCATTGAATGGAATGGCGGCGTGTGGCGGGTGATTGAATTCCTCCACGTCAAGCCAGGAAAAGGCTCGGCTTTTGTGCGGACAAAACTCAAAAACGTCCAAACCGGAAACGTCGTAGAGAACACCTTCCGGGCTGGGGAAAGTCTACCTCAAGCCAATCTAGAGAAGAGCGCCATGCAGCATACCTATAAAGAAGGCGAGCAGTTCGTCTTTATGGATATGGAAACTTACGAGGAAAGTAACCTCACTGCTAAGCAAATAGGCGATCGCGTCAAATACCTCGCTGAAGGGATGGAGGTCAACATCCTGCGCTGGAACGACCAAATCATGGAAGTGGAACTGCCCAACTCTGTCGTTTTGGAAGTGATACAAACCGATCCCGGAGTCAAAGGAGATACCGCCACCGGTGGTAGCAAACCGGCCATCCTCTCCACCGGGGCTCAGATCATGGTGCCTCTATTTATTTCCATTGGAGAACGGATTCGGATTGATACTCGTGAAGACAAGTACCTCGGCCGAGAGTAGAAACTAGGGAGAAATAAAGGGTTTTGAGTGCTGAATTTTGAGTTGGGAATTAACTCAAAACTCAGCATTCAAAGCCTAAAACTATCCCTTTGCCTCCTAACTCGGTTCGAGTATCGCCCAATTCCCAATTCTCAATTCTCAATTCTCAATTCTCAATTACCCTTGAATCTGCTGTGCAACTAGACTTAAACCAGCTTTGCGAACTGCTAACTGTTTTAGACAAAACTGGAATTTCAGAACTGACGTTAAAAAGTGGGGATCTTGAACTGACAGTACGCAAAGGCATTCTGGTAAGTTCACCAGGTGCTGATACTGCACTCCCTGCTGTGGCGACAGTCCCTTCGACGATCGCCTTGGATACTGTTTCTAGCCCCACCTTGGCGTCACCCGATACTGTTGGCCAAAATTTAGGAGCCGCTCTGCCCCAGGCCACAGCCACAGCCATTGTGGCACTTGCTGCTGCCGTGCCTGCTCCTGTCGATACCAAATGGGTGCCCATTATCTCGCCGATGGTAGGAACCTTTTATCGCGCTGCTGCTCCTGATGAGCCACCTTTTGTCAATGTGGGCGATCGTATCAGCGTCAGCCAGACAGTCTGTATTATCGAAGCGATGAAGCTGATGAACGAGATCGATGCCGATGAAGTGTCCGGTCAAGTGATGGAAATCTTAGTTCAAAATGGCGAACCTGTCGAATACGGTCAAATCTTGATGCGAATTAATCCGGATTGAACCATTACTTTATTGTTATGGACAGAATAAATGATAATATTTCGAGATCGCTTCTCTCCGGTGAGTTTGATGAAGTCATCCCAGCCTGTCCCGCAAGAGGTTGTGCAACAAGTTGCTGAGTATTTCAGTATTTTGAGCGAGCCAATGCGTTTACGAATTTTGAACTTGCTTCGCGACGGTGAAAAATGCGTGCAAGAGTTGGTGGAAGCTACTCAAACGAGTCAAGCAAATGTTTCTAAGCACCTAAAACTGATGCTGCAAGCTGGTATCCTCACTCGCCGGAGTGAGGGCACTTCAGCTTATTATAAGGTGCAAGACGAGTTAATTTTTGAGCTTTGTAATATGGTGTGCGATCGGCTTGCCACCCGGATTGAACAGCAGGCACTCCACTTTCGGGCATTTAGCCTGACTACTAAGCACTGAAAATTAGTCATTAGTCATTAGTCATTAGTCCCCAGTCGCGAGTCATATCAAATCCGGTAATTACGGAATTATACCCTCATCGCGATCGTCGTTCTCGCGATGAACACTCTCGCCAAGCCTCCCACTCGCACGGCATTCCGAAAATTATTATTCCGATGCAAAGGTCAACGATATTATCAGTGATCTCTCCCTAATTTATGCCTTCAGACTAATGACTAATGACTATTAATTGCTAGAGCGGAAAATTTTTGTCAAAACTTTGGCGGGTACTCGGCTGAGCCACCTCCAAACCTTCGCCGCCCAAAAGTTCTAAAGGCTTGCCTTCCACCGAAATCCAAACCTTGGTATTCGGTTTTAAACTGGTAGCTGTATAGATAACTTGCCCTAACCGGCCAGTCATCGAATTGCTCCCTCCCCCCGAACTGAATTCAGCAGACAAATCGACATAAACTCCCTCATTCTTGACACTCAAACTACGGAGTTTTGTCCCTTTAGGAATTTCGCTAGAAACACTTGCATCCTTCGGCCCAGCCAACAAACTGTTAAAAGCAGCTTGTAAAACTGCATCAGGCTTGTCAGCTTGTTTGACAGCTACTTTTGTAGGAACTGCCTCAAATTTGCCGATCGCACCTTTGACCCAGTAGACTTGCACCGTCTGGGTGTCAGTCTGCTGCAAAGGCTTCGGTTGCACAACCTGTGGCGTCACAGCCTGTGGCGTCACAGCCTGCGGCGTCACAGCCAGGGGCTTCTGAACCTGTGGCGTCTGAGCCTGCGGTGTCTGGACCGGAGTTGGAGGGGGTACAGGGATGATTACAGCAGGAGATTCCGCAGGATTTGGGGACAGCGCTGGAGCCGTAGTCGGCGCGGCAGACTGCGTATCTGCGGTTGGCGAACGGTTCGCCGTCCACCAAGCAATGCCCCCTCCCGTCACTAAAGCCAACCCGCAAACACTGGCAATGACTGCTGTTGTGGAGATGCGGCGTACTTCTTGTCCATCTTTCATAAATACAAATCCTCCTTAGAGATAGAGCGCTTGACACGGTGAGGAGCTACTCCCGATCGGCTACATTTGTCTATGGTGAGATTCTGGAATTGATTAAAATTGCATTGCTGCTAGCGAATACTTTACGACAAGTCCAACATATCCTGAATCCGACTATTGGAATCCTAGACCACAATAGGAGATTTAGTGTGCGAGTGTGTCACAGTATCTCGATCGGCCTAGTGGCTATATTCTATAGTAATTATAAAAAATTAGGTCGTGCTTTTTTGTAAAGGGCGGAGAAAAATAGTATAATCGATCGATGCTCATGAGAGAGGAATGATTGAATGAAACTAGATCTAAGTTGCCCGACCTGTGGATCTGATGACATTATGAAAAATGGGACAACGCGTAGA
>JANPMV010000036.1:0-135945 GCA_031427135.1 Cyanobacteria bacterium VAR_87_metabat_62 | reverse complement strand
CTAGCGATACTCTCGCAACTATCGATCGACCTTTTTTCGCCGGTTCTGCTCAAGTTGTGGTTAATGCTACTGCTAAATTATTGGAAAATCAAAAACCTGGCGGTTGAAATTGCGTCTACACAAACTTTCGTCCCAGCAGAGAGGGACTGAAGAGTCAAATTGTTGTCCACTTTTTGATATCCTGAAAAAGTGAGTGCAAAAACCGCGATCGAACTATGATAAATAATATAGGACAACCGACAGCTTTAACCGATCGCCCTTATTTAGTATTAAGCAGTCAAGGCCAAGTTTTACAGTTAGAGTTAAAACAGCCGCAGCACGTCTTGGGGCGCGATCGCACTCGTGCCGATTTAATCCTTCCCGAGGCTTGGCGCGCGGTTTCCGGCGTTCACGCGGTTTTGCGCCAAAAAGGTGAGAATTATTGGATTTACGACGGTGACGGGCAGAAACCGAGCACTAATGGCTTATTTGTCGATCGCACTCGCATCACTCCCAATGACGGTTATTGTCTGAAAAACGGTACAGAAATTAAAATCGGTCTTGACCCAAAAAATCAAGTTTTGGTGACTTATTTTAATCCGATCGCAAATCAAGCTATTTTACCAAACAAGCAGTCAATTGCTCTTAAAAATCGATCGGTTTTGTTGGGCCGCGATCCAAATGCTTCGCTGCAATTAGATGCGCCGCTGGTTTCTCGCCGCCACGCGACAATTGACCAAGACAGTCGCGGCAATTATATTTTGAGTGACCACAGCGTTAATGGGGTTTTTGTTAACGGTCAGCGAGTTACAAATTCGGTAAAATTGTCCGAAGGAGATGCAATTCGGATCGGCCCATTTACTCTAACTTACCTCAGCGGTATGTTAGAAATGCAAGACCGAGGCGCTCAAATTCGCTTGGATGCTGACTCTCTGGTGATTCCGAAGCGTTTGGATCGGATCACTTTGGCGATCGAACCCGGGCAATTTGTAGCTTTAGTCGGCGGTAGCGGCGCAGGCAAATCTACTTTAATGCGGACACTTTTAGGGATTGAGAAAACTACTAACGGCGCTGTATTTCTCAATGGTGACAACTTGCGCCAAAACTTCAATATTTACCGCAATCAAATCGGTTACGTGCCTCAAGATGATATTGTACACGCAGATTTGACAGTAGAAGAAGTCTTGAGTTATGCAGCTAAATTGCGCTTACCTCCCGATACTGATGTTCAGCAAGTAGTCGCCAAAACTTTAGAAGATATTGAAATGACTCACCGCCGCACTGCTTTTGTAAAACAGCTTAGCGGCGGACAGCGAAAACGGGTTAGCATCGGAGTCGAACTGTTAGCAGATCCGAAACTTTTCTTTTTAGATGAACCGACTTCAGGACTCGATCCGGGTTTGGACAAAAAGATGATGCAACTGCTACGAAAGTTGGCAAGTCAAGGGCGGACGGTGATTTTGGTGACTCACGCGACGGCGAATATCACGATGTGCGATCGCATCGTGTTTATGGGTCGCGGCGGACGCCTTTGTTACTTCGGCCCGCCTGCGGAAGCGCTCGATTTTTTTGATGTCAGAACTGACGATTTTGCCGACATTTACAACGAATTAGAAACAGGAGAAACCAACGTTCAAAGCTGGGCAGAAAAATTTAGTAAATCTCCATACTATCAGCGCTATATTGTCAATCATTTCAGCACCGGTAACGCCAACGGGCAAAAATCCGCTGCGCCTCCCAAGCCAAAATCTGTCTCTTTTTTCAAGCAACTTGTTTTGCTAGCCCAGCGTTATTTTCAGCTAATTTCCCGCGATTTAGTTAACTTAAGCTTAGCACTTTTAACAGCACCAATCGGCATTAGTTTGCTGCGGGTTGCAGTCAGAGATAAAGACCCGTTAATTGGCGCGCCGGAAGCAACTTTAGCACCTTTGGCGTTGCGAGTTTTGTTTGTATTTACCTGTGCGGCGATTTGGGTAGGATTGGCAACTTCTCTGCAAGAAATTGTCAAAGAATCAGCTATTTATCTGCGGGAACGTTTGGTAAATTTAGGATTGTTTGCTTATTTGGGTTCAAAGTTTTTGATCCTTTCCGGGTTGGCTGTATTGCAAACTATCTTGATGGTAGGAGTGATTTTGATTGCTTTCAAACAGCCCGAACCGAGTTTGATTTCTTGGCCTGTGGGAGTCAGCATTACGACTTTTCTCACTTTGCTGAGTTGTCTCAGTCTCGGATTGGTGGTTTCGGCGATCGTCAAAAATGGATCTCAAGCTAATAGCGCTTTGCCTTTATTATTGCTACCTCAGATTATTTTTTCTGGAGTTTTGTTTAAGATGGAAGGCGCGGCGAGCAAGTTTTCTTGGCTAATGTTAAGCCGCTGGTCTGTGGGTGCTTACGGCTCTTTGGTTAATGTAAATGCGATGGTTCCCGCACCTACTACATTGCCTGACGGGAGTACACTTCCTCAGCCGTTTGAGCCTACTGCTGTTTACGATGCAACCTGGGAGAATTTGAGTTTAAATTGGGGAATTTTGTGCGTGCATATTTTGGTTTATTTGATGTTGACGCTGTGGTTGCAGAAACGGAAGGATATTTTATAGTCATTAGTCAGTAGTCATTAGTTAACAGTTAACAGTCAACAGTTAACGGTTAACAGTTAACAGTCAACCGCTAACAATGCCCCATGCCCAATTCCTAATTAGATGAATTATTGGCTAATGAAGTCGGAACCTGATGTTTATAGTATTGCGAAATTGAAGTGCGATAAAATTTCTATTTGGGATGGCGTTCGCAACTATCAAGCTCGCAATTTCATGCGACAAATGAGCCAGGGAGATTTAGTATTTTTTTACCATTCTAATACTAAAATACCGGGAATTGTCGGGTTGGCGCGCGTCGTGGAAACAGGGATTGCTGACCCGACTCAGTTTGATGTGAATAGCGATTATTATGATGCTAAATCGCAGCTTGATGCTCCTCGCTGGCAAACTGTGAAACTTGAGTTTGTTGAGGAATTTGCTCAGTTAATATCTTTGGATGAACTGAAACAAAAGTTTAGCGCTGATGAGATTTTGGTGGTCAGAAAAGGTAATCGGTTATCGGTGATGCCGGTGTCTGAAAGTGCGGTCGAGAAGATTTTGAAAATGAGATTCATATCAATTTCGGCTGCGCCGGAATAATATAGAGGACACGCCAGTGCCGTTTCCCTACCCCAAAATAATCGATTATGCTCGCGAGGAGGACACGGCAGTGCCGTTTCCCTACCCTATTAACTGTAGGGACACGGCACTGCCCATTAGTGTCAACTTAAGCTCAAACCCAGTCAGAGATAGCTGTTTGACCATTAAATCTAGATCGAACTGAGCCCCCCTTAAGAAGGGGGGGATCGGAAATGGATCAAAGTCCCCCTTCCCCCTTGGGGGGGCTAGGGGGGGTGGGGGATTTAGGGGGATCTGGACTATGGTAAAAACGACATTTATCAAGGCTTTCAGGCTTAAGTTGACACCTATGGGCTCTCGGAGTGTCCTGATTGTGGGTAGCCGGAGAACCCAAACTGTTTAAAATCTCCTAAAGACCGGCCGCACAAACAGCCGCACCAATTAACCCTACATTATCATTCAAAACCAATCGAACCGGAATCATTTCCAACAGCGAATCCATCCGCCCTTTGTGGGTGAAAGCTCGCATAAAACTGCCTTCTTGAATCAGTGGCAAAATTTTAGCAGCAATGCCTCCAGCTATGTACAAACCGCCGTAAGGTAAAAGTGACACAGCCATATTTCCCGCCACAGCGCCGTAAGCTTCTACAAACATTTGCATTGTTTGTTCGGAAAGCCGATCGCACTTTTCCATAGCCGCCCTCGCAATTGTCGCCCCCGGATCGACAGTCTTCTCGCTTTTACCGATTTCTGACTCCCATTTTTTGATAATTTCCCCTACATCCGCTGATTCAGGGGCAAATTTTCTGTCTCGCAAAAACTGGTAAATTGAAACAATCCCTTGTCCCGAAACTACACGCTCGATCGATATTCTGGCAATGTCATGTTTTGCTAACAAATACTTCAGCAATTGAAACTCCAACTCCGATCGCGGTGCAAAGTCACCGTGTCCCCCTTCCGAAGAAAAAACCCTGATACCATTTGCTTCAGGAATTGCAAAACAGTTTCCTAAACCAGTACCAGCGCCAATCACCGCAATCGGATCGTGTTGTCGCGGTTTTCCCACTTGCAAAGTGTGTAAATCCTCCGCATCCAAACCCCACACGCCGTAGCCAACCGCCACAAAATCATTGATTAAACTAACGCGGGATATTCCTAATTCTTGTTCCAGACGCTTCGCTTCGAGCACCCAAGGCAAATTAGTCAGTTTTGCAGTATTATTAACCACCGGGCCTGCGATCGCAAAACAAGCTTTTTCAGGAGCGGGTGCAAAATTTAACTTAATAGCAGCTTCGGTGAAAAACTGTCGCACCATCGGCACTAAATCTGGAAACTCCCCGCTCGGATAGCGGAACTCGTAAAGAGCTTTCATTTCACCCTCAGCATTCCTTTCTACCAAGCGCAAAATTGTCTTAGTTCCGCCAATATCGCCCGCCAATAATAATGCCATGAACCTCCTCTTCAACCAATGTTTTTGTGGATTGGCTGACTTATTAACAACTATTGTCGCATCACTATTCAACAATATAAGTCTCATAAATGACAGACAATATTGCCAATTTAACCGTCCGTCCTCTGAATTGCCAACCAAGCCCGCAACACCTCAGCTACTGTCCAAGCTTGTGCTGTGCAGCCCCGTGGCGAGTGGGGCGCGTCGCCCTCAAAAATTTCGCCCAAACTGCCAACTCCGCCGGCCAATATATGATGTGCCATCGGTTCGAGGAATTCGCGCGCTTGTGCTGGGTCTTTGTATACATCTAAGTGAGCTAAAACAAAGGGCCCAATCAGCCAGCCCCAAACTGTACCCTGGTGATAAGCCCGATCGCGCTGCAATTGGTCGCCTCCATATTCGCCCTGAAACTGCGGGTGTTGCGGCGAGAGGCTGCGAAGGCCAACAGAAGTGAGAAGTTGCTGAGCGCAGGCGTCTACCACGCCCCGACGCCGATCGGGCGTGAGTAATGGTGTATACCGATGACTGTCAGTGACCCGCAATTCCCCTGCTGACAAGGAGTTGGGGGACAAGTCTAAGGGCAGCGACACCGCGAATATCTGGTTTGGCCGCAGGGAACCGTCGTGTCCGTCTGGGCCGTCCAGAACGTCGTAACAGTAACCTGTGGCATCGTTCCAGAAACGAGTGAATCCGGCAGCCGTCCGATCGGCTATTTGCTGGTATTCATAGTGAGGTTTGCCCAATTTTTGAGCAAAACTTGCCATAGCTTGTATAGCGTTGTACCAAAGCGCGCTGAGTTCGATCGGCTTGCCAGTGCGGGGAGTCACCACCCAATCGCCAATTTTCGCGTCCATCCAAGTTAGTTGCACCCCCGCTTCCCCCGCGTAGATCAAACCGTCCTCGGGATCGACGCGGATGTTATACCGAGTTCCGTTTATGTGCCGATCGACAATCTCACATAATATCGGCCAGAGTTCGCTCAAAAGTTGGTCATCGCCCGTGGCATCGTAGTAAGCGCGAATTGCCTCAAAGTACCACAGTGTAGCGTCTGCGGTGTTGTATTCCGGTGCGCCGCCGGCATCGGGGAAGCGGTTCGGCAGCATCCCGCGATCGACATATCGGGCGTAGGTTCGCAAGATCGATCGCGCAATGTCCGATCGCCCGGTACTGATTGTGAGGCCGGGCAGGCTAATCATCGTATCCCGCCCCCAGTCGCTGAACCAGGGATATCCGGCGATGATCGTTTTGCCCTCCGGTTCCTCTGGTATCGGGCGGCTGACGATAAATTGGTCGGCGGCTAGCACTAAGTGATTTATCCAGTCGGGAGATTCGCCGGCTTTCGACCATTTTTGCAGCAAATCTTGGTCATAAGTGCGACGAGATTCTAAAGCTGCACCGCCGTTGAGTTGGGGATTTTTCTCTGTGCTGGCGATCAAAGTGAGAGACTGTCCCGGTTCGACGGTAAAGTGAAAAGTTGCTGTGTGCAGATGATCTTCGCAGCAGTCCAATCCGCGCTCTCTTTCGGCTGCTAAGTCAAATCCGTAGTGCCAATTGTATAAGGGCGTAGAGACTCGAAATTTAGCCTCTGGTTCGGCATCTGTCAGCAGATAGAGGGGTGCAGAATTGGGAAATGCCGTCACGCAAATCCCTTGATCCAAGGTTTCTAGCCCGATCTGCCAGTCGCCTGCGTTGGTGATGTGGTGGTAGTCGCGATAGTTGATCAGGGCTTTGACAGCGAGGGCGATCGGTTTTGAGGCGCGGTGCAAGCGATATTGAATATATGTTGTGTTAGCACTTTGCTGCATCCAAATCCGCTTTTCCAGGATGGCGTCAGCGAGGGCAAACCTCCAAACAGGCGTCGTGCCTTCGAGGTGAAAGCTTTCGATGTATTTGTAGCCTTGGGGTTCGATCGTCCCGTCGGCCCAGCGGTTTGTATAAAGAGCGTAGGGGCGATCGTAATACACAGCCGTTTCGTCCAGCTTTGCCAGCATCAAAGTCCGTCCCAGCGAGGGTTTGAGCGCGGCTACCAGCAGCCCGTGATAGCGTCTGGTGAGGAGACCCGCGATCGTCCCGCTAGCATAACCCCCGAGCCCGTTTGTGACCAACCACTCGCGAGACTCCGCCGAGTCGAGATTGCAGCAAATTTCCCGTCCAAAAGCCATAACCATAAAATACACACTCGCGGTGACTTATTATCTATCTTTAGGTAGATTTTACACAGTTTACAAATAAAGAATTGTTACCATTGCAGGCGACTAACTTGGCGATCCTCTCCGTTGGCGCAGCCCCCGTAGGGGCGGGCTGCGCTAACGGCAACAGCGCAGATTCATGCTCTAATTTAGACATAACCAACCGCTACTTTGGTTCCAGCCACAATTCTAGCCTTTGATGGCTCTGTCTAAAGTTAGTTGTTTGTTATTTTCAGTAATATTACCCTCTAAACAGGCGCTGAACATTAAAGGCAAAGCATTTGATAGCGCGTCTGGCGATCGAACCACCAACCTATTTTATCAGGAGAACAACTCAAAGTGAAGATAGGAGCAAACTACCTCGGCAACAACCAATGTGAATTTACCGTTTGGGCGCCCACCATCAAACAAATAGCAGTCCAACTTGTTTCCCCAAAAAAACGGCTAATCCCCATGCAACAATCCGCAGAAGGTTATTGGCAAACCACAGCTACAGACATCCCACCCGGAACCCTTTACACCTACCAACTAGAAGGAAAAACCGACAGACCAGACCCCGCCTCAAAATATCAACCCCAAGGCGTGCACGCCCCGTCGCAAGTAATAGATGAAAACGCCTTTACCTGGACTGACACAAATTGGCAAGGCGTGCCGCTAGCCGAAATGATTATCTACGAACTGCACGTCGGTACATTCACCCAACCAGGAACATTTGAAGCAATAATTCCCCAACTAAACCAACTCAAAGAACTGGGAATCAACGCCATAGAAATCATGCCAGTCGCCCAATTTCCCGGCGAACGAAACTGGGGATACGACGGCGTATATCCCTACGCCATCCAGAACTCCTACGGCGGCCCCGAAGGCTTCAAAAAACTCATCAACGCCTGCCACGAACAAGGCATCTCAGTAATTCTGGATGTAGTTTTCAACCACCTCGGCCCCGAAGGAAACTATCTCAGTGACTTCGGCCCATACTTTACATCAAAATACGGCTCGGTTTGGGGAGACCCGCTAAACTTCGACGACGCCTACAGCGATGGAGTCCGCAACTACTTTATAGAAAACGCCCTATACTGGTTTCGAGACTATCACATCGACGCCCTGAGATTAGATGCAATTCAAGCAATATTTGAAGTAAGTGCCAGACAGTTTTTGGAAGAACTATCCGATGCCACAGCCGACATTTCTCAAGAGGTGGGAAGGAAACTTTACTTAATAGCAGAAACCGACTTAAATGATGTCCGCATTTTGCGATCGAAAGAACTAGGAGGCTTCGGACTAGACGCTCAGTGGTGCGACGATTTTCACCACGCGCTACACACCTTGCTCACCGGAGAAAATGACCGATACTACCAAGACTTCGGGAAGTGCGAACACCTCGAAAAATCCTTCAAAGAAAGCTTTGTTTACTCCGGCCAATACGCCCCCCACAGAAAGCGAAAACACGGCAATTCTGTCAAAGATGAACCAGGCCATAAATTTGTGGTATTTTCCCAAACCCACGACCAAATTGGCAACCGGATTTTGGGAGACAGACTCTCAAAAATAGTAGACTTTGAAGGATTAAAACTTGCCGCAGGGACGGTCTTAATTTCTCCCTACATTCCCTTCTTATTTATGGGGGAAGAATACGGAGAAGAAGCACCGTTTTTGTACTTCGTTTCCCACTCAGACGAAAACTTAATTGAAGCTATCCGCAAAGACAAACAACAAGAATTTAAAAGCTTTGAAGGTCGAGGCGAATTTCAAGACCCCCAGAGTCCTGAGAGCTTTCAAAAGTGCAAATTAAATTGGGAAAAACAAACAGAAGGCAAACATAAAATCCTCTGGAAATGGTACCAACATTTAATTCAACTGCGACGCACAATACCCGCCCTAAAAAAACTGGATAAAACCTGCCTAGAAGTGTCCAGCATCGAAGCGGAAAAAATCTTATTTCTACGTCGATGGACAGATGACAGTCAGATATTCTGCATTCTAAACTTCAACAAAAAACAAGTTACTGTTAAGGCTGAACTTCCTCAAGGAAATTGGCAAAAGATTTTAGATTCTGCCGATCCAAAATGGATGGGTTCAGGTTCAACATTGCCAGAAAAAATAACTTCCGAGCAAGAATTGACCGTGAAACCGCAGAGTTTTGCAGTTTATGAATTATAATAATTCAAACACGAGGCAGAGCCTCTAGATATGCGTTCCCAGGCAGAGCCTAGGAACAAGCAAGAAGCAATTTTCTCGTTCCCAGGTTCTGCCTAGGAATGCCGTCCTGGAGGCAGAGCCTCCTCTTTAAAAGATCAAACCCGAAAATAACAGGAGTAAAATTAATATGATGCGAATTCCCACAACAACTTATCGGATTCAATTTCATGCAGGTTTTAACTTTGAAGCCGCCAAACAAATCCTTAGCTATCTGGAAGAATTAGGAATTACCGACGTTTACGCCTCACCTATATTTAAAGCCAGAAAAGGGAGTAGTCACGGATACGATGTCGTTGACTCAAATCAGCTAAATCCCGAATTGGGAACCTCAGAAGATTTTGAAGCGCTCACGGACGAAATCAAGAAGCGGAACATGGGATGGCTGCAAGATATTGTTCCGAATCACATGGCTTACGACACTCAAAACTTGTTGCTGTTAGACGTATTGGAACACGGCCCGGATTCCGATTATTTCGATTACTTCGATATTGAATGGAATCACGCTTACGAACATCTCAGAGGTCGAGTGTTGGCGCCGCTGCTGGGCAATTTTTATGGAGAGTGTCTGGAAAATGGCGAGATTCAACTCAAGTACAGCGAAATTGGGCTGACTATTAATTACTACGACTTGAAATTGCCTGTAAAAATAGAATCGTATGCTAATTTTATCAGTCATAATTTGGGGCATTTAGGCAGGGAATTAGGTCGCCGCCATCCTGATTTTATCAAGTTTCTAGGGATTCTTTATTTGATTAAAAATACCCCTTCTGAAACTACAGGTAAAGCCCGATACGATCAGATCGCTTTTGTCAAAGGACTGCTGTGGGAACTCTACAATCAAAATCCCATCGTGCAGGAATTCATCGATGAAAACATCAATTTTTTCAACGGAGAGAAGGGCAATCCCGAAAGCTTTAATTTGCTAGATGGTTTGCTTTCCGAGCAGTTTTACCGTCTTGCTTTCTGGAAAGTGGGCGCCGAAGAAATCAACTACCGCAGATTTTTTACAGTCAACGAACTGATTTCGGTAAAAGTAGAAGAAATTAAAGTTTTTCACAAAAACCACGCTCTGATATTCGACATGGTTGAAGAAGGAAAGTTTACCGGATTGAGAATCGACCATATCGACGGACTTTACGATCCCACAGAATATTTGAAACGGCTCCGGGAGAGAACTGGAGATACTTACATTACTGTGGAAAAGATTCTAGAACACGAAGAAGATTTGCCGTCATATTGGCCGATTGAGGGAACGAGCGGATACGACTTTTTGAACTACGTAAACGGCGTTTTCTGTCGGTGCGATCGCGAACAGCAATTTACCGAAATATATCAGAGATTTACTCGCTTAAACGTTCCCTACGAACAGTTATTTTTAGATAAAAAAGGGCTGATTGTTGAGAAAAATTTGGCGGGAGATGTAGACAATCTGGCTCAACTTTTGAAGAATATTTCCGGTCAATCGAGACAGGGAAACGACTTTACTCGTCCCGGTTTGGAAAAAGCATTGGCGGCTGTTTTGACGATTTTTCCAGTGTACCGAACTTACATCAATCAAGAGGGTTTGAGAGAGTCCGATCGCACTTACGTCAAATATGCGATCGCCCACGCTAAAGAACAAGTGCCGCGACTGCTCAAAGAACTTAAATTTATCGAAATGCTGCTCTTGCTGGAAGAAGAAGAAACCCTAACAGCCGAACAAAAAGAGCAACGCCGGCACTTTGTGATGAAACTCCAGCAGTTGACAGGCCCATTGATGGCTAAAGGCGTTGAAGACACGCTTTTATACGTCTACTATCGGCTGTTATCTCTCAACGAAGTGGGAGGAAACCCGAGTCAGTTCGGCGTTTTGCTGACAGATTTTCACGAGTTCAACCAACAGCAGCAAGCAGCTTGGCCGCACAAAATGAATGCTACAGCTACCCACGATACCAAACGCGGCGAAGATGTGCGAGCCCGAATTAACGTTTTGTCAGAAATTCCAGATGAATGGGAACAACAAGTCAGGTCTTGGAGAGAGTTAAACTCTTCTAAAAAAGTCAACTTTGTGAATCGAATGGTTCCCGATACTAATGACGAATACTTCTTGTACCAAACTCTGATCGGCAGTTTTCCCTTTGAGGGGATTGAAAACACTGATTATGTCGATCGCCTGAAAGATTATGCGATCAAAGCTGTCCGTGAAGCCAAAGTTTATACAGCTTGGCTGAGACCGGACAACGACTACGAAACTGCTTTTATGACCTTTATAGATAGCGTTCTCGAACCTTCGGAACAGAATCAATTCCTCAAGAAATTTACGCCTTTCTGGAAAAAAGTAGCTGATTACGGAATTTTCAATTCTTTATCTCAAACACTGCTGAAAATAACTGCTCCGGGCGTTCCCGACATTTATCAAGGCACGGAATTATGGGATTTAAGCCACGTCGATCCAGACAACCGCCGTCCAGTTGATTTTGACCGCAGAATCAAGGTTTTGCGGTCAATTAAACAGCAAGCTCAGACGGATATTTTGCAACTGGTTGAGGATTTGATTGCGACGCGGGAAGATGCTAGAATTAAGCTGTTTTTGACGGCAAGAGTGCTAGAAGCGAGAAAAAAATACTTGCAAGTTTTTGAATTAGGCGACTATCAGCCCCTGGAAGTAGTGGGTACGTTTAAAGATAATGTTATTGCCTTTGCCAGAAATTTTGAAGATACGACAATTATTGCGATTGCTCCCCGGTTTTTGACGGGAATTGTCAAACCGGAAGAAATGCCGATCGGCAAACAAGTCTGGAAAGATACTAATCTGGAATTGTCCAACCAAATGCCGTCTATTTGGAAAGATGCGATTACAAATCAGGCGGTAGAAAGTAACGGTGCGCTGGCAATTGGTGAAGCTCTCAATTACTTTCCTGCGGCTCTGCTGATTGGTGAAAAATAGCAATTAAAGGGTAGAAAATTCAATAATCAACTGATTAGATCCCTGACTTATTAAAGAAGTCAGGGATCTGGGTATGCTATTTTTTGAGCCGTTGCTCCCTGATTAAACCGGATTTGCATCAATAAAGATCGATCGCCCCAACCAACCAAACAAAATTTCTACAACAAAGACGGCAAATACAACACAACGTATACGGTTTGCCACAATACCGCAATCGATCGAACCTCGTACATTAGGAAGAGTAAAGAAAAGCAGTCAACAACTGTAGCGTTGTCAGCCCGACGGATGCAACCGTCCCCTAAGAGGTTCGGTAAACACCCCTTCATCCCAAGGTCTAACCGCCCGCAGTATAGAGATAAGCACCCTATCGAAGACTGTATTAAAGCAGGACTCACTACCCGTAAACCGCGAGGTAAAATCGCAGTCCTGAATAACCAGACGATCGTACAGATAGAAAATCAAAATTTTGTAGTCATTGGAGCCGGAACACCCCTATGGGAAAAGTAGTTGGAATTGACTTAGGTACGACAAATTCTTGCGTCGCAGTTATGGAAGGCGGCAAACCCACCGTCATAGCCAACGCCGAAGGGGGTCGCACCACACCTTCTGTAGTAGCATATGCTAAAAATGGCGATCAACTTGTCGGACAAATCGCCAAGCGTCAAGCCGTGATGAACGCCGAAAACACTTTTTACTCAGTAAAACGGTTTATCGGGCGTCGGGTTGACGAAGTAACCCACGAAACTACTGAAGTTTCATACAAAGTCCTCAAAGTCGGCAACAGCCTCAAACTCGACTGTCCCGCCCGTGGCAAGCAATTTGCCCCAGAAGAAATTTCTGCCCAAGTCCTGCGTAAACTCGTAGAAGACGCCAGCAAATACCTCGGCGAAACTGTCACCCAAGCGGTAATTACTGTTCCCGCTTACTTCAACGACTCCCAGCGCCAAGCGACTAAAGACGCGGGAAAAATTGCCGGGATTGAAGTGCTGCGGATTATTAACGAACCTACAGCAGCGGCTTTAGCTTACGGGTTAGATAGAAAGAGCAGCGAAGTCATCCTCGTATTTGACTTGGGTGGCGGTACTTTCGACGTATCTATTCTCGAAGTAGGCGACGGCGTATTTGAAGTGCTCGCAACAAGTGGAGACACTCACCTCGGCGGTGACGATTTCGATAAAAAAATTGTTGATTTCATTGCTAACGACTTCCAAAAAGCCGAAGGAATTGACCTCCGCAAAGACAAACAAGCACTGCAACGTCTGACGGAAGCAGCCGAAAAAGCCAAGATTGAACTTTCGAGCGTTACTCAAGCCGAAATCAACTTGCCGTTTATTACTGCGACTCAAGACGGCCCAAAACACTTGGACACCACTTTGACGCGGGCCAAGTTTGAAGAACTCTGCTCGGACTTGATCGATCGTTCTCGCATCCCCGTAGAAAATGCGATCCGCGACGCCAAATTAGACAAATCTACAATTAATGAAGTTGTCTTAGTTGGTGGTTCTACACGCATCCCTGCGGTGCAAGAACTGGTCAAAAAAATCCTCGGCAAAGACCCCAACCAAACGGTAAACCCGGATGAAGTGGTAGCAGTCGGTGCAGCAATTCAAGCTGGCGTGCTCGCAGGCGAAGTCAAAGACATTCTGTTGCTCGACGTTACTCCGCTGTCTCTCGGCGTCGAAACCTTGGGTGGCGTAATGACCAAAATCATTCCCCGCAACACGACTATTCCTACTAAGAAGTCGGAAACTTTCTCGACGGCTGTAGACGGCCAAACAAACGTGGAAATTCACGTTTTGCAAGGCGAACGAGAAATGGCGAATGACAACAAGGATTTGGGAACTTTCCGTTTAGATGGAGTTCCACCAGCCCCTCGTGGCGTACCTCAAATTGAAGTTACTTTCGATATCGATGCTAACGGTATTTTGAATGTAGCTGCTAAGGATAAAGGTACTGGTAAGGAGCAATCTATTAGCATTACTGGTGCTTCTACTTTGCCCAGCAATGAAGTCGATCGCATGGTGAAGGAAGCCGAATCGAATGCCGCTGCTGACAAGGAACGTCGCGAACGGATCGATCGCAAAAACCAAGGCGACTCTTTGGCCTATCAAATCGAGAAGCAGTTGGCAGAATTGGGCGATAAGGTTCCTGCTGATGACAAGACTAAGGTTGAAGGCTTGATTAAAGACTTGCGCGAGGCGATCGAGAAAGAAGATGACGATCGCATCAAAACCCTAACAACAGAGTTGCAGCAAGCATTCTACGCTGTCAGCAGCAACCTGTACCAACAAGCAGGCGGCCCCACTGACGGCCCCGGCGGCCCCGGCGGCCCCGGCGGCTACGGAGACGGCGGCCCCACAGGCGGCGGCGACGACGTGATTGATGCCGACTTCACCGAAGGCAACAAATAGTAGGCTAAGCTAATAGCCCGCAGCTAAAAGCAAGAAACCCGGTTTTGAATAAAAGCCGGGTTTCTCTGTATCATGAAAGATAATTTGGCGATCGAAATCGGGGCAACCACGGGGGGATTGCCCCTACAAGTAAGAAATAAAGTGAGGAGTAATCTAAATGTCTCGTTCTCCTATACAAAATTCATCCGCAAATACTCCCAACAACTCCCATGTTGCATCCTTGCGCCGACTCCGCCGCATCAGCCATTTACTCGACAATGCAATTCCCATTCCCGGTACAAAACACCGCATCGGACTCGATCCAATCTTGGGACTAATCCCGGGCGGCGGCGATTTGGTCGGTTCAATTTTTGCCGGTTATGTAGTTTTCAAATCCGCTCAAATGGGAGTGCCGCAAGAGACTTTAATCAAAATGGCAACTAACATCGTATTTGATACAGTTGCGGGCACTGTACCGGTGGCTGGAGATTTATTGGATGTTGCTTGGAAAGCTAATGTCAAGAATATAGAATTGCTGGACGCTCATTTAGGTTCGCCCGATCCTGGGAAAAAAGCTGATTGGTTGTTTGTGGTGCTGTTGCTGTTGGGTTTGATGTTGATTGTTGGTGGTGTAATTTTCTTGAGCGTGATGCTTTTTGGGTGGTTATTTCGAGTATTTACGGGGGGTTGATTAGGACTTACGCGCGGGTAGTCAGAAACCGGGTTTTTGCGAGAATACTTCGTTGTTGGCGATAGATTTGGTAAAAACCCGGTTTCTTCGATCGAAGTGTATAAGTTCTGTCTGAATTTATGAATAATTTTAGGGTAAAAGTAAGAGACTTGCGATCGCGGGCAACAATTTACTGCAAGCTTCCACCAACGTCGCCGCACTCGGTAAACCAGCAAGAATACCTTTCAGCATTGTCATGGCTGTTTCCCCCGCCTCTTGCATTGTGCTTTCTTGGGGATTTTTCCCTACTTCTGCCAAGGATTTTACCTGTTTCAAGGCCACAGCTTTATTCTTATCAGATAAATTAGTATCAGCCTCGATCGCGCTTTGTAACTCAGTCAACAATTCTTTGATTCCCGGCTTGTCACTTTGAGGAGAGGCTGGTAGTTGGTTAATCGCGTTGGTAACTATACCGCTGATATTGCTATTCAAGGTTGATTGATTAATATCTCTAGCAGTGATGTTGTTGCTGTTGGTTGGGTTCATCGCTTTACTCTCTGATGTTGAATTAACTTGATTAGTAATAATAACATTAACACGTTCCTTAGCCAATTGCTTAGCCAACATTTTTGCAAGCTTACTCTGATCTAAAATTTGCTGACGGTAAAATTCTATCTCTTTATCTTTAGCTTGCACTTCCGATTTGTGCTTGGCTTTTAAATATTTAATATGTTTCTCATATTTCTGTCTAATTAGAGCAAGACTTTCGTCACTTTGCATGGTTTGGCTAAGAGTTTATGCTTACTTCTCCTCCTGAATAATATTAATCGACTGTGGTTTTTGAGCTAAAATATCCACTATTTCTTTCATATCAGCTATTTCCTGGCGATAGAAGGCGATTTCCTCATCTTTATATTTTAATTGCTCGGCTTGCCTTTGAGCTTCTAACCTTGCTTGATAAATTTCGTCCCAAATTTGCTCAATTTTACCCTTATCAGATCCTTCGGGAATATTGATATTCAGTAAAATATCGTTTTCTTTTTTCTCAATTCCTTGAATTGAATTCCCTGTAATTTCTAGAAATTCTTGCATTAAGTTATGAAAAGCGACGGTAAAAGCTTCTGGGTTAATCCCATCTTTGAGCAGAATTTGCACTGTTGTCAGAATCTTTGCATACAGTTTCCCAAAATCGCCAGGTTCAAAAAAATTACTGATGTGGTGAGGACGGCGTTCGCGATCGTCAGTTCCCGGTTTGGGATATTCTAGAAGATAAATAAACCGACAGTCAACTCGACCGAGATTTGTATTAGCGCCAATGTTCCATGCTTCCAAACAAGCACCTGTAAAACTAGCTGCTGTAAAATCAGTTGCCAAGGCTTGAGTTTCAGTGAGGTTTGCGAATTCCAAATTAGCTTGAGCCAAAGTTGCTCCGCTGAGGTTAGCCTGCTTGAGATTAGCCTCGCTTAGATTAACGCCTGTCAGGTTTGCTCCTTGGAAATTCGCACCAACATAGAATTTTTTGTAGCCATTGCCGGTGACAAGTAATTCTCGGATGCGGATATCAGCTAATATCGAATTACCGACTCGCGAGCGATCGAGTTTTTCTGTATTGCGGAAGCAAGTGCGAGTGAGATTGGCTGTTCTAAAATCTGTACTTTTGAGGGTTGCCTCAGTGAAATTGGCATCAGTTAGATCGGCATTGCGAAAGCTAGTACCACCTATAGCGGCAAAGGCAATGGCAACGGTGCGAACAAAGGCGTGTTTCTCATCGCCAGCCAGGGCACACCAAGCAAGGTAAATACCTAGTCCTACTACTGCCACTGCCACTGCCGCTGCCACTGCCGCTGCCACTGTCGCTGGCCCTGACCCTGCAACTACCACTGCCACTCCGACTACTCCTGCAACTACGACTGGCACTGCCATTACCACTCCCACTACCCCTTTGCGAATCAAGACCTCTTGCCCATTTCCGATCAGGTAACGCAAAGCCAGGTAAATACCTTGTCCTGCGACTGCGACTGCGACTGCCCCTACCACTGCCATTGCTACTGCCATTACCCCTGCCACTGGCCCTGCGACTGCCATTGCCGCTGCCACTACCCCCGCCACTGCGATTGCCCCTGCGACTGCCCCTATCCTGGCCCCTGCGACTGCCCTGGCTACTGCCACTGGCACTGCCACTGTCCGTAGAGTTTGGTGGATTGTAGGTATAAAGAAGATTGCCAAAACTGTCAACACAAGCACACCGGGAATAATGGTGTATTGTCTGATGATATCTGGAATGAAAAAAACTGCTGCCCAAGAACTAGCAAAGCCTAAAATTAATCCCGATATTAACGATAGAAATAGCGAGATAGTTACTAGAAAAATTGTCCAGCGGCGTTGCAGTCCAGCTTTAGCACGGGTGAAGTCAGCTTCTTTGAGGATGGCATTGGTGAAGTTTGCGCCTCGGATGTCTGCACCGATGAATTTTGCACCTGTGAGGTTTTGACCTTTGAAGTTGTGGCCTCGGAGATTTTTACCGGAGAAGTCTTGGGGCATGATTTCACGCAGAGAGATAGTGGCTATTTTTTTGTTGCGATGCTCCCTGTGAGGATGCTCTGATAAAATTTTATTCTAACAACGAATCTGGCCGATTAAACAGGACTTACGCACTCCGACAAAGAAACCGGGTTTTTCTGAATCTGCGGGCTGCAACAGATATTTTCGTAAAAAACCCGGTTTCTGGCCCCCAATGGATGGCATCAACCAACCGCAAACTCCGTAAATTTCCGTCTATATGGTGCCTTAAAAGCCAAAACTATATCTTGTTTTGGAACTCCCGCTTCAACCAATTCATTAGCAACTCCAATTTCCGTTCCATCCCGTTCGATCCAAATTTTACCATCTTTAATTTCCACGTAGATGATGCAGCCAAATACCCGACTCAAATCTTCCCAACCGATATGCAATAATTGATAGCGAGATCGTTCTGTATCAAATATCAAATGCACTTCTGTCTTACTATTTAAGCGATTTTCTACGTGATGTTTGAGAATCCTTTGTAGCACTTCGCTGTAATTCAGTCCCTCCATTGCACAATCTCCTCTTAAGTTGGGTTGAAAATTAATAATTTTAGTTGATGTTCTACTATCACTCTTTGAATAAACCTACGAATAAAAAATTTATTGTAGACATCTTCAGGAACAGCCAAATACAAAGTCCGCTCTGGTTCGGTCAATCTCAATGCTGAACGGTAGTTGAGACATTGACCGAGTGCACTGTTAAACTCAGTCACGTCTGAGGCTCCTAGAAAAGATTTTACCTCTACTGCAATCTTTTTACCAGTTTTTTGGGCGACGAGCATTTTTTCTGCCGTTAAGTCTATGTAAAAATCAACATCCTCAACTTCAATGAATAGATTTTCGTCAGTAATGATCCACCCATCTTTTTCGAGAGACATTTTAACCGTATTGTGGAAAAAATCTTTAGCAGGCATAAATTAACTTGAGTTTTCAGCTACTTAAATTATAGTCAGGCTGACAAGCATACTTCCAAACTTGGCGATCGCGTACAGTACATAATCCCATTCTTTAATATCCTCATTCACTGTAACTCCATCCCCCTCACAGCCAGCACTCGCATCAAGTCCCATCCGGGGGCCGGATTATTCTTGAGTATCTTTTCGTCGATCGCCCCCCGCCGTGCAATAATAATATGACTTGCACAAAAACTCTATTAGTAGGTAAGTCTTGCCCACATTACCACTACATATAGCGTCTCAACTGTCAACCCGTGCAAGTTCCAAATCAAATCGGCTGTTGCACTACACAAATTTTTTCTAATGGCTGAAGTCCCCCAATCTCCCGCAGAACTTGCCGAAGCCCTCCAAGGCTTGACTGATATCAATTTCCAATTACCAGATCCCGAAGACGAACTACTACCTGACTTCGACTTTGACAATCAGGTTGACAATGCTTGGAAAGTGTGCGATCGCTTCGACTTGCAAACCGACATCTGGCGCGGGCGCATTCTCCGAACAGTCCGAGACAGAGAAAAAAAAGGCGGCGACGGACGCGGTACCGGCTTTTTGAACTGGCTAAAAGAACGAGAAATAGGCAAAAGTCAAGCCTATTCTTTGATAGAACTAGCTAAAAGTGCCGAGACTCTGATCGAGCAAGGAGATTTAGACCCAGATTCGATTAGAAACTTCAGCAAAAGAGCCTTCGTCGAAACCGCAAAATCATCGCCCGAAGTACAGCAAATGGTAACAGATGCGGCCTCAAAGGGCGATCGAATAACCAGGCGCGAAGTCAAACAACTCTCCGACGAATGGATGGCAATGAACTCAGAATTATTGCCAGAAGAAGTCAAAGAAAAAGCATCTAGCGGTTCACTTCCTTCCCGCTATCTCGCTCCTTTAGTCAAAGAAATGGAGAAACTTTCCCCATCTCATCAAATCGAAATCCAAAGAGAAGTAGCAGAAAATCCCGACGTAGATACAGTAAAACAGCTAACTTCTGACGCTAAGAATTTATCAAAATATCTCGACGCAGCCGCCCAAGTGCAAGCTCTCAATCAGTCTCACTTAGACATGGAAATGGCCTTAGAAGAATCCTTACGAGTCGGCTGTTTGGGAACCACGGCAGACGTTGTAAAACAAGCAGCATTGCTTGAACAAACTGTAGTCAAACTATACACGATTTGGAAGCGTTTAGGCAGTTTGGCAGATAGATTGTACGTGGATACAGGAGCAAGCACGCCGAATTTGCGGTTGCTGTTGGGATGCTTGGACAGTCTTTCGGGAGAAAAGATAGAAGTGGATTTCGGCGACGGAGAACGCTCTATTCGCTTGCAAATTGTCAGCGAATAGCTCAACCTTGACCGCAGGTAAACACTAACTTTCAGGGGCGTTGCTGCTGCAGGAGTATGATTTGCCTCCGAAATTTAGTAGGGGCAATTCATGAATTGCCCCTACTGCCAATTCATGAATTGCCCCTACTCTAAATTTCAGGGATTGCTATAGCGAGTGAATCATACCTAAATTCAGCAACCCCCTTTCAGGCTCACTATCTGCGTCTGTCCCTGTTCATCTGCGGTTAAAATTTCTGATTTTTTGCCAAAGATAGCGCGGATTCAAGTAACGCCGATATTTGGTAACTACTTCTTTTCCCAAGAAAACGACACTCAGCCAAAAACAAACTTCGGCTACAACAGCCAGAACGACATCAATTGTAGTTTTTTCGGCGATGCTCAGCGGCAGGAACGGCACAATAAAAAAGATGGCCAGCCAAGGCAGAAAAGATACAATAAATAAAAACAAACCGAGCTTTTGCATAGCTACATATTATACCAAATTATGGTCAAATACTCTTCAGTCCGCGCAGGCGGACTTGGTTTTTATAGAAGCGATTTCAATCGCCGAATGACTTAATCTCAAACTCAATTCTTAATCCCCGTCGCCGCAATCCCTCGAATAAACTGCCGCTGACCGGCCAAAAACAGCAACACCACCGGCACAGTGCCAATTACCACTGCCGCCATCAACAACTGCCAACTGCTAGTAAACTGTTCCTGAAACTGGGCTAAAACCAACTGTACAGTTCGCAACTCCGGCCGCGTCGTAAACACCAGGGGCTTAAACAAATCGTTCCATTCGCCGATAAACGTAAACAAAAACAGCGTCACCAAAGCAGGGCGCGCCAAAGGCAACATTACTTGCCATAATACCTGCCAGCGATTCGCCCCATCCAGCATTGCCGCTTCCTCCAACTCCACCGGAATTGTCATAAAATACTGGCGCAGCAGAAAAATCCCAAAACCATTAGCCGCCGTTGGCAAAATCAGCGC
Organism: Cyanobacteria bacterium VAR_87_metabat_62; assembly: GCA_031427135.1. Classification (GTDB taxonomy): domain Bacteria; phylum Cyanobacteriota; class Cyanobacteriia; order Cyanobacteriales; family Microcoleaceae; genus Microcoleus. The sequence goes on along the minus strand of JANPMV010000036.1, from coordinate 115,158 downwards.
CCCGTAAGTATTCAGCAAATGCCCCCACTTCAAAACCAAGAAAATCGGAATCACCAAAAGCTGAAACGGAATTACCAGCGTCGCCAAAACCCCCAAAACTAGCGCTTGCCGCCCGCGAAACTTCAGCCGAGCCAAAGCATAACCAGCCAAAGCAGAAGTCACAACCTGAAAAGCTGTCACTGCCAGCGCCACTAGAGTAGAATTAAGGAATGCCAACAAAAAATTTCCCCGCCGCCAAGCCTCCTGATAGTTCGCGAAAGTTAGGCCTGTGGTCTTGACACCGACACCCGATGGTGATAAAGAAACCAAAAATACAGCAGCTAGCGGTAGCAGCACCAGCGCAGCCCCCGCCAGCAACAGCAGAAAACTCAGCAGTTGCAGCGCCTTCGACCTGTCAAAGGATTTACCCATAAATTTGTGAATTAACCTAAAATAATAAGCCTGTGAGGTTCTAAAACCCGATCGCCCCCCCAAATTCTCACACAATTGGTAAGTTGATTGTTGAAAATGGGTAGAGCGTACTGTCAACAACCCGCCGTTAAATCGAAGTACCGATGCGCGGGGGCTGGAAATAGCCTAGTTAACCAGACTGATGACTTAAGTAAAGTTCAAGTAACTGTATCATTGTCTTAACATCCAAAACTCTACTTGGTATTTGCTCAATAACAATCAGGAGACGACATATTTATGCCCCAACTTGAAGCCTGCCCAGCAATTGACTTTCAAACCGAAACCTACAAAGACGCTTACAGCCGCATCAACGCCATTGTGATTGAAGGCGAACAAGAAGCTCATGACAATTACCTGACACTGGCCGAAATGTTGGCTGACAAAAAGGAAGAGTTAATTGGCTTGTCCAAGATGGAAAACCGCCACAAGAAAGGCTTCCAAGCTTGCGGCCGGAATCTCAAAGTCACGCCAGACATGGAATTTGCCAAGAAGTTCTTTTCCCAACTGCACGGAAACTTCCAAACGGCAGCCGCATCCGGTGAGATTGTAACTTGTTTGCTGATTCAATCGCTAATTATCGAGTGTTTTGCGATCGCAGCCTACAATATTTACATCCCCGTCGCCGACGACTTCGCCCGCAAAATCACTGAAGGCGTAGTCAAAGAAGAATATATGCACCTCAACTTTGGGGAAGTCTGGCTGAACGCTCACTTTGAAGAATCCAAAGCTGAACTCGAAGTCGCCAACCGCCAAAACTTGCCCATCATCTGGAGACTGCTAAATTCTGTCGCAGATGATGCTAACGTCTTGGGGATGGAAAAAGAGGCTTTGATTGAAGACTTTATGATTGCCTACGGCGAAGCCCTAGGTAACATTGGTTTTAACAACCGCGACATCATGCGGATGTCAGCACAAGGCCTCGCAGCCTAATCCAATTGGAAATAAGGAATGGGATAAAAATTAAAAATTAAATCTTTTTAGTTTTCCCTTCTGACTTCTTCCTTACAAAGTCTTGCACCCCAATCAAGTTGGAAATAAAGAACGGGAACTAAATTAAAAAATTTTAATTTTCCCTTCTGACTTCTGACTTCTGACAACTGACAACTGACAACTAACAACTGTCAACTGTCAACTGTCAACTAACTTCTTCCTTCTTCCTTAATTTTACAACTTAATGTTTGGTCTAATCGGTCACTTAACCAGCTTAGAACACGCCCAATCAGTAGCTAACGAGCTGGGCTATCCAGAATACGCCGATCAAGGTCTAGATTTTTGGTGCAGCGCGCCGCCGCAGATAGTTGATACTATCACGGTAACAAGTATCACTGGGCAAAAAATAGAAGGCCGCTATGTGGAATCCTGTTTTCTGCCAGAAATGCTAGCCACTCGCCGAATTAAAGCAGCTACTCGCAAAATCTTGAACGCGATGGCTCATGCTCAAAAACATGGGATCAATATCACTGCTTTAGGCGGCTTTTCTTCGATCATTTTTGAAACTTTCAACTTGCAGCAAATTAAGCAAATTCGCAATCTCAAGTTGGAGTTTGAACGCTTCACCACTGGTAATACTCATACGGCTTACATTCTCTGCCGCCAAGTAGAACAAGCAGCCCCAAAATTGGGTATTGAACTGTCAAAAGCTACCGTAGCTGTTTGTGGTGCTACTGGCGACATTGGTAGTGCTGTCTGTCGCTGGCTCAATGTCAAAACAAATGTAGCAGAGTTGTTGCTAATTGCCCGCGACAAAGAACGCTTGCTAGACTTGCAGACGGAATTGGGGCGAGGCAAAATCATGGGCTTGGAAGAAGCTCTGCCCCAAGCTGATATTGTCGTCTGGGTAGCGAGTATGCCGAAGGGAGTGGAAATTGATCCGAAGACTTTGAAGCAGCCCTGTTTATTGATTGACGGTGGCTATCCTAAAAATCTGGCAACTCTGATTCAGCATCCCGAAATTTACGTACTCAATGGTGGCATTGTGGAGCATTCCCTCGATATTGAGTGGAAAATCATGAAGATTGTCAATATGGATGTACCGGGCAGACAGTTGTTTGCTTGTTTTGCTGAATCAATGCTGCTGGAATTTGAAAAATTGTACACCAATTTTTCTTGGGGACGCAATCAGATTACTGTGGAAAAGATGGAGCAAATCGGCGAGATTTCAGTTAAACACGGCTTCCGACCTTTATTAATGTCATTTTGATGTGATTAGTTGCGGTTATTGGTTATTTAGGAAAGTTTTTCTGACAATAACCAATAACTTTTTAATGACTAATAATAGTAGGACTGGAGATTGTTTCTATTAAATACAGGTGCTTTTATGGCTCTTAATTTAGGGAATATTTGTTTGCTACCACCCCAGGATTTACTCAGCAGCTACTCATTGAGTCAGCCCGTTGCCATTAAGGTACATCAGGCGCTAGCGCAATTTCAACAGGCTTTGTCTCTAGGGAAATCTTTGCAGGCTAATATTATCAATGCCGCCTTGCAGCAACTAACCCCAGTGGAAGTCATTCCCTTGGCAAAAGAGTTCTCGACAGGCACTAACCTGAAGTACCAGCAAGTTCAAGAGTTCGATCGCTATATGGAAGTCCAACACGTTAAATCCGAAGAATCTGCTAAGTTAATAGTTACGAGCCTCTTCAGAGCTTATTTAGTTTTCTTAGAAATAAGTATAGGTCTTACTTTTAACCCTAACATAGCCTCTATTAAATCTGGATTTAAAACTTATTCTTTTCTCTTAAGAAGATCGTTCGGATTAGACGAATATAATTCAATTAATAATATTGACGACATCCAGAATTCAACTAATTATTATACCAATTTCAATATCGAAACACACCCAAATCTTTCTCCGCTTTATATATGGAAGAAAGGACATTGGGTGTTTTTAGTATTTACCCAAGCATTAATTATTAGTTTAAATGGCTTGCTTGCTGCCATTGCAAACGACCAACTAGATCGAGCAAAAGTAGAGTTAGAAACCACTACTGAACTTATGTACGCATCTGGAGCAGCAATGAAATTAACTGGAAATTTTACTAGAGAGAAATATGAAAATGAAATTCGTCCTACTATGACTATTGGCCATCCCCAATCATTAGTACAATCCGAGAATTTAAGTGGGTTAATGATGTGGGATCACGATTATCTAATTAATATCATTTGTAAGCAAAAACTGTTACCCATCCTGAAAACTCTACCTAGCATCCTAGAATTAGAACACGAAAATTTTGTCCGAGCTTATAAATGGGGAATATCTGATGGACACAAGAGTATTTGTGCTGAATTTGGTGGATGTGAAATAGGGTCTTTAATAGCTGCTTCTGAAAGTAGTGCCGCTATCAGAACTTTGGAAAAATTTGAACATAGTCGGGTTAAACTACTAGACCCTATGGGTCTAGTAAAGGATTCCTGTCCGCTAATAAATTTAGACTCTGAGAGCAAAGACTTCTCTGCAAAGGATTCCATCATTGGAATAAATTCACCACAGGATGCAAACAAATGACATTAGAAAAAGAAAGCTTGGAATTACTTCAAGAAGCACTAGCAAGACTAGAAGAAGGCTTTCACAACCTACCCAAATTCGATCGCTCTCCTAACCTAGATGCTATGCGAACCGTGCTGTTGGAAGTCGCCGAGCGAATGCAAGACAATTATCCCTATCACCATCCCCTCTACGTTGGGCAAATGCTCAAACCACCCACGGAAATTGCCCGTCTTGCATATACGCTATCGCTCTGGATCAATCCCAACAATCATGCCCTTGATGGTGGACGAGCAAGTTCGGCAATGGAGAAGGAAGCGGTGGCAGAAATTGCCAAGATGTTCGGTTGGGAAACTCATTTAGGACATCTGTCAAGTGGCGGGACAATGGCAAATTTAGAGGCTTTGTGGGTTGCAGGAAATTTACAACCAAACAAAAAAGTTGTCGCCTCTACTCAGTCACACTATACCCATTCCAGAATTTGCGGTGTGCTTCGTATTCCCTTCCAATCTGTTCCCTGTGACAGTCGTGCCCGGATGGATGTAGCAGCCCTGAAACAACTGCTGAAAGAAGATGATATTGGCACGGTTGTTGTTAGCATCGGAACAACAGCAACGGGTTCTATAGATCCTCTACCTGAGATTCTCGAACTACAGGCTGAATATGGGTTCCGCATCCATGCAGATACTGCCTACGGCGGCTACTTTATGTTGGTAGATAATCTTGATGCCGAAGCCAGAGCCGCTTTTGACTGTCTCAAACAAGTTGATTCCATTGTTGTCGATCCCCACAAACATGGACTCCAACCTTACGGTTGTGGTTGTATTCTCTTCAAAGATCCCTCTGTTGGGAAGCTTTATAAACATGATTCACCTTACACCTATTTTAGTTCTGAAGAATTGCATTTAGGTGAAATTAGCTTGGAATGTTCCAGAGCGGGTTCATCGGCGGTGGCACTTTGGGCAACTCAACGGTTATTACCTCTAATTCCAGGTGGTGAGTTTGCTGGTTATTTGAGTAAGTCGAGAACAGCAGCACTGACTTTGTTTGAGAAACTGCAAAATGATGCGCGATTTATAGTAGCTTTCCCGCCACAATTGGACATCGTTGTTTGGGTTGTAAAATCTCAGAGTGCGAGTGAATCTTCACGATTGGCGAAGGAGATTTTTAAAGCAGCAGCAGAGGAAAATCTTCACTTAGCTCTAGCTAATCTACCGAAAGAACTATTTTTAGAGACAGGGGAAGGTATCAATTGGGATCAGGAGTCTATTACCTGTCTGCGCTCTTGTTTGATGAAACCGGAACATCTAGATTGGATTGACCGAATTTGGCAAACACTGGATTCGGTAACAAACAATATACTAATGTAAACCAACTTTATGAAGTCCATATTTAAAAGCATTAATGAAACCTAATTAGCAAAGATGGATAGTCTATCAACTCAGTGCATTCACAATCTTTTCCAAGAACAAGTATCCAAAACTCCCCAAAAAATCGCTCTTGTAATGGGAGACAAAAAGCTCACGTACTCAACAGTGAACGATCGAGCTAACCAGCTTGCAAACGCGCTGCGTTCCCTTGGGGTGGGCTTAGAAATCCCCGTGGGCATCTGCTTGCGACGATCGCCATTCGCAGTAGTCGCCATTCTGGGAATCTTAAAAGCAGGCGGCGCTTATGTTCCAGTAGATCCAGACTACCCAGAAGCCCGAAAACATTACATTATTGAAGATTCCGGCTGTGGAATCCTAATCACAGAAAAGTCCCTCCTGAATACCCTTCCCTCCTTTAAAGGACGAATTCTGTTAGTAGACGACGAATCTCGATCGCAACAAGACAGCAGCAACCCAGACATTCCCATCACCCCCGATGCCTTAATGTACATTTTGTACACCTCCGGCAGCACCGGCATCCCTAAAGGCGTTTGTGGAATTCACCGAGCCACGGTTAATCGCTGCATTTGGATGTGGAATCAGTACCCTTTTACCGAAAATGAAGTGTGCTGTCACAAAACCACCCTCAACTTTGTGGACTCGGTTTGGGAGATTTTTGGGGCATTGCTCAAAGGAGTAAAAGTCGTTATTCTTCCCCACTCTTCAAGCGCCAATCCTCAAGAAACGATCGCCTTCCTTCAAGAAGCCAAAGTGACTCGCATCATCCTCGTGCCATCCTTGCTACAGGCGCTGCTCAACACTTGCCCAGATTTGGGGGTAGCCCTAAGAGCCCTCAAAGTTTGGACGGTAAGCGGAGAGCGACTGACGCGAAATCTATTGGAGAAATTCAGAGCAAGCGTGCCGCACGGGATTTTACTGAATCTTTACGGAAGTACCGAGGTAGCAGGTGATGTGACTTGGGCTGAATTTGCGGGGGATGTAGGAAACCTAGAACGGGATGTGCCGATCGGTCAACCCATCCTCAATGCCGAAATTCATATCTTGGATGAAAATTTACAGCCAGTTGCCCCAGGTGAGGTAGGCGAACTTTGGGCGGGAGGTGCTGTGCTAGCACGCGGATACCACAAAAAGCCTCAAGAAACTAAAGCGCGATTCATCCCCAACCCGTTTTCTGGCAACGGTATTCTCTTCAAAACAGGAGATTTAGTAACCAGAGACAATAATGGCGTACTGTTTTATATCGGTCGGGTGGACAATCAAGTGAAAATTCGGGGATTTCGAGTAGAACTAGAAGAGATTGAAAAAGTCTTAGCGCAGTTCTACCCAGAAATCTCCAATGTCACCGTTATCGTTCAAGAAAACGAGGAGGCACTGGAAACAAAACAGCTAGTGGCGTTTGTTGTTCCTTCTACAGTGAATGTGGATGCAATGAAACAGTACGCCCTCTCCAAGCTGCCCCATTACATGGTACCAGCGAGGCTCATCGCTGTAGATGAACTGCCCCTGACTCCTAATGGTAAAGTCGATCGCCAAGCCTTATCTGGCATGAGTGGATGGATGTTCAGATCCATAGATTCTGAACAACTGCCTCAAACCGAAACAGAAAAGTTATTAGCAAATATTTGGCAGCAGATGTTTCTTGTTTCTCCTGTGAGCAGAGACGATAATTTCTTTCACCTGGGTGGAGACTCTTTGTCTGTTGTATGTTTCCTAGTACAACTGAAGCAGGAATTTAGGGTAGACATTCCCCTTTCCAACTTTGTCAATGAGTCGTCCCTCGCATCTTTAGCAAAGCTTTTCGATACATACAAACAGGAAAAACCATCTCTGGTAGTTGAAGTCTGCTTGAATGATGTTGAAATCGTTGTGTTCGAGGAGCAATATTTAGAACAGACTGTGGAATTAGTCAGCGAATCCTTCACCTCAAGAGAACCCTTGGGAGTTAGCTTGGGTCTTCACAAAGAAGATTTTAATATCTTTTCTGAAAAAATTTGTAGAAACTGCCTGTCCGAGAGTTTATCCTTCGTGGCGTTGCATCGACTTTCTAGAAATGTGATTGGATTTTGTTTGTGTGAAGATTTTGCAAGTTCTCTGGGGGGTGAATTTGAGATACCTGAGTTCTTGAATCCAATTTTTTCGCTTTTGGATTCTCTAGATCAAATGTACATCAAAAGTTACGGTGATGTGAAAGAAGGAGAAATTGTCCATGTATTTATGTCAGGTACGTCTTCTGATGTAGAAGGTACTGCTATTATCTTAGCCTTGGAAAAGAAGGTACTTGAAGTAGCAGCAAGTTTTAATTATAAGCGTGCTGTGGCAACTTGTACGCATTCGGTTACGATCTATATTGCTCAAGAGTTGGAATATCAACGAAGATATGCCGTCCAGTACGAGTCTTTTGAGTTTGAGGACAGGCGCATTTTTGCTAATGTTCCTGCACCTCATAAAGAAGCAGTGCTGTTTGAAAAAGTCTTTTAAAAAACGATCATTCCATTGACATATACAGGAGAAAAATAATGGCTAGAATTAGACTGATGCACGCCAAGCTGCATCAAGTGCGCGTAACGGATGCAAATGTTAATTATGTAGGCAGCGTCACTATTGACACTGAATTGATCGATAAGGTGGGAATTCTGCCTTTGCAGGAGGTGGAAATTTGGAATGTTAGCAATGGCAACCGCTTGTCAACCTACGTGTTGCCAGGAGAGCCTGGAAGTGGTGTCATTTGTCTGAATGGTGCAGCAGCTCATTTGTGCGATCCTGGAGATTTTGTGATTATTGCTGCCTATGAAGAATGCGATCGCGCTGAGGTATTCCGCACTGGACACGAGGCGCGAGTTGTGATTGCCGATGAACACAATCGCTGTAAAAAGTTTTTCTCCCAGAGTTTAGAACCCTGCCAGGGCAAACTCCTATTTCACTCCGGGGCCAGCGAAACACCAGCAACAACTAATAGCTAGATAATATGCAGTTTAAACCTAACTCCCTAGGCTTCACCATAATCCTTGGCGTACTGGCTGCATTGCTACCGCTATCAATAGATATGGGACTACCAGCATTTCCTGCCATTGGTACTTCACTAAATGCCTCTCCTGCGGCTGTAGGACTAACACTCAGTCTATTTATGGCTGGCTATGCTATGTCACAACTCGCTTTTGGTCCATTGTCCGATCGCTACGGGCGAAAACCGGTCTTACTCGCAGGCTGCGGACTCTTTGCCTTTGCTAGTGCTGCTTGTGCGATCGCCCCATCAATTAATGCTCTCGTGGCTTGGCGCTTTTTTCAGGGTGCTGGCGCTGGCGCTGGTGCAACGCTGATGCTGGCAATGGTTCGCGATCTGTTTGAAGGTGCTACGGCTCGCGCCCAACTTTCCTATATCAACCTAGTGATCAACATAGCACCAATCATCGCACCAACAATTGGTGTGGGAATATTGGCGATCGCTAGCTGGCGAGGTATCTATGGGTTATTAGCTGTAGGAGGGCTGATACTTTTACTGATTATTGCACTCGGACTTGATGAGTCAATTAAAAGTCGGGATCTAAATGCTATCAAACCACATCGGCTAATCGGAAATTATCTGCGTGTTCTTAATAACCGAGTTTTTATGGGATATGCTCTTGTCGATGCACTCAGTTTTGGATGTCTGTTTGCTTATGTTGCAGCTTCATCACTTGTAATGATCGATGTTCTAGGGATATCAACAACGACTTATGCGTTGATCTTTGCTTCAACTGGTATTGGTATCGTAGCTGGGTCTTTTCTCAGTGGACTACTGAATGATCGCGGTGTGCCATCACCAAGATTGCTTGGCTTTGGGTTAGTAATTTCTGCCACCTCAGCTATTATACTTGTATTAGTTTCGATGACTGGTGCTGCTCAGTTACTTACTCTATTACCTCTGCTGATCATTAACACCTTTTGTTATGGGATAATCGCACCTAATGCTATCCATCATGCACTGGAATCAGTAGAAGATACTGCTGGTAGTGCTGCCGCATTGATCGGCTTTTTGGAGATGTTGGGTGGTTCATTAGCAAGTGCCCTAGTTAGCTTTTTCTTTGATGGACACACTGTCAATGTCATGTCTGAGGTAATGGCGTTATTTGCGATCGCTTCGCTTGCTACATATTCTCAACTACAATTTCATAAATAAACATCATGTCCAAAAGAATCTTAAATTTAGATGCCAGTTTGTTTTTGCTTTACATACTTTTTTTCTCACAATAGTATGATTTTTTCTGTATGAACTCTGGCTCTATTTAATAGTCCTAAGTCAGTCGGATGACTAATATCGGCTGGGGCGCAGGTTGCATCTATCAAATACCCCCAATGCTATCCGAAAGGATTTGGCTGGTGCGCCCTTTTCTGTGGGGAAGTTTTGAGCATATTCTGATTCAAATTCAGACCGCGGGATTATTTGGGCCATTTTTACCCAACGTTATCTGGTGACAATCTGCCTCCAAAGGGCAATTCAAATTCGGATGGGGGACTTGGGGCAAGCTCAGCTTTTTTGTACACGATCGCAGGTGGTGATGCACGGGTTTTGATCTATTTTACCTGTTTATTTTGCACTTTTTTCTCAATCGCGCGATCGCATAACCCAGGCCACGTAACACGCGATCGATATATTCAGCAAGCCCTAAATAGGGGCTGAATAACTAATCAATCCTTCTTTTACTTTCTCATTACTTATTCAGCAACCCCTACGTCTTTTAAGTTTAATAACGGTTTAGCCAAAAATCAAGATATCTTTCGGGTTGATTTTGAGGCTTCCTAACAGTTGTAGTGACTGCTATACAAAATGACGTGAGTAATGTGGGTTCAATATTTTTGATTTATGCTATACTTATATTAATGCAATTTGAGTAAAATATCATGACAAATAATGTTGGGGTTCGCTGGATAAATGAAGAGTTTTATGGTTTTACGCAACCAGTTCCTCCAGAAACAGATCGTAATTATTTCAAAGCACTTTTTATGGTCGCTAATGGTGACGGTGTCATAACAGAAAAAGAGCGCAAGTGGATTGTTGGTTTCGCGGCAGCACAAGGAGCGTCACCAGCAGTAATTGACGAGTTACAAAAATATTCTGGCAGTGATGATTTGAATAGTTTGCTCTCTGCCGATCCAACATTAGATCCTAAGTATACAGCTCGTCCCCTCATTCGCGATGCAATTCTGGCTGCTAGTGCTGATGATGAATATAGTAGTGCTGAACGTGAAACTGTTCTTAAATTAGCTAAACAACTCGGTGTTTCTGAGGATGTAGTTAGCCAGATAGAACAGTCAGTTACTCAAGTTAAAAAGTTGCGACAACAAGAAATTGAGTTACTCTTCCCTGAAGGTAAGCCTTACTAGACTTCTTTTCGATCGCTGATTCAAGGGTTCATAGCAAACACATCTATAGTAATCGCCTGGGCGGTTAGGTCAGTGAGCATAGTCGAACTGTCCAGCCGTCCTAAACAACTCGAACCAGATGCTACTTTGAGTTTAATGTTTACTCTGTCTAATTTTCAGTCTTCTTTTTTACTTCAGGGGTGTAATCAGGCGATCGCTGTCTGAGCAGCACGCGGATGAACGGGCAGGAAGTCTAGCCCGCAAGCTCCTTCGCAATAGCTTCCACATTCATTTCAATCAAAAAATCCAGTGGATAGCTTGGATACTGATCTAGCATCGCCTTGCGAATTTCCGCCTTACGATCGACGCTGACAACACCATCCTGACGATGTTGGTCTACCAGAGATCGAAATAAAGTGATGTAGTCCATCTGTTCATCTAATCCCTGAAGCGTCGAATCTTCACCATGACCGTTGAACACTTGCACAACATCCTTGTATCGCTCCCGTACCAAATCAAGCTGTTCAAGCCATTGCTGCGATCGCCCCTCCATCAGCCAGGGATGAACCCGGTAATAGACTAAATCAGAAGCAATGAGTTGATGGTCTTCTGGTAGATAAATCACGGTGATATCTGACGCTTCTCCAGCACCCAAATCATCAATGACTAAATTCACCCCATCAATCAGCAGGGATTCTCCAGATTTGACAATGTTGGTTGGGAGTAAGGTTGACATTGGATACTCATCTTTATACATCGGTGTCCAAAACTCACGTTTTGGCGTTTCAGTTTCTTTCACCCCGTCATACGTCGCCTGTGTCGCATAAATTGGTACAGAATCTAATCCGTCCAGCAAAATAGCAGTGCCATTGTAGTGGTCTGGATGTGGGTGGGTAATAATGACTCCCACCAATGGCTTACCTATATCTATCACTTTTTGCCTCAACACTTTGGCTGGAGTGACGAGGAACTGGGTGTCAACCACAACAACGCCATTGTCTGTTTCAATCAAGAAGGAATTTACGATAAAGCCTTCTGGCGAGGATGAATAAGTGTGAACAATCGGCATATGTAAAAATCTCCTATAATCTGAAAAGTTAAATTCTGTCGCTGAATAAGTTTACCAGTATTTAGCCATTGGTAAGCTGTGGAGCACTTATTTGTTTTTTCCAAAACCCTTGCTACAAGGACTCTATGCTACAAAAATATTAAATTTAGCTGCTACGCAGCTTAACTGCCTAATGTGACTTAATGGGCGGCAATGTCGGTACAACTCCACCTCGCCTGTATGATATAGTTAAAAATGCCTACATGGCGCATATCTAAATGTTTGCATCAAGAGGAATATTACAATGCTTCAACCTGTTCAACTTCTTGAAACTTCTCGTCCTTCTTCGCAAGAGCATCAACTGCGTATTGAGATAGCAGCAGCCTGTCGATTGCTCGATCGTTTAGAGATGTCCGATATGACATCGGGATATATGTCTGTGAAGTTGCCGGATGAGGAGGAAAGATATTTGGTCACACCTTATGGGTTGCTATTCAATGAAATCACGGCGTCTAGTATTGTGAAAGTGGATTTTGAAGGGAATATTGTGGGAGATTCATCTCATAATTATACTATTTACTCACCGGGTTTTATCTATCTCAACCGAATTATTCATCGAGCTCGCCCAGATGCTCAAGCCATCATGCACCTTCATCCAATCCATGCAACTGCTCTCTCATCACTTGCAGGGGAATTACTGCCTTGTTCGGAAGCCGGAATCTGGTTGTACAGGCAGATAGGTTACGGAGATTTTATTTTGCCTGGAGGATTGGTGGATGAGGCCCAAGAGAAGCGATTGGTATCTAGCTTAGGTGATAAGCAGATTTTGATGGTACGCAATCACGGCACTATAACACTTGGAACATCTATACCAGAAGCGTTTTTGATGTCAGTTCTGTTGGAAAATGCTTGCAAAATTCAGCTTCTGGCTGAGTCAACAGGACGTAAGTTGATTTGTCCTCCAGAAGAAACTTGTCTTAAAGCTGCTCAACAACTGAATGATGTCAGTCCACTGTGGGATTGGAATGCTTTAGTTCGCCAATTGGATCGCCAAGAATCATCATATCAGACTTAATTGGATTTATAAAGTAGTTTGTGCCTGGAGAGAATTATTACATCGGTAACCTCTATTGTATCTTGTTTTTACCTATTACACAAACTATTTTACACTTTCACTTAATTACAATCAGTAGACCGAAACTTTTGGCGCTAGTTATCGTTCTTTTGTTGCCTAAAAAAAGGAGATAAAATCATGTTTTATATTGTACCTTTTGACAAGAATGATTTAGAACAAACTATTCGTTGTATGAGTCATTCATTCGCACAAGAACCTATGTCTCAAGCATTAGGGATTGATGCAAACAGTTACATTGCATGGGCTGAAATCGTTTGTCAAAAAGCAATACAGGAGCAGTTATCTTTAGTTGCTAAAGATGAAAAATCTGGTGATGTTATTGGTTTTAGTATATTTGAAGATTTAATAGCTGATATTCCTAACTTCGCTCATATTGATTCACGATTTCAAATTATTTTGCGATTTTTAAGTAAACTTAATGAGTGGTATCTAAAGAACTATCCAGTAAAATCAGGGACGATTCTACATCTATTTATGATTGGAGTTGATGAACAGCATCGGGGTAAAGGAATTGCTAAAAAACTTATGGAAGCAACATTTAATGTAGCAATAAATAATAATTATACAAGCATAATTGCAGAATGTACAGGAGTTATCACCCAACACATATGTGCTAAATATGACTTTAAGGAACTTCAAGAGAGCGAGTATAAAACCTATGTTTACAATGGAGAGCTAGTATTTAAAGACATTCAGGAGAATCCAATTTGTAAATTAATGATAAAAACTTTTGAGTAGCTTGTGTTGGGAAAAATTCGGCAAATTCCACTAAGAACTCCTTTTCTTCTTGAGTGAATATTTCATCCACAAAAACCAAGTCTGCGGTGATTGCAAAAGCTGTTTCTCGAAGCTAAGGAATTAGGTAGGGGATTTTTAGCGGGGACAAATACCTCCGCCGGGTTGTACTGACAGCTCAAGTTCAGGACTTTCTTAATTCGATCGTACTTATGTCGCTTTTTGAACTTCGGAGTGCAGCGCGAGCGTTATAATATAATTGCGATGTTATCGAATCTGATATAATACAAAATTTAGAACTCAAAATTTTCAATTTTGCCTGATTTTTCAGCATCACCTGACAGGGTAAAATTGAAAAATAGTCGATCGACTTTCACCTTAAAACCCTATAGAAATTATCAGCGTGGCAAACCCCGACCGCAAACCACTACTCCTAGATTTTGAAAAGCCTCTGGCGGAACTCGAAACCAGAATTCACCAAATTCGCGAACTCGCCGAAGAAAACAGCGTCGATGTCACCGACGAAATTCGCAAATTAGAAGCTCGCAGCGCCCAACTGCGACAAGAAATTTTCAGCAGCTTGTCCCCCATGCAGCGGCTGCAACTCGCGCGTCACCCGCGCCGCCCCAGCACCCTCGATTACATTCAGGCAATTAGCGACGAGTGGATCGAGCTGCACGGCGATCGACGCGGCGGAGACGACCCGGCCCTGGTTGGCGGAATTGCCCGCATAGACGGGCGTCCCACAGTCATCATCGGCCATCAAAAAGGGCGCGACACTAAAGACAATATTGCCCGCAACTTCGGCATGGCTGCTCCCGGCGGCTACCGCAAAGCCCTGCGGTTGATGGAACACGCCGATCGCTTCGGAATGCCAATTTTCACGTTTATCGACACTCCCGGAGCTTGGGCGGGCTTAGAAGCCGAACAGCTTGGACAAGGAGAGGCGATCGCCTGTAACCTCCGAGAAATGTTTCGCCTGGATGTTCCCATTATTTGCACCGTCATCGGCGAAGGCGGTTCCGGCGGCGCTTTGGGCATCGGCGTCGGCGAGCGACTGTTGATGCTAGAACATTCCGTCTACACCGTTGCCACCCCCGAAGCTTGTGCCGCCATCCTCTGGAAAGACTCAGGAAAAGCTAACTTGGCCGCAGAAGCCCTTAAAATTACTTCCTGGGATTTGAAAAACCTCGGCGTTCTCGATCAGATAGTGCCCGAGCCCGTTGGCGCTGCTCACTCGAATCCCCTCAAAGCTGCATCCATGCTCAAACAAGCTTTGTTGGAAAACTTAGCAGAACTGACACAGCTTACCGGTCAGCAGCGGCGCGAACTCCGGTATCAAAAGTTTCGCGACATTGGTGTATTCACGGAAATTTCTGCTTGAGCCGAGGAATTCATAGTTATTAGTTATGACTTAAAAATCTGGCGTTGCTGCTGCAGGAGTATGATTTGCCTCCGAAATTTAGTAGGGGCAATTCATGAATTGCCCCTACTAGCGAGTTTCAGGAATTGCTATAGCGAGTGAATCATACCTAAATTCAGCAACGCCAAAAATCTCTTAACTTCAAACTCATAACTCATAACTCACAACTGATTATTCTGCGAATCTGTCAGCAGTGTTATAATTTTTCAGGTGACACTGGCTTAACAGTTCTTAATGTTAATCTCATAACTAACTGTTATCACCCAGAGCAGACAGCTTTCTAGTTTGCCGAAGAAGGCTGTAACGCTTGAGAGAGTAGCCGAGCGAAAGTATCAGGAAATTTAATGAACGATCGAACAACAAAGCAGGCTCTAATTACCGGAGCGAGCAGCGGTATTGGGAAAGCAACGGCTCTAGCGTTTGCCGCATCCGGCATAAATCTGGCTTTAGTTAGTCGAGAGTCAGAAAACTTAGAAGCCGTTGTCGCAGCAGCCAGAAAATTCGGAGTGAAAGCAGAAGCTTATCCCTTAGACTTGGCAAAAATTGAGCAAGTGCAAAGCAGGATCAGCGCGATCGCCGCTCAATTCGGGCCCGTAGATATCCTAGTCAACAGTGCTGGCATGGGCTACACAGGCTCCTTGACAGACACGCCCCTCGCCGACTGGCAGAGCGTTCTAGACCTAAATCTGACTAGCGTCTGGCAGTGCATTCTAGGAGTTTTGCCGGGAATGCGCGATCAAAAATCTGGAATCATTATCAACGTTTCCTCGATCGCAGGCAGCCAAGTATTCCCCAACTGGGGAGCCTACTGCGTCAGCAAATTCGGTCTCATGGCTATGTCCAAAACCTTAGCCGCCGAAGAACGGGCTAGCGGAATTCGCGTCACAGCAATCTGTCCGGGTTCTGTCAACACTCCCATGTGGGACACAGACACAGTGCAAGCCGACTTCGATCGCACTGCCATGTTAACGCCAGAAATCGTCGCCCAATCAATTCTGCACGCAGTTCAGTTGCCAGCAAGTGCAGTAATCGAAGAAATCACCCTCATGTCCAACGCTGGAGTTTTATAACATTCCCAGCACGCACTGTAGAATGCGGGCTTTTTTTCAGACAGAATTCAACAATCTTTGAAACTCTATCCACCAATCCAAAATCCAAAATCGATCGACCCTCACACGAAATTATTATGACAATTGCATCGAACAACGGTTCCAATGGCTCGAACTCCCTCTCGACTGACAGCATGAAACTTTCAGAAACCGCAGACAACAACTCCCCGCGCATCCCCACTCGACCCGATCGCAATTCCTCCAACGGTCAAGAATCCAACGTACCCGTAGCATCAGAAGTAGGCCAGGAAGAAATGATGGCCGCGGTTCGGACAATCCTGCTGGGAGTAGGAGAAGACCCCGAACGCGAAGGATTGCTCAAAACCCCAAAGCGGGTAGCAGAAGCAATGCGGTTTCTCACCAGCGGCTACAGTCAATCCCTCGAAGAACTGCTCAACGGCGCTATCTTTGACGAAGGTCACAACGAAATGGTACTGGTGCGAGACATCAGCATATTCAGTATGTGCGAACACCATATGCTGCCGTTTATGGGTCGAGTTCACATCGCTTACATTCCCAACCAAAAAGTAGTGGGACTGAGCAAATTAGCCAGAATTGCCGAGATGTACAGCCGTCGATTGCAGGTACAAGAACGCTTGACGCGCCAAATTGCCGAAGCAGTTCAGACAATATTGGAACCGAAGGGAGTGGCTGTAGTAATGGAAGCCAGCCATATGTGCATGACGATGCGGGGCGTGCAGAAACCCGGTGCTTGGACGGTTACGAGTGCCATGTTGGGAGTGTTTCAAGAGGAACAGAAAACTCGCGAGGAATTCCTGAATTTGATTCGCCATCAACCGGCATTCTTTTAGTTAGTTGACTGTTGACTGTTGACTGTTGACTGTTGACTTGTTCCCAGGCTCTGCCTGGGAACACAGATATAGAGGCTCTGCCTCGTATTTTACTTCGCAAGCGAGGCAGAGCCTCTAGCCATCAGTTCCCAGGCAGAGCCTGGGAACCAGTTACAATTCCATAATCTAAAATCTAAAATCGGATGACGATCGCCCGCGCAGGCCCCTAAAATAGACTGGTGACTCATAGCTTGTGACTAATGAATCCTATTAAATTCGGTACAGATGGCTGGCGCGGCATTATTGCCGACGATTTTACATTCGATCGCGTGGCGTTAGTAGCTCCTCTAGCGGCACAAGTTCTCGCACAAACCGGCGGCAATAATGCCACCAGCGGTACCGTAATTGTCGGTCACGACCGCCGATTTCTGGCTGAAGAATTTGCCCTCGCAGCGGCTAAGGCAGTCCAAAACGCGGGATTTGACGTGTTACTGAGCGATTCTTACGCTCCAACTCCGGCTTTCAGTTTGGCCGCCAAACAGTTAAATGCTTTGGGTGCGATCGTCCTGACAGCCAGCCACAATCCCGGTGCATATTTAGGGTTAAAAGTCAAGGGCGGATTTGGTGGTTCAGTTTCGCCGGAAGTGACTCAACAAATAGAAGCAAAACTCGAAAATCCGGCGGCACTTTCAGCAACTCCCGGCAAATTGGAGAGTTTCAATCCTTGGCCTGCTTACTGCAAAACGCTGCGGGAAATGGTGGATATTGATGCGATTAAAGATGCGATCGCCTCTAACAAAATTACAGTATTTGTAGATGTGATGCACGGTGCGGCCGCAGGCGGATTGGCACAAATTTTAGAAGAAACAGTGCATGAAGTCAATAGCGATCGCGATCCGCTGTTTGGTGGCGGTGCACCCGAACCTTTGCCGCGCTACCTGTCGCAGTTGTTCCGGGTGATGCGAACTCACCAGCGAAAAAGCTCTGGTTTGTCGATCGGGTTTGTATTTGACGGAGATAGCGATCGCATTGCAGCCGTTGACTCGCAAGGCAATTTTCTGAGTTCACAAATCTTAGTTCCCATCTTAATCGAACACTTAGCAAAACGGCGCGGGTTGACTGGGGAAGTGATTAAAACCGTCAGCGGTTCTGATATTATGCCCAAAATTGCCCAACTGTACGACTTGCCTTTATTTGAAACGCCGATCGGTTACAAGTATATTGCCGATCGAATGTTAACCACCCAAGTCTTAGTCGGCGGCGAAGAATCGGGCGGAATCGGCTACGGTACGCACATCCCCGAAAGAGACGCTTTGTTGTCGGCGCTGTATTTGTTAGAAGCCGTTGTTAAATCGGGCGAAGATTTGAGTGACATCTATAGCCGACTACAACAAGAGACTGGTTTTACTTCAGCTTACGACAGAATCGACTTGCACTTGGCAAATATGGACGAGCGATCGCGCTTACTGGATCTGTTGTCAAATCAACCTCTCACAGAAATCGCCGGCAAAGCAGTTGTAGATTGCAACAAAGTTGACGGATATAAATTCCGTTTAGCTGACGGAAGTTGGCTGTTAATTCGGTTTAGCGGAACTGAACCAGTTTTGCGGTTGTATTCCGAAGCAGCGACTTTGAAAGAAGTGATGCAAAACTTGAACTGGGCGAAAGGTTGGGCGCAGAAAGGTTGATTTATTTAACCACAGGTGACACGGGCGAGACGCCCGTGCCACATTTGAATTCTTTAAGAAAACTCATTTGTAGTCAGGACTTTAGTCCTGATTCAACAAAGGAACGGAGGAGACGGCAATGCCGTTTCCCTACCCCAAAATAATCAATTTTTCTCGATGAGAGATGTAACCATCGCCCGATTAATTGTAGGGAAACGGCACTGCCGTGTCCTCCTCCGTTGCTAGAGAAGCTGCCAATTCACCATACCGATGCTTGCTGTGGAGCTGATCTACCATCAAGATTTTAATTTCTATCTGCTCGCTAAGAGTATTATAAAACTCAAATAAGTTATTTTGCCAATTTAAGTAGTAAGACCCCACTTCCTCATCATTTCCTATTGTTTCAAGATACTGACACCAAGCTGCATTTCTATAAAGCTTAGTAGACGCCACAGCCTGACTAATCAGAGAGTCTGGCAATTTCAGAATAACTACCGAGAAACCTAGGATTGATAAACGATTATAAATATTGATGATTCGTGATTCATCTTGAGAATTTGCATACCATAGATTCATTGTTTTTAAGTTGGCATAATGACTACCTAAAAATCTTTCTAGGGTAGAGTTAATAACCGCATTGTTTTGATTATAACAGAATTTACTTTCAGATTTCCAAGCAGCAATACCTTCTAATTCTTTAACAATCTTAGAGGCTAAATCAATTGTCACTTGTGCCGTTATAGAACCCCTAGATTTCTCATCTTCTAGGACACGTTCGGTGTAATGTTCGCTAATATAAATCTTGGTTCTGGCAGGATATCTATTAGCCAATATCTGTTGTAGCTGTTTAATCAATGTGGTTTTACCAGAAGCTACAACTCCTTCAATAATCCAACCGCTAATATGTTTTACCATTATATTATTCTCTAATATTTTTTAGAGGATTCAGGCTTTCCTGCTAATTGTAACAATTCAGAACCATCTGCATTCATCACATATAGTCTGACTTCGGGATGCGAATCAGAAATAAACGCAATCTTTTTACCATCAGGCGACCATGTAAAAGAACGAACTTTTTGCTGGAATTTAATCAAATTTGAACCGTTTGCATAACTTAATTAGCTTGAGCCAAGTATAGCAGTTTTCAATGTTTTACGAATTTGGATTGATGCACGAAGTGCTGTTTCAGCTTCAGCCAGTTGGTTGGTTTTTCGTAAAGTCTCTCCCAAATTGTGAGAAATAAATTGACTTTTCTTGGCGAGTTACGATTTTTTTTAAATAACTAAAGACTGTTCGTAAAATTTGATAATTGTGAGAGAGAAATTGACTCTTCTTGGCTAGTTCCGATTTTCCCTGAAATAACTAAAGACTGTTCGTAAAATTCGATTTTGAGTAGACGCGATTTCCAATCGCCGAGTAATCTCAGATGATCTCCCGATTTCTCAATCGGGAGAATCTCAAATCTACTCGACAATCCAAGGAGTTAAACAAGGTGTCCAAGCACTCAATTCTTCATCCTTAAACCAGAGGCTGATTTCCTCTTTTGCAGTTTCCACAGCATCGGAACCATGAATAATATTCCGGCCGACATTCACAGCCAAATCGCCGCGAATTGTCCCAGGTTCCGAATTCAGAGGATTGGTTGCGCCAATGATTTTTCTCGCCGACGCCACAACGCCCTCGCCTTCCCACACCATCGCCACCATCGGGCCGGAAGTGATGAAGTTTACCAATCCTGCAAAAAACGGTCTTTCTTTGTGGACACCGTAATGCTGTTCGGCTAGTTCGCGAGTTGCCGTGATCAGCTTCATGCCAACTAGCGTAAAGCCTTTGGCTTCAAAACGACCGATAATTTCGCCGACGAGTCCGCGCTGTACGCCATCGGGTTTAATCGCTAAAAAAGTACGTTCCAAGCTGAGCTCCTAGATTTTTATTAACTGATCCAAAAAATAGATTAACCCAGAACGCACTCAAAGGCAATTCACCCTGGCAATTTGTCATCTCTACTGTTTAGCAACACCAGCAAGTCTAGGTAAAAGTACGATCGATCTCAACCCCGATTTGGTGGCGGAACACAATATGATGCAAATCACAATCTATCGTGACTACAAACACCATTACACCTGATATCAAATACAAAAATTTTTGCCGTCCAACATGATGATTAAGGAAGGTGTTAAAACCTAGTTTAAATAACTTAGTGAAGGTACGAGGCTATGAAAGAAATTTTAGCATTTATTAAAACAAAAAAGCGAGAATTTGGAAAATTGCCGTTGTTTGATTTTTTAGCTAATAAACACATTCCCCCCAATCAACGACTAATTTTTGCGCCTGTACTCGCTCCTTTGGCTGCGGGTTTGAGCGACTTAAACAAGTACGTCCTCCGAGAATCTCCCAGCAACAACAAACTTCAGGAACTAATTAATAAATATACTTACAAAGAAAACTACTATTGGCACGAGTATCTGGAACACCTAGAGACATTGGGGTTCAATCAATTAATGAGTTATGGCGACTTCAGACTGCTTTGGGGTGAAGAAACTAAAAAAACCCGATCGCTCTGTTCAACCCTCGAACGCTACGCTTTTGAAGCTTCTCCCGTTCAAAAACTAATCTTAGTCGAAGTCCTGGAAGCAACCGCCACAGTTTTTTTTGAGGCGGCGCTGCAAGTGCTAATGGAATTACAGCAAATTACCAAACAAGAATTTGTTTATTTGGGAGCAGGTTATGTGGGTTTGGAAAATCATTACATTTTAAATACACCAGAAATGTTGCAAGTTTTAGCAGAGATAAAACTTACTGATTCCGAACGCCAAGCAGCTTTAGAATTAGCACAAAATGTATTTGAACTATTTACAGAAGCAATGAATGAGCTGTTAGAACATTCTCAAACTAATTCTTGCAATACTTTGCTGCAAGTAGCCTAATTTGCTGGGTTTAATTCAATACGGTTCAGATAACACCGATCCCCCCTTAAAAAGGGGGGGAAAGGGGGGGTCAAAGTCCCCCTTCCCCCTTGGGGTGGCTAGGGGGGGTGGGGGATTTAGGGGGATCTCCGGCGAATTAACAGTGTTAACTGAACCGTATTGGGTTTTAATTCACACATCGAATGTCTTGAGCATGGGAATTAATATTACCCGAAGTCAGGACACGGCAGTGCCGTTTCCCTACAATATTATTTCGGGTATTGAAATTCCAAAAGCCGTGTCTTCTGTTGCTTAAACAATCACTAAATTATCTCGATGTACCACAGTTTCTACGCCTGCATAGCCTAAAATTTCCGCAATTTTATCTGACTTGTATCCCTGAATTTGTCTCAATTCCAAACTGTTATAATTCACAAGTCCTCTAGCAATTTCTTTACCTTCAGCGTCGCACAACCGCACGGCATCGACAGCCTGAAATTCTCCTTCTATTTGCGAAATGCCGGCTGCTAAAAGCGATTTTCCACCTTGAGCAATTGCGTTGACAGCACCAGTATCTAAATACAGTTTTCCTACCGGAATGAGGACGTTAGCTATCCAGTGTTTGCGAGCATTTACAGGGCGCGGTTGAGGCTCGAATTGAGTGCCGATCGACTCTCCGTTGAGTATTTTCTCGATATTACCAGGAAAGCAGCCGTTGGTGATGACTGTGCGGACTCCTGATGCTGTGGCGATTCTGGCGGCTTCAATTTTTGTCACCATACCGCCCGTGCCCCAACCGCTGCGGGAATCTCCTGTTTGCACTTGCAATTCTGTGAGCTGTGCCATACTTTGGACTAAGGCGATCGGCTGCGCGTCAGGATTGCTGCGCGGATCGGCGGAATATAGCCGATCGACATCTGTAAGCATAAACAACCAATCGGCTTCGACTAAACTGGCTACTAGCGCTGAAAGCGTGTCGTTATCGCCGAATTTTAGTTCCTCAACTGCTACAGTATCGTTTTCATTGACGATCGGAATAACACCTAATCGCAGCAGTTGTTGAAAGGTATTGTAAGCATTAACATAACCGTTGCGCTGCACTAAATCGCCTCTGGTGAGCAAAACTTGGGCGATCGGCTGTTGTAGAGTGGTAAACAAGTCATCGTATACCCGCATCAGTCGCCCTTGTCCTACGGCGGCCACAGCTTGTTTCAGAGCCATATTTCGCGGGCGTTCCGTCAAGCCCAAGCGCGCGCAGCCAACTCCCACCGCACCAGAAGAAACCAAGACGACTTGATGCCCTTGGTGTCGCAAATCTGCCAAAACTTCGACTAATGCGGCAATGGTTGAAAGGGCTAAGTTTCCTGTAGTCGATCGAGTCAGCGTCGAAGTTCCAATTTTAACAACAATAGTTTTAGTCATTAGTTATTTGTTATTTGTTATTGGTTATTGGTTATTGGTTATTCGTTATTGACGGTTAACTTTTGCCAATTTCCCATTCCCAATTCCCAATTCCCAATTCCCCATTCCCAATGCCCAATTCCCAATGCCCAATTTTAATCTTTAATTTTTAGAGATGCCCCCAAAGCTTGAGAAACCCAAACTTCAAAAGAGCGCACCGGATGTTTCCGCACCGCCTCCCCAGCATCAACCATTGGATCGACTAAAATAGTAAACATACCCAAACGATTGCCGGCCAAAACATCAGTAAAAAGTCGATCGCCCACCATCGCCACCTGTTCCACCGGCAAATTCATTGCTGTCACGGCTGTTCGCAACTTGCGGCGCGACGGTTTAGCAGCACCAGTGATGTAAGGTAGATTCAAAGAATCAGCAATTCGACCGATCCGAGTCTGACTTAAATTGTTACTCGCCAGCCACAGAGATACCACCGGTTTAATTTCTTCCACCCACAGGCTGAGTTCGACAGAAGCATTCATTGCCGTAATGGGAACGAGAGTTTCGTCTACATCCAACACTAATCCTTTAATATGATATTTTTCAAGAATATCAGCCGTTAAATTTACGATCGAATTGCCTAGAACTAAGTCCGGCTGTAGTAGTTTACCCCAAGTCATAAATATTAGTAATTGATAATTGGTAATTGGGAATTGGGAATTGGGAATTGGGCATTTGTTATTTGTTATTTGTTATTTGTTATTTGTTAGTTCCAATAACTCATAACCCATGCCCATTGCCTCAGATTCGGTCATTGACCCGATCGCACTTTTTGGTCAATTTGAGCCACAGCAGCATTGTGTTCGGCCAGAGTGCGGCTGAAAATGTGAGTGCCGTCATACCGCGCCATGAAATACAGATATTCTGTATTTTCTGGAGTCAGAGTAGCCTCCAAACTTGATATTCCCGGAGCTGCGATCGGAGTTGGCGGTAGTCCTGCATTGATATAAGTATTGTAAGGAGAAGGCGTTTCTACTTGTTTAAAAGTCAGAGGTTTCTCCTTAGTTTGCCTGATGCCGAGAGCATATTCAACTGTCGGGTCAGAACCCAACGGCATATTTTTTTTCAGACGGTTGTTGAATACCCCAGAAATCCGATTGCGCTCGCCCGCAACTACAGCTTCTTTTTCCACAATACTCGCTAGCGTCACCCACTCTTTGAGAGAGAGTTTAGTGTTATTTTGATTTTTTTGATAGACCGGGAGAGCGATCTTCTCGAAACGGCTGAGCATTTGTTTGATGACAGCTTCCGGGCTAACTGCATCGCCGTCTAGCTGATAAGTATCCGGGTACAAAAACCCTTCCAAATGAGGCAAACCGCTAGGCAACCAAGGGTATTGAGCGTAGGGAATTTGACTCACCGCTGCCATAAAATTCTTAGCCGGGAAGAAACCTTGCGCTTCAAAATAAGTGCTCATTTGTGTGAGCGACCACCCTTCAGGAATCGTGAAACTCTGCTGTACAACTTCACCTTTCCATAGTTTGTCAGCAACGGCGCTTAGTGGCTGAGTCGGCGATAGTTGGTAAGTTCCTGCTTTAAATCCTCCGTCGCGGTTTTGCAGAGTCAACCAGCGCGTCCACATATTCCATGCGGAGGCCGATCGAATTAAGCCAGCCGCCTCTAAATCCCGGCCGATTTTTTGGCTAGAGGTACCTTCGGGGATTTGGATAGAAACAGCACTATTCTCTCCCGGTGCAGTGGACGTGTCAGCGATTTTAGGTGGCGCTGAAGCCCAGCTCCACCAAGCCCAGCCCTGCCAAGCACAAACTCCCCAAATTGCCGGGAGCAATGCCAGATAAAACAACCATTTAGAGACTTGCGGAGTACCTTTTCGGCTCTCGCGCGCGTTGCTTTTTGTCAGTTGTTCTTTACTCATAATCCGTTGTCCTCGATAAGCGGCGGTTAAGTAACGACTAATGACTGATGACTTGCGATTGATGACCGAAAAGTTACGGATACAAGCCTTTTAAAAGGCACAATTCCCAGGCTCAGTTCAATAGCCCGAGCTGACCCTAGCAGAAGGCACAGTCTCGAACTTGTTCGATCGGGCGAGCAGTTTACTTTTTGATAAAATAGTAAAAACTTCTGCTGTTTGCCCTGTAGGCCTTCTGCCTGCAATTAATATCTAATCAAGCTCGTCAAAGAACTGGTCTTCCAGCATCGGCAACATCGGTTCCAGCCTTTGGAACTCTTCTTCCGAGAGCAATTCTGGCTTGCCGTCATCATTCATTCGAGCCAAGATAAAGAACGGGTCTAGAGGCGTATAAATGGCATATTCCTGTTCTTCGTAGTAGAAGCTAGTCAGCCACATCAGCTCCTCAAACTCCGACTCCTCATCAGGATCGGCATCCGGCGCCATATCCTCGTCGGGAAATTCGGGCAATTCGCCAACCACTGTCAGCGTCACCGCCGTGCGCCGGAGAGTCAAATTCTGCTCTTGCAGGACAACTTTAGCAGTATCAAAAATTTTGTCAATTTCGGTCTCGTCCTCTACAGGAATTGCTGCTTCGTCGGCTTCGTCTCCGTGCCAAGTAAAAATTTCTACGGGAGAGTCGATCGGAATCAACAAAGCGTATTCTTGACCTTCTAGGTTCATCGAATGTTCTATGTTGCAAGTCAGCTCGCGCCCAAATTCATCCGTCAGGGTGACGGACTCTTCGTTGGAACTGCCATTCTCTTTGCGGTTTGGGGATGAGGACATCGCGTGTATCTTATTTTCCGTCAATAATTCAGTAATGTTTGCTTGACAATGGGGAGTTTTCGTGGCGATATTCTGGCCGATCGGGCGATGGGCAGTCCACAAGCTTAAACCGCGAGACTCGGGGCATTTTCCACGCAGAGAGTGCAGCGTTTAAATCTCAGTCGAGTCCGCAAGCGACACGCTCGGACAAATCACGATTTTGTGCTTCTTCAGTACCGAGGGTACAGAAGAATTTTCTCCAGTGTGTCAGCGGTTACAGGTGTGCGTAGCAAACTTGCACAACTAGGATATCACGCCTCTGTAACAAGCTATCGAGGATTCGGAATTGGGCCCTGCTGATTTTGCCTCCGCTCGTCTAGCCACTGCTGCAAAATCAGGGCAGCTGCTTTGCGATCGATCGAACCCTTATTTTGCGACACCGAAATCCCTGCGGTTTTCATCAATTCCTCTGCCTCAACCGAAGTCAGGCGCTCGTCCGCGTATTCTAGAGGCAGCTCTAAGGCGGCGGCGATGCGACGGGCATATTTCTGCACTTGTCGAGCTTGATCGCCCAGTTCTCCGTTCAGGGAGTAGGGCAAGCCTGACACCAAAATTTGCACTCTGCGCTCTCGGACGACCTCTCTGAGATAAGCTACGTCCCGCTCGAAGGACGATCGTACTAGAGTACCAATCCCCGTAGCGATTAAACCAGTGCCGTCACATCCAGCGAGGCCGACTCGTTTGAGGCCAATATCTAATCCGAGGGCTGATATCCATAATTTGTCGTTGGACATTATCAATTAATCTTAGATTTTAGATTTTTTGGCAGAAATAATCTTGTGTGAACTACCCGACTCTCACCCTATCGGGTAGAGAGCGGGCTTCCAGTCTCAATGGGAACAGCGTCTGACAAGACCGAAGCCTTGCCACCACGACTTACATTCCCTCCACTGGCAGCAGCACTAGTTCCTAATGCCAAGATCCGCAAGGCTTCATCCCTAATATTCTTCGCCGCATTGGTGTCTCTATCGTTGTGACTATGACACTTAGGGCAATCCCAATGACGCACGTTCAAGGGCATTTCTGATACTTTGTGGAGACAATTATTGCAAGTCTTAGAACTAGGGAAAAAGCGATCTATCTCAATGTATATCTTACCTAGTTTCTCAGCTTTGTACTTGAGCATTGTTCCAAACATTCCCCATCCAGCATCGCTAATAGCTTTAGCTAGACAGTGATTTCTCACCATGCCTTTGACGTTGAGATTTTCTACTGCAATGACTTGGTTTTCGTCTACTATCTTGCGGGATAGCTTGTGTAGGAAATCGACCCGGACTCTTTTGATTCTCGAATGAACTCTGGCTACTAATCTTTTAGCCTTATATCTGGTACTACTCCCTTTCTGTTTACGGCTTAGTTTTTGTTGCTTGCGCTTTAGGTTGCGACTATGTTTTTTGAGATGCTTAGGGTTTGTATACTTACTGCCATCACTGGTTACAGCAAAATCAATCAGACCAACATCTAAGCCGATAGCCTTGCCATTAGTATCGCCTTCTGGTGTTTCTAATCCATCATCAACCAAGATCGAAGCGTAGTATTTACCATCAGTATTTTTAGAAATAGTAACGGTTTTGACCGTGCCGTCTAGTGTTCTATGAATCCGGCAATGTACTTCGCCAAGAATTGGCAATTTAATAGAACTATCCCCTACTCTGACATTCTGAGGGTAACTAATAGATTGTCTGCGATGCTTCGATTTGAAACTAGGAAAACCGCCACGTTTATCAAAGAAGTTTTTGTAAGCAGTAGATAAATTCAGTGCAACTACTTGGAGTGATTGAGAATAAGCATTCGTCAGCCAAGGATATTCCTTTTTTAGATTTGGGAGTAATCCTTGAATTGCACTTCTACTTAGACCTTTACCAGTATCTTTGTAGGTTTGCTGACACAGATTCAAGCTGTAATTCCAGAACCAACGACAACACCCGAAAGCACCCGCAAAATACGTCTGCTGCTCGGCTGTTGGATAGATTCGGAACTTATAGGCTTGATACATTATCAGCAACTTGGGTCGGTGATAACCATTGTAGCGACAACGACAATAAAATGCAAGGAATTTGCTCATTTCCTCATGCCCGCCCTCATAAGAGAGATCGGCGATTGTCGGTTTTGTCGGACGGGCAATCGTCGCTTCGCTCGGCTTTCATCCCGACGCTCACGCCCTGCGGTAGAGCGCGGGACTTCCCGCCTGTCCAGTTAACGAACCCCGAAGACGCGAAGAACACGAAGGAAGAAGGGAAGAAGTTAAGCAGAAAATAGTTGATGCTCACTTTGATGATAATCTTCTACTTTCAGCTATTAAGGATCGCAAATTAAATAATTTACACAAGTTTGTGGGATGGGCGTCCCGCCCGTCCAGAAAGAACGGGCGGGACGCCCATCCCACAAGAATCATCAAATTGTAAGTTATTTAATTCTTATTCCTAAGTATTAACTACCTTCTTGCGAGCCTTTGCCGATCGGCAAATCGGGAAATTTTAGGGGCAAAACGCTGCTGCCATCTGTTGCTGGTGATTCGGAATTCTGGAAGTTCAAGGGGTTAACTTGATTGATTTGGTTGTTTCCCGAGTCGGCCAACAAAGGTTTAATTTCCGAGGATGCTGCCCCTGCTGTGGCTTCGCCAGCCATTGGGCCGAGCCAGGACATTCGGCCTGGTACGGGTTTGCGAGTTGGCTGGAAGCTTTGCAGCATTTCTGATAGCTGGAGTCCTTCGAGTGAGACTAACTTGGACTCGCGCAATTTGTGCCACACCGATCGCGACATCAGCAAACTGTGTTCCAAGCGCACTGCTCCAAATTGCTCTAAATAAGCTTCGCGCTCGGGCTGGTAGTCGGCGGATGCTAGTTGCAGACTTTGAGCTGGGAAATCTTGAACCAGGCGCGCCATCTGGGATAGCAGTTCTGGGTACAGCCAAGTGTAGGCCGGGTGTACGGTTAACTGGGCGACGTGGGGCTGATGGCCGTTGCGGGATAGCTGCACCTGAAAATAGCCGATCGCGGCTTTGCGCTGCGGTTCAAACACGTAACCGCTGACTACCTCGGTTTTTCCCAGCCACTGTCTGACACCTTCGAGTACAGCGCCCAAGAAACTGGTTTTGAAATCTTGAATGTGTCGATCGAACACTTGACGTACCAGCGGCGGCATAGAGGCGGTATCGAGTTGATATAGCAATTGAGCGTCGGCGTTGCTTACAGGCAGCAAGTTGGGCAAATCTGGCGTCGAGGAAGCCATTTCTTGCAGGCGTTCTGGGGCGATCGTCCAGTAAGTCATTTGGGCCAAAGGCTGAAACCCATTCTGCCGATACAAAGCCAGGGAAGTTGTGTCGCCAACATTCACCTCCAACAGCCACGTCCGCGCCTCCCAGACTGCCTCGAAGCAGTACCGCATCAGCATCGAACCAATTCCTTTACTGCGGGCTTCTGGGTCTACTCCGACGCGATCAATCCGCCAAGTGCTGCGCGTGCGGTTGAAAGGAGAAATCTGAACTATGCCCTTAACTTTGCCCTCTTCTTCGGCAACGTGGGCACGGAATAGGGATTGGCCAGGGTTCGGAAACAGGCTAAAAATCTTCAGCAGTCCGTACCAGCGGCGAATCTGCTGCAATTTTCTACCCATTACCAAGTCGCAGCTTGCGCCCTTGCGGTTTTTTGATTCGTCGGCTGTTTCCGCACACAGTTGTTCCATCGCCTCAATGTCGCGATACTGAAACGGGCGAATCACAACCTGGTTTTGGTTTTGGGAGGGAAATGAAGTCATAGCACGAAAGTGGGGAATGAAAATTTTAAAATAAAATTTTGGAAAGGGGAAGAGTTATGCAAGTTTTGAGTTTTGAATGCGTTAATTTTGACTTCAAAACTGAGAACTTTTAATTCTTCTCCCTTTCTTGGTTGAGCGAAAATTAAAAATCATCTTTTTTAATTTTCAGTTTTTAACTCAAGATTTCTGCGGCAGAGGTCGAATTAAAACGACTGGTGTGCGCTCGTCAGCATTCCCGGCGGGGTTGCTGCGTAAGGCTTGCTCTAAAAATGTTACCGATAAATCGGAGGTCGCTGCTAATATCTTAACTGCTTTCAAGTCGTTAGCGTCTACGATCGCCGCCGCAAGTCCGGTTTCTCGTTGAATTTTTTCTACAACTTGCTGGGGATTGTCTGGCCCGAGGACAATAAATTGGTCGAAGGGAGGCAATGTTCCGGTAACGTCATCAATCAGCCTTGCTTGTTCTCCTGCTAGCTGGTAGAAGACTCCCGGTTTCCCGAATACTTTCGCCACAGCGCCAAGAGCAAATGCTGCAACTACACGAGTGGGCCCGACTACATCCACCAGCGTCTGCATCCCACAAGCTGTGGCCAAACTCGACATCGGCAAGAAAAACAAGCAAACTCGCTTGGCTACCCATCCAGGTTTGACTTCGCTGGGATGGCGGTAGCGTCCCTGCATCAAGGCTAGGGGAGTTTCGGCGAGGGCGACAATATCTCCTTTCTCGGCGCGAGGAAGCACGTAACGCTTGACAATTTCGACTGGATCGTCTATTTCCGTCAGGATATGGGTGCGAACCGGCAAGACTTCTGCAACTCCGACATTTCGGGCGATGGGTACGGTGTCGGAGTTGGGAAATTGCAGCGGGACTACGACGTGGCGGACTTTGGGGATGCGCCCGCCGGGGCCGTAGGTGGTGAAATGTACTTGCACCCAAGCTGATTGCAATTTGCTTAAATCTTGTCCGTGAATATCTATAGAGACTTTGATTTTCGTGGTTTTTTGGGCTTTTACGATGTAGCCGAACCAGTAGTCGTCGGGTCTAGCTGATGCGTCTTTGTGGCAAGGAATCACCTTTGTCTTGGCAGTCACGTCATCTAAACTGGCATCTGAGATCAGTTTCACATCTGCGCGCACTTCCGGCAACATGATCTCAAACCGCTGTGTGAGATTCTGGAACTCCATTTCTCCCACCAAAAGGTAGTGGTTGGCTTCGTTGATGGCTAAGTGCCATTCTCCGGCTGTGAGTTCTAGTTTATTTCCACGGGGAAGCTGGCGATAGTTCAACTCCAGGCCCAACCCGCCCAATGCTAGCAGCGAACCTGCTGCTGCGATTCCTGTTGCTAAAGTCTCAATCACTCTAATTACCGCCAATAATAATTTCTGTTTACTGTAGTCGATATCGGGTACTTCGATCGCCGATCCGGCAGTAATTGAATTTGCAGGGGTTGTTGGGGTTGGGGATGGGATGTGCGATCGGTTTTTAACAAAATCAACTAAATGTTAGAATTTCGACAAAGTTCTTCAACCGATTTCATTGGTAGATAAAGTTTCATCGGGTTTTGTTTGAACTTTTGAAAACCATACTTTTGATAGAAGTTAGTGGCTGGCTCATCCAGAGCTTCTGCGATGACAGCCAGAGATGCAACTTGTGCAGTTGCCAAGAGTGCTTTTGTTAGAGCATCTATCAGAATTAACTCGCCAAAATGTTGACCTTGATAAGTGCGATCGACTGCCAAACGACCGAGCAATGTAGCAGGTAGAAGAGGATAGCGGGGCAACTTTTTTGCAAAAGACTCATTCAAATCTGCGAGTTCAATGGTGTAGGCAGAAAGCGTATAATAGGCAATCACATCAGTGTTGGGAGAGTCCACTAAAATGAATACGATTGCGACTTTATTTTTGAGATCCTGAGAAGCTTGTTTGCGAATGTAGTTGTCCAAACTATCTTGACCGCAACAAAAAAGCTCTCTGTGATGTCTGCTGCTATCTAAGGGTTCAATTGTGAGTACCATCGCGCATCACTTGTTTGTAGCGCAAAGCTGCTGCTTTGAGGGCTTTATTTGGCTGGGTTGGATTCAGAAGGGCATTCACGAAAGCCTCGCTGTCGTCAAGGTCAAGTTTCAGCCTTTGGTGCTGTTCAATAACTTTGGAAGCAACTGCTTGAACGCTGGCGATGACGAAATCTGTTAGGGTACGTCCTTCTAAGTCAGCGGCTTTTTGCCAAAGGGCTTTAATCTCTGGACTGACACGAGCCTCTAATAGGGCTGACGGTTCCGATTTAGTAGTTTTAGTCATACAAAATACGGCTTATCTAATCTCTCCATTATATACGGTACTTGGTTGTGTGTCACGCTAAAACTTAGGGGGCGATGGCTACGCCCCGGCTTGCGCCTACGAGCTTGTGCCAAATTACAGATAAGTGCGATCGCCCCTTTGTCTGCGCTAAAATATCCAAATCGAGTAAACTTGCTAGTTTTTGACCCAGAAAGTGAGGTGATTGAGCGATGGATAAATTAGATAATTATCGTTATTTGATTCATAAAATCTTGACAGAATATTACGAATTGGGGTCAAGATCGACAAATTCAAAGCTAGAAGATGTGCTGGTTTTTGACGAACAACATGACCATTATTTATTGATGGTAATGGGTTGGCATGGGGAAGAACGGATTAAGGTAAATACTATTCATGTGCGATTACGAGATGGCAAAATTTGGATTGAGGAAGATTGGACAGAAGATGGAGTGGTGACAGATTTTTTGCAGGCTGGGGTTTCGCGGGAGGATCTTGTATTGGCGTTTCATCCACCGAATTTGCGGCAATATACAGAGTTTGCGATCGCTTAAGAAAGGCGATCGCCCGTTTGTTGCCACAAGCAACCTCGGACACGGCAGTGCCGTTTCCCTACCTCGATTAATTGTAGGGAAACGGCACTGCCGTGTCCTGATTTCGGGTTATATTAATTCCGATGCTACCGGATTTGATATCAGTCATGGTTGTGATGTTTTAAATATCGTTTTATTGTAATTTAAATATACGATCGCCCAAAAAGCTCGTAGGCGCAAGCCGGGGCGTAGCCATCGCACTTATCTCAAATTATTAGCTTAAGTATTCACAGTCCACTATCAAGTATCAATTCGGCGCAACCGTTACGAGAATTCACTGATATACAAGTTTTTAATTGAGATATTTGTAAGACATGACAGTGCCTTGTCCCTACTGTATTCGCTCCGATGGAAAACTGCTATGGAAGTGCTGCTGTCTTTGTGGGTGAGATATTGGATGGTTCGAGGCAAAATATATTCTTAAATCATTTTTAGGTTAGTATCGATACATCAACAGAAATTAGGCGATTTCAAAATAAGGGCGATCGCCCGATAAATTTGGATCAAAAAAAAATAGCTAGACTAAATGTAGTCGAGCGAAAATGATATCTGCTGACGTACTTTCTTAACTTGCGTTTTTTTGGGATAATCTGAAAGCGTAGCTACAAATCAGAGAAATAAAATAGTTTTTTTACTCTCATATAGCGAGTTACCATGTCATCATCCCAGCCTTCAATCCTCAACAAACTGATTGGTAATGCGCCGCTGCGAACCGTTTTGATTGTCCCGTTTGTGCTGCAAATCATCGGCGCAGTCGGCATTGTTGGCTACTTATCTTTCCGCAACGGACAGAAAGCAGTCAACGATCTAGCATCTCAACTGCGGACGGAAGTCAGCAGCCGCATTGACCAGCATTTAGACAGCCAACTCGATACAGCGCGTCACCTGGCTCAGGTGAATGCTGATGCTTTCGATGTGGGATTGCTCGATCCCAAAGATTTAGATAAAATACGTCGTTTCTTATGGAAACAGATGCAATTATTTAATGTCGGCTACATCAGTTTTGGCGCTCCCGGAGGCGAGTTTGCAGGTGCTGGATATCTAATAGATCAAAATATTGTTTCTGGCATCAGCAATCCAAAGCAACTCGGCAATCGAAATCATTACTTCTACAATACAGATAGTCAAGGAAACACAAATAAGCTTATTGAAATATACAAGAATTTTGAATTTGAGAAAGAACTATGGTACTCAAACACGGTTAAAGCCCGAAAGCCGACCTGGGTTTTATATCAGTGGGAAACTGAGCCGTTTCCTCTGGCTGTTTCGGCAAATAGCCCGATTTATGATAAGAAGAATCAACTGATCGGTGTCACTAACATTGACCAACGTCTTTCGCAAATTAGCGATTTTTTGCGTAAACTGAAAGTCAGCAAATCCGGCAAAACATTTATTGTGGAACGCAGCGGGCTAATCGTTGCGAGTTCGAGCACCGAGGAACCTTTTAAACTGATTGATGGCAAGCCTAAACGGTTAAACGCATCAGAAAGCAGCGATCGCCATATCCAATCGGCAGCTCAATATTTGCTCAGACATTTTGGGGGCGATTTCAACAATGTCAAAGATACTCAACAGTTGGATTTTTTGCTGAATACAGAACGCCAGTTTGTCCAAGTTTTACCCTGGAAAGATGAATGGGGATTGGATTGGTTGGTGGTTGTTGTGGTTCCTGAATCCGATTTCATGGGGCAAATCAATGCTAATACTCGCACTACGGTTTTATTTTGCATCGGTGCGTTAGTTGTGGCAACGGTTTTGGGGTTTTATACTTCTCGCTTGATTACTGGCCCGATCGCACTTTTGAGCGAAGCATCACAGGATTTCGCATCCGGGAAGTTCGATCGCACAGTCGAAGTCTCCGGGCACAATGAATTGGGCGTACTTTCCCAATCCTTCAACGATATGGCGCAGCAACTGCGCGACTCTTTCCGAACTCTCGAAAACACCAACGTCGAACTCGAACAGCGCGTCGAAGAGCGCACCGTAGAACTCAAAATAGCAAAAGAAATGGCAGACGGCGCCAACCGCGCCAAAAGTGATTTTTTGGCTAACATGAGCCACGAATTGCGGACTCCCCTCAACGGCATTTTAGGATACGCGCAAATTCTCCAGCGCAGCGAACCTCTGACGCACAAAGGGCGCGGCGGAGTTGATGTCATCTATCAGTGCGGTTCGCACCTGCTAACGCTGATTAATGACGTGTTGGATTTGTCGAAAATCGAAGCCGGGAAACTCGAACTGCATCCCACCGCTTTTCACCTACCTTCATTCATCCAAGGTGTTGCCGAAATCTGCGCGATCCGCGCCGAAGAAAAAGCAATTTCCTTTGATTTGCAGATCGATCCGGAACTCCCGGCTGGGGTTTTCGGTGACGAAAAACGTTTGCGCCAAGTGCTGCTAAATTTGTTGGGAAATGCGGTTAAGTTCACGGAAAAAGGTGGAGTTATTTTTGCTGTCGATGTCATCAAAAGTTGGGAAAGTTCAACTCAAAACTTGTTCAAAATTCGCTTCCGAGTCGAAGATACTGGCCCGGGAATGACACCAGAACAAGTTAAGAAAATCTTCCTGCCTTTTGAGCAAGTCGGCGATGTTAAAAAGCAATCGGAAGGTACCGGATTGGGACTTGCGATCAGTCAAAAGATTGTGGGGCTGATGCAGAGTGAAATTGCGATCGACAGTCGCCCCGGAAAAGGCAGTATTTTTTCCTTTGAAGTGGAACTCCCGGAAGCTCAAAATTGGGCAGATAGTTCTAGAATCATCGAACAGGGGACTGTCTTGGGCTACAAAGGCGAAAAGCGCAAAATTTTGGTGGTGGATGACAGGTGGGAAAACCGGGCTGTGCTGGTAAACTTATTGGAACCGATCGGGTTTGAGATGATTGAAGCGGCTGATGGGAAGGAAGGGTTCGATCGAGCTTTAGCCACCGCACCGGATTTGATCCTCACCGATTTAGCTATGCCCGTAATGGACGGATTTGAATTTTTGCGCGCAATCCGCGCTCATCCTCAACTGCGAGATGCGATCGTGTTGGTATCGTCTGCGAGTGTGTTTGAGATCGATCGTCAGAAGAGTTTGGATACAGGCGGGAATGATTTTTTACCAAAACCAGTGCAAGCAGATGTGTTACTGGGCTTACTGAAGAAATATTTGCAACTGGATTGGGTGTATGACGAAACAGTAAATCCGGGCAAAAAAGGGCAAGATACGGAAAGCAAAATGCAGCTTCCGGCGATCGAGATTTTGCAGTTGTTAAACGAACAAGCTGAAGCCGGTGATTTGGACGCGGTAATTGAGATTGCAGAGCAGATTCAAACAGCCAATCCACAACACGCGATTTTTGCAAAGAAAATACTCGTTTTGGCAGAAGGTTTTCAAGTTAAAGAATTGCGGGCATTGATTCAGGAACATTTATCATAAGTGTCAGGGAAAAATATCATGATTGAACCCGATAAAAAATTTATTTTGATAGTAGATGACAGTTCCACTAATTTGTCGGTTTTGTCGCAGGCCTTAAAAACAACAGGCTACAAAGTGAAAGTGGCAGTAGACGGCGAATCGGCGATTGCGATGCTAGAAAAATGTGCGATCGCTCCTATAAAAAACCCGTTTCCGGAACTAATATTGCTAGACGTGCAAATGCCAGGAATCGACGGCTTTGAAACCTGCCGCCAGCTCAAGGCAAACCCAGCGACAGCATTAATTCCAGTGATTTTCATGACTGCTTTAGCAGATGCAGAAAGCAAAATTAAAGGCTTGTCATTAGGTGCTGTTGATTACATCACAAAACCCTTTGAACAAGACGAAGTAATTGCTAGAGTTAACATTCACTGGCGGCTCAAACAGTTAACCGACAATCTAGAACAACAAGTCACAGAACGCACCTGCGCTTTGCAACAAGCCAAAGTACAATTCGTGCAGCAAGAAAAACTATCCGCCTTGGGGCAACTTGTTGCCGGAGTCGCCCATGAAATCAATAATCCGCTGAGTTTTATGGTCAGTAACATTGCGCCCGCCAAGGAATATCTGGCTGAGATTACAGAACTTCTTAGCCTCTATCAAAAACACTATCCTGAACCTGCATCAGATATCGCTATCAAGATTGAGGAGATAGATTTGGAGTTTGTAATCGAGGATTTTTCTCACCTGTTGGATTCCATGCAAGTAGGCACTGAACGTATTAAAGATATTTCGCTGTCGCTGCGGAACTTTGCTCGTTCTGATGTAGATACTGCGACTGCGATCGATCTGCACGAGACTTTAGATAGTACGCTGCTGCTGTTGAAACATCGACTAAAAAGTCGAGGCGATCGCCCTGAGATTGAAGTTATTCAAAATTACGGTGAATTGCCGCCGATTAAATGCTATCCTGGCCCGATGAATCAGGTGTTTATGAATTTGTTGGCAAATGCGATCGATGCTGTGGAAGAGGCTTGGGAAAAAGACCAACGCTGTCTGACAATTACAGTTAGTACGGAAGTTTTGCGCGAAAGTGCGATCGTCCGAATTGCCGATAACGGGTTGGGAATGACGGATGAGATTCAAAAACATTTGTTTGAACCTCTGTTTACCACGAAAGCGGTTGGTAAAGGAACCGGGCTGGGATTGTCCATCGCTCAGCAGATTGTGACAGATAAACACGGCGGTCAATTATTTTGCAAATCTCTCGCGGGTAAGGGTACTGAATTTGCGATCGTACTTCCTATTTAAAATTAATCTTAATTATTGGCTTAAATTACTATGATATTAATTCCGGCTGTGCCGGAATAATATAGAGGAGACGGCAGTGCCGTGTCCCTACAATTGATCGTGGTAGGGACACGGCACGTGCAGTCTCCTCCGTTTATATCATTCCGATGCAAACGGATTTGATATCAATAACTAATTTGTAAAGTTACAGAAGCTTGAATTTCCTGTTCCCCTCCCACCACTGGCGTTGTAGCAAAACTAGCATTAGCACTCCGAGCCTCACTCCGGTACATAGGAGGCGGTGCGGAAGCACCATTGACTTGAATGCTGAGAATTTCTCCCCGCTTGAAATTCAGCGCGTTTAAGACTGCATCCGCTTGCGCTTGAGCGTCTTGAGTTGCTTTTTTGAGTGCTTGTTTTTGAGCTTGTTCGATCGCACTTTCGGTAGCCACAAAACTCACACCGTCAATGCGTGTCGCCCCCACTTTCACCGCATCGTCGAGCAAAGTACCGGCGGATTGAGTATTAATCCGAAAAGTGACGGTATTCGTCGCCGTATAGCCCGTTATCTGCCGCTGATTGTTGTTGTCGTTGTAGGTGGGATTGAGACTAATACCCGAAGTTTCGAGTTTTTCGACTTGGCGCGATCGCAGCAACTCTATCACAGCGGACGATCGCCTCGCCACTTCCTGCTGCACCTCGGCTGCCGTTTTTCCCGGCACCTCAACCCCCAAACGAACTTGAGTCTGAGTAGTCGGAATTGCTTCAATCCCGCGCCCGGTAACAGTTAGGGTTCTAACTCGCTGTTCTTGAGCTTGTGCCGGATCTAATCCTGCGAAACTAACGAGTGTTAAAGTTAAACACAACGCTGTTATCAGATTTCGGAAATTAAGGCGATCGCCCCGTTGCAAATTTGAATTCATAAACTCGATTCTCTCACATACAACAGACTGACATTCTGTGTCACCGCTGATTGAGAATAGCAAAAAAAGGCAAAAACCCCTTAAAACAACAAAACCCTCTCATAGAGAAGGTTTTATCACAATCGGAGCGGCGGGATTTGAACCCACGACCCCTACTACCCCAAAGTAGAATTAAGTTGCTTATAACCATTACTACATATACCTTTTAGCTATTGTCATTAATTGATATATCATTTTTATCGGTTTTTATAGATTTTTCAGAATCCTGAGACTCACGGATAACAAGCCACTCTAGTAAAGCCATGCGAACGATCGACGCCAGTGACT
Source organism: Cyanobacteria bacterium VAR_87_metabat_62 (assembly GCA_031427135.1). Lineage (GTDB taxonomy): Bacteria > Cyanobacteriota > Cyanobacteriia > Cyanobacteriales > Microcoleaceae > Microcoleus. Next base: position 76,901 of record JANPMV010000036.1, on the reverse strand, counting down.
GATTCGGCTCGATCGCAAAAATCCGCAACCGATCGCGCAATCCGCCCACATCAAATGTAAGTCGATCGCGCCCATCTCTGCTTTTACCTTTTTTATTATTTTCCTCGCTCATAAATTCAGCATATTCGATGAGCGCAATAAATCTTAGCTAAAATGTTCAAGTTTTCCTTGACGTAACATCTTCTGGATGTTACAGTTTTGTTCAAACGCCTAGAACAGCGCTACCAACGCTGAACTAGACTTTCACCCAATGCCAAGGAACGGCACAAGGAGACAAAATAATGTTACAGCAACAGCATCAAATTGTGGTTGAACGAGAATTTAACCCCAACTGCACAGTCACAGCTTTCGGGAAAACAGCCGAGGAAGCAGCAGACAAAGTCTTGGCTTCTTCACGAGAATACGGCTACTGGGACGCAACAAAAACTTACCCAGTAGAAAAAAATTCAGAACCAGCTCCAGAAACAGGGAGCGATCGCCGAAACTAATTTTTTTGACCCTCCGTGGGTTAATTTAGGGCAAAAAAATCTGTCATCGAATTAACCCATGAATCCGATATATGAGACGTAAAACCGTAACCGCACAAGTTACAGACGAAACTGGAAAGCGAAACTACTGGACTCGATCGGAAATAAAACAGATTTTGGGCAAAATTTCCAACTTCAGAGCTATGCCTGAAACGACATTTCAGCGCCGGTTGGCATTGCTAGAGGAAGAATGCCCAGAGTGCGATCGAGTTCTCCACAGCCGAAAGTTCTCAGATTTTCAGAAATGGTGTCTCGTTGAGCTCGAACAGATTTTTGTTCATCAGTGCGATCGAGACATTGAAAAAACTCGCAAACATTTACAAAACATAGGACTCAACACAGATGACTACGATTTCAAGAGTTGACCTCAAGTTTGAACTCGGACTCGGCAAAGTCAGCGACATTACCAGCGTCCGCAAGGCACTCGGTCATCGCAAATGGCAAAATGCCCAGGTGGAAGGCTGCGATATTGACGAAGTGCGGGAATACTACCGTCTGGTACGGGAACAAATGATGATGCCGACTGATGCGCTGATTCAAATTGCTTCCGAGCGCAACGGGTACGCCGAGCACTGTGACGATATCAACGATCGAGAAATTGACCACAGCCAGCATCAGGACGGCGAAGAAGAAACTAACGGAATGGTGCTGGCTGTTCGCAACGCAACTCAAGAAGCTTCACTGGCAATGACAGACGTAGCCGATGCAGCCAGTGACCAAATTGTTGACGCTTTTTACATTGCGCTTGGAGCCAACGTTGTAGATAAATTGACTGAACGCAGTTCTCAAGTGCGATCAAACTTTGCCCAAATTACTGACGCAATTCGCCAAACTCCACTCGATTTGCGGAAAGGAAGTTTGCCGGGAAAAAAAGCCCCGAAGCAGATTTCTGGACTTTGGGGTTAATTAAATCTTGCACAGAATTAGCCGATGTTTTAGCTAGTCGGTTAGTTCTGTTAGAAAACCTTGAACAAACTCGCAGAGAAAAATTGCTAATAAATTTGATTGTTTTTGCGAGTTTGCGAGCCAATTCAAATCAGGAGAAATCACAAATGCTTAAGTGGTTACAATCACTTTTTCAAGAATCTCAAAGCTTTTCTAGTTCCACAGCAGCAATTTTGATGACAGGAGTTTGTTAAATGTCCCTACAAGATGATGTTCAAAATTCCATGAAAACTTCAGCAGCATTAGTGGTTGGAACAATCGGAGGTTGTGCTATTTGGACAGTTGGGTACAGTGCAGGGTTTGACAAAGCCTTGCAGCAACCTCAAAAACCAACCGTGGTTTTTGGTACTCAGATTATCAATAATTCCAATAATTATTGGTCTCCAAGTGCTGGCTCGGTGGATAACCAAGAATTAGAAAAATCAGACAAGTAATTTTTGAGGAAACACAAAATGTACTTACATCAAGGTGAAATCTTTAGGCTAGTCAATTTGTGTTCTACGTTGCCTTACCCAAACACAGGGTTTTTGACTGTGAAAGAACACGCTACGGGCATTAAATTGGCTGATAAAAGCGGTCATTTTGCGATCGCCGAAGCTACATCATTAGGCATTCACATTTGCCCAGAATGCTGCGTGATTTACGGCAAGATTATTGCTCAATGTAACTGTGAGGTGAAGTAAATTGCTGAAAAAATTACTGAGTTTGTTGCCAGTGTCGATTGTTCGTAAAATCGGAAATAGCAGCTTTGCTTCCTTGCAGGAACGGGGAGAAGTCAAAACTTGGATAGTTGGTTACACCAAAGGTTCTTCATTTCTTGAGAATAGAAGCGATACAGACTTAATTCCTGGTAATTACTATTACTTGGGATTGCAAATCAAGATTGTTCGCTGTTCTCGCATAGAGACCGGATATCAGTATCAAGTCGAAAGATACTGGAATTGGTTTGTGTACGACGGCTATGGCTCCGAAATAATTGCCAACAGTGAGTCAAAAACTGAAGAATGTGCGATTGCCAGTGCTCAAAAATGGATTGAAGTATTTCTAAACGATGACTAAAAATCACTCACCTGAATACACAAACTACATTCGATCGAACATCTGGTATGCCCGATCAAGAAAATTTCAACAAGCCACGGGAAATAGATGCGTTTTATTTCCTTGGCTTTTCTCAAATCACGCACACCATTTGACTTACAGCAATCTTCAATCTGAAAGGTTTATTAGAGATTGCGTGCCATTGTCAAAGAAAGCACATGAAATTATTCACTATCCGGTACTTTGGAAAAACAAAAAACACCGATTTTTTGTCAACGGATATTTGAGGATGATGGGAATTATTGTTTGGTTGTTTGCCGTAGTTTCTGGAGGGAAGAAAAATGTTTGACAAGTACAAAATCTATCTTAGGGATTATTTTGGAGGATGTGAAATATCCCCAGAATAAATCAACAGGATTATGCAAATCCAGGCGAAAAACTGTTCGGCAACAACTATTGCACTCCTAAATTCAAGAATTGCAAAGTCTACGTGCTGCTGCGATCAAGTCAGGGAAAACTACCTTTTTGCTGGATTTAAAAATAAATAGGTTGATTCTTGAAGCAGACGAATTAACAGCCTGAACCTGAAACTGAAATTGCTTGTCAGTTTGGCAAGCAATTTCTAAATAATTGGAGGAAGAATGGCATTTGATCAAGTCGGATTTGCAGAAATTCTCAACACTCTTGTTGGTGGCGATTTGACAGAAGCTGGTGGATCGATGCTTCTGGACACCTACAACATCAATAGCGATATCAGCACTTATAGCCCCGAAGATTGGGGAAGGCTGACCGATCGCGCCAACCAGGCACAGTGGCTGATTGATAATTTCGAGTTAATCAAAGACAGATTTGAAGCGGTCATCAAGGGACAAGTAAAATTCCGAGAATTGCAAGCTTGGCTGATTGAAAAAGGCTTCAAAGGCGCTTCTAAGATTAAAGAATCTCAAGTAAAAGCGTTAGTAGCCGAGAATGACTATTTAGAATCTGTCACCCAACAAGATTACAAATTAGGGAAGGAAAAAGAAAGAGGAATTGAACAAACAGAAGATTTCAAGAGAGGAGAAGATTCTCGCATTCTAAATGCAATTCAAGCTTACAAAGATTCGATCGACGCTCAAATCGCGAGTGCAGAGGGAAACCCAGAATACCAAGCAGCCATGGCTGCTTACAACGCTAATAAACCCAATACTTTGCTTTGGGCTAGCGAGATGCTGAAAGGTGGTAGCTATGCTGCTAATCATCCAAAATTGCAAGGTACTCAGCAAGTTATTAGCGGTGTTGGTGGTAGCAGTAATGGTGGCAGTGGTTGGACTTGGGGCGGTGGCGCGCGAAAAACATCAGGCGATTATGTGAATGCCGGTGTAGCCCGATCGGTTAACAATCTTGCTGGCAATTTCGGGCGTGGTCTGAGCCGAATTCGCAATTTCTTTGGAGGTAAACGATGAACTGGCAAAATCAGGCTAACTTCAATTTCTTAGGAATTTGCTTTAGTGGAGGCTTACTTGCTAGCAATTTAGCTAGAGCGAATCCTGCTTATTTTTGGCTGTCTGTGGTTTTTTTGGTTTGCGTCGCGCTGTCACTTTTTCTGTATGGTTCGCCTGAATCGGAATTCCAAGGATTATGGCATTTTGGCGGACTAGCGTTGATTGTCGGTTCATTTGTCAGTTACTGGGAGTTGCTGGCAAAATTTTCACAGTGGCAGGTGACGGGAGCGATCGCCATAATTTTGATTGTTGGATTCACCGGCATTTTACTCATTGGTGCGCTCGGGGGGAAGAAATGAGTAAATTGGCGATCGGCTCTTTATTTGGCGGCATTCTTTGCCTTGGATTGTCGATCGCGCCCATCCCATTTCAGAAATATGCGATGCTGCGGTGCGCCAGCGGGTTTGGTGCGATCGGCTTTTTTGCGATCGGTCATCGTGAAGCCTCCAGGCAGAAAAAGTTGCAGGCAGAACAAACTCGATTAGCGAGCATTGAGGAGCAGCGCCAACAAGAGTTTGACAACCTAGAACGGAGAAACAGAGAAGCGATTGAAGAAGGCAAGCGGGAAGCTTTGGTGATCGAAGCTAGGCAAAAGGAGACTGCGAGAATCGAACTGGCACTCGCGGACTACACCGATGATGTGCGAGACGCCTACGTTGTAGTTCAGGATGAAAAAGGTCGGCTCGATCGAATTATGGCTCGATTGCAGCCCGCCGAACCCGAACCCGAACAAGTCGCGTTGCCAGAGCTCGAATTAGCTGCAATTGTCGAGGAAATTAAGCAAAAAGACGAATCATTCGCTGCTAAAAAAGCCAAACTGCTCAAGTTCATCAACGAGCACGAACTTGGCTGGATTGGGCAGTGCATGAAAAAGCCAATCTTGATTTATGGCGACCAAGGTAGTGGAAAATCTTACTTTGCTGAGTTTCTGGCGCTGTGTCGGCACTATCTGCGAGGGCATCAGATTATTTCGATCGCCGACCCTCACTTTCACCAAAATAAGGATGAGTGCTGGCAACAGTTAGCCAAATTAAAAGTCCCTGGGTTTGGCGCTCACCACAACTACAAAGAAGTAAACTCTCAAATTATGGCAATGTACGATCGATTCAGCAAACGCACTCTCAAAGATATTCCAATCACTTCTATTTTCGACGAAGTGACGCGGTACGGACAGGAAGAAGCTACCCAAGAATTGGCTACTAAACTCGGCTCAAAACTATCCAGTGACCCGCGAAAAGCCAACGAATCTCCCATACTCGTAGCCCATGCAAAAACTTTGGCGGCATTGGGCGGTGGCGATGGCTTTGCCGATGCGATTCGGGGCAACTTTATCATCATCAAACTCAACTCAAACTCTGAGCAAGAGCCATTGTGGCGAGGGACTATTTCCGGCATTAAAGATGAAGATGGTGAGCTGATTGAGAATATGAAAATCTCGATCGCACCTGATTGGATACGCTCAAGTTGGGTCTACGACCTGTTTAATTCGGACACAGAAATAGTTGTAGAAACAGAGTTAGAAACGGTCACGGAAACAGAAACAATTCCAGAAACTGATTCTATTAAACTCGATCGAATCTTGGGCATTTCCGAAGAATATTGGAAAGCTGAATCTAACCCTGAAATGCTCGATCGATTGAAAAAAGAATGGCTTTTGGAGCTGGGGAATGGCTCAGATAATTTGCCAGATAATGCCCAAGATAAGCTGGATAATTCAGACGCAGAATTATCTGATTCGGATAACCTTATTTCTGAAGAGATAACTCTGGAAGCTTTGCCCAGAGAGACTTATCCGCTTATCTGGGATGCAGAAGACTTTTCTAGATTACTCCCAAATGACTCAGAATCGGCACTTTTTGAGAGGATTCTGGAATTATCTGATAAATACAAAAGTGCCAGCAAATTGATTTCTGAAGGATTGGGATTTACTCAAGGAAAGAAGAAGCCTAAAAGTTATTCAGATGTGGGTAAACCATGCTTCAAATACGTTGTAAGGAAACATGGCACACCTTCGCTAATCGCCAATTTTAAAGATTATTTGGAGAAAGATTGATATGCAGATAAAGGTTCGTAAACTCACAGTAACTGAAACAGTTTTTCTGGCTACTACTCTAACAGCAGCTAGCTTGACAACTCTCGAAGTTGTTCCGAAAACTATCAAATCAGTTGGAAAACAATCTGCGATCGTACAAGCAGAAATCAAGAAAAAAAAGTTGGTTGACCCAAGAGATGCTTTTAGCATGGGATTTCTCGTCGGTGGTGGTGTTGGAGCACTCGCCACTATAAAATTCATCGCAGCCAAAATCAACGGCTATCCTTAAGATAGTTACCACTTTCTTTCTCGCCACGGACTAAACTCCGTGGTTTTTTATTACTCACAATTCCAAGAGCTATCATTGCCAAGCCAGCAATTAACTGACCGTCTTCATTGCTGAGTCGTCTGGTGGCTATCAAAAGCTCGGCGATTCCGGCGATCGTCCCGAATATAGTTGCTAATAAATCTAGCTGATTTTGAGTTAGTTTTAGCATTTAAGTTAAGGCGAATCCGTGTTCTCGGGCAGGCTGTCTATAGCTTCCAGGAATTCATCATCAAGAGATAAAGCTTTCTCAATTCGTCTCATTCTCGCTTCTAGAGTGGCATTTTTTAGTTGGTTTTTATCTTGCCATCTCAGAAGTCTATTAGTATTTTTGATGAAATCAGTTTCTAATCTGCCTCGCAGATTGTCAGAGATTTTGTCAATTCGGTGGAATAATTCATCTTTAATCTGGCGCGATGCCAGCCAAAATGCAAAGCTGGAAACTCCGCCAACAATTGCGATTACACCGACAACCCAGTCCATAACTTCTTGTTTCATAATTTATTTCCTGGAATTACGGCAGTAGTAAATATAAATTCTGGGTTTGCTGCACAACGCCGATCGGACCTGACCAATTCCATAAAGGTACGGTGTCCGCTGCGGGTTCTTCCCACCAGACAGCCGGCGGATGCTGTGTGAATGTCGTCTACTGGGTGGTCATGCCCCCAGTGTTGATTGATGCCAAAGTAACCTTCATCGATCGCATCTCCAGTCCGAATCATGTCCCGATTCCAATCGCGGTGAACTCGCACTAACCCAACCTGAATCAGAGCCTCATGTGGGTCAGAGTTACCGTGGATGCCGATTTGCCACGATCGATATTGACCGAAGGCAATTCTAGCAGCGCCGTTTGGGTTCATGGGATTGTCGGTGTAGTAGTAGCCTGGTTCGGTCGTCCCCTCCCAAGCGCCTTCGATTACCGCGTCACCACGATGATTGAAAGCAAACACGAGTCTTAAATCGTTAAAGTGGTTAGCTTTGTCCGAGTTGATGGTTCCGTTTTTGTCAGCCCCTTCGATATAAATTATGTTTTTCTCTCCGGGTTCCCGAAAGATTTTGTACTTTTCGGCTTCCATGTAACTGATTATTTTTTGAATTAATTTCATTGTTTTTTAGGGTAAGGATAGGTTTAACTTTTTGAATTCATGGGGAAGAATGAAATTTGGTTCCGACCAGATGCCTACTTTTTTACGGTTAGCATTGGCTGTTTCGGTGATAATTCCCCGCATTACTGCCAGTTCTCGGCTGGTGTAGGAATAGCGGTTATGTGGCAAGTAACTAACCGCCATTCCGGCTTTACAGAGGGCGATTTGTACGTTGGTTGCTGCGGAAACTTTGCCTAAATAAAGGTCACACAGCCAGCGATCGAATCGGTCTTTCTCGATCGGAATGCAAATCAGTGGCTTCTGATAAACCAGATTCATTAATGCAGTTTTGGCTCGTTCTGCCCAACTCCAATGAGCTTGGATTCTCGGGTCTGTGTTTGTGTGAATAGAGGGCTTTCTTGTTTCTGGCGTGTCAATCCATTGCAACCGGGCGAGAAATTGTTCCCCTTGAAAGTTGAGGTTTAAAGTGTCTCCATCGAATACAAACTTAGATAAGACTGAATATCCATTGCCAGCTATTAGCATTGATTAATCCTTAAATAATTCTATTGTAGATAATATTTAAGAATTAATCAATAGCTTAAGAATTGACTAAAACTGGCTCAATCCAAAGCCTTTTGGCTTCTTTCCATCGCTTCCCTTCACCTGATTCTAGCACTCGCCAATGTCCGCGTCTCCAGTGGATACACGGAGACGAATGAGTGCCAGAGCTTGAATTTGAAACTGTTCTGGGTTGGTAGTCTTTCCCTATCCAGCGGGGATATTTGGTGTTAGGAGAAGGCTGAGTAATCGCAAATCCTTTATTCTTAGTTTCCGTTTCAGTTTTAGCGACATCAGTAGTGGTTGATGGTGAAAATTCCAAAGCTAGCAAAACATTGATAACTAAGTTTCTGATGCGCTGTATGAATTCTTTATCAGCAACAGACAGTATATTTTTACCGATGCTGCTGGTTTCGTCATAAATCAAAACTCCACTCTTGTCGATCGCAGTCCCAGAAGTCCACACAGTTTCGTTGCTGTCTACTGTGCAAATCTGAAAGTACAGACTGTGTTTGAGATTGAATGGCTCAATTTCAATGTTTTTCCATCTGCCTTTGTTCCATTCAGGCTGTTCAGAATCGCTGCAAGAAACTGTCAGATAATCGATTTCCCCATCGTCAGGTGTGTGTATCAATCCTTTGGGTATCGCGAGCAGAAAAGTAGGCAGTGATGGTTGCCAGCCTGCAAGAATGCCGGGTTTATGAAGTGCATCAGTTTGGTCAAAAGCTTCAATTATCTCGGGAGTTAAGCAGTAAATTGGTGCATTTTTCGCAAACCAGAGTGCGGTACGGTAACTGTGGATAAATGCCGAAACATCAACTTTTGCGAAATCTGGTTCGCAAGTGGAAATTGCAATCGCTACAATTCCGCTCAAGATTTGCCAGTCGATGTAGTTGGGAGGCATTTTGTAGGTGCGCCCGCAAGCTACGGCTCTGATTTGTTTGAGCAAATCTTTGTTTATTTTTTCAAATGCTTTCAGAGTTTTGTTGCGACTTAGATTGCTTGGATCGAGAGTTATTCGTTTCATAATTTCAAGGTTTTGTGTATATAATATTAATCAGTTAGCCTAAGTAGCTAACTAATTAATATTACGTTAAATGTGAATGATTCTGACTTTATTAGCAGGCATTCGCTTGATGTTTGCTGCAACGCCTCGACTTCCGTCGTGAATAGCTAACATAAAATCTGCTTGTCGGCTCATTTCGATATCTTGTGCAGGATATTTGCCTGCATTAATAAGTCGATAGCCAAAGCTCAACTTGCTACCAGTTTCGTAAACTGTGACGTTTGGGTATTCGATTATTGACAAGAATGCCAAGGCTAATTGGTCAAATCCTCGATAATTGCCAATGAGAATGTTTGCATTGAGATTGCAAATATTATGAATTCGTGTAAGATTTTCAGGATTCAGCGATTGCAGATTTTCGGTGCCTGTAAAAAATACTTTCATGATTTTGAATTTGTGAATTAAAAAAAAAGCCCCAGAGAGGTGAATCTCTGAGGCTTTTTTGTGGGCTAGAATTCAGAATTCTCGGCTGTATATGGTTCGTTGCCGATATATACAGCATTGCTGAATTGCATTCGTTCGCCTCGATTTAATCGAGGTTTACTAAGCCCTCGATTTCGCGAGAGATTCTGAATAAGCTGATAGCTGCTTCAGCATTACTGAATTCAGAATTGAATTCGCGAATCTGCTCAGCTTCGCGATTAACCTCAAATGTGCAGAAGCTGATTGCTTCGGTAATTGAAGAGGCAAATCAGAAGAGTGTTGGCAGAGCAGAATCGAAATTTGTCGTTTTCAATTTCGGTTAAACGGAATTGAAGACGGCCGAAAAACAGTTGAATAGCCATAATCGTGGTGCGAATAAAGTTCAATACTTCATCGCGAAAGCGTCTTAAAGCTACTGAGGAAATTCTCTCACTTGCAATTCAGGAGGGAAGTCAATAATATTGCTACCTTTGCGATCGCTAGTTTTGAACTTGAGGTGTGCAGCATTCACGGGATTCGAGCCAAGCTGCTTCACAAATACAGCGACGTTTGTGGGTTGACATTGCCGAACTAGCGATCGAATCCAATCAATCTCGCAGACACGTGCACCAGAACCAGATTCACCACCGATGATTACAAGATTTAGGTAATCAAGCCAAGTGAATTCATAGCCACTATTCGATGTCCTGAATGGCTTATTAAGGCTGACAAACTCTAACAGCGGTTCGCAACTCAGAAACCGAACTGCTGCTGGTGTGTTTAGCAGATGGGGAATTCGATCGTCCGCAGCTTTTTGATTTTCAACTGAAACTCCCAGCCAACAATTCGGAAGAGGTAAACTGATTGACAAGTTGTGTTGGTTTCTTGGATCTGTGGTGTAATACAACATGAAATCGAAAATTGCCTGCGATCGATTGGGCGATAGAAAATACTCCCGCATCCGTTCCGGGCGTTTGGTTAGGATTTGGAAAGTGTGCTGTTTGGCTAAAGCCATATAAGCAAAAGCTTTGTCAATCCAAGCATCCGGCACCCATTCCCCGAATAAATCTGTCATCGAGCACAGAAATATTTTCTTGGGCGATCGTATTTTTATCAACTTTTGCATCACCTTTTCGTCAAAAATCAAATTGTCTGGTGCAGAGCCTGAGTAAGGAAGATGTGAAGCGAACTTGAAATAATTGCTTTGGTTCTGTGTTTCGCTGTAACATTTTGCACAGCCTGGACTCACTTTATGGCACCAATGTCCACCGTGGCTACCATCTTCACGGATTAAGTGAATGGGATTTGCCGTGATATTAGTCCATTCGATATTGCTCATGATTTTTCCTTTGTTTATGTTTGCTTTGAAAAAAAAGGCTAATTCTGGCAGGAATTAGCCGGGATGAATGATAGCACTGAACAGTTTAACGACTTGTTCGGGTCGATGTTTTATTCGATTACTCGATATTTACCACCGGGGTCTAAAGTGGTTTTAGGCTTGCTAGTTGCATTTTCCCAATCGCCCAGTGGCTCGTTGCAGCCGTAGATTCGGCTTCTGAGATAATCCCATGCAGATTCCGCTAAATCATCTCTGAAGTTCAACTTCGATCGATCAATCAGAGTTAAAGTCAGTCTTCGAGCAGTTGGATTGTAGTCAGCTTTCACAATTGCTGATACTGCGATGATTGTGTTTTGGATTAGAATGCGATGGCTTACGCCCCGGCTTACGCCTACAGCACAGAGTGGATTGTTCATGTTTTTTTCCTTGTATGTTTTATGTCACCGTAATTGTTTACGGTGACAAAATGAGAATGGTTTAGTTGCTATTGCCTAGAAGAAGCTGTTTGGATTCAGGCAAACTAAAAGCGCCTACATTCATGTCGTAAGTCTCCCAAACTTTTGCAGACTTTTGTATTGCGCCCAAGAAAAGTGTATGAAAGTTTTCTGGGTTAGGGACTGTAAATTCTTCAATTTTGCAACAGTAAGACCTGTTACTGCCTTCACCTTCTTTGATGCCCTTGAATTGAGCTTCAAATACACACAAAGCGCGCCATCGATCGTTCTTGCCACTAGCCTTTGTGTGAGTCAGTTGAGCGAATTGGAGCTCCATCGCCATGTAGAAATCTTCCAAGCATTCGCGCAATGACCAAAGCGCAACATTCTTGAATCGAAATCGAATTGGTCGGGTGTGCAACAGATTATTGTTGTCGTCTAGAAACATCAGAAGATGTTCGGAACATACCTCCATTGTCTTTTTGTCGAGTAAATGACGACTTTCTTCATAAGAACCGACAATCACTCCTCGCATATCACCCAAATCATCATTATCCTTGTATCGGATGTAAGAAGGTACATTACCAAGAATTATCATTTTTACAGATGTAAAGAACAATCCTTTGGCTTTTTCACCGCCAGCCAGTTCTTTTTCTGTTAATTCTGGTGTCAAATTCAACCAACCAGCTTTTATGACATTCTTTTCTGGGATGAATAGACCTGCTGGGTTATCGTTTAGCACAATCCCATAAGGAAGTCGGGGAACACGCGGTGCATTGAATTCTTCACCCATTAATGCTGGGTCAAATTGAAATTCAGTAGCAACGTATTCAGATTCATTGACAGATTGATTAACGGATTCAGATTTCTTAGTCATGATGTTGTTGATAAAAGGTAACAGAGAATCATTGCCCAAAAGCGAAGCATTTCCCCACTAATCCAATTGGTTCGACTAATGGATATTCACTTTGTTGAATGAGTAATCGCATTCGATCGCCCAATCCTTCTTTTCCTGCAATCCCAGAGAAACTGTAGTCAAAGCATTGGTAATTGCAGTCGATCGACTCAAAACCTATTGTTGTGATAACAGCACAGAGTTCGAGCTTCTTAACAGTTTCAATCTCTTTTCGGTAGGCTAACCATGAAGAAAGCGCGTTTGTTGTGCCATTATTGAGGACAGCATGACACCAATTGCCATGTTCATCAAAGAACGTTAGCTGTACCCAATATTGAGCTGGTAAGTAAGGAAAAGGCTTACCAAAGATTGGCTCTGATGCCCACAAGATGATTACTTTGATGGAGTTTCCGCTATCAACTAACCTATCTTGTCGATCGACGTAAATTTTTCCTTCTTTTCGATTGAATCTGTACTTGGTTTGTTGCATGGCATTCAAGGATAATTGCGGTTCTGTTCAGCCGTACCGCAGATTGGCGAGAAATCAAAGCCTAAAAGCGAAAGCACTACTTGAGGTAAACTGCCAGACTTGGCACTTTATGCTCAGTCTTTTTGAGTGCGATCGAACGTTGTTTCCGAAGCGTTTCCAAGTACACAGAAACCAAAAGTGTTTCTTGTTTTGCTTCGGCAACGGCAATCATTTCCTGTAATTCTTGGATGTAAGATTGATTGTTTTCGATGGCTGTTGCGTTCGATCGACAAAGTTTCTCGTATTCTCTGTTAATGTCTTCGTCCAAACGCACAACCGAAGTATTTTTGTCATCGTAGCGATTGCGAAGAACTAACACAATCTTAGCATTAGAGTCGCTGTGAACTAAGCTTTTACCGTTTGGTGATTGATTGGATTCAATAATCTCGAAAGCTTCAAGAATTGCGTCAGGTTCGATCGATTCTGCTTCAGCTTTGAGAGATTCAATTTGTTTGCGAATTTCTGCAAGTCTTTTCAGGTAAGTCATGGTAGAATTGTGAAAATACCCAGAATAAGAGTAAGCGGTTAGTTCTTTCTCAACTAACCGCTTTTTTTGCTACCAATAAATGGCTGCTATGGCTGCTTCTTCAGGAGTTCCCTCAAAGTCATCTTCGAGGGAAGATTCGTTATCAGGGTTTCCCTCGCCTGCCATCGCTTCGTACATTTCCTCGTAATCGTACTCTCGCAAGTCTGTTGCTTCCTGTAGCTCATCAAATGACAAATGGCGATAGAAATGTCGGGGTTCATTGTTAAGAAACCATTCGGGCTGCTCTTCGATCGAATCGAGATTATGCTCAATCCACTTCAGAAAGGCAAGCTTTACTTGTTCATGAGTGAATAAGGAGCATTGCTGGCAATCAGTCGCTAACAATCGTTCGGTAATTGCGTCTAAGTCGATTAACTTGCCGATTGAGTCAACAAGCATATCGTTATAAACGTTGAGGTGTTCTTCGTTTGGTAAAATGTGTGCTAGCATAGTCATATTTGATTTCCAAAAAACATCAACACTCCAAAGCGAAGCACTACATGATTCGCTTTGGTTTTTATTTGAACAAAAACAGAAACATCAAAACCCCACAGCGGAGCAAAAACGATGTTATGTTTCTGTTTCTTGAGCTAAAGCATTAGCATTCAACAGATACAGCAAAGTACCAGCACCGACAGCGGTGTAGGTAATGGGCATCATATCGCTGGTTAAAGTGATGATGTAGTCGTTGTTGGGATATCGCTCGCATTGGATAATATCTCCACGTTCCATCGCAGCATCAGCTAGCTTTTTGATACGTCCGTGAAGATGTCCAGTAACTTTTTTCTGTGTCTTTCTCTGTGTTTTTTTCGCGTTCATTTTTAGTTTTGAGGTAAAGGTACAAACAATCACCATGAGTTTGGATGCTCATGGTGATTAATGGTAGTTAATTGTTAATCGTTGATAAACAGACTCATTTGTTTCCACGGTGGCTCAATCATTGAGTATCCTGAGTCACTTGGATTAAATCGAAAAATCAATAGATTTCGATCGATTGCCATCTGCACTGTTGTGGCAGTTCCACCGCCAACTTTGTGGGGGTCATCGTTGAGTAAAGCTAGGCAAATGTCGGCGTGTTTAACCATCCAGAGATTGCGCGCGTGCATCACACCAGAACTGTACTCTGGATATAAAATCACTTGTTTAGTGGCTTTTTCAAGCAACTTCTTGTAATGCGATCGCTGGCGTGGTTTCCATAGTTTGTCCTGGTCAGCGCAAGGGATTACTGCTGTCCACTTTAATCCTCTGGAAATTAGCACTTGTGCAGCATCTTGGTCAACTCCGAGCGCCATTCCACACAGGAAATGGGTAACGCCTAAGTTGACCGCCATTGTGATTAAATTGTCTACCTCTGGATTGTTGTATTTAAGCCAGCGATGTCCGGTAATCATTGCTGTGTTGTATTGTTTCTTATCAAATGGTTCGTCAAAATTGTATTGAGTTTCGCGGTTGAGACGGCGATCAACGTGTTGCAAAAGTCCATATCCTGAACTGTAAGGTGATGACATAGCTGATACCAAAAAACGTCAACACCCAAAAGCGAAGCATTAATATCCGTTAAGTTTAATTCAAAGATAAAAAAAATAGCAGCACTTATCTCAGTGATAAGTGCTGCTATTTTTTACTACCATTCGACTCGGCTAAGCTGACATTCCGATCGAATAGAACCGTCGGAGAATTCGTAGATCCAGCCAGTTGGGATTACTGGTGCTTCATCTGGGACGTAGTGCCTATCGACTATGTAGCCGTTTACTGTGTACTCGGGTAATGGGATCGCCCATTTGTGGCCAGTATTCCATTCGAGAGATTCGTAGCCGGGGATTTCGTATTTTGTCAACATGATAGTAACGCATAAGAAAGGTCATTGCTTTATCGCGAAGCGATCTCACCAGAGAACTGCATTAAAAAAAAAGCCCCAACTCCCATTTAAGGAGATTGGGGCTTTTCTTTCTTAAATCAAACTAGAATTAGAAAGCCATTTCTTCATTGGCATAAGCATCAGATTTAGGCGCAGATTTGCCATTGCTTGGATATTTGGAAGAGTTGGCTTGTTTCTTGGCGTAGTATTCCGATCGATAGTTCATCAACTCGATCGGAGTGTATTCGATTGCTTTGCAGAAATCCACCAACTCAGGATAAGTGAAATTGTGGAGTTCTTCTTCCTTCCACTCTTCTGCAAATACTTGATAGCCTCCGTATTCGAGGTCTTTCAGCTCGTCTTTGTTGGTGGCTTTGTACTCTTCCCAAGCCATGATGCGAAGGGCATCAATAAGTAGGGAGGTTTTCTTTTCAGTTTTGGAAGGAAAGTTAATTGCCATGATAGTTAAGGTAGGTAAAGAACAAAGTTGAAGAAATCCAACTCAATCCCCCATAGCGAAGCTCTTCCCCAGAAAGCTACGATAAAGTGTTGAGTGGAAAATTTCCAAAAAAAATGACAATAAGAATGCGGATCTAGTTTCCTAGATCCGCGATAACTACCAATCAATAATCTCAACCATTTGCGATCGATAACCTTTAGCCTCGTTCAGTTTCCACAAAACTAAACTAAACCGTTCTTCACTCAATACGCGAGGTACTGAATGGGTTTTCTTACAATTAAATTCAACGATATCGCCATCGTTAAGCAAATGTAATTTACCATCGATCGCAAACTCTGCAACACCAAGATTGATGTTGATTGCGCGAGGTAAACTATAACCATGGTCTTTATGGGGTCTAATTATTCCACTACTCTTACCATTACGATCGCCATGATAGGTGAGCAAGCCAATGTCACATCCCGGATATATTTGCTGACAAAACCTATAAAGTCTGTCATTAAAATATCCGGGACTAACTTTGCCACTGCCGAGATGGACACTATTGAAAAGCCAAATTTCTAACCTGCGATCGGTTAAACTACTGAAACTTGGTTTCATTTCATCAACTCGGTTTTGACAAAACTCCCGAAATTGCTCGATATTCGGGATTGTTTTCGTTAATCGTTTCATGAGAATACCTATGGTGAGAAATCGCTCCCTTATCGCGAAGCGACCCCTCACCAACAACCTATGACTACTCTATTTCTGGAAGGTGCTCAGGTAATTTACCCAGACCATAATAGTTTTGTCGAAATATCAACAACCCTTCAACGCCGAATCCTTGTTCTGTTGCTAAAGCTGTTAATTGTGTCAAATCCATCGTCGCGATGGCGTACCGCCCCGCAAGCTACGAACTCCTGCGCCACCGACTCATAAACCTGGTATAGCAATCGCTCAACTCTGTTTCCTTGAGATGCGGTGAACCTCCTATTTGCCAAATTAAAACCCGAAATGCGTCGCGCAACTTAAGAGTTGTTTGTTCGGTTTCAAAATCTAATTCTATCATCTTTTCCTCCTTGTTAATGAACTTTCTCAGTCTCCTCAACAGTTAAATGTTGAGGAAACTGACTGTTTATATTTTCTTGAGACGGATTACTCCAGCAACAAACTCAGGAGATAAGCCACGGATTTTGATTTCTAATGGGAAATCTTTCACTCGCTTTGATTTCCTTGGCTCACTTTCACTTTTATAAGTGTATCCACCAACAGCCGCTACAGTTTCCTTGACTTGCTCAGCAACCGCTTTCGATCGTACACCTATGTACGTAATGAAACTTTCAAACCCAGAACTTGCGTCTGGCATTTCTTGCCAGTTGAACTGGTTGCTAAAAGTGCCACAGATTGTGATTCGATCGCTCAATCTCACAACGAGATAGTTATTATGCGGTGAAGTTTCGATTATTTCACCTTCAATCCCAGCGAAGTTTATTTTTTCCATGATTCAATTCCTAGCTAAAAACTCAACACTTTAAAGCGAAGCAAAACTAAAATCTCAGAAACAGTTTTGATTTTGTTTCTGAGATTGCCAACGTTTTTGATGTTTCTAAGATTTATGAGATTGTCTTTGGGAGTACCAAGAAATAAATGCTCAGGGTTGACACAGGCTCGATTGTCGCATTTATGGCAAACAAACATTCCTTCAGATATTTCACCATTGTGGATTTCGTACATCACTCTAGACATACGTTTAGGTTTGCCATTCACACTAATTTTGGGATATTCGTTATGTTTGGAAAAATTTGTAATCCAGCAATCTTTTCTAGAAATGATGTGAAGCTCAATTCGTTGTTCTAATGTTTTACGAGGCATGGTTTTGAATAATAAACATCAAAACCCAAAAGCGAAGCAATAATTTATGTTAAAATATTTCTAGTTAAAAATAACTTTATGCAAGCAATTAGTCTATTTTCAGGAATTGGAGGATTTGAATTAGCAGCAAAATTAGTTTTTGGCTATCGATACCAAACATTTCAATTTGTCGAAATTAATCCTCATGCTCAAAAAGTCCTCCAATCCCACTTCTCTAACATCCCCATCTGGTCAGACATCAGAACCTATCATCCACCTAAACCAGGAACAATCGGCTTTCCTACAATTGTCGTTGGGGGTTTTCCTTGCACAGACACGTCAGGCGCAGGAAAGAAACAAGGATTGGCAGGCGCTGAATCAGGATTGTGGTGGGAAATGTACAGAGTTATCGTTGAGTGCCAGCCAGATTTTGTCATTATTGAAAATCCCACAGGCATCATTCATAGAGGCTTGCGAACAATCCTGGGAGCCTTGCGAATGGCTGGATATGAAACAGAAATTGAAATTATCAGCGCGTCGGAGCTCGGTGCGCCTCACGAGAGGCAAAGAGTGTTTGTCATTGCCTACGCCGAACACCTACGCCTCCGGGAACGGCAAAACTTCTGCTGCTGGAATGACAACATTAGAGACCACATTGCGATCGCAAAATCGTTTGTCTCGTACCCAGAAACTCAACCCGGAAGTGTGCGCCTACTTAATGGGTTTCCCCAGTGGATGGACGCAATCTGTGTTGACCACTGGTGGAAAGCCAACCAACCACCCGTAAGCGCAGGGATAGAACCACGTACACCAGGACGTAGGGAATGCGTGAGCTTGTACGGAAGGTCGATCGTCCCTCAATGCGCTGCGATCGCACTCATGCGCGTTCAATTTCTGGCATCATTAAGTTAACGTTTGTTTGAGACACAGCTATGAGTCAATTCGATTATTTACGAAACCAAATATCCGACAACATCTGGGCCGGCAAAGAAATTCTCAAAATAGCCGATACTGTCAACGAGGGAATTGCTGGAGGTAAGGACTGGTATATGAATCTGCCTCAGATAAAGTTTGTCATGTCCAGCCAGTACACCACAGGAATCAGAGATGTGTTGCTGGCATCGCAAGATTTAGGTGAAGCAGTAACCAATTCAAGTCTAGTTTTCCTCGAAACAGTTCATGGAATTAACCAGGCTTTCAACACCGATCGTTACAAAAACTTTACGGTAAAAATTAACGACGAATTAGCTAAGTTGGCGACTAACAAAACCGAGAAAGCCGTCTATGAAGCTTCGGTTATGGCGCACAATGAAACGCTGAATTTGCCAGAATTATCCAAGCAACTAATCGCTTATTCAGACAATGCCCATTCGGCTGCAAATGAAGCGGAAAAATGGAAAAATGAGGCTATTGAAAGAGCTTTGAAGAAAAAGTCAGAGTTTGAGGCAGCGCTCGAAACACTCAAAGGCAATGCGAGACGCAGCGTTCGTAGCAAACTAAACATGGTAGAAAGAGCTTTATCAGGTATGGGCAGACCTTTGCCACCGCCACCACCGAAAACGCCAAAAACTCCACCAATAATTAAAAATCACAATCCTTATGTAATCAATTCAATTTATAAGCATTCGATCGTCTCAATTCATTCACGTCCCCCAGTCTTAAATGCGATCGTACCCATCGCAGTTGGCGGCGCAGCTACCGTAGCCGGCGCAGTATCAGTTATCACCGGCATTGCATCTTGGCTGCTGGGAAGTTTCTTTCTGAGAGCACTCAATATTCCAGCTTTGCTGTTGCCGGCCCTGACAAATACAGTCACGGCGATCGTACTCAAAATCACAGGCAGTGCTGGTACGATAGCAGCGAGATACATAGCTGCTCAAGCCCTGGATAGAGGTATTAGCTTTTTGCCGACAATCTTTGGGATTACTGGAATGAGAGTCAGCGGTTGGGCTTACGTAATGAGTTTCGCAGCCCCCATTATTGCAGCAGCGGTAATCATCATTACCGCTATGCGAAATAAAACTACACTTGCAGAAATGCTGTATATCTTTGGAGACTTAGCAGCAAATCCAGACAGATTTAACTTTGTTCAAGCCTTCATGACAGATACCAACAAAGTTGAAGTATTAGAAGAATTTAAAACTTCTGCTAAAGAAATGCTAGGCAGAGCAAGATTACCAATGAGCCAGATTATCGGAGTTGGGTTAGACAGCAAGCAAAAATACGCTGTCTGTTACAATCTGACTAACCCTGACGCTCCTATTTTAATTGCTGGGAAAGAGACGATCGAAACAGCATTAGGAGCAGATAAAGTTGCTAGAATAGCAACAGGTAGGCTCGGATTTATGGACTTCATTTAGTAATCGATATGCCAACAAATTATAAAACGGATTACGACTGGTACGGCGCAGACGAAGCGGTTGCAAAAGTTGCGACAACTGCAATTTGGTCTGTGTGGGACTGCGTTAATAAAGTTTGGTCAAACAACCCGAAAGTTACGCTGAGAAATACTTTGCTTTCAGGCTTGCATAAAGACGTAGGCAAGGAGAGATTTTGCATCGGTGAAATTCCCGAAAACACTAAAGACTCGTCGCTGCTAAATCCGTTTACCCCTAAAGGTGACGATCGATACCAACTTGACCTAGCCAGTAATTCTCGCAATCACGGCAGATTTACCTTTAATTTAGCGCCGATCGGAAGAGAATATTACGGAGATAAACCAACAGAACAATGGAAACGGATTATTTATGGTTCCATTCTCCACACCGGATGCAAGCATTTAGTCGGTCGAGAATTCAATTACGTTGTAGTTGATGACACAGCCAAAGACGCTCAAGGCAACCCGCAAGATGACCCGACAAACGGCAAGCACTGGGACAGCGGAGACAGTCACGGCAAAGCTTCCAGAGAATTTATGGAACTGCTGGGGGCGGGGACGATCGAATATGAACCTGATGATGTTGATGCTACTATTCCCATTCAATTTCGGATAGCTGCATTCAAGAAATGGGTAGCCAAAGGTACGATCGCCTACAATCCGGAACTCGATGACTCGGGCTTTGATTTAGTCATCCCCTGGTCATCCCTTAAAGGCAACAAACCAGCGCTGGGAAATTATACCGATAAACTGCTTTGTGGGTTGGTATTTGAAGCAGAACAGCGCACAGCTAAAGCGGGCTGGATGCTGTTTCAGTGGTTTAGTTATGAAACTCTTGAAAAAGACAATATCATCAGCAGATTAATTGTTAAATGCGAGCGGTTGGTGGCTGCTTTAGATTCGATTCAGAACTTAGCTGAAGTATTGAGAATCGATCGAAACGAAGCAGACTTAGAACGCGAACAAGGCGATTCAATTCAATCCGAGGCTGAATATGTCAACACGGCGATGGAAATTATCAAATACGACAAACTAGGTAGACTGCTGCTGCATCCATACATTCTTGGGAAAGTCAAAGAACGTCTCAGGAAAGTTTGGCTGAATTTAGCCAAGGCTGCGGGTGTCCGATTCTGGAGTTTGATGTCGCAACCGGATGAGTATTTTGCTAAATATGAATCCACAGACAAGAACGGCAACACAGTATTTAGTCGAAAAATGTTCTGCGCTCCCGGGATGGATGAGGGGGAATATATCGTTTTTTGTAACCCAATGCGACATTGGGGCGACTGTCAGTTGTGGTGGAATTCACATGAAGGAACTTATGCCAAAGGTGGCGGATTGATGGCTGCTTCTACCAAGTTAATGCTGAATTTGGGTCGTGATTTTGACGGCGATTTTGTGCAATTGATTCGATCGTACGACTATAAAAACCTGAGAAATGCGATCGCTAATTTCGACAAACCACCATCAGTCCGCAAACTCCCAAAAATGGCTTTACCCGGAACTTTGCAACAGGTGGCGATCGGCAGTATGAACGACAGTACCGGGATTGTGGCATCGCTTTTAGGACGTGCTAGAGGTGCGGGCGCTGAAGGGATTGTGCTAGAAATACCGAACGGCGGAATGCAAACAGTGCCTCAAGAAATGTCGATTATCAATTTTCTCAGCCAAGAACTTCAAATCGCTGTAGATTCGCTCAAATCGGCTTATCCAAACAACGATGCGGGATTAAAAGCAGTCGGGGATTATCTCAACAGTTTGGGAGACGCGGGACAGATTCCGTGGCTGAAAGACTTTAAAGCTGAACAGTGCTATCTGACACGCCCGTGCGCTGTAGCACCAGATGCGATCGATACCATTTCTCGACTGGTGCGATTAGTCAATAGCTACTGGAAACCCGCCAACTTTGAAACCAATATCGATATCAATTCCTTTGCTACATCACTGTTTTCAACGGTAACAGTCACAAAAGAACAGCAAGATTATGCTTTTGAACAACGCAAAGGCTACGGTAGCGACATGAGAAGTGCGATCGAATGGAAAACTAACAACGATGGCGATACAACTAAAATTAGAGAAGTTTCAGCAAAATATCAAGCCCTCAAAGAATCAGCCCTCGAACAGTTTGCCCAACCCGACGGTTTACCATTTACTAAAAAATCATGGGCTGCTGCTTACTGGCGTGCTGCTCACACCGGGGCCGGTGAATTGAGCACAGGTTCATTAGTATTCAACTTATTTGCGGAGGAAATCGTGGCAGAAATTAAAGAAAATCCCGAACCCGTTACTTATTTTGACGTTTTTAACGTTCACAAGCAAGAACCTAACGTTTGGAGTCGCGGTGAATGGAAAGGGCAAACCGTACAGGTTCGCGTTTTGATGCGCCTTAAACCCGCTGCTGGCAAACAAGCTGCGCGACAGGAATTGGCGATCGATATGCGTTTCCCTGACAGCACCAAAAACATCGGTTTTTTCCCGTTGGGATGGGTAGCAGAAAAGGACAGAGGAAAAGTGGCTGTAGGCGAAACTCGAATGATGCGAATTTACTCACATCCGAATGGAATGCTGTTTAATGATGGAAATATTACCACAAAAAGAGCTTGTCTGTTTAATGAATCAATGACTCAAGATCAGATTGATTTTCTATTAGGAAAAATGCCAGCAGGACTTTTCGGTCCTGAAGATTTTGGATTGCCACCAAATTAAGCATTGATGCTGCATAATTAAAATATTCATTAGTCTCTCATCAATCATGACAACTTTAACCGACTACGTAAAAGCTTCTACTGGATTTACTGAAAGTACGATCGCAGCAGTGACAAATTCTACAATCGCTTTTCTATCATCAAATCTCCGCAACGGTGAAGAAGCCAGGCTCGAAGGGCTAGGAAGTTTCAAAGTCACTGACAAGCCCGAACGCCCAGGGCGAAATCCACGCACCGGGGAAACCATAACTCTGAAGCCATCTCGCAAGCCAAAGCTGACTTTTTCCAAAAGCTTTCTGACTTCTATTCAGCCCGATCCAAATGCCGTCGTGCCTGCGGCTGTCGAGTCAACCCCTATCCCAGCAGCGGTGATTCCTCCAATCCCAGCAGATTTAATGCCTCTGCCAATGGTGATTCCCCCAATCCCAGCCGATTTGCTTCCATCAATGATTCCCGAACTCCTGTGGCAGATTAAGGCTCCTGACGATTCATTTATTCAAGTCGCCACCAGCGAACTATCTGGGTGGGGAGTTACCGCAACCACACCAGTTTATTCGCCTGCTACTGGCTGGAAACTGGCAGGCAAAGTTCCCGAGCTTGCAGGAATTGTCGGATAAAGCTAAACTTGCATCATCAATGATGCACCCCATCACAAAAACCCCGACTGAAAATCAATCGGGGTTTTTTCTGTGGGAATTTCAATCAAACAAACCGAGAAAATATCGGATGCCTGAGACTTTTGCGGGCTGGAGTAACTCCTAGATAAATCACCTCAATATCTCTTCCCAGATAACTTGACTGGTTTGCCCAAATGTCCGATCGCTCGGCGATGCTAAACCCAGTTCCGACTTTCCCCATAACAACCATCCCGTCAACCATTCCCCGAACCAGTAGATTGCCTAGGGAATTGGCAAATTGACCAGTACCTTTGCCAAAACCGACAATCACAAAGTTGCTTTTGACGAAGTTTTTGACTTTTAGGAGATTGTTCGATCGACCTCCCGCGTAAATCGAGCTGGGATTTCGCAACATAATCCCCTCGTCCGATCGACCCGACACTCTGACTGATTCGGTTTCAGCCTGAACAGCAATTGCGTTATTTCCGATTATTGAATGATCCAGATGGAGCACTCGTCCGATCGTCGGAAGTTTTGCTTCCATGAGATCGAGCATTGCCCCAGCGTCCATGTTTGGATTTGCGATCGAACCAAGCGCAAATATCCGAAACTCAACCCTAGCTTTTGCAGCTACGTCGTAGTCTTTGGAATCGCGAACAATGCCCGAGATTATGTCAAACTTTTCTCCTGGAATATAGAGTTCACCATCCAAGAATGACAGATTGTTGCTGATACGCAATGACTCACAAATTTGTTCAATTTCTCCAAAACCAAGATAACGGAGTCTTTGGCTGCGACTGGTCAAACCACGATCGGGCGAGTAGTACAAGCATCGGATACCGTCAAGTTTGGGGCTTGCCAGCCATACAGGATTCGGGTAAACCTTTGTGGGATTGTAAACATTTGCTAACTGTGGAAGCATGGTTATTTGGTATAATTAATTAACCCAATTATAGCTTCTGAAACATGACTAGCGAACAAATTGCATTGTTGACAAAATTATCTGAATCTGGAACCGAAGTTAAGGCGATCGTCGAATCGGCGGAACAAACTACCCGTTCGATTCGAGCTGGTAAACGAGCAGTCAATACTGTTGTACCAATCAAAGCCGGCGAGGCTGCTACTGTTAGTTTTCTGAAAATGGTTCCTGAGAAAGGCGAAAAACTTGCTGCTGTTACTCAAGACTGGGAAATTTGCATTCGCATTGGCGGAACTCGTATTTGTGTTTCCGTAGACCTTGATGCAAGCGTAGCTTAATTGCTAATCGCTAATAGTTAAATGCAGGAAAACAATGCTTCTTTTTTACCAGTTTAAAAAAGAAGCATTGTTTTAAGTTTTCTTTTTAGCCAAATAGCACAAACAAAGTGCTGACGTGGCATTGTACATCTACACCGCTTGGTATTTCGCTTGCTGCCCGTAAGTTAATCTGACCGTCTGTAGCATTCGTGTATGTCAGATAACCTGTATGAGTTGTACCGCCAGTTGGAGCGGGAACAACAGTCGCAACGGGTACCATCAGTAAATTATTAGGTATAAAACCACTAGGGACGGCTGCTGCTTGCAAAGCAAAACCATGACTTGGTTTCTTAAACATTACTACCCCGGATAACTCGGCAAATTGACCATTTCTGCGAATTCGCAAATTTCCAGTGAATCCTGAAAGTAAAGGAATGTTTACCCAAGTATTTGGCCAGTTTGCCATTGCACCCATTGCACCCGTTGCACCAGCAGGGCCGGGATTTCCTTGAATGCCTTGAATTCCTCGATCGCCTGTTGCGCCTTTTTCTCCAACTGCGCCACGTTCACCAACGACACCCCTCGGTCCGATCGCACCATCAGCACCAGCGACACCCCGAGCACCAGTAAGTCCGATCGAACCTGTGTCGCCCTTGTCACCTTTGGAACCCGGTAAACCTCGATCGCCAGTAATCCCACGCTCTCCCGGCAAACCACGTTCACCCGTTGCGCCAGTTGTGCCCGTTTCACCTTTCTCACCTCGATCGCCAACATCACCCTTGACGCCGGGAACCCCTTCGTCACCTCTGTTGCCTTGAATGCCCGTTTGCCCATCTACACCATCCGCACCATCGACGCCATCGACGCCGGGTGTACCAGCATCGCCTTTATCGCCTTTGGGTCCTGCGATCAGAGTTGGAGTTGGAGTTGGAGTTGGAGTTGGAGAAACGCTGACAGCCAAAGAACCTGTGCTCACAACGAGATTCCCGACAACCAACTCGGCTTTAACCTCGCCGGATTCTGGAACCGAGGCGTTAAAAGGGGCAGTGGTATCCTCTTTGATAATTTTCCCGTTTAGGAGAAATCGGACAAACGAACCCGGTGGTCTGTTTGCGATGGTTGCCGTCACCATGTTTAAGGGTTTGCCTTGAGTCAAAGTCACAGTCGGCTCAACTAACTTTGTCTCAAAATTCAAAGTTGCCTGCGATCGAACTGTTGCCGGAACCGTTGCCTGGTTGATATCCTCAACTTCGATCGAATGAATCCCGGCTGCTGGGACTGGAACATTGAACGAGTAACGATATTCGGGAATCCCGTTAACACTGACAGTGGTTGCTGATGTGTCAATGCCGACGATCGTACCGTTGAGTTTAAATCGAACATCGGTGTTGATATTGCTGTCAGCAACCGCAGTTACCCGCACAGTATGAGGAAATGCGTTTGCTGAAATGACTTGATTAGCTGCTGGGGAGATAATTATAATCGGCATATTTTTAAGCGTTTAACTGTCGGATTTTACAAAACTATCCCGCCAGCGTTGCACATACGCCGGCGAGATAATTATCAAGTTTGAACGAGCAATGTTTGAGCAACAATCACTTCGCCGTCACTGGTTTCTCCAGTAATAAAAAGCCCTGTGTAAGCGTCAGAGCTAGTGTTTGTGCCATCAACTACATAGCAGACTTTATGGTTCGCTAGTTGTTTAAAAGCGCTGTAAAGCTGCACGAGAAACTCTGATTGTTCGATCGGCATTTCCAGCGTCTCCAGTTCAGCCATCCCGGCTTGTACTGATATAGCCATCGCCTGTACTTCGGTCAAAGCTGAAGCTACCAAAGGCTTAAAGGTTTGGTCGAGTGTCTTGCATTCAATCCGGCGTTCAGGAGCTTTATAAGGTGGGGTTACGTCTCCTACCGCAGTCCTCCGCATAGAGGCATCGCGAGAGAGAATAGCTGCATCGGTCAAAACAGTTTTCGATCGAACAACCCTCAAGGGTGAATCCGATTCAGATGTCGGCCAGAAGTTGTAATCGACCAAGATTTGCCGGATTAACTTAGTCGCTAAAGCTGCTGTGAGCATAGGTAGTAGTTCAATAGCTGTATGAGATTACTTTATCACATAAAAAATAGTTTTAGTTTGATTTTTGGAGCTGTCAAATTGATAAGTTTTATCAACTAAAGTCGCAGTTAGTTTTCAAGATATCAAAATTTTACAAGTATTAAAAATCTTTAAATTCGTGCTCTTAAAAAAGCATGATTAATTACTTAATAATTCTGTGATTATTGATTTTACAGTTTTTAACAAGCAAAACCGTAAGCGTTTGCTACACCTTCTGCCAAGTATTTGAGGGAAATTCGAGCCATCGCATCTGAGATTGATGCGAAGATTAAACGGTTTGCGATCCAAAAAAGTAAAATGGAAGAATCTTGACACTTTCCTACGGATCGCTTCGCTAACGCAATTTTCGGTAAGCCGTCAGTATTTGGTGGTTTCTCGGCAACATAGTTAAAATGTTGCCGATGAACGTTTCATGAAAGAGCTTCGTCAATCGCTTTATCGAACTCTTCATCTGTCGGTTTTTCAAGCATTCCGATCGAACACAACCAGCTCAATTGAATATTCCTACCGCCACGACAGATTTTCGTATTCTCAACAGAATGACAGAAATGTTGACCATTGCCGAGCAAGTTTTGATAGTAAGTTACCAAATCATTCAATGGCAAAGTTAAAGGATTTGTTCCTGCAAAGGGGCAAGTTTTGCATGGTTTATCTTGAACTGAATAAGTGCGTAAATCATTTCGATCAAGTTTCATGTATGAAGCCGGGAGTGACCCGGCAATTCACTAATTAAAATGCCATTTCTGATTCAACGATCGCCTGATAAATCTCAGACAAACTTTGAATCGCGTCTCCCAAAACCAAGTCATTTTCTGTCGTGAAATCGTCACTATTTTCAATTGCTTGATACTCTGGCTGATTCTGCAACAGTCGCAGACTTTCTTCAGCACCAGCAAGGATTGATTTGATTTGTTCAACTGTGAGTTTCATGTTCGTTGCCAAAAGGTTAAAGTCTGAAAGCGAAGCATTAACTAATTAATTTGACAGAGTCTGGTGTAATTCCCAATTCAGCAAGTCGTTTTCTGACATCAATCTTACTTTTCCTGTACACATAAAGCGTCGCAGTGTAAGTAAAACCTTCAACAACATATTCAACATCAATTAATATCCGTGTCATCGCTACAATCGTTCCACAAAACATCTACAATATTTAGACCAGAACCTCCATGAAATCTTTGGAATTCTTGAGTATCAACGATATTTTGATAGACAGTTTGGGCATTTTCTTCGCTTTCAAACAAGATTGCATCTTCGATATCATCTACCCATTTCTTGTCGGCAGTAAACCACCAAAGTTCTGCGTGTTTCGTCAAAAAGCCCACGTAATATGTAGCAGAACAAATCGCATATTTGATTTTAACTTTCATGATTACAAACCGGGAGCGACCCGGTAATTACGCTATTTAAGTTTTAGATTTGGCTGCGTTATATTTTGCGATCGCCTCGATTAAATCGCTATTGATATGTCATCGGAGGGTATGACGTAAAATTCCAATACGCTAGCTTGATTGCTTTTTCAATCAATTCATCTCTTCGTGACTCGAACTCTGCGTGATGTAATTTTGCTAAACGATAAATACGCTCAGATATCCATCTCTTGTCGGCATCAGCCCCCACATCACCCGAAACTATCGAAACTTCAATCGTGGTGTTTTTTCTCCATTTTGTGATTTGAAGGTAGTAGTCGTTTCCAAGGTCATCATCAATGATGATTTGACAACTTTCTCTTGTGTACGGAATTGATTTACCTTCTTTTGTCGTCCAAAAACCCTCGGAAGAAGTCATTTCTAAGCTCATAACATTCCTGCGAAAAATCAAGTCCCGAAAGCGAAGCATTGTCTAGCTGAAAGTTTCGTCAAAGGTGTCTTTTTGTTCGTCATCAATCTCAATCTCCCTTACATTCGAGTAAAACATCATCTGGATTCGTAGCGGAATGTTGCTACCTTTACCAAGCTGATTGTGAAGCCAGCCAACACACATTGATTTGATTGATTTGTGACAAGTCATTGTGGTTATTGCTTTTTCGTCAATTCGAGCAGCATTTCCAGTCTCATCAGCGATCGTATCCCGTAAATCTTCGTGAGTTTCCACTGAGTAATTTGGGATATCAGCAACTGTTGTTGACAGCTTCCACGGGCAAGTTTTACATTGCTTGGTTTGTTTGAGTTTCATTTCTAAAATTTGGCAAGTTTCAAAACGCTTTAAATCGTTCGCTTCGATTTAAAGCGAACGACTACGCTTGACTCGCACCGCCTTAAAGCGAAGCGTAAGATTAGCCTTCAAATGCTTCTTGAATTTTATCATCAAGTGCAAAAGCTATGATTGCGATCGCCTCTCTAATCGCTGCTTCATCTCCTTGTTTGGAAAGCAAAATCAGTAAAGGAATTTTACTTTTATCAGGAAATACCTCATTGACCAAAATCAAAGCACTTTTCTCACCAACAAGGACTGTTGACCAAATTACTGAAGCAAACGCCCAACTGTTAATTACTTCCTTTTTTCCTTCGTCAGTGTCGATCGTTTCTAGGGCTGACAAAGGATGGACAAAGTGTTTAAATTCCATAAGTAATCCTTAATTGTTGTCAACTTCTAACATTCTTAATTCAGGCTGATGACTTTCCGAATATTGCAAACTCGCGGACTTAGCGCCCGATCGCACCGCCCAACTTTTCAGCGCTTCAATCTGTGGCTGAGCAATCTGAGCTAATGGTATGCAATGGTGAATCGCAGTTAAGATATCTGCCTGCGTAAAATCCTCTCCACGACTGAATCCTTGTTGCATTCCTTCGTAAATTACTTGTTCAATTTCAGCACCGGAGAAATCTTTTGAGGAAGCAGCCAGCATTCCCAAATCAAAATCACTCTTTTTATTACCACTTGGACGGTTGCATCTACCAGGGCGCACTTTTTCCAAATGAACTCGATAAATTTCTGTGCGTTCAGATTGATTCGGCAAGTGAACGAAAAACAGCTCATCTAACCGCCCTTTTCGCAAAAGCTCCGCAGGCAAAATCTCTACGTTGTTGGCTGTCATCACGATGAACACCGGTGCCGTTTTTTCCTGCATCCAAGTAATCAAACTACCGAATACCCGGCGCGATGTTCCCGAATCGCCGTCGCTACCGCTATTGATATTTCCAAACGCTTTGTCAGCCTCATCTATGAAAAGCACTACAGGTGCGATCGCCTCAGCCAACTTAATCACTTGCCGAACCCGCGACTCGCTCTCCCCGACAATCCCACCAAACAACCGCCCCACATCCAGTCTCAGTAACGGCAATTTCCATTCAGCAGCAATAGTTTTTGCCGATAAACTTTTGCCTGTGCCCTGAATGCCGGCCAGCAGCAAACCCTTGGGACTGGGCAAACCATACTCACGGGCTTTGTCACTGAAAGAGTGCGATCGAACTTTCACCCAAGCTTTGAGATTTTCCAAACCACCAACAGATTCTAAGCCGGCAACAGCAGGAATAAATTCGAGGATGCCTGTCTCGCGGATAGTCTGACGTTTCTCCTCGATGATGCTGTTTATTGCGACTTTCGTAACAACCGCAGACGCGGCCAAACACTTCGCCAGCACCCGCGCAATTCGACAACGAGTCAAACCCTGACAGGCTTTGATTAGTTGCTCTCTTTCGTCATCGACCAGCCGGATTTTTTGAATAGGAACCAATCGATCGACCAACTCAGATATTTCATCGATGCTGGGTAATGAAAAATCTACTACCGTCGTTTCTTCCCGCAGTTCCACAGGCAATCTCAGTTGGTCGGACAGAATTACCAACGTTCGGCGATCGCGCGCGATATCCCTTGCCAGATTCTTAATCTCACGGACGATCGGCAACTGATTGCTCGCAATTTGACCGTTAGCACCAGGCGCAATCAAGGTAGCCAAATCCTTCATTACAAAGATTGCAGAGTTATGTCCCGCAGCCTTGCTAACCCGCTCTAAACCCTGCATTGGATTACCTTTTCCCGCTCCTGAATCGTTCCAACCTCTGGCAAAGTCCCAGAAATAGATTTGAGCTTTCTTGGCAGAAGCTGCTGCACATAACGTTTCCTCTGCCGTTTCC
Organism: Cyanobacteria bacterium VAR_87_metabat_62; assembly: GCA_031427135.1. Lineage (GTDB taxonomy): Bacteria > Cyanobacteriota > Cyanobacteriia > Cyanobacteriales > Microcoleaceae > Microcoleus. The sequence continues at coordinate 46,442 of JANPMV010000036.1, read as the reverse complement.
TCTTCGGGCGACACCACCCACAGCAGCGGGAACCGTGCCGATAACATCAACTGGATTTCTTCTTGCATAATTGATTGCCCCCAATTAACTTGATTACTAAATTCAGAAACAAGAAACAATTGCGCTTCTTGTTTCTGGAAACAAAAACATTATTTGTTACTTGTTACTGCTTTTTGTTTTTTGGCTTTTTCGGGAACTACTTGGGCAACTGAAAACTCAGCAAGTTGAGCTTTGAGTTGTTCAATCTCACGCTGATATCCTCCAATATCTGCATGAAGTGTTTCGTTATCAATCATGAGCTGAGCGTCTGTTACTTGTTCGTCAACATCAACCTCCAAAGCACCACTGATTCTTTGTTGAGATTGCAGATTGGTGATTGTTGTAGAAGCTTCCTTGAGTTGCGATCGAACTTCTGCTAGCTGAGATTCGAGAACCTGTTTCTCACCCACAGCAGCCTGCAAGGCTTGAGCCTGGGAATGCAAGGATGAAATCTCCCGCTCCCGTGCTTCGAGTTGTCCGTTGAGCCGAGAAATCTCCGAAAGTCGATCGCGCGATGCTGCTTCATTAACAGCAACTTCTGCTAAAAGTTTTTCAGAAACACTCAACTTTGCATCCAATTCATTACGCTCAGCCGTCAACAAATCCAACTGTTGACGGAATTGCTCAGAATCTACTAGCTGTTGCTTATTCAGATTCATGTAAGCTTCCTTGAGTTCGTTGCGTTGCCGATCGTACTCCGACTTATAAAAGCCAATTTCCATCTGCAACTGAGGAAAATCCTTCAACTGCTGACGCATCACTTCATTTTCTGATGTCAAGGATTTCATTCGATCGCCCGAAACACTCGTGTCAGCTTTTTGGTAAGCCAATCTGTAGAATGCGATCGCCATCTGATGAGAAACCTTGAGGATTTCTTCAGGAATCTCGCTCTCGTCAACCAGTCCGTCATCCGCAGCCTCAAGAATTGCTGAAGCTAAGTCTTTTTCTGATTTGCCTTTGATTAGCGACAGATTATCTGCCCGCCATTCCTTCAGCAATTTGCAGATAATGTCTGTACTGCCACCGATTCCGTAGATTTCCTTGAGGGCTGAGCTGATACTGCGGACTGCAATCCCTACACGATTTTTCTGGAGTACCGCGCAGGCTGTGTCCACCATCTCTCGGGTGATGCCTGAGTATTGTTGGGCGCGATCGAACTCAAATCCTTGTAAATCAAGCGTCTGAAACGTTGTCGGTAATTTAGTCATAGCTATAGTGGTAAACAACTTTTCACTCTTATTTACCAGTATAGGTCTATTTACCACTATTGGTAAATATTTCAGTAAATATATTAATAATTTTCTATACGATCAGCAATTGCTCTCAAAAGCACTGCTAATTCGTCATCTGGAATAGCTCGCACTTGCTGAACCAGCTTTTGCAATGTGCTTGGTTTTCTAAAACCACCCAAAAAATCTTTAAATTCTGAAAGCGATTCGCCTCTGAGTGTTGCTACACGCTCTAAGCTTTCCTGATCGGGAATCCCCTCAAGATTTTCCCATGCTTTTATTGTGGGGTGCGAGACCCCGAGTAGCTTGGCAAATGCCCGATACGAGCGAATTCCCCGCATTTCCTTTATTACTTCAGCAAATCTTTTTCTGGTTTCAGCTTCCATTTCTCGTCTCTGACTAGCTTTCAGACTCACGATACAAAATTTGATGTTTTCTGTGCTTTCCATTTGTGGTAAACAGAGTATAGTGGTAAACAAATATGGAAAGCAGCTTACCGACATGAAAACCACTCACCCAAACAAAACGCCCAGAGTAAAAAGAACAATGACTCTATCGGAAGAGATAGATTGCAAAGTTAGAACTCTAGCAGCAAGCAAAAGGATTGCTGTAGGCGTTCTTGTTGAGGCAATCCTCAAGGAATACCTCAACTTTACCGTGACACAAAGCAACGAATAAAGCTTGTACATTTTTGATAATTCAATCATTCACTGCATGAATTTGTGTTGAAAAGCTCAAAATTTGAAGTCCTAGCAAAGTCAACAATTTATCAATGCTCCTAATTGATTGCCAAACCCAAGAAAAATCAACTTGCTCAAGCTTTTAATAGTTGCATTGTTAAGAGACTGAAATTAAAGAGTTATTGGTCGAATTTCCCAACAAAACCTGTACGGAGTCTTAAAAAATGACAAAAAGCGGATGGTGCCGCAATAACTATCACGCTGACGGCAAACGCCGCTACGGGAACTTAACCAACGGACTGTGCATTGAATGCAGTCTGTCAACCACGGGCAAAGAAGCCGATCGCATTACCAGACTCCAAGAAAGAATCAACGACTTGGAGGCTGAACGCTCACAGCTCGGATGTGAGATCGATCGCCTGCGATTGAAACTAAAAACCCTCATTCAATCAATGAAAAAATCAGGAGTCACAAAATCATGAAAATCGATCGCGACTTAGCACTTCAACACCTCAGCTACTTGGGCTACAAACCAAGCGACAACGTTTATCTCAGATTTTTCTACCACAACTCAGACCCACGCAAAAACGGGGATAGCGGACGCAAACTTTCCGAACTCAACTGGGAACAAATTGAGGATTACCAGGCAGATGGTCGGGGTGTGTACGTCGTAGTCAACGGTGCCGACGGCGGACACACCGACGCAGACATCAAGCAGTGCTGCGCCATCTTCTGCGAGTGGGACGATATCCCGCTGGCGGAACAATTCGAGAAATGGAGCTCCATCGGATTTGTCGAACCCACGTTCACAGTATTTAGCGGCGACAAATCCATGCAGCCGTACTGGGTGTTTGACGAGCCGATCGCCCCCGAACAGTGGCGGGAACTGCAACAGTTGCTGATCGAAGTGATGAAAGCCGATCGCAGCAACAAAAATCCCAGCCGAGTATTTCGCCTTGCTGGAGGCTGGCACGTTAAGCCCGATCGAGAACCCGCCAAAACTGAAATTGTTGGCGATTCAGGAATTCGCTACAGCTATGATGATTTGCGCGATCGGCTTTTGAGCTTGATTCCAACTTCCACGCCGATATTCACACCAACTCCAACACCCGCGCCCACATCCACACCCACATCGACACCTACATCGACGCCAGCACAAGAACCTCAAAGTTACAAAGACATCACAGTGCCGGTGCCTCGCGCTATATCTTTAGAGTGCGCTTTGGGCAAAGCCAAAGAATACCTTGGCGGTGTATCCAGCCTCCGTAATACGTCAATGGCAACCCTAGCCAGAGATTTGATCGGAACCGCAGCCGAATTCCAGCACCTGGGACAAACCACTAACGATGATGCCTACACATTATTTATAGATGCCTGTCGCCAATGTTCCTCCGGTGATGGCTGGGATGAGCGGGAGTGGGAGCAGATTTGGGCGAGTGCAGTGCGATCGAACCCCAGCTCTAGCATTGCCCACAAAATCTCTCGCGATGCTGTAGAGAATTGCATCAAAGGCGAATACTGGAATTCCATCAAATCTCGAACCCACGTTTGCTCGGGAACTGACGAACATACAGAAAGTGCTCATGTTTCGGTTCCATCAAACTTAGAAACCGAAATTGACGAATTGCTGACGAGGAATTTGAAAGAATCGCAGTTACAAATCAAAATCCTGGGAATAGCTCAGAAATATCGAATCAGCAGCAAAGAAATTCTCAAAGTTTACGAACTTCGGGAATCTGAGAAAGAACAAGAAGAGTCAGCCGAAGACACAGCTAACGAAGTCGCCAAACTTTTAGAATCTAAATCTGGCAGCCTCAACATGAGCGAGATTCTGCCAGAAACTTTAGCAGCCCCGATCGAACGTTTAGCAGCTACCTTAAATCTGAAACCAGAGGGCTATTTGTTGGCGCTTCTTGTTCAGGCTGGGAGTCTGCTGAAAGCCAACACCAGCACCATGCTTTATCCTCAGAGTCAGTTTAGCTGTAACCCCAATTATTACGGTGTGACCGTCGGTGAGTCTTCTCAGAAAAAGACGCCGATCGTTACCGCCATTTTTAAAGACCCGATGGAAAAACTTCTGATTGCAAGCGAACAGGAATATCAAAGAGCTTGCGTAGGTTACGAAGAAGACCTGAACAAATGGAAAAATAACAAAGACTTTGATAAAGGTGCAATGCCAGTCGCCCCGGTGCAAAAGGTTTACGCTTTCAGCAAAGCCACCGGGGAAGGGATTGCAGCCCAGGCTCAAAAACTACCTCAGCAGTCAATGCTGTATCTGTGCGACGAACTCGCCGGCGCTTTCAAATCAGCCAACCAATATCGGGGTGGCAAAGGCTCGGATGAAGAAGATTTGCTCGAATATTGGAGCGGTGGCGGTGCGGTTATTCTTCGGGTTGGCGGACTTGCGACTAACGTCCGCCATGTAGGTTTATCAATTTTCGGCAACATTCAACCGAAAGTATTAGCAGGATTTTTGGGAGACGGCGATGACAATAACGGTAAGTTTGCCCGGTTTGATTTCGTGCAGCAACCACTAGCAGCTACCAAGCTGGTAGAAGATGCTCCAAGTATCAATTTAACCCCGATGCTGACAGTGATTTATGAAAAGTTAGACGCACTGCCAGAACAGAAATTTGAACTCGATCGGGCTGCAAGAAAACTGTTTATCAGGTTCTACAACCACTGCGAAAATCAACGTATCTCTCACCCGAAACAGGGGATGCGCGCCATGTGGGGGAAAGCTCCACTAAAGGTTGGCAAGATTGCAACAATTTTGCACTGCCTTCATGCTGTTCATTTGGGATTTGAACCCCAGCAAAAAATTACGCTTGAAACTGTTCGAGCAGCCATCAAATTTATCAAATTCACAACTGACCAAGCCCTGAGTTTAAATTTGGAACTCTGCGAATCCGTAGAATTAGCTCCGAATTTAGCAAAGATTATTTCCTTAGCCGATCGCAAAAAAGAGCCAATTTGCATCCGGGAAATCCGCTCCTCCTTCAACTCCAAATACCGACCGCCGACGGGACTGATTCGGGAATGGTTTGGGCAATTGGTCGCTATGGGCTACGGGATTGTGGACGCTATCCGGGGGACGTTTTCTCTGAAACGTCCACAACGTCCACAACGTCCACAAAATGGCTCAAACCCTTTGACTGAGCCAGTTGAGAACGTCCACACAAACGTCCACACAAACGTCCACACCAATGTCCACACCAATGTCCATCACTCGCTGGAACATCACGGGCCCTATCATCCAACCGCTCTAATCGCTCCAATCGCGAACACTGCTCTCACCGTGACCGACGTTGCCTCACAGCCGGATGTGGACGTTTGTGGACGTGAAAGTGGACGTTTATGTGGACGTTCCAAAGCCATACAGGACAAGGATTTCGACGAAAATGTGGACGTTGTGGACGTTGTGGACGTTGTGGAGGAAAACTTAGCCGAATTGGTGAGTTTTGTGCGGGTGGCGATCGCCGAGGGCGATCGGGAGTTAGCCAAAAATATTCAGGGTATTCTCACCGAAGTTTGCACTCTGGGGGCTGTCGATCGAACTCAAGTCTGGCTAGCGTTAACCGCCGAGGAACAGGCTGCTCTGTCAGCATTGCTCACTAACGAAACATCGACCCCAATACCCAATACCCAATACCCAATATCCGAACTCACGCCTGAAACTCAAACAGAACTAATTGACCCGATTGATGCTGAAAAAATTCGAGACATTGCTCAAATCTGGTGGGATGAATATTTCCCAGAATATACCCAAGCTCTGATTACTCAAATGTTTAGCTGGCAGTCACCAGGTCAAAAATACAGCCAAGAAATTATCAACCAGTGGCTAGAAACGGAAGATGAGTTAGTGCGCGATCGAATCACTCAATTGTTCAATCTGAGGAACAATTCTCATAGTTCAGAAACGCCATGAAAACAGAATTGGAACTGACACTCGAACAACAATTTAAACTCAAGGTTTACATAGAGCGAATCAGACTAATTTCTCTGGAAGAGTCGCGCATCTTACTCGCCGAAATGATGCGCCAAAACATGATTAAAGACAACGTAATTAAAGATTTGTTGAAAAACCCAAATGAATAATTTTTGTGATGCGATCGAAGCCGGAAAAATCCTTAATTGCAGCGATCGGACCTTACTCCGATACAGACAACAATCAAAGCTTTTAGAAGGCATTCATTGGGGACGTAATCCCGGCGGAAAAGTTCTTTATAACTCTGAACTGCTCTCTCAATTAGTAACTTGCGGTGGCAACATCAATCACCCCGACCATCAAAGATTTATTGAGAGACACTTGGGCGATCGACCTGAAAACCAGCCGTTGAAACCGGGTCGAAAACGGGCAGCAAATCTGGCAATTGCGGCGGATTGACAAGTCCGGCATAGTTTTCGTAGAGGGTGCGGACATCGTGACCTGTGAGGGCTGCGATCGCCACTGGATTCATCCCAGACTCTAAGCCATGCGAAATCAACGTGTGACGTGTCGTGTACGGTCGCCGATAGTCAATCCCTAATTCTGCCAGTGCTGGTTTCCAGTATCGGTTGCAGAAGTTTTTGGAGTCGATCGCACTGCCTGTTATCGAAGTGAAAATCAAATCATCCGGCGACAAGTCGTTTGCCCGCCTGCTCAGTAATAGCTGTTGCAGTCGCGGAGTTAGCGGCACCGTGCGAGCTTTGTTAGTTTTGGTGGATTTGCGCTGACCGTTGCTCATACTTTCCCCGATCCAAATTCGATCGCACGTTTGGGAACAATGCCGCCAAAGTAACGCTGCTGCTTCCCCGGTGCGTAGTCCGACACCAAATTTAAACTCCACATAGTCCGCGTAGTTAGTGAGGTTTGAGTCAGAGCGGAATTTATGAACGATCGAACTAATTTCGGCGATTGTAAACGGTTGCGGTCGCTGCTTGGGCGGAACTGATGTTTTGATGTCAGTCCAAGGATTTTCTGTGACTAACTTTTTTTTCTGAGCCCACTCCCAGCAAGCATTCATCATCACAATCCGTTCGCGCACAGTGACGGGTTCAAGGTTCTGCGCCAAATAATCTCGGAAGTTTTCAGCAACAGTTTCAGTAACAGTGATGGCGTTTTTGTTTTTGAAAAACGTTTCTATGTGTTTCCCAAGTCCAACATATTTATTCACAGTGCCGATCGAAATTGTGCGTTTTTTGTGTTCTACAAAGCGATCGAACAATTCAGTAACAGAGATTGATTCTTGTTTCTGTGGTTTGTACTTGGTCAAGGATGGATCGAAGTTGTTAGAGGCGATGTCGAGCTCGATCGTCCGGGCTTTGATTTCGGCGACTTTGCGGTTGGCGGTGGTATCGGGTAGACCGATGTAGAGCCAGAATCGCTTACCTTGCCAAGACCACGCTAGTCGGAGTCGATCCTTGAAAACTTCAACATTTACAGTGCCTTTGGGCATATCGCACTTTTATCGCAGTGAATGTCTCAGCTTGACATACTGTGTCATCCCTAATTGAGAATGACCAAATGCTGCGATGTATCCCTAAAACAATGGAATCCTTGATTTCTCAAGGATTCCATCTATCGGAGCGGCGGGATTTGAACCCACGACCCCTACTACCCCAAAGTAGTGCGCTACCAAGCTGCGCTACGCCCCGACAGCTTTAACACCATAGCATGAAATTCCATAAAAAGTCAAAAAACTTTTAAAACTTTTGCAGCTTGCACCAAACCGGGCGTCGCAGCCGCTGGCCAAAAACCCTCGCACCTCCTACCAGCATTCAAAATCAACTGTGCGCTGTAAGCTTCTGGATAGCCTTCCACCTGCAACCACAGCAAGTCGCTTTCGGCTTCAATGGCGATTTTTTCCTCGTCCATTAACTCAGAGGCCATTTGACTCATTGTGGCGGCCAACTGTCCCAACAATCGGCAAAAATCGTTCAACTCAGCCTCCGTGAGTTCGATCGCCCAACCGTCCCCAGCTACCAAACCCTGAAACTCTTGTTTGGGGTTCCATCCCAGACGCCAGCCAGTACCAGTCTTAATTACACGTTCCATTATTGAGGGATTTTCGATTTGAGATTTTGGATTGAGATCGTTCGGCGGTTGAAACCGCTCCTTGTCAAACAAAGTCGGCCTCCGCCGACTCAGAAATTAAGGCGATATTTAAGCCGGATTTGATATGAAATAAAATATTAAGGTGCAAGCAATTTTGCATCTCCGGGCTGGGGTTGGGGTATTTCCGGGGAAGTCGATCGATCTTTTGTTTCGCCCGCCGCCGGTACGGGCTTTTGGCCTAAATTCCCACTAAAAACATCAACCAAAGCTTGAACCAAAGCATCCCGCTGTGTTCTATTTAAACTTTGAATAGCAGCGCGATCGCGTTCCATCGGATTCGATCGCAAAACGTCGTTTCCCGGATACACGCTTTCCACCAAATAATCGGGAGTCGCCCCCAGATAGTCAGCTAAACTCAACTTCCAATCGAAGCGATAATTCGGCGGTCTTCCTTTGACAAATACGTGATATCGAATCAAGCGCCCGACTAAAGTATTGTTGGGATCGACTTTTCCAGTTTCCTTGGAAATATAGTTATTCTCGATCGGCAAATCAGGCAATTTTTCATACACAAATTTCCACGCATCTTGTGCCCTTACCTGCGCCGGCGCTGATTGTTGAGCAACCCGCTGCACCTGCGCCGACTCAGAAATCGGCATCCGCGAAGGTTCCAAAGCCGACAAACTCAGTTCGCCCGATTCCAATACCCAATTCAAAAGCGTGAAAATTGCCACAATCAAAGTAATGAACAAAAAACTCAAGCCCAGCTTTAATTTTTTCACGGTTTTGACAAGAATTTCAAAAAATACAATATAGCGGTTTTCAGTTGAGTGAAGTACAGATGCTCGGGTCTGGACACGGCGCCGTGTCTTTGATCCGATTGACAACTGCTATAATTTCATAAACTTACTCGCAAGCAGATGTCTTAGTTTCTCATTTAAGGACTTAGGAAAAGAAACCCGGTTTCTACGAAATAATCAGAACTTTGTCAACGATACAGCTAAAAATAAACCGGGTTTATCGCCCAGGCGCGCCAGTCAAGTTTGAGAAAGTTTTGAGTTTTGAGTTAACACAAATTGCTCGCAATTCACCACTCAAAACTCAAAACTCCCGAAGTCTAGATGTCTCCGATAATTTCCGGCTGAGTCATTTCGTCCGACATCTCAAAAATCGCCCGCATTACAGGTTTCATCATTTGAGTGTCGTCATTGTCAAAATCTTCATAGCGGCGGCGTTTTGCGCGGTTCGCCACCTGCACCGTAATCCGATAGCGGTTGGATGCAGCACCGATCAGCTCTTCCGCCCGACGAGTTAGCTGAGTTGAATCGAAAGTTGGACGCTTAACCATGAGACTACCTACTTTATCTAATGTTATATTCTAGTCTAGTATGTCAAGATTCATAAATTAATTAACTGAGCATCATTAGTTATGCAGGCAGCAACAGCCTATTCCTTTGATAAATTGCATCGGGTAAATTCTCATCCCCTCAAATTGGTAGCTTTCGGCGACAGTTTAATCTACGGTTTTGGCGACGGTGTGGGCGGCGGTTGGGTGGAAAGACTGCGGCGACAGTGGATGTTACCGGAGAGTGCGGGACACGTTTTATACAATTTGGGGGTTCGGGGCGATCGTACCTATCAAGTCGCCCAGCGGCTCGAAAACGAGTTTAAACACCGGGGCGAGCTCAGAAACCGCGTCCCGGATGCGATGATTCTTTCTGTCGGTTTGAACGATTCGGCGAGAGTGCAATCGCCGACGGGGCGCAATTATACTGATTTTGAACATTTTAAAACTGTTTTGGATAATTTATTAAACCTATCCCAACAACTTTGTCCGGTGATCTTTGTCGGGATGGTACCGATTGATGAAAGTAAAATGCCTTTTCAAGATTGTTTGTATTACAGTCATGCTGACCAATATCGGTACAAGGAAGCAACGAAATTAGCTTGTGAGTTGCGGGGAATTCCCTATTTGGATATTTTTGATAAATGGATCGATCGCGGGAGTGATTGGTGGCGATCGCGCTTGATTGCAGATGGGCTGCATCCGAATGTAGCTGGGTATCAAGCTTTGTTTGAAGATGCGACGAGTTGGGAACCGATCGTCGCTATTAGTCATTAGTCCAGTCTAGGACGCACTCCGACTAAAGAAACCGGGTTTTTTGCCGAATCAGCGGGTTGAAACGCGTCTTTTGGTAAAAAAACCCGGTTTCTGGGCACCCGTGCGGGAGTGTAGTTAGCAGTCGGCTATTTTGGCAGCGAGTGCGATCGTTCAACTCATATTATGTCAGGTAAAATAACCGTTATCAGTTCAAGGTAGATAAGGAAGATAAGCAACATCAGGATTTTAAGGAATTTAAGCATTTAAAACTCCAAAAATGAGCATCAAAATATTTATTTTAAAAGACCGTATCTTCCCCGCACTAAAAATAAAAGCATTTAATAATGATTACATAACTGAGGAAAAAGAGCAAGTTCGGTAGAAATAAATTAGCCGAGCGAAAGCTTAGATATTCTCAATAAAAAAATGTGTAAATTGGAGAATCCAAAAATGTCTGTACTTAATCGCATTAAATCTGGCACATCTATTTTATTAACATTAGGAACAATTGCTGGAACCGCAGCGCCGATGTTTGCTCCCGCGCCTGCTTTTGCTCAGACAGCTTTTTCGGATGTTAATAACAACTATTGGGCAAAAGATTTCATTCAAGATTTGTCAGAAAGAGGAATTATCAAGGGATTTCCTGATGGGAGTTTCCGCCCGGATGCACTCGTAACGCGGGCTGAATTCGCGGCAATGGTACGATCGGTCAAAAAGGCAAAAACTCGCGATGCTGTACGGTTTGCCGATGTTCCATCCAATTTTTGGGCTAGCGGGGCGATCGCCCAAGCTTACGAAATGGGATGGATGTCTGGCTATCCCGGCAATGTTTTTCGGCCAATGCAGCAGATTCCTCGCGTGCAAGTTGTAGTCGCTTTAAATAACGGACTTGGCTATGAGCCTAAGTGCAATTTTCAAGATGTTCTCAGCTACTATAATGATGCGGGTGAGATTCAAAGTTATGCTGTCAAAAGTGTTGCGGCTGCTACTGAAAAACAGTTGGTTGTCAGCTATCCCAATCCTAAATCTCTGAAACCAAATCAGTCAGCAACGCGCGCTGAAGTAGCTGCTTTTATCTATCAAACATTAGTCAGTACCAATCAAGCAAGAGCGATTAATTCTCCTTACATTGCTAAGATTGATGTTGGTGAGTCTGTTGCTGTGAAAATCCCCAGTGGTACTTCTATCTTAGTCGAGTATGCAAAAGGGAAGATTTTGCTTGGCCCGAATGACAAGTCTCCGATTACGCTGACTGTGGCTGCGGATATCGCGGGTAGTAATGGTAAAGTGCTGATACCCGAAGGCTCGAAAGTTAGTGGCGAATTGCGATCGACTGCTGCGGGCGTTCAGTTTGTCGCACAGGAATTAAGCATCATCAACGGTAGCAGAGTTCCTCTGAATGCGACTTCGCAACTGATTACTAGGAAAGAAACTGTGACTAAGGGCGTTAATGTTGGTAATCTGGTGAAGAATACGGCGTTGGGTGCAGCAGCAGCAGCGGCGATCGCAGGTGTTACGGGCGATCGGGCGATCGCGACTGAAGAGGTGCTCGGCGGCGCGGGAATCGGGAGTTTGATCGGGGTGTTTTTGGGTCGAGATAAAGTTGATTTGTATGCTGTTAATCCTGACACCGATTTAGATTTGGTGTTAAATTCTGACTTAGCAATTGGTACTGCTAGCACAGGTATTTGTAGCGCTCGATAGAAGGAATTTGAACTTCAGAAACCGGGTTTCTTTGGAGATTGATTGTTACTAAACCAAAAAACTCATAGAAACCCGGTTTCTCGGCTTGGCACGTCAGCCTTATTTAACCCATGATTTCTACTGACATCCCAAACTTTCTCGCGTAGAAACTCCCGTCACGGGATTCACACCATCGGCTTTTTCGCAGAGGATTGTTACTTGATAAGCATCGATAATCGCGTCTGTAAAATCAGCGCCGGAAATGGCAGCATCAAAAAACCGAGTTCGAGTCATAATTGCCTCGGTAAAATTAGCATTCGTCAAATTAGCGCCGTCGAATGTAATTCTATCTGCCAAAGCACCGGAGAGATTCGCACCTGATAAGTTAGCATTCAGCAAGACTCCCTTAGTCAAAATCGCATTGCTCAAATCAGCACCTTGAAAGTTGGTTCCCCGCATCTCCGCAGCGACGAAGGTTCCCCCCGCTAAGTCTGAGTTTGAGAAATCGCGATCGGACAAATTAATGTTTGTGTAATTAACATTTGTTTTCGGCAGCGCAAATGCAGGAGTAGCACTCAGCAGCACCCACCCAAAAGCCAACACTAAACTTAAAATCAGGCTCAGGAAAATTCGGAATACTCTTTTCATGATGATGAGAATGGGGAATGGGGCATTGTTGACTGTTGACTGTTAACTGTTAACTGTTAACTGTTGACTGTTAACTGTTAACCAATAACCAATAACTAATAACTAATTAAATCGCTTTACCCAATCTTCGCCGATGCGGAGTGTCAAGTCAGAATCAATTTCACCAGTTGAAGATGCTTCAATTTTACCGTCGCCTAGGGCTTTTTGTAGTATATTTGCTGCTTCTAAATCGCCTTGCTGCACAATAATTTGACTTTGACGCTGCTTGTCGGGCCAATCTTTGACTACAGATACATTAGAAAAGCCATTTTTTTGGAGAAATGTGGCAACTTTTTTGGCGGTTTTCGGGTTGCTAGAAGCGTTTTGGACAGAGATTTTGAGGTTGCGAGGCGAAACGGACGGGCTGGGATTGGCAAATCGCCATTGTGCAAAGTCCGGCACGCTTTGCTTGAAATATTGGGTCATAATTCGATCGCGCCCAGCAGCATCTAAAATCCAATAACTCCTCAAATCCCCTTGGTTTGAGCTAGAACGTCCGGGCAACATTACCATTTTAAAATTATCTCGCTCCAATTGCAAACCGAAATTTGCGATCGTCAAGATTTCCTCAAAATTTAGGTTTGTATCCACATATTTTTGCATCAATCGCACAATTTGTGGCAAGCGCACCACTACGGATGGACTGGCGAGGCGGTTCCGCAGAGATTGAATTAAAGATTGCTGTCGCCCAATTCGGCCGATATCTCCTAAACCGTCATTGCGAAAGCGAGCAAATTGTTCTGCTTGTTCTCCGTTGAGAGTTTGCCATCCCTGTGCTAAGTTTATTTTTAACTTTTGGGCGCTATCTTGATAGGACATCGCGCGAGGTACAAATACCTCAACACCGCCCAACAAATCGACTAATTCTCGAAATGCACTGCTGCTGACTCGCACGTATTTTTCAATAGTCGCATTGTTCAGCATACTGCTAACCAATCGCGTCGCCAAAGCTGCTCCTCCCCTAGCATTGGCTTCGTTAATTTTGCTGAAGCGAATTCCGGGAATTTCGACTTTAGTATCTCGCGGAATTGAAAGCAAACTAATAGATTTATCTCTAGGATCGAGGTGCAATAACGCTATTGTATCGCTGCGACCGGCAAAAATCTTAGGGGAATTGGCTGCTGCTTCCGGTACGCGGTCAATTCCCAAAAGCAAGATATTAACAGGCCGCGACACGCGGTATCCCGGGCGGTTGGATGATGTATCGTTAAAGCCGGTAGCGTCTAGGACTCTGGTAATAATTTGGGGTTCCACGGGTGCAAAGAGGGCGGTAATTGCCCCGATCGCTGCGGAGATGGCGGCTGTGAATATTGCGAGAAGCAGCCAAAATATATACAGGGTTATTTTAGACCTTTTTTTGGATTCGCGATCGACTGGTTGAACAAAGTTTTTTTTAAAGATTGACAAGTTTTTCATTGACTTGATGTTGATTACGGTATTTTTTCAGCTTTGCAGTAAAACTTGGGCGGTGCTTCTTGAAAGTATTTGAACAAAGCCGGACAAAGCCAGCCTTCGAGATTTTTCGCTTCCCACCGATACCAGTTACCGCCGTATTCTGCTTTAAACCACAGCATTTCTGCTTGATATCCGGGAAATGGAGCGGCTGAGAATAAGAGTCGAAAACCTCGATCGGCATTTGGGATATCTGCGACAAGCGCTTCAATCATTTCGGGTACGCCCTGAACAAATGGTTCTCGGACAAGTCCGACTCGCTCGTCGTCAAAAACCCAAGTAAACTGTTCGCGATAGGGGTAAATTACCATCATGGCATTAGACATGGTATTTTCCTCTGTTAATTTCGTTTGTTTGGATTGGGAAATATAAGTCTTAATACATTATATTCGGTGGCGCGGAAGTTGTGCGACAAATTAGGTTCGTAGTCACGACTTTAGTCCTGCTTAATTTATGAATCGAGAGAGGACTGAAGTCCTCACTACAAAGGGGGATTTATTAGGGGAATTAAGCGTTATTTCATCGGTACAAAATCGTAACCGGTGCCCGATCGCGAAGGGTTGACTCGATGCACTTTTACAAGCTGAACCGGCATATTGCGAACCCCCGAAGGTAAAAACCGAATCGGGCCAGTTGCTCCCTTTGCTACAAAATCGGCAGCGGAAAGCACTTCTTGAATTCCTTGGCGGGTGGGACTGCGATCGATCGCCGAAATTGCAGCCATCGTCGCATCGTAAGTCATCGCACTCACCCAACCAACATCGGCTTTCCACAACTGTCGGGAGTGGCGAGAAAACTCCGATTTGCGATCGCCGTCAATGTGCCACGCCACCGCCATCACCATCCCAACGGCCGAAGCTCCCCCCACTTCCAAAGTCGTCTTGCTGTACATTGTTCCCATATCCCCCAACACAAACAGCCGCCTATTATTAACCGTCACTACCTGCAAAGCTTTGTCTAAAGCATCATAATCCGGGTTCAACATAATCGCCTCAGCACCCCGGCTAATAGCTTGTTCCATACTTTTAGCAGGACTAAAACCAGGATTTGACAAGTCAAACTCAGCGACTACTTGCCCGCCGCCCAGAGAAACAGCAGCTACAAATTCCGACTTTAGCGACTCGCTGTAAGCACTTTTGTGATTAAAAAAAACCGCGACATTTCGCTTCTTCAACTTAGTCAGCAGATAATCTGCCAAAGCCCTACCGCCCACGTAAGCAGTGGGAACCGTCCGAAAAAAATAGCGGCTCAAATTAGCAGGTTTAACAGCAGTGCTAGTGCCGGAAATAACAGGCAATTTCCCCAAATCGTAGATCGGCAAAGCTGCCAAAGTAGCCGTACTGGTGTGGTGGCCGATTACACTCAAAACCTCGCGATTTTTCACCAAAGCCGAAGCAATTTGTTTCGCGACTGCGGGATGGTCGTCATCGTTAGCAATAACAACTTTGAGAGGCCGGCCGTTGATGCCGCCAGCTTGATTGATTTGAGATTGAGCTTGAGCGACTCCGCGCAATATATCCAAAGCTGCATTCGGCTGACTCGCGGTAGGTGCAGCCACCGCGATCGTGTAGCATTTGCGATCGCCAATCCGAGCATTGTTCAGATAAATTCTAGTTTCCGGTGCATTGTAACAACGGCGCAGAGCTTGTTCAAAATGACCGACTGCTTCCTGGTATTTGCCAGCAGCCATTGCCTCAATTCCCTTATTTTTTGCTGCTCTAAATTCGGGTCTTTCCAGGTTTACATCTTCTTTTTCCACCAATTGTTTTTGGCCGTAACTCATCCGCTCTTTCAGATCGAAACTCAAACTTCTCTGGTATTGCAGCGCGGTTTCTCCCGAACTTCCATAACTGCTAAAATCTATATGAGGCGGGAAACCAGCTTTTTCCAACAGCCACAACACGACTGCAATTAGAAAACCTGCCATCGCTAGAGAAATTAAAAGCAAAATAGTTTCATTTTTCTGGCGCATAAGTTTCTTAATTAAATCAGTTCGCGAACAAATTTTTTCAACAATGGCAACACAAACCTGTAGGAAAGTCGGGATACTCCCATTAAAGTATACGACAATAAAATAGCTAAAACTGTTAGCAGCCCCACGATAATCAATCCTTGAATCCCTAATTGCACGGGATTTAAAATAGACCAGGCCGGGAATAATACAAAAATTATCGTATTAGTAATGACTAAAGTAATAAAAAAATAAAACTTTTGTTTCAGGGGGCGGTATTGAGAAAAGATAACACCGGCAAGCAGCAGCAGCCAGATCAAAGTGCTAATCCAAACAGTCCCCAAAAAGCTGACAAGGGCGATCGCCAACAGCCAACTACCAGATCCCGCGATCGCCGATCGCCTCAACAATTCCCTGATATTAATTTCCCCAAACTCTGACTCGCGATCGGTTTCCTCCGATAAATTAGCCGTATCTGCGCCTGCCTCAATTCGCGCCGCAGCTCGGGTTTGCTGAGCGCTGATGCCATTGCCAGCAGGTGCAATCGCCCCCGTCGCCATTTCCCCGGCTAGAGCCGCCAGCACCCCAGCAGCCGACTCAAATCGATCGCCTGGAGACGGCATCACCATCCGATCCAAAATAGCAGCCAGACGATCGCTCGCTCCTGCCCAAACGCGCCAATTCCAGCGGCGAGTAGGAGACTCCATCAACTCCTGCGGCCTTTTCCCCGTCAGCAAATACAGGCAAGTCACACCCAAAGCGTACAAATCCGTTGACGGGTAAACCGGTTCCCCCGAAACCTGTTCCGGCGGCGCATAGCCTTGAGTGCCAAAGACGATCGAACTTTGAGCCGAAACACCAGCAGCCACCTGCTTCACCGCCCCAAAATCAATCAAAAACAGCTTTCCGGCAGCTTCACCGACAGCAGTTTCGCGGACAATATTGTCCGGCTTGATATCGCGGTGAATCGCGCCGTTATCGTGAATGAATTGCAGCACAGGCAAAATTTGCTGCAAAACATCGACTATCTCAGCTTCGGAAAACTTACCGCGAGTCGCAATTTCCTGGCGCAAATCTGCACCGTCTACGAATTCCTGAACCAAATAAAAAAACTCTTGTACCTGCGGTTTAGCAGCGATTTCACTGAAAACACCCTCACTTTCGGAGGATGCAATCTGCCCCAAATTCTGAGCGACATCAGGTACGTGCAACACGCAGTAAGCGTACAAAGTGGGAATTTGCGGGTGTCTGTCGCCCAAACTGTTCAAAACATCAGCCTCTCGCCGAAAAGCCCGTGTCGCCGCAGCAAGCTGATTCGAGTTGAGGTGGAGTGGTGGCTGCAATCGCTTGACAACGCACTGCAACTTCAGGGGAGAATTCAGCGCCCGGGCTTGAAAAGTAGTACCAAAAGCTCCCCGCGAAAGTGGCCTCTGTGGTAAAAAGCGGCTGTCCAAAATTAACGGCATCCCGCAAGCCGCGCAATACTTTTGAGCGATTTCGTCAAGACTGGCGCTTTCATTGAAATCGGGGAAAGAGTTAAGCGGATTTTGGCAGCTTGGGCGGGTGCAGTAAATGTCCATCGATTGACACCTGTGTTGATGCAATTGAACAGCGGGCGATCGAGCTTAAGCCAGCAACCCTACAAAAATACCTTAAAAAATGCAAAATTTAGCAAAAATGCTGGAATAGAGGTTGCTTATTGGGGGGAAGCGGTGGTTTGGGCGATCGGCATAAAAGAGCGTTGCTAACGGGCGATCGGCATAAAAGTTGTTTGCAAGTCAGGATAAAGACTTTTTATTTATCCAAACTATGAGGACTGAAATTCTTACTAAAAACCTATATAGCAATACCATTGAGTTAGTGTTTTCAGACAAATTTCATTTCACTAATTCATGGGAGTTATATCAATTTTGGTAGCATCAGAATTAATATTACCCGAAATCAGGACACGGCAGTGCCGTGTCCCTACAATCGATCGCGGTAGGGAAACGGCACTGCCGTCTCCTCGCTTATCATTACAATCGATCGCGGTAGGGAAACGGCATTGCCGTGTCCTGTATATCATTACAATCGATCGCGGTAGGGAAACGGCACTGCCGTGTCCTCGCTTATCATTACTCATTAATTCAGTAGAGTGCCAGTGCACAACGGTTAGAGATACTTATGCGGGTTGTAAGGATTGACCAAATAATTGCGGCTTTGGTAAGGTTTTACCATCATCTAGCATCGATTCAGTTAGAAGTTCCAAAACCTCCCTGGCATTTTTTAATGCGTCTTCGTAAGTATCGCCGTGGGTATGACAATAGTCGCCCCATTCTGGAAAACTAACGACATAGCACCGATCCTCATCTGACCACTGAATAATAATAGTGTAATGACTGTTCATCTGTTTTCCTCCTCAATTTCGGCCAGTTGTTTCAGAGCATTATCAACATCTTTTTCTTGGTAGAGCTTAGCATCACCGCCGTCTTTTCCTGAGAGAGTCAGCTTTCCTGGTAGCAGAGGATGTGACCATTTGGTGTGGCTACCTTTAGCAGACTCACAACTAAATCCTGCTTTCAATAACAGGCTTTTTAAATCCCTGATTTTTCTGGGCATCCCCTACTTATCACTCCCCTCTGTTTCCATTTTTAATTATTTATTTTCAATTTTTAATTTTAACGCTTCACGCTCACGATTGCCAATCTCCCCTACAATGGTGAGCTATTGCCGATCGAAGTCTATATCCCCCTGATACAGTCCCAGATTTTAGGCTAAATTTACTAAAATCATAAGGACTTTAATCCCGACTACAAACTTGTCAACTCAACTAGCGCCTTAGCCAAATATTCATATTGCGGCAAAGTATTGTAAAACTGAGCCGAAATTCTCACCAACCGCTTGCTAGCATCCGGCCAAGGAATCACCGGCACTTCAATCTTAAAAATCTCCCATAGCGCCTCTTGCAAAAGTGGAATTCCTCCCTTTGCACAAACCGCATCAGACTTTTCATCACTCAGCGGCACAACTGCCATCGAACCGACCATTTCATCGGGACAAGGCAGTGGCAAATCTAGTTTATCCGCCAATATCTGTCTTCCAGCCAATGCCAAAGCATGATTTTTTGCCATCAATTCCGGCCAGCCACCATCTAACAAAGAACCCATAAAATCAATGGCGACGGGGACGCACAAATAAGGACTCGGATCGACAGTTCCCATCCAGTCAAATTCTAATTGAAAGCGCGATTTATCAGTGCGCGGCGAATTAGCACCGTGACTGATCGTAGTTGGTCGAATGGCAGCTTGCTTGTCGCGCCGCACGTACAAAAAGCCCGCACCTTTCGGCGCGCACAGCCATTTGTGGCAATTTCCGGTATAGTAAGCCGCGCCAATTTCATCTAAATTCAGCGCTACCATTCCCGGCGCGTGAGCTCCATCTACCAAGACATCCACGCCGCGATTAGCTAACTCGCCGACTAACTGTTTGATGGGAAAAATTAAACCTGTTTGGCTGACAATGTGGTCTAGTAAGGCTAATTTTGTTTGCGGTGAAACACACTTAATTATTGCTTCAATAATTTGTGCTGGCGACTCAATTGGGAAGGGTATTTCAGCGACTATGACTTTAGCACCTGTGCGGCTTGCTACAAAATCAATTGCGTTGCGACAAGCGTTGTATTCCTGATTTGTTGTTAGCAATTCGTCGCCGGGAGCAAAAGAGAGCGATCGCAAAACTGCATTGATTCCCGTCGTCGCATTCGGCACAAATGCCAAGTCATCCTCACCCGCACCGATAAATGCCGCTAACTGATTTCTGGCATGATCCAACAGCGGCTCAAATTCGCGCATTAAAAAGCGCAATGGTTCTCTTTCGAGTTGTTCTCGAAAGCTGCTCTGTGCTTCCAGTACGGGAATGGGACAGGCTCCAAAAGAACCGTGATTGAGGAAAGTGATATCGCGATCGAGCAACCAATATTCGTTAATCATAGTTGTTAGTCATTAATCAGATATAAACGGAGGACACGGCAGTGCCGTTTCCCTACAATTGATCGTGGTAGGGACACGGCACTGCCGTGTCCTCTATATCATTCCGGTGCAGCCGGAATTGATATCAACAGTCAACTGTCAATCATTTTACCTTTTAATTGCTCAAATTCTGCTAATGTATTGCAATTCGATAACATTACTGCTTCTGGTTCGCCTACAGGTAGAGGAATTGCCGAGATTTGATTTAACCACAATTGAAAGGAACGTCCCCCTTGGTCAATAAAACTTTGCAAACTGGGCAGAGATTGTTGTCGGTAGAAGCCGCACAAAGGCTCCCAGCGCGAATTTTGATAAGGCACAACTGCTAAGGTTGATGGGGGAAAGTCTGTTAACTGATTTGCCCAATTCTGAATAATCTGGGCATCTAGCAAAGGCAAATCGCAAGCTAACAGTAAAATCCAGTCGGCGGCAATTTCTGTCAATCCCTGAGTCAATGCCACCAAGGGCCCGGATCCCGGATTGTACTCTACCAGAAATTGGGATTTTTCGGTTAAGGTCGATCGATAGCGATCGGGCCAAGCAGTCAGAACATAAACTTGTGGCGTTACAACTGCTGCAACTTCCAACGCCCGCTGTAACAGGCTTTTACCCTCAATTTCCAGCAGAGCTTTATCCCTGCCCATCCGCGAACTTTGACCGCCTGCTAGCACAATTACTGCAATTTTATGATTAGTCATCAGTTATTAGTCATTAGTCATTAGTTAACGGTTAACTGTTAACGGTTAACTGTTAACTGTTAACTGTTAACTGTCATTATTCATGTTCAACTCAAAGCACTAACGGCTTTGCTAACCTTCTCAAGTTTTTCTACAACTTGACCGCTGCTCAATAAAGTTTCGGCCTCAATCAAAGCCGAGTTTATATCGGAACAAACACCGCTGCGCCACAGATAAAATCCGCCGTTCCAGATAGCAGACTGCATCAATTCCGAAGGTTTTCCTAGCAAAACTTCCTGCATTTGTTTGAATAACTCAGATGCTGATTCAAAGGCGGGATTTGTGCTACTAAAACCATAATCTCCGTGGGCCAAAAGCACTCGCTCGAACTCAGCGCCCGGCTTAGAAACGCCGATAATCGCAGTCCGATCGCGCGGCAAATCGCAGCTTCCCTCCAATCCTTTGACTGTGGTATAATTTTTGACTCCCCGCAACTCAAAGGCTTTTTGAAACATACCTTCTGTCGGCGGGTGGACGTAGCCGGAGATGACGTTAACGTCGCCAGCACAGGGACACCACATCAATTCCATTGTCGCAAAAGGCGGGCGTTTGCCGATTTCGCGGCGGTAGGGGACTAAAGCGGCGGCTTGAGGAAAATGCTTGGGAAGGTAAACAAAGCCCAAACCCGTACTGTCAAAAACTTGCTGGACTTTTTCTAAACTGAGTTTTTTCCAGTCAACTCCCAAACCGCGCCAAATTTCAATCAGGGGAATGCCTTCCTTTGTTGGCATGATATCGCCCCCGTGCATGACGGCTGGAACGCCCCTAGCGGCTAAAATTAGGGCGGTTAAAGGGCTAATTGGAGCTGTGCGCGATCGCCCGTCGTAGGCAACTCCAAACACGGCAACGGTAGATACTGCAAACCCTTTTTCTCGGTTTGGGGGAGCAAGCATCGGCCCCAATTCTTCATAAGCATCGAGCATTCCGGCTAATTCTTCGCCAGTTGGCCGTTTGATGCGGTGGGAAATCATAAAAGCTCCGATTTGAGCCGGTGTTGCTTCTTGCAATAGCATCATCCGCGTGGCTGCTGCTGCTTCGGAGCGAGTTAAATTTTCTCCTGTGTGTACTCCGCTGCCAATTTTTCGCAGCAATTCTCTAAATGCGTCACTCATAATTTTTGAAGTTGGTAATTGGGAATGGGGAATTGGGAACTGTGAATTTGTTATTTGTTATTTGTTATTTGTGATTAGAAAGACAACATTCAACCGACAACAGTCAACTAAAAAACATGATAACTTGCGAATTAATTTCCTGATTGTCCGAGTTTGATTACATCAAATGGTGGTACAAATTCGCGTACTAATTGGCAAAAATGGGCGATTGGCGGAATTTGCATTCGATCGTGAGTTGTCACCATCACAACTTCGCGAGTCCAAGTCGGATCGATCGCCGATTGACCAATCGCCGAAACCTTGGAATTTGCACTCTCGCTGGCGATCGACCGAATTGCTAAAGTGCGATCGCCCACAGCCTCAAGCAAAGCTGAATGCGGTAGCAAAGCAATTAATTCTCCCTGTCGCACCACACCCCGAAAAGCATCGAGAGTGTTGAGTTCCAAAACAGCATGAAGTTTAGCACCGATACGTCCAAATTGCTCTTGCACCATCCGCTGCATTCCGTACCCGTCCTTAAACACGACTTGCGGGTAACAAATCAATTCCGGCCAAGGTACTCGATCGAACTTGGCGAGGGGATGATTCGCCGCCATCAACACCTCGATCGGCTCACTGTAGAGCACCTGAACCAACATTTCCGGGGCTTGAGTAAAAGAGCGGTTATTCATCACCACCGCGATGTCCACCAAACCGTCTTTGAGAACTTTCAGAGCTCGATCGCTCCCCAAGGAAGTCACCCGCAACTGCACGTTAGGATAGTTGTGGCAAAACTTTTGCAGCACAGGCGGCAAATAAGCAGCGCAAACCGAGTGAATCGCCGCCACGCAAAGTTCCGGCTGCTTTCCCGCCAGCAAGTCTTCCAATTCGACCGCAGCATTTTGCCAAGTCTGACAGATTTTGCGAGCGTGAGGTAGGAGGCGTTCCCCTCCCACAGTCAGCTTTGCGTGGGCACTGCGGTGAAACAGCGACAAACCCAGTTCCGCTTCGAGTCCCTGCACTTGACGGCTAATCGTCGATTGAGTAACGCCGCATTTCCGCGCCGCTTGCTGAAAGCTACCAGTTTCAGCAACTGAAAGAAATGCTTGAAGCTGCTCTAAGCGCATGGATGTTTAATGGGAGATGGTTTCAGACATTTTCCTCAAGGATCATCAGAGACATTAACCGATTTAGTAGAAGAATTTAGTAGATTTTGATACAGGTACAGATTAGTTTTGATTCCGGGGCTCTTCCTTGCCAAGCCATTAGCAATTGACACTCCCCCGCCAGACAGATGCGGGATGCTTGGCTGTTTATTTGTGTATAGACTAGGAATTAGCGAGTCAGCAACACAAGTGCAAGTACGATCGATCGCACAGGAAAGCCGAAATGCTGCAATTTCTGAAGATTATGTCATTTAACCACAATTCTATTCCGCAAGGTGGATGTTGTCAGTGGCAACCGCAGTTAGTAGGACTGCACGCAGTCAGCGATTTGTTAATTGCCTTGGCTTGTTACTCAATTCCAGCGATGCTGACATATTACTTCGCGCGGAATCCGCAGCGAAAGGCGCCTGCGAGCAAAGGGTTTCTCCTATTTGGAGCCTGGTTTTTCTGCGCCGGCACAACTCACCTGATGCAGGTTTGGATGCTGGCGCATCCGGGCGAATGGCTGTCAAGTTCGATCGCCGCCGTTACTGCTGTCATCTCTGTGTTGGCTGTAGCGGAACTGAATCAATCGCTTCCTCAACTGTTGGCTTTGGCGGCGGCCTCACCCTCCGCAAATATAGGGCTGGGAAATGAAAAGACCGATCGACCGCAAACAAACTCTACCATTAAAAAATCCGCCACCTCTCCAATAACCGAACTCCAGCAAATTAACCAGCAATTGCTGGCAGAAATAACGAACCGCGAGCGAGTCGAGGAGATTCTGTTGGACACTGTAGGCCAACTGCAAGAAAGTCAAGAACGCTTCCGCGTTTTTCAAGAATTATCTCTAGACGGATTTAACGTGTTCCGCAGCATTCGCGACGGCTCCAAAATTGTGGATTTTGAATGGGAATACGTCAATCCCGCAGCGGCAAAAATTCAGCAAAGCACCCCGGGCGAATTAACCGGCAAGCGATTGCTGCAAGTGCTGCCCGGTCATAAAGATAACAGTTTGTTCGACAGTTACGTGCAAGTTTTAGAAACAGGAATTCCCCTCGATACCGAAATTTCTTACAACAGCGAAGGCATTGTCGGCTGGTTTCGGATTATGACGGTTAAATTGGGCGACGGGATTGCTATTTCTTTCACCGATATTACTGGGCGCAAGCAAGTAGAATCATCCCTGCGCGACGCGCTGCAAAAACTCACTTCTCATTTTGAAAATACGCCTCTAGCGGTGATTGAGTGGGATGAAAACTTTCGGATCAGCGGGTGGTCGCCGGCGGCAGAGAAGATTTTTGGCTGGAATGCAACAGAAGTTTTAGGCAAGCATTTTAGCGAATGTAAATTTATTTCTGATGGCGATGTTGAAGATGTACGATCGGCAATTTATAGTTTAAAAAACCCACAGGCTCGGTGCAATGTAGTTCGCAACAGCAATTACGACAAGTACGGTTCGCTGCTGCACTGCGAGTGGTACAATTCGGCTTTTTACAGCGATTCGGGACAGTTGATATCGGTGCTGTCTCTGGTTTTGGACGTGACGGAACGCTTTAACTTTATGGAAGTTTTGCGGCAGTCTGAGGAACGGTTTCGGATGGCTGCCGAAAGTGCCAGCGATTTGATTTACGAATGGGATATCGAGACCGACATCTTGCTGTGGTTCGGTCACGTAGACGAACATTTGGAGTACGAAAAAGGCGGATTTCCGAGGACGAGAGCAGCTTGGAACAGTATCTTGCACCCGATCGACCGCGATCGAGTTTTGGCCGCGGTCGATCGGTATTTGAGCGCGCCAGACAGTTCTGCCGCCCCATTTTTTCAGGAATACCGCGTGCAGTGCCGGGGTGGCCGCTGGCTCCACTGGATCGATCGGGGCAAAGCAGTGCTTGACTCTCAAGGCAATCTGTGGAAGTGGATCGGCGCAATTAGCGACATCAGCGATCGCAAAGAAGCCGAAGCACAGCGGAATCTAGCATTGGCGCGGGAACAAACCGCCCGCCTCCAAGCCGAAGCCAGCGAACAGTTGTACCGCGTCCTCGCTGAAGCCATCCCCCAGATAGTTTGGACTGCTTTGCCCGACGGCTGGCTCGACTACTACAACCAGCGCTGGTTTGAATATACCGGCTTGACGCTTGCGGAAACTCAAGGCTGGGGGTGGCAGCCAGTTCTGCATCCAGATGACGTGGAAAACTGCCTAGAACGCTGGAAGACCTCCGTGGAGACGGGGGGGACTTATGAGGTGGAATACCGCTTTAAACGGGCATCTGACGGGGCTTACCGCTGGCATTTGGGTCGGGCAATGCCCGTGCGGGATGCTGAGGGGAAAATCATCAAGTGGTTCGGGACTTGTACGGATATTGACGATCGCCAGCGAGCGGCCCAAACAGCCGATTTCCGCGCGCGAGCTTTGGCTTTGCTGTCGTCGGCTTCCCTGGATTACCAGGAGGCGCTGCAAGGTTTGGCAGATTTAGCGGTGCCGGGGCTGGGGGATTGGTGCTGCGTGCATTTAATGGAGCCGGACGGCTCGATCCGCTTGCACGCAGTTGCTCACTCCGATCCGAGCAAAGTCGCTCTGCTGTGGCAAATCGACGGGCGCTTCCCGGTAGACCCCCAGGGACGCCACGGAGTAGCAAAGGTGCTGCGGACTGGGGAGTCGAAGCTTTACCCAGAAATTCCCGACTGGGCGATAGAGGCGGTGGTGTCCGACAGCGAACTGCTGAAAGTGCTGCGCTCCCAAACCCCGCTGTCGGCCATCTGCGTGCCGCTGATCGCTCGCGGGCGGACGCTGGGAGCGATTTCGCTGCTGTGCGGGGAGTCCGGCCGCCGCTGCGGCGAGGGCGATTTGGTGTTGCTGGAGGATTTGGCCCGGGATGCGGCGGTGGCGATCGACAATGCGCGACTTTACCGGGAAGCGGCGGAGGCCAACCGAATTAAAGACGAGTTTTTGGCAACGCTTTCTCACGAGTTGCGGACGCCTCTCAACGCGGTTGTGGGCTGGGCTCAGATACTGCGCCAGCGCAAGTTGAGTGCCGAAAAAACGGCTGTGGCTTTGGAGACGATCGAGCGAAACGGGCGGTTGCAGACTCAGATGATTGAGGATTTGCTGGACGTTTCCCGGATTGTGAGCGGCAAAGTGTGTTTGAAGCTGTGTCCGGTGGATTTGGTGCGAATTGTAGAAACAGCCGTGAAGGCGCTGAGTCCTGATGCTGAAGCTCGGGGAATTGAATTGGCGACTTTTTACGGCGAAGGGGTGAGCACCGTGAGGGGCGATGCTACTCGTTTGCAGCAGGTGCTGTGGAATTTGCTCTCGAATGCGATTAAGTTTACGCCGCCCGGAGGTCGCGTGGAAATCCGGCTCTCGGAGGAGGGGGAACCGGGAGGAGCCGGTAGCGCCCTGTTGTCTCCGGTTCACTCTGTGAAGATCGCCATCAGCGATACGGGAATTGGCATCAGCAAGGAGTTTTTGCCGTTTGTGTTCGATCGCTTCCGCCAAGCTGACAGCACTTCTACGCGCAATTACGGGGGCTTGGGACTGGGATTGGCGATCGTCCGCCATCTCGTGGAACTCCACGGCGGCAATGTCTGGGCCGAAAGTCCCGGCGAAGGACTAGGCTCGACTTTTGGAGTGCGGTTGCCAATTTAGCCAGTTAACTGTTAACTGTTAACTGTTGACTGTTAACTGTTAACTGTTGACTGTTAACTGTTAACAAAACTAATTTTCCTGCCATTCTTGCAGGGCGATCGCAATTCCATCTCTCAATCCCAGTTCCAGATTTTCTTGCTTAACTAAACTTTCTAATTGCTGTCTGGCCTCACCACCATCTAGCTGTTTGAGGGCTGATAAACTATGTAGCCTGACGCTGTTGTCTGGGTCTGCTAACAGTTTAATTAGGACATCTAGCGCTCTCATATCTCCTAACTTTCCTAACCCTAAAGCTAAAGATTGTTTGATTCCTGTAAACTCCACAGCGGGATGATTGCTTGCGAGCAAATCGCTCAGAATTTCAGCAGCTAAAGCTTTTAATTCCGGCTTTTCTACTCTCCCTAAAACAGTGACAATTTCTTGACAAACAAGAGAGTTTGTGTTATTGACTTCGGCAATTAAGGTTTGCTGCAAATACTCTAAAGCGACTGCGGTTTCGCTCCAGCTTAAGGCGCGCACAGTTTCGATTTGCAATTCAACCGGAGTTGTGGGCGATCGCAGCAATTCAAATAAACTGTACGCCGCAGCATCGGTTTTCAGTCGCCCAAGAGCGATCGCCGCAGACTGACAAACTTCTAAACGGATGTCGGAAAGCAAAGGTTTTAGCAAGTTAACTAAATCTAATTCTGCGTCTAAATAAGGGCGCACTCCGAGAGCTCGCACCGCTTCTTTTCTGACTGCTGTCGCCGGATCTTTGAGCGCGGATACCAGTACCGGCGGGATGCGGGAGTCGTGAAAACTGCTCAAAGCTTCGATCGCAGCCACCCGCACCCCAACTTTAGTGTCTCCGACTACGCTCAACAGCGGTGGGATGGTTTCGGTGCGCCGAATTTGGGCGAGTGCTGCTGTCGCAAACTGTCGCGACTCTTCTTGGAGTAGGAGAGTTGCTAGGGATTCTATGGCTGTGGGGCCGAAATTTCCTAGGGTTTCTGCCGCGATTTGGCTCAATTCTTCATCGGAATTTTTGACTAATTTGACTAAAGCTTGCATCACTTCCGGGCGATTCCCTTCGGGATAGCTATGCTTCACGAACTTTCCGAGGATGCGGGCGGCGAACCACCTGGGTTCGGTGTCTGCGTCTTCGTCTTCGAGCACGGCAATTAAAGGTGCGATCGCGCCATTTCCCAGATTGGGAAATACTTTAGCAATTTCCCAGCGGTCTTGAAAATCGCCCCATTCTAAGGCTTGTATTGCTAAACTGACAGCTTGCTCTAAAATGTGCTGTTCCTGCGGCTGGCTGCCGTTTGCAGTCACTTGCTGCAAGCATTCGACTAAAAGAGGCCAGTTTTGGCGATCGGCAGCGACTTGCGCTTGTTCTAAAATATTAGACATAATTTTAATTTAGCTTTTGTCGATCGGCGAGATTGTTTGCTACTACCCCAGAGCCGGACGTATTTTTTAGCAATCTTTTGCTACAATTATCCATTTTTTGACATTTTTGTCAATCCATCATCAGCAGTAAAATGGAAATAAAGCATTAATTTCATCCAGTTAAGCCATCAAGCTATACTTTTGGTAATTAAACAAGCTCAATATTCCCAATTAAAAATTAACAAATGAAGAAAGCTCTACTTTTAGTCAACCAGCATTCCCGAAAAGGGAAAAAGCTATTATCTCAAGCCACTGTAGAATTGCAAGCACTGGATTTTGAATTAATTGTAGAATCTACAAATCATGCCCGCGAACTTTCCGACACAATTCGGCGCTACCAAAATGGAGTCGAATTAGTCATAATCGGCGGCGGCGACGGCACTCTCAACAGCGCCATAGAAGGTTTAATAGATACTAAATTGCCATTGGGTATTTTGCCGATGGGAACAGCTAACGACCTAGCGCGCACTCTCGGAATTCCTACAGATTTATCCGCAGCTTGTCAAGTAATTGCCAGCGGTAAAGTTCGGCTCATAGACTTGGGTTGGGTAAACGGGCAGCATTTTTTTAATGTAGCGAGTTTGGGATTGAGCGTGCAAATTACCAAGCGGCTGACTAAAGACATAAAGCAGCGCTGGGGAATTTTTGCTTATGCTTTTACTGCTTTGCAGACACTTTTGTCAGCGCGACCGTTCCGAGCAGAAATTAGAGTAAACAACCAATCTTTTTATGTTAAAACTCTTCAAATTGCCATTGGAAACGGCCGCTATTACGGCGGCGGCATGACAGTTGCCGAGGATGCCACCATCGACGACAAACGACTGGATTTGTACAGTTTGGAAACCAACAACTGGTGGGAAATCATTGCTTTGCTTCCAGCTATGAGGCAAGGAAATCATACCGATTGGCCTAACGTTCGCGCCTTGCACGGTCAAGAATTTGAGGTTAATACTAGCAAACGCCGTTCGATTAATACCGACGGTGAAATCACAACTCACACGCCTGCTAAATTCCGAGTAATTCCCCAAGCTTTAGCAGTGATGGCTCCGTTATAACTCACAACTAATATATCAGTTAACTGGTTCCCAGGCTGGAGCCTGGGAACCCATATCTAGAGGCTCTGCCTCGATGCCTAAAATGGAGGCAGAGCCTCGGGAGCTGCGTTACCAGGCTGGAGCCTGGTAACGAGTAACCTACGCACTACAAACCCAACTACCGACCTAATTAATAATCGCCTCCAGCGCCGTATTGCCACGCTTCAACCAATCGGTGAAAATAGTATTGCTGTTCCGGTGCTAAATTTTTTACCTGCGGTTCTACCGCTTTCCCCAAAGGCTGCAATCCCGTATAAATTCCTAAATTTACATAATGAATCATCCAATCCAGCAGATTAGCTATTCCTACCTGCGGAATAATTTTTATCACTAATCCGGGATGGCTAATTGCTGTTTTAAACAGAGTTTTTGACAAAGCCGGAAACAGCACGATATCTTGAAGAAACGGCTTAAGCACCGGTTCTCCCAACTCTTCCATTACCTGAAAGACAGCAGCCAAAAGTTGATTGATTTGATTGGGGTCTATTTTCTGATTTATCGCAGCACTCATCGAACGCTGAAACAACCAGGTGACAGATAGATTCGGCTGGTACGGTTGCAAAAGTGCGAGGGAATTTTTGTCGAGACAGTCGCTTGTCAAAGCTTCGTCAATTCCGAGAGTCAATCGTTTGAGGTGGCGTACCATTGCGCCGAAACCGCCGAAGCTGAGGGGTGATTGGCTACCGCTGCTGTCTCCGACTGGAAGTATGCGATTCCAAGGCGTTTTTAGAGGGCTTTGGCGATAGCAGGGAAAGAATCCGTAGAGTGCTCTTTGGAATTTTAACTGTTCGAGTTCGACGTTTTGATATTGGGGAAGCAAGCGCAAATAGTCGTCAAATAATGTTTCTAAACTGAATCTTTCTGTGTCGGCGTCTATGTAGGTAAACAGGTAAGTGGTGCGGCCGTCTCTAGCTGGAAATGCTTCCCAAAAGTATTGGCATTGATTTTGCATTGGGGTGAAGGATGCAAATATATCCCCGGTTTCATTTTGGGGGAATCCTTGGGCGCAACTACCGACTACTAAGCATACGGCGTCGGGTTTTTTGCCTTGTCTGGCTTGGCGGACAATGGGCGAAAAATGTCCCATTGCATCTAAGAATAATCGGGTTTTAAATAAATTTGCCGCAGTTTGTGCGTCGGTAGTTGCAGATTCTACGGCGACTCCGTTGGGGTGAATTGTTGCTGTGTTAAATGGTGTATTTTCAAATAGTTTTCCTCCCGCTTGAAGGAATCGCTGTTTGAGGGTTTCGAGGAGGTAAACTGGGTCGATTCCGATGTTGAGTACGCCGCGCACCCAAATGTCGGGGGTGTTGGAAAAGCTGATGCGGGCTGGGTTGTATTCGGTGGCGATCGCCTTTTCGAGTTCTGCAACCGACAGCAAATTTAGTTCTACAAATGCGTCTAATTCTTTGCGGGAAATGTTCCATTCTTGCTCGCGCCCGCGCAGGATACCGCGTTCTAGCAAGGCTACTCGCCAACCGCGCACGGCTAAGGCTGTACCGATTAATATTCCTAGGGTTCCGCCGCCGATAACTATGTCGAAGTCGAGGGTTTCGAGGGGTTGTTGGCTGTGTTTGACTGCTTGGGGTGCTGGTGCGGTGTTTTGTTTGAGGTTTTCCCAGAGTCGATCGACCTTTCGCAAGCCTGTGAGTGCGTCTCCCGGTAATTGGGAGAGGATTTGTTCGGTGAGGGACATCGGGTTTTAGTATTAGAGTTTTTACAATCAAACAGAGAAACCCGGTTTTTCACAAACCGGGTTTTTATCCCCCGTGGGTAAATCTGGGGAGTTATTTTCAATCAGCCGTGCTTAACTCTTCAACTCGCAGCCGATCGCACAAAATTCGCTCGCACACAATAGTACCTGTCTCCGCGCACCTGCAAACTTCCAATTGAGCCGAGGGTACTGCTTCAAACAACAAACGTTCTCCCGGAAACACCGTCCGTTCAAAATACCAGTTAGGAATGTTTGTAATCCGAGCAATTTGCATTTTGTTGGTAGTATTGAGATACCAACACAAAATCCGCGTATCACGTTCAGCAATTACCTCATTCAGTGTCAAATTCATTTTTTTAACTTGTTTGTGAAATTGTGCAAGCCATCGATGAGTGGTCTAAACTTAAGATAGCATATTACCAGTTAAGACAAATTTTTTCTACATTTTTTTGGGTTAATTAACAAATGCGCCCGCCGAAACCTTTGCGCCTTCGGCGTGTTCCCAAGAAGGTGCAAAAGGCGGCATTGCTAAAGCGCAAGATTTCCATCCTCCCCGCACAGGTGCGCTCAACAATTGACAGTGACCCACTGAACCTCTTTGCAGTTTGTAGTGACCGCAAAAATTACACTTAGAAGTAGAATTGCTGGCGCGATCGCTAATTACTAGAGTCGGATTCCTGTCGATGTTTTTGCGTTCGAGAGTCAGAGTTTCCATTAAGCTATTTTTTAAATCTTCACTCTCAAGTATGACAGCCAGATTTCAGTCGGCGCGTCTATCTCAAGGCTTAGTTCGTCTTTAAGTTTTGTTGAGGGATCGCTACAAAGCATATCGTTTTTGACAGTATAAGGCTAGGGAGCGATTTAATTTGCTTCCAGTCGAATTGGCGGGCTGGGCTTTACTGCCGATCGGCTTGCTTGGCGGTGTACTTCCTTATACAGAGCTAATTATCCTCCCCTAACTTGCTGAACAAATCGGCTAAAATCGTATTAGAAAATAAAAAACCTTCAGGATCGCTCAACCGCAAATTTCCCGAAAGCGGCAGTTTCGCGCCCTCGCCTAAAGTTGCGTTAGCGAAGCCCTCGAAGAGGATCGCCCCATCCTCCGCCATAATTTCCACCCATCGAAGCCGCCAGTAGGGCTGCAAACAGTGCCAAATTTTATCAACCGTTTGCTGACTAAACTTTGCAGTCAGCGCCGACAGGCTAACTCCTTCTGCTAAACGCAAACCTAGCATCAGCGTTTCTAACAAAACGTCATTTTCTGAGACTTGAAAACTTGGCTCGATTACTGGTTGAATAT
This sequence comes from Cyanobacteria bacterium VAR_87_metabat_62, assembly GCA_031427135.1. Lineage (GTDB taxonomy): Bacteria > Cyanobacteriota > Cyanobacteriia > Cyanobacteriales > Microcoleaceae > Microcoleus. The sequence goes on along the minus strand of JANPMV010000036.1, from coordinate 14,415 downwards.
CTGGCTGAGTTTCCCCCGCAAGTTTTGAATTAGCTTCAGAAGTGACAGCAGAGATCGATCGCACCCACTGATAATATTCTTGAGTTTTGCGAGGCCTTGTCAACCTCCGACCTTCCACGTAACTCGCCGCCCCCATTCCGAAGCCGTAATAAGGACGATTTTCCCAATAAACGCGATTGTGGCGACACTGATAACCAGATCGAGCGTAATTAGAAATTTCGTAATGTTCGTAGCCTTCGGCGGTGAGAATTTCCCGCGCTAAACGGTACATTTGAGCAGCCGTTTCATCTGCTGGTAGCGGCTGCGCGCCTGCTTCAAAGTAGCGCCCGAAAGCAGTTCCCTGTTCGACAATTAAGTCGTAAATAGACAGGTGAGCCGGCGCAATTTCCACCGCCGACTTTAAGGAAAATTCCCACTGTTCTAAAGTTTGGTGCGGCAGTCCCGAAATTAGGTCTAAACTGAAATTGACAATCCCAGCCGATCGCACTATTTCTACTGCTTCAAAAATTTCGGCGACAGAGTGCGATCGCCCGCAAGCTTGCAGCAATTGATCCTGAAAAGCTTGCACTCCCAAACTAACTCGATTAACTCCCGCCGCTGCATATCCCCGCAACTGTTCTAAAGTAAACGTCCCCGGGTCTATTTCTATAGAAATTTCCGCCCCAGCAGCAATCCCAAATTTACGATCTATCGTCTCTAAAATCTGGCTTAACTGACTAACAGAAAGCAGCGAAGGCGTACCGCCACCAAAAAAAACTGTCTTCAGAGATGCGCCTAAATTTGGAGTTTCTTGAATTTCTTGACACAGTACAGCAACGTATTGCACAATTGTGCCGGAATTCTCGCCATTTTTGCGATCGCCCACGACGAAAACCGGAAAATCGCAATAGTAACAGCGACGACGACAAAAAGGTATGTGCAAGTAAGCCGAACTAGGAATGCCAGAATTTTCTGCCACTTGTGCACTTGTTTTAAATTCAAATGTTAAATAATCTGTGGTAGGGCTCATCACATCTTTAGCCAAAAGTGCAAGTTCAAATCTAAAGTTTTCATTAAACTATCATAAATAATTATGTATATTATGACATTTTTTGAGTAAAAATGTACTACGAACGATGGCGTCCCGCCCCGCAAGCTACGGCTATTTTAGTTTAATCTCAACAAAGTTTGGAGCTGCAATAATTCCCGAACAGCCCACAGGGCAATCTATTGGCAGATCCTAGAGACCATCGGTGCAGCGCGAAATGCTAGCAATACTCGATCGCACATCCCCCAAAGGGTACAACCGCGAAATATAAGTTCATGAAAATCCCTCAGTAAATATAGCGATATCCGACCAAAAGATGAACACAAGTATCAGCACGGGAAAGATATAATGTGAACAAATTCATTAACCTAGAAAAATGCTAGACGCAATCATAATTATCTCATTCATCATCGCAGGCGGAGGCATCGGTTATTACGGAGTCGAACTCCTGCCGAGCAACCTGCTGGAGCAAGTTACAAATATACAAGGTTTAAGCTCCGTACTAGGCTCGTTTGGAGCATTAATCGGTTTCGTGTTGGGATTAGTGGCTCAAACAACCTATAGGCGGGTAGAAAAGCAAGTCGGCGATATGCCAGTAGAGATGCTGCTGACACGGGCGATCGGCTTAATCATCGGACTGCTAGTAGCGAACTTAATGCTGGCCCCGCTGTTCCTGCTACCAATTCCCCAAGAGTTCGGCTTCATCAAACCTCTAGTCGCAGTTTTAGGAAGCGTCATGTTTGGCTTCACAGGTGTCAGCTTGACAGACACTCACGGCCGCGCTTTCTTGCGGCTGATCAACCCCAAAAGCTTAGACACAGTGTTGGTAGCCGAAGGTACTTTCAAACCAGCTTCTGCCAAAGTTGTCGATACAAGCTGTATAATAGACGGCCGGATTGAAAACCTGCTAGAAACAGGTTTCCTCGAAGGTCAAATTATCATCCCGCAATTCGTGCTGCAAGAACTGCAACTGGTAGCTGACTCCGCCAACGATCAAAAGCGAGTGCGCGGGCGCCGCGGCTTAGATGTACTCAACCGCATCAAAGAAACATATCCAGAACGGATTCAAATTCACTCGGCTGACTACGAAGATATTGCCACAGTCGATGCAAAATTAGTCCGCTTCGCCTTGGATATCGACGGCATTTTGCTCACCAACGATTACAACTTATCGAAAGTAGCCACCGTCCAAAAACTGCAAGTTTTAAATATCAACGATTTGACTCATGCAGTGCGCCCGACTTATTTACCCGGAGATACGATCGAACTAAAGATCCGCAAAGAAGGCAAAGAACCCTCCCAAGGAATCGGTTACTTGGATGACGGCACAATGGTAGTAGTAGAAGCAGGTAGCAGCTACGTCGGCGCCGAAGCCCGAGTCGTAGTCACCAGCGCCCTGCAAACCAGCGCCGGCAGAATGATTTTTGCCCGCCCTCAAGAATCCGTAATTGCTTGAAACTGAATCACAATGGCCAGAGCAATCCGAATCAAATGTTGCGATCGCTGTTCCCAATCTGCCCCGACTCTCTACCGCGCCCGGTATGAAGAGTCGGGGCTTTGGTTTTTTTTATGTCTTAAATGTTGGGAATCGGTAAGTAAAAATAATCCTTTTTACTTCTACGGCGGTACTTGGAAAGCTAGCAAGAAAAAATAGAAATTACCCCAGAATCGCATTAAAAATGAGCTTCTTCTTCTTCTTTTCTCTTCCTTCGTGTTCTTCGCGTCTTCGCGGTTAAATCAGATCAAGATATAATTATAAATCATGCCAGTGGTTCAGGAGTAATTAAAATCAACTAATCTCGATCGCATCTTCATACAAATCCTCGATCGCACAGCTAAAATTAACGCTAGAAAACTGAACCTCTTGCCCTTGAACGTAAGGATAAAGCACCCACAAACCCTCAACATTCCGGCGAAAACACTCTACACTAACTCTTTCTTGATTGATTAACACATACTCTTGCAAACTTTCAGAAGTACGGTAATCGGCAAACTTTTCGCCTCTGTCAAAAGCCGCTGTACTCGGCGATAAAACTTCGACAATTAAGCGCGGGTAGATAATAAAATCTTCATCAGCATTTTTGTCTCGTTCATCGCAACTCACCGCTACATCGGGATAGTAATAACAATTTGCTGCCTCAATCCGAACTTTTATGTCTGCCATGTAAGTTATGCAGCCACTTCCCCGAACATGATTTCTCAACAGTGCAAACGCATTTCCCGAAATGATGACATGAGGTTTTTTTGCCCCTGCCATTGCATAGATTTCACCTTGTCTGTACTCGTGTTTAATCGGACTGACTTTCTCGCCTGCTAAATAGTCTTCGGGGGAGATGTAGGTGTCGCTTTTACTTGCAACCATATAATTTTGAGGTTGATGATACCAATTTTTTATGAGGCTGCATAGAATCAGATCACCCTGGCACCCCTGGTGGGAGGGGGGACAAGATTCTTCTCAAAGTCCCCCTTCTTAAGGGGGATTTAGGGGGATCGAGATATGTGCAACTTCACATTAAATTGGTATGAGGATTACACTATTATAGCCGTAGCACGGGCTGCAAGCGGGACGCGATCGACCTTTTCCCACTTTTTGGGCCCAAATTTCAACGGCGGCGCGGAGTCGGAAGCCGAAGATTGCCAGTTGGCGGTTGCGGTTTTTCTTGCAGCTTCATCGTCAAACTAACCCGCTTTAGCTTCTCATTCACCTCCAAAACCCGCACTTTCACAACTTGTCCGACTTTCACAATCTGTGTAGGATCGTCCACGAAGCGATCGGCTAATTGAGAAACATGAACCAAACCATCTTGGTGCACTCCCACATCAACAAAGGCTCCAAACTTAGCTACATTCGTGATGATGCCTTCCAATTCCATCCCGACTAGCAAATCGGAGATTTCCTTGATTCCGGCTTGGAAAGTGGCATATTTAAACTCGGCACGCGGGTCTCTTCCCGGTTTTTCGAGTTCGGAAATAATGTCTCGGAGTGTGGGTTCGCCGACTTTCTCGGTGACATATTTATTGATATTTACAGTCTTGATTTTTTCCGATATTTCGGTTATTCCAGTCAGCGGCAAACTTAAGTCTTTGGCGATCGCCTGGACGACAGGATAACTTTCGGGATGAACTGCTGTATTGTCCAGGGGATTTTCGCCACCGCGAATGCGGAGAAATCCGGCTGCTTGTTCAAAAGCTTTTGGCCCGAGTTTGGGAACTTTCAGGAGTTGGCGGCGATTTTTAAACGCGCCGTTTTCGTTGCGGTAATTGACGATATTTTTGGCAACTGTTGCTGTCATTCCTGACACAAATGTCAGCAGTTCTTTGGAGGCGGTGTTTAGGTCAACTCCGACATAATTAACGCAGCTTTCGACTGTTTCGTCGAGTTTCTTTTTGAGCAGTTTTTGGTCAACGTCATGCTGGTATTGACCGACTCCGATCGATTTCGGGTCAATTTTCACAAGTTCGGCTAAAGGGTCTTGCAAGCGCCGTCCGATGCTGACTGCGCCGCGAATTGTGATGTCGAGGTCGGGAAATTCGGCGATCGCCACATCACTCGCTGAATAAATCGATGCGCCGGATTCGTTCACCATGACTTTAATCGGTTTTCTGTCCATTTCGGCCAAAACTTCCGCCACAAATTCGTCTGTTTCGCGAGAAGCTGTACCGTTGCCGATCGCAATTAATTCAATTTTATATTTTTCAATCAAATGCTTGACAATTTTACCAGCTTGTTGTCTCTGGCCTGCGGCTTGGTGGGGGAAAATTGCTTGATATTCCAAAAACTGCCCAGTTTCATCGAGGGCGGAAACTTTGCAACCCGTGCGAAATCCCGGATCGATCGCCAATGTGGGTTTCATTCCCGCCGGCGCAGACAGCAGCAACTCGCGGAGGTTGGTTTCAAAAGTGGCGATGGAGTCGATATCGGCGGTGGCTTTGTTGTGCGATCGCACTTCCGTAATTAACGAAGTCTTCATCAGTCGGTTGAAGGCATCTTTCAAGGTCGATCGATAAAACTCTTTAACTTCAGGTATCCTAGTTCTAATTTCGCGATCGTCCAAATAAGCCATCACCGCCGATTCATCAAAAGCCAGTTCCAAATCTAAAACCCCTTCCGTTTCCCCGCGAAACAGCGCTAACATATTGTGCGACTGAACATTTCTCGCTGCAACTTGGTAATTGCGGTACATTTCAAATTTAGTGCTTCCTTCCGGGAAATCATCTTTAATTTTCGAGACAAAAACACCAGTTTTCATCAAAAACTCTCGCAAATAAGCGCGCAATTCCGCTTTTTCCGAAACCGCTTCCGCCAAAATATCCCCAGCACCTTTGAGAGCTTCTTCTGCTGTTTTAACGCCCTTTTCTTCCGAAACATATTGAGCTGCTTCCGCTTCAATATCGGCTGGTTTAGCTGTCGGCACATTCAGAGACTTAATAAATTCTGCCAGCCCTTCCAGACCTTTCTCTCTCGCAATTGTCGCCCGCGTCCGGCGCCTCGGTTTGTAAGGCAGATAAAGGTCTTCTAGTTCATTCTTTTGCAAACAAGATTCAATTTTAGCTTGCAGTTCTTCAGTGAGTTTTCCCTGAGAGCTAATCGTCTCTAAAATCGACTTTTTGCGGTCTTCAATTTCCGTCAAATAGGTGAAGCGATCGGAGATATCCCGCAACTGAATTTCATTCAGCAAATCCGTGCGTTCTTTGCGGTAGCGGGCAATAAACGGAATAGTTGCTCCCTCAGCGAAAAGTTCCAGAGCATTATTGACTTGGGAAAGATTGATGGAAAGTTCTTTAGCAATCAGTTGAGGAATGTCGATCATAGTGCAGAAGTTCGAGTCAGTCAATTTTAGATTTTAGATTAACTTCACATAATAGAGGAAGAAAAGCTTGAGAGAAAAGTTGGACAGGGTGTTGGCGCTCGTCCTGCAAGTATTAAACTGATGTTAGCATAAATGCAGTCATTTATCAATATTATATGTTGCCTTTTAAATATCCTGTGCCGCAAAGCGATCCGCCGCGATCGCCCAGAGAAACACTGCCGACAATGTACGATTTACCTAGCGAAGACCCGGAGGAACCTGGTTTGCCTGACGAATTTCACGATTTGCAGCCGCAGTTGTTGAGCCTCACATTTCGCCCTCGGAATTATCCGGCTTCTGAGATATTTAGCGGCACCGACATGAACCTTTATTATGACGTGTCTCACACTCTGTGGCACAAGCGGCCGGATTGGTTTGGAGTTGTGGGAGTTCCCCGACTTTACGATCGATCGGAACTGCGGATGAGTTACGTTACTTGGCAGGAAGGCGTGAATCCTTTTGTAATTGTAGAACTGCTTTCGCCGGGAACGGAAAAAGAAGATTTAGGCGAAAATACTGATGAGGAAAAGTTGCCAAATCAGCCGAACGCTGTGGGTAACGGGCAAGTTTGGGAGACCGAAACGAATCAGAAACCGCCGAGAAAATGGGAGGTTTACGAGCAAATTTTGCGGGTTCCTGTTTATGCCGTTTTCAGTCGCTATACTAACAGGTTGCGAGTGTTTGAATTGAAGGCCGGACACTATCAAGAATTAGAATTGTCCGACTCGCGGGTGTGGATTGCTGACTTAAGTTTGGGCTTGGGTTTGTGGGAAGGGGAGTTTCAGGGAATCGATCGACTGTGGTTGCGCTGGTATGATGTTGATGGCAATTGGATTCTGACTGAAGCGGAACAGCAACGGCAGCGGGCCGAGTCAGCGGAAGCTCAATTGCAGTCTTTAATTCGGCGGCTGCGGGAATCTGGCATCGATCCCGATCGATTTTTAAATGGTTAGAAAAACGGCGGTTGAAACCACGTCTATATAAACAAAGAAAAGACGGCGGTTGAAACCGCGTCTACACAAACAAAGTCCACCTCCGTGGACTGAAGAAGATAACGTAAGTTTAACCCAACACGTCTTCAACCTGCGGAGGCAGCTTTTGTTTGTCTAGCAGCGGTTTCAACCGCCCGGTTTTCTTGTTTATTGCTGACACTATTTGCAGTCAATTCATCCGCATAGGGAGATTGATGCAAATAAGCTTTACCCGCAGAACCGAAAAGTTGCAGTTTGCCAGAAATCACCGATCGCATAGCATCGATCGCCTTTTCCATAACTTCCAACAAATCCGGGTCTGACAAAGAACTGCTAGTTTTTAACACCTCCATATAAGCATCGCGCACTTCCGTATTCACATTAAATTTAGATACACCTAATTTAATAGATTGATTAATCATTGATTCCGGCAAACCGCTAGCACCGTGCAGCACTAACGGCACCGAAACTGAAGCCCTGATTTTTGCCAAACGCGGGAAATCGAGCTTTGGTTCGCTGAAATATTTGCCGTGAACGTTGCCAATTGTTACCGCCAAAAAATCAACCTTAGTTTCTTTAATAAACTCTACTGCTTCCACTGGATCGGTCATTTTTGCAGCTTTTTCTTCGATTGTCAAACCATCTTCCGTACCGCTAATTCTACCGATTTCTGCTTCAACTACCGCACCGTTAGCGTGCGATAATTCAGTCATTTCGCGAGTAAATATTAAATTTTGTTCGTAGGACAAAGGAGAACCGTCTGCCATAATTGATTTGATGCCGGCGGCTAGGGCGAGGTCAATGTCTTTTTCTGAGGTGCTGTGATCTAAGTGTACTGCGATCGGCACTAAAGATTTGCGCGCCGCTTCCATGCAAAGCGCGACTAAAGGCGATTTTCCATATTTGAGGGCGCTGGGGTGAAGTTGCAGCATCGCAGGACTTTGCAGCGCTTCGGCGGCATCGATGACGGCTTTTACTCCTTCGAGATTGTACACGTTAAAAGCGCCGATCGCATAAGCGTTTCTCCGGGCCGTGTTCAGCAATTCGCTAGTTGAGGCGAGCATAAGTACCTGGCTTAAAAACTTTTCTGAATGTTGATCATCCTATCAAAGTTCGGTTGCCAGCTTATCTTAATTTTTATTTCTTTTAATTGCGAATTCTTCATTGATTCTCGGCTGTTTTTTGAAACTATTGTGGGGAGTAGGGGTTGGGCACGCGAGCCCGCCCCCAAATTAAATCTAAATGCAGAACAGCTTATAAATTTAATCACCGCAAGGTGCGCGTTGCGTACCATACGACTAATTCATTTACTGTTTCTGTGCGTTACCAGCGTGCAAACCGCACTCTTTCAATGTCGATTCTTCCCACCACCAACGACCTTCGCGTTCGTGTTGGTTAGGTAATACTGGTCGCGTACAAGGTTCGCAACCAATGCTGACAAAACCGCGTTCGTGTAACTTGTTGTAAGGCACATCTAAACCGCGAATATATTCCCAAACCTCTGCCGAAGACAAGTTGGCTAAAGGGTTGAATTTAATTAATTCACGATCGGGAGTTGAGAATGCACTGTCAACTTCAATCACCGGAATATGGTTGCGGGTACTGGGACTTTGGTCTTTGCGCTGACCAGTAATCCAGGCATCGAGAGTATTCAGTTTGCGGCGCAGCGGCTTGACTTTTCGCACGCCGCAGCATTCTTTGTGACCGTCTTGATAAAAACTAAACAATCCCTTTTCATCTACTAGGGCTTGTACTTCTGCTGCATCTGGAAACATTACTTCTAATTTAATGCCGTAATGTTCTCTGACTTGCTCCAAAAACTGATATGTTTCTGAATGCAATCGCCCCGTGTCTAGGGTGAAAACGCGGAAGTCTTTGGTAATTTTTGAGGCCATATCGATCAGAACTACATCTTCAGCACCGCTGAAAGAAATTGAGATATTGTCAAAATTGTCTAGGGCAAATTTGATAATATCTCGCGGTGTTTTTTGACTGTATTCTGCTTCTAGGGCGGCAATGTTGAGATTTCTCTGGATGGCAACCATATTTTCGTGTTCTCGGTGTTCTTTTTTTCTAACTTTTGATTATAGCCGATCGCACTATCTCTCTCACCGCTGAATTTGACTGCATCTTGCAGCAGTCTTTTCGGCTGGGGCTCACGATCGAACTCAAGGATGCCGATCGCCCGATTTACCCAATTTGGGCGAACCCAACACTCCTCTACCGGGGAAAATTGCACCGCCGTGCGGTCAATTGAAGTTGCCCCCAAATTATAAATTACAGAGAATAAATTTTTTTAAATGGCATTGTTAAAATCCCTAAAATTTGACTCACCTCATTAATAAAATAATCTCGCTTATCGATCGATATCGTGCTGTCTATCAACTGGAGAAATTTCCAATCAGTACCAGTAGTAACAGCACCATAGATACTTTCAATTTGCTCTCCGTTGCGCTGATTAAATAATTGAGCCGCCACCATTTCCGCAATGCACTGACCTAAGCCAGATTTAATACTTTCGTTTTTAGCCTCTGTTAAAGTAATGACGGGAGCGCGAATTTCATAGGAATCTTTCGAGGCAGTGAGAATATAATCGCAATACCCGTTTAAACCGACTGCTACATCAACATTGAATTCGGAGCCGGAGAAAAAACCTACTTGAAAATTAAATTTTCGCCTAACTTCTAATAAAATGGGAGCGATAATTAATTCGGCGCGAGCCTTTTCGGTGTTAATTGCAGTGGCTAAGGAAACATTTTCATTTAAGGTTGTTTGCAAATAGGAACTTGGCAGTACCTCTGGGATATCTGCAAACAGGTTTAAGGGTTCTTCTACTGTTAAATTAAAGGATTCTCTAACTTTAGCTAGGGTTGTGAAGTCACTGTATGCCATAGATTAATTTACTCTATTAGTCCTAGACGCATCAACCGATTTTTTTTTACAAAAATCTCTCGTGGAGCGCGATCGCCCTGAATTGAAAAACCCGGTTGATTCCATCGCCCGCGCGTAAGTCCTGTTACTGTAGTATTTTACACAATTTTCGATATTAAGCGAAAGTGCGATCGAAAAACATCGATCGATTGCGTGTGATTCTCTCTTTCGGCCGAAGTCAATTCAGCTTGTCCGTGGGCGATCTGAGCCCTGTCAACTCAAAAGCGAAGGTAAAAAATACACTCGCGTTACATGACAATCTCCCTCTCTGGTAGCATAGACTAAATTTGTAAAGTGTTATTAAATTTGGTGGTCCGCGACAACAACTCACAAGTTAAGAAAAGTTGCCAACACTACCTACCGCAACTACCCTCTCTCGCGTGTCGATTTTTACAATAATAGATAAAACTAGAAGGTTTGTGATGAAAATTGCCCAAATTGCCCCCCTAGCCGAGCGAGTTCCACCCCCAGCTTATGGAGGAATTGAACTGGTTGTCAGCCTTTTAACCAACGAATTAGTGAGAAGGGGACATGATGTTACCTTATTTGCCTCCGGCGATTCAATTACTTCTGCTACTTTAGAATCAGTTCACCCCCGAGCTTTGCGTCTCGATTCCACCGTTAAAGAATACGGAATTTACGAGTTGCTGCAACTAAGCAAAGTCTATGAAAAAGCCTGATAATTTGACATCATTAACTCCCACATTGGCTGCGCGGCTTTGCCTTACTCGCGCTTAGTGAAAACGCCCACAATTCACACCCTCCACGGCATTTTTACCCCGACAACGAGAAGATGTTTGGCTTCGCCCGCACTCAACCTTATGTGAGTATTTCCAACTCTCAGCGAGAAGATAGACTAAATCTCAACTGCGTCGCCACAGTTTATAATGGCATCGCTCCAGCAACCTACGAATTTCACCCGCAGCCGGACAATCCTCCTTATTTAGCTTTTCTCGGTCGAATTTCACCCGAAAAAGGGGCGCATTTAGCAATAGAAATTGCCAAGGGTTCCGGCTGGCATTTAAAAATGGCAGGAAAAGTAGATACTGTCGATCGCGAATATTTCGAGCAAGAAATCAAGCCGCACATCGACGGTGTAGAAATAGAATACTTAGGCGAAGCTAACCACGCTCAAAAAAGTGTGCTGATGGGCGGTGCAGTAGCGACATTATTTCCGATTACTTGGCGCGAACCTTTTGGCTTGGTGATGATTGAGTCTATGGTAACGGGAACGCCCATAATTGCCATGAAATTAGGCTCGACTTCCGAAGTAATTGTTCACGAGAAAACGGGTTTTCTGTGCGAAAGTGTAGCAGAATGTATCGCCGCCATCGAGCCGGCCCGGAAGCTCGAGTGCAGCGCTTGCCGACAACACGCGGTCGATCGCTTCAGCGTTCAAACAATGGTTGATGGATCTGAAGCAGTTTACCGACAAATTTTAAAAGAGCGCTTTTCTCAAAATGGTCATGGGCATCATTTCACCGAATTAGAACTCCACAGTAGATAGCTGCGCGATGACACAAATTAAACGCACGGTTGGTTGACAAATCTAAAATTTACGTACAACACTCAATTAACGAGTTTTTTACGGAAATGCCCTGTTTCTTTGTGAGGGGTACGATCGTTTTAACTGTGGGATGGCAGAAGGAAGAATATCAATCCCACGCGATCTATTGTAGGGACACGGCACTGCCGTCTCCGAATTTGCTATAATTTCGATGCAGCCAAAATTGATATCACTTGTGTTTCCTATTTTAAGAAAAGTTAAGTTTATTTCATCGACATAACTACGAGTTGGCAGTAGGCTAAAAAAATGGTAATATAGGAATACTGAAACATTACATCAAGGTGCTTCGCCTCAAAATTTAATGCCAGAAAGTCAAGACTCAAAAAATCAAGACCATTAAACTTTTGAAAGATGGGAAACCACTTTTAGTAACAATGCCCGATACTGTTGAACTAGAAGGAAAAATCTTTGTAGCTGCTGCGGAATATCCTGTAACCGAGTGGCCTTGCTCGATCGCCGATCGACCTCAACCAACACTCACTCTCAAAGACGACGATTTATTCCTGATTACCGACACTCTCGGCAACATTTCAGGGTGCTTAGAAGAGGACAGCGTGTCCAGCCTCGGGTTGTTTTGCCACGACACGCGCTTTCTCAGCCGTCTAGAACTGCAAATCGAAGGTCGATCGCCAATTTTGCTCAGCAGCAACGCCGAAAAAGGCTACCTGCAAACAGTTTTGTGCTCCAACCCCCGCATTGACGATCGCATCCGGGCCGAAACCATAGGCATCAAGCGAGAAATGGTGCTCAACGGCGGTTTGTTTGAAGAAATAGAAATCACCAACTTCACCACAAAACCAGTTAGCTTTGAAATAAGTCTCAGCTTCAACTCAGATTTCTTAGACTTATTTGAAGTCCGGGGTTACGGCCGCTCCAAACGCGGGAAACTCCTGCACCTGATGCCAAAAAAAACCGATGAATCGTCCCCCGGCTTCATTGCAGACAAAGAAGCCCTTCCTGCCCCTGCTAACGGCTTCTTCGACGGTGAAAATCTGGCAGTAGAAAACCCAAATGCGGCAATTCAAGAAGCAGCAAAAAACCCGATCGCCCCATATCCTGCCTGCCAGATTCAAGAAGATTTAACCCTTGCCTACCAAGGTTTAGACGGCTTAGTAATGGAATCTCGGATCGAGTTTTACAACCAGCCACCATCAGTGTTTCAGGGGAATACAGCAGTCTGGCGCATCTCCCTACAATCCCACGAAACAATCAAATTGGGATATCGGCTCAAAATGCTGATCGACGGCAAATCGATCTCCCAAGTTACCACTCCCGCAAACCTAGTTCAAGCCAAAGCAGCGGAACTTTTAGAAGAGCGAGAATGGCTGAGCGAAATTACCAGAATTAAGTCAGACAAAAACACCTTTAATCGACTCCTCAAACGCGCCGAACAAGACATTTATTCCCTGCGGCAAACCTTTGGCAAAGGCAAAGCAATTTCAGCCGGAGTTCCCCGGTTCTCAACATTATTCGGGCGCGACTCCATCATTGCCGCTGCTCAAATCTTAATTCTCGATCCAACTTTAGCCAGAGAAACCTTGACAACTTTAGCTCACTATCAAGGCAAAACCGAGGACGATTGGCGCGACGAAGAACCGGGCAAAATACTGCATGAAATTCGCATGGGAGAAATGGCTCGCTGTAACGAAATCCCCCACACTCCCTATTACGGAACAGTCGATGCAACGCCACTGTGGTTGATGCTTTATGCGGAATATTACGCCTGGACTTACGACAGCCAAACTCTAGATCGTTTGTGGCCGAATGCCTTAGCCGCGATGGAATGGATCGATCGCAAATGTGCCGAAACAGGCTACCTCAGCTACTACAAAAAATCCAAGCGCGGCTTAGCAAATCAAGGCTGGAAAGACTCAGGAGATTGCATCGTCAACCGCGACGGCGTAATGGCAGAAGGAGCGATCGCCCTTTGCGAAGTCCAAGCCTATGTTTACGCTGCCAAAGTCCGGCTGACAGAGATTGCCCGCATCAAGAAACGTATCGATTTAGTTGATCGCTGGGAAGAAGAAGCAAAAGACATAAAAACTCGATTCAACCGCGATTTTTGGATCGAAGATTTAGGTTATTGCGCCCTAGCATTAGACGGCGAAGGCAAACCCTCAGACAGCATTTCATCAAATCCCGGACACTGTTTGCACCTCGGCATTTTGTCGCGAGAAAATGCTCGCAGCGTAGCAGAAAGATTGCAAGCCCCAGATATGTTCACCGGTTGGGGAATTCGCACTCTATCCTCAAAATCTCCCGCCTACAATCCCATCGGCTACCACACAGCTCAGTCTGGCCGCACGACAACGCTTTGACAGCTTTGGGATTGCGATCGCTCGGCCGTGTCGAACAAGCTTTAGAAGTGGCTCAAGGCTTATTTGACATGACATTGCTGCAACCCTACGAGCGTCCCCCCGAACTTTTCTGCGGCTACGAGCGCAACAGCGACAGCGATCGCCCCGTGCAGTATCCTGTAGCTTGCTCGCCCCAAGCTTGGGCAACCGGCAGTATTTTTCAACTCTTGCAAATGATGTTAAATTTAGTTCCCGACGCCCCCGAAAACCAACTCCGAATCATCGATCCGGCATTGCCAGAATCGATTAAAAAACTGTCGCTAAACAACTTAAGGATAGGCTCAACTTTGCTTGATTTGGAATTCGAGCTTTCTGGTTCATCAACTGCTTGTCGGGTTATTAAAAAGCGCGGTAATTTGCGAGTAATTATCGAAGCTTGAATTTGGCTAATTGGTGATACTTTTTCATAGAAGGGAATTGCCAATGGCGATCGTGCGTACCTCAAAACGGTTGAAAACAGATGTAGCTGTTTTTTTGCCTGATTCGTTCTTATATCAATTCCGGCTGCGCCGGAATGATATAGAGGAGACGGGCGGGCCGTTTAGCAACCGGGTGATAAATTTATGGGAAATCGCCAGCCCGGATCACGTCAATTCCGGCATCTTGGAGAATGCGGCAGATGATTTCTAGTTCGCTGGGAACATCGTCCACTACTAAAACTTTTGGCATGATTCCACACTTCCTTGCTGTTGTTGACGGCGGACAATTTTGA
>JANPMV010000035.1:0-11763 GCA_031427135.1 Cyanobacteria bacterium VAR_87_metabat_62 | reverse complement strand
GGTGGAGCCGGAGGAGCCGGAGGCGACCGCGAGTCCCTTTGTCCCAACCCCAATCAATTGTCGGGAAAATGCCACTCGCGGTCTCCTCTATATTATTTCGGCGCAGCCGGAATTGATATGAGAGATTTTAAGGGTGAATGCTTCGCCCCTCCGAATATGTTTACAAAATCGGGATGATCCCAAATGCTTTGAGTAAATCACGATCGCAGTAGTCCTATTTAACTGATATCTTGCACTATATAAACCCACTATGGCCTCCTCTCTTTACAAATTCAGCCTCCGCACCGCCCTCGTGGTTCCCTTTGTCTTGCAAATTGTTGCAGCCGTCGGCTTAGTCGGCTATCTTTCCTTCCGCAACGGACAGAAAGCCGTAACAGATTTGGCTAACCAGTTAATGACTTTGGTGAGCGATGACACGGATCAACATCTAGATAATTATCTCTCAATCCCTCATCAGATTAATCAAATCAACATCGATGCGATCGACACTGGATTGCTGAATCTAAATAATTTAGATGTTGCTGGGCGTTATTTTTGGAAACAGATGCAAGGATTCGGACAAAAACCTGACGCTGGCTCTCCTCAACTACGCAGATGGCATAATTAGTATCAGCGGTCAACACGAGGAAACTCTTGTGGTCAGAAAAAACGGTCAAATTGAACGGATTGATATGATGGATTTAGGATTTTCGATCGGCTTAGATGATGATATTTCAAAGTTTATCAGCCAGGTTTTAGTAGACTTAGAACCGGGGGACGGGGTGGTGCTTTACACTGACGGCATCACGGAAGCCAGAAATATCCAAAAAAAATTCTACGGTATAGAAAGACTCTGTGAAGTGGTTTCTCAACACTGGCATTTGAGTGCCGAACAAATCAAGCAAGCCACCATTGATGATTTGCGAGAATTTGTCGGAGAGCAAAAGGTATTTGATGACATTACTTTGTTAGTATTGAAGCAACAGGGAAAGATTGTACATAATTTTTGATTAACGGTGATGAACCCGGTTTCTAAGATTTTTGATTTTACAGCTTCGGGTTTTAACCTGTGCTCGTTTGTATTATATATCGATCGGCTACATGATTGTTTGAAGATGTCAATATAAATGGGAATTTTGTGCCGGATTTGATATAATTTTAGCAGCTTCAAACTTGGAAATAGTGAGATTAGCGAGCGGACTCCTGCGGGCGATCGCCTATTTACCGATCGATCGCACAGTGTCTTTTGCTGAGAATGCTGAGGCAACGCCAACAGCCCGCTGGGAGTAATTTTAACAATGGTTTCTCAAAAACGCGCGTTAGCAAAGCCCTCGAAGAGGATCGCCCCCAAAAGGGGCAAAGTCGGTCTCCGCGGCGTCCTGGTGGTTCCGTTTGTATTGCAAATTGTCGCTGCTGTTGGCTGGGTTGGCTATCTCTCTTACCGAAACGGAGAGAAAACAGTAAACGATCTAGCCAGTCAGTTACAGCGCTCCATCAGTGCCAGAGTTTACGAGCGCGTCCAAAACTACCTCGAAACTCCGCCGCTAGTCAATCAAATCAATCAGGATGCTTTACCCCTGGGAGTATTGAACTTTGAGGATTTGGAGCGAGCTAAACCCTATCTCTGGAAGCAAGTTCTGCGCTTTAATTCGATCGGCTACACGGGAATTGCCAACGAACAAGGCCAGTACCTGCGAATTGGTTGGGTGAACCGGCTGGCGGGAGCTGAGCAACCTCAGCTTGCCAAGCAACTGATTCCCGGGGGTGGCGACTTGCGATACTACAACGTTGACGGTGATGGAAACCCGATCGAACTTGAAAGATCGCAGCCAAATTATGACGTTAGAGAGCGCCCCTTTTACAGAGTTGTTGTTGAGAAAAAACAAGCAGCTTGGAGCGACGTTTATATTAATTTTGGCTACGGTACGCTGCAAATTAATGCCAGTCAACCCTATTATGATGCCGCAGGCAAACTGATCGGCGTGCTGACTTGCCAGATGGGACTGGATCAAATTCGCGGTTTCCTGCAAACCTTAAGCGTGGGTAATTCCGGTCAAGTATTTATCATTGAGCCCAACGGCGATTTAATCGCCAGTTCGGTAAAAAATCAGCCTCTGTCGGTGGGAAAAGGCAAAGATACAAAGCGGCTCAAAACGCAGGAAAACAGCAACCCGCTAATGCGTCAAAGTGTGGTTTATTTGCTCGATCGCTTCCACCGTTTGGGAGACATTCAAGAAACTGCCCAACTTAATTTTAAGCTCAACGGTCAGCGGCAATTTCTCCAAGTTTCTCCGCTAACTGACAAGTACGGTCTCAACTGGCTGATTGTTGTTGTGGTTCCCGAAGCCGACTTTATGGCGCAAATTTATGCTAACACTCGCAACACCATCTTGCTCTGTATTGCGGCTTTAATTGCCTCGGTTGGAGTTGGTTTTGTCACCGCTAGCAAGATTGCTCGCCGGATTTTGGCAATTGCTAAAGCTTCAGAAAATCTCGCTGGCGGCGCTCTCAACCAGAGTGTTGATTCTAGCAGAATTTTTGAAGTTGAAACCTTAGCCGATTCCTTCAACAGCATGGCCAGACAACTCAAAGAATCCTTTGAAACTCTCGAAGATAAAGTTACAGAACGCACCTCGGAACTCGGCACAGCAAATCAAGAAATTGCGGCTCTCAACAAGCGACTGAAAGCGGAAAATCGGCGCATGAGTTCCGAACTCGGTATGCTCAAACAAATGCAGCAGTTGATTCTGCCCAAACCAGCAGAATTAGCAGCAATTGAAGACTTGGATATTGCCGGATTCATGGAAGCAGCCTCGGAAGTTGGCGGCGATTACTACGATGTACTTTCTACTGAGGGCGTTGTGACAATTGCGATCGGCGATGTCACCGGACACGGACTAGAAAGCGGCATTTTGATGGTGATGGCTCAAACAGCCGTCCGCACTCTTCAGGAAATGCCAGAATCCGATCCGGTGCGCTTTTTAGCTACTCTCAACCGCACCCTGTACAAAAATATTCAGCGCATGAATTCCGACAAAAACTTGACGCTGGCTCTCCTCAACTACGCAGACGGCAGAATTAGCATCAGCGGTCAGCACGAGGAAACTCTCGTGGTCAGAAAAGACGGTCAAATTGAACGGATTGATATGATGGATTTAGGATTTCCGATCGGCTTAGATGATGATATTTCAAATTTTATCAGCCAGGTTTTAGTAGACTTAGAACCGGGGGACGGGGTGGTGCTTTACACTGACGGCATCACGGAAGCCAGAAACATCCACAAAAAATTCTACGGTATAGAAAGACTCTGTGAAGTGCTTTCTCAAAACTGGCATTTGAGCGCCGAACAAATCAAGCAAGCCACCATTGATGATTTGCGAGAATTTATTGGAGAGCAAAAGGTATTTGATGACATTACTTTGTTAGTATTGAAGCAACAGGGAAAGATTGTGCATAATTTACGATCGACGGTCATAAACCCGGTTTCTAACATCGCTCTTGGATTGAGTATTGAAGGCTCGCAGCAGAAATCGGATTTCTAGTTCCGTCCGTGTAAGTTATAATAATTTACAGCGAGTGAAACAATTTTACGCTCCCCGATTTGGTAGTATAAATTATGACACAAAAAATCAACTTATCACAATTTAAATCTCCCCAAGAACTCAATACCCAGATACAGGATTTGAGCCAAAAACTTGAGGAAGTCGAAGATGAAAAAAATAGCTATGAAACCTTAGTAGAAATTATCACGGAACACTCCACGAATCTGGAAAACCAGATCCATCATAAAAATCGAGAGATGCAGAGTTACATCCAGCAGGTAAAAAAGGTGATAGATGCAGCTATTGCTGTGAAAAATAACAGCTTTGAACCCCAGATATTGTCAGAGGTGGCAGGGCGCAGTGATGCACTGGGAGAACTGGCACAGGTATTCTCGCATATGGTGCAAACGGTGAAAGCGCGGGAACTGGAATTAGAGAAACTTTTGCAGGCCTACGGACGTTTCGTTCCTGATGAATATCTCCAATTTCTAGGGAAGCAGAGCATTGTGGATTTCCAGCTTGGAGATCACGTCCGCAAAGAGATGGCAATCATGTTTTCCGATATGCGTTCGTTCACAACGATGGCGGAGCAAATGACTCCTCAAGAAAACTTTGACTTCATCAATACCTATTTACAGCAAATTAGTCCCGAAATTCGCAAGCACAACGGTTTTATTGTCAAGTATATCGGAGATGGGGTGATGGCAGTTTTTCCCGATGGCGTTGATGATGCGATTCAGGCCGGAATTGTCAAGTTTGAACAGTTGCAAAAATACAATCAAAGCCGTCAAATTAACGGGGAGATACTGGTGAATATGGGGATTGGTATCCATGTCGGTGATACGATGGTTGGGATTATTGGAGACGCGAATCGGATGCAAGCCGATGCGCTGTCGGATCATGTCAATCTCACGGCTCGTCTGGAAGGTTTAACGAAATATTACGGCGTATCTTTATTAATTTCTGGAGATGTGGTACAACGATTGAGTCAACCCGAAAAGTATCATATTCGCTTTTTGGATCGTGCAGTTGTCAAAGGTAGAACCGAAGCCGTTACTGTTTTTGAGGTGTTAGATGTTGAAGTAGAACCAGTGCGATCGCTCAAAATTCAAACTTTGCCTATTTTTGAAGAAGGACTCGAACAATATTGTCAGGGAAATTTTGCTAATGCCAAAGTTTGTTTTGAACAGATAGTGGCGCTAAATCCCGCTGACCAACCCAGCCAACTTTATCTAGAACGCATCCAAGCGCTGTTAGAAAATAGTATTCCTGCTAACTGGAATGGGGTGTGGAAATTTACCCAGAAGTGACATTAACACATCAATTGGAGGGAAAAAAATGACACAGGGAAGCTTAAAAACAGTGACAGAAATATTTGGAGACTTCATCGACCAATTTCCTCCCGATCGCGACTCCCTAGAACTTACTTTTACGCCCAGTTCTCGCCCCATCAAGCAGCGCTGGCGCAATAATCTGCTATCAGCTCATTTTGTAGCTGATTATTTGTCCAGCTTTCTACCGGTGGATGCACAGGATGCTAGCACCGAGAAACGGATCAAACAAAGCAAGGGAGCTGTGAGCTACGTCGCCAACGAATTGTTAGAAAATGCGATAAAATTCAATAAGGATGATGCCAATTACAAAGTTAAGTTTGGGATCCACTTTATTGGTGAAACCGAGGTAACGGCGGTGATTTTTGCCAGTAATAGTGTCACTCAAGAAGGGGCGAATAAACTCAAGGAGTTCATTGAAGAAATCCTTGCTTCCGATCCCAATGAACTTTATTTGCAGCAGCTTGAAAAGAATGCTGAATCTGAAAGCGAAACCTCGGGATTGGGATTGCTGACGATGATTAATGACTATTCAGCTAAGATTGGTTGGAAATTCGAGCCAAGGCCAGACAGTCCCGAGACAATCGCTGTGACGACTGTGGTTCAAATTACTGTTTAGTTTCAACCATTTCAATATTTACTCTCTCTTGAGCGATCGCCATATTTCAGTCAGGAAACCAAATCACAATGAGTATGCAAGAAATTCAAGGTGAAGATTATAGCATTCAGTACGATCGAGAATCGGTGACAGTCAGCTTCAAAGGCGAACTCAGCCTGGGCGGGCCAGCAGAGTATGCACCCATAGTCGAATTGTTAGATTCGGTGGCCAATCCCGAACCGCCTACTATTACGTTGAATCTAAAAAACTTGGAATTTGTTAACAGTTCTGGTATCAGTATGCTGTCTAAGTTTGTGATTACCGTGCGGAAAAAGAAAACGATTCAACTTTTGGTATTGGGTTCAAATGATGTTCCCTGGCAACAAAAATCACTCAAAAATTTAGAAAAGCTGTTGCCAACTTTGAAGTTAGAATTAGAGTAGGATATGTCTTAATTTTAAACGCAATTAGTACGGATCGTTTGTAGATCGGGGGAGGGCGGGTTTATGAGATTGTAGATTAGAGGCAATTATTGTTAGTGAACCCGCCCCTACATACAAAATTCATACAAGTCCGAATCTCTCCGGACATGATATCAGTCCTCATTACAAACTTTATGATATTTGTAAATTGCTTAAGTTTGCTGCACCGGCAGTTCAATGATAAACTCTGTTCCCTTGGACGGTTCAGACTCGCATCTGAGCGTTCCTCGGTGATTTTCTACTAAGATTTTGTAGACAATAGACAATCCTAAACCGGTACCTTTACCGATTTCTTTGGTGGTGAAAAACTGCTCAAACATTCGTTTTTTTACGTCTGGTGTCATTCCCGCTCCCGTGTCCGCAATCCGCACTCTCACGCGCTCGAACCCAGCGACTTCTGTGCAAATCGAAATTTTTAACGCAGGATCAGGCCGCTTTTGTGCTGCTTCGTCTAAAGCATCGATCGCGTTGCTGATTAGATTCATAAATACTTGATTTAGCTGTCCGGCATAACACTCTACAGACGGCAATTTTCCATATTTTTTAACTACTTCAATGTCGGGACGGTCTATTTTAGAATTGAGGCGGTTTCGCAAAATTAACACGGTGCTGTCTATGCTGTCGTGCAAATCGCACAGCGTCATTTTACTGTTATCTGTTCGCGAAAAGCTGCCCATAGATTTGACAATTTCGCGAATGCGATCGGAACCCATTTGCATGGAAGACATCACTTTAGGCAAGTCTTCTACTAGAAAATCAAGATCCATCTCTTCGATTTGATCTTTAATTTCGGGACTGGGATTGGGACAGTATTCTCGATAGAGTTTCAGCAAGTGCAGTAAATCTTTAGTATAAATTTCGGCATGGCTCAAGTTGCCGTAAATAAAGCTAACTGGGTTATTAATTTCGTGGACGATACTAGCCATTAGTGCTCCCAGGGAAGACATTTTTTCGCTGTGGAGGAGTTGAGCTTGAGTTTCTTTGAGTTCGCGAAGTGTGCGATCGATCTCGGCTGCTTGAGCTTCCGCTTTCGTGGTAGCAGCACAGCTTTCTTGATACAGTTCAACCTGTTTGAGGTCGATTTCAAATTGTTCGATTTCGCTTTCTTGCTGGTATTGACTCACCACGGCATCGAAACCTGCTAGCAATTCGCCGCCCGCAGCTTCGACAATGTACAGCAGATCGGGGTTTTCCAGGCCCAGTTGGGTATCGGGAACTTGGACTAATGCTTTGATTCGATCGATATATTCGCGGACTTGTCTGTCTAAATGCAGGGGCGCCTCAAAATACATGGCTTTGACGGTTGGTGAAGGGGGAGTCAAGATGTTGGCGCTGCTGTCAGTATTTATTAAATCTCTGTGCGATTTTTCCATAAGCTCGATCGCCTGCAACACATTTGCGCGCAGTTTTGCTCTTTCTGCCGCATTCCCAGAGCAAACTAACCTCATACAAAAAAAAGCCATTCGTTGCGAAAGCATTCGCTGGCGGCCACTGATGTTAATTACCGCAGCACTAATTTTTCTGGCTGTCGTAATTTCTTCCAGATTAAAGTAATTGCTCAGTGCCGCCATTTGTAATACTCCCGACTCAACTAAATGTCTGTAGCTCATCCTGACACAAGATTTGAGCGCCATAATTTTTTTTTGTACAATACAATAAGCAATATATTCTGTATGTCTCATTGAATTAGTATCCTAAAACACAATTGTTTTTAATTAGTGGCTAATCTCAGTTTTTATGATTCGGCTTGTTCTACAGTTTTTCTTAATTATTCAAAAATTTACTAATCAACTTCCCCATGATTTTAGCTTGAGTTTGCGGCAACCCGTGAGTGGCATTGGGAATAATTGCTAACTCGGCCCCTGGTATCTCGTTGGCATAGGTTTCACAGTGCCACAGAGGAATTGTTTCGTCGCCCATAGCTGCGATAACTAAGGTAGGAATTTGCAATTTTTGAATTTCTTTTTCTACTGTATCAACTGCGTCTTCCGGCCGCATCCTGCTCATCAAAAATGACCTGGCTACTGGTTGAGACATTAACTCGCGCCGCCACCCGGAGATTTGCTCCAATTTGTCACTTTTTCCGGCTAAACTAGCAAAAGGTTTTGCCAACTGTAAGGCCCAATCGATGACTGGGGTTTTCCACAGTAGGGGTCGCAAAGCATCGTATTGACCGCAAAAACTGTCGTCCCGAATTCCAGCAGGTGCTGCTAACACTAAACTGCTGACAGAATTAGGATATTTTAGGGAATATGCAGAGGCTACCCAACCGCCAAAAGAATGTCCGATGATGCAGCAGGGTTGGATATTTAGCTGTTCTACAACTTGCCGCACAAAGGCAACTTCGACAGCTACGTCGTAGCGGATTTGTGGTTTGCTGGATTCTCCAAAACCTAACATATCTAAACTGATGCAGCGAAACTGAGATTGCAATAACTCAATTAATGGCAGCCAGCAGGTCTTTTCTCCGAAGAAACCGTGCAGCATCAATAAGGGTGGGCCGCTCCCGATGTCGAGGTAGGCGGCTGTTTGGCTGCTGCTATTGACAAATGTATTTAATGTGTGCTTGTGTCCTAGGACTGCTATTGACTGCATGGTCGATCGACTCCTGATACTTCTCTATTTGTAAACAAGTGTAACAATATAGCAGTCCCAAGGTTAAACTTCATTACGGAGTACACAATTAGAAATAGAGCGTGATATTCTCTATTATTATTAGAAAATGCTGCAAACTCAAAGCAGGAGAATACTTTGAACTCTACTTTAAAACGTTACCCGGCTTGCTCTCTGCGCGAAGATGTCAGTGAGTATGTAGCACACCTACAGCTTCACATGACTTTACAAGCTCGCAATTTGCTCCCCAGCATTACGACCGCTAAGGACAGTCGCGAACAACTTTTGCAGCAGACTCAGGCTCATTTTGAGAAACGTGTTTCTCGACAAGCTATTTAAACAAATTTTTCTGGGTGATGACGATCGCCCGTGCTCTTCTTTAATTTTCAGAATTCCAGAAACCCGGTATCTTCAAAAATACCGGGTTTCTTTTCGGCTAATTAGGCATGGGCCCGGTTTTCGGTAATATGCGTTGGGTGCTTTAATTTTATGTTTATGCGAATTCCGATTATTGCATTTTTGACTTTGGCGCAGGTGGCTGGCGGTGAATTGGCTGCGCGGGCGATCGATCCGACAGTCGTACTGAATGAGGGTTTGTTGAGAGAAGGAACCGCAGAAGCGCTATTGGCGCAGAGGGAGGAGGATGAGGTCATTGGTGATAACTTAACGTCAAACCAACACTCTCTCTTGTTTGTAGCCGAGTCTCGATCCCCCCTAACCCCCCTTAATAAGGGGGGGACAAGAGATATTCTCAAAGTCTCCCTTATTAAGGGGGGGACAAGAGATATTCTCAAAGTCCCCCTCAATCAGGGGGGGACAAGAAATATTCTCAAAGTCCCCCTTGTTAAGGGGGATTTAGGGGGATCTAGACTGGACAACAAGGGAGATTTATTATGCGTTTCAGTCTTAAATTGTCACCAATCGGATGAGGTGAGTCCAACTGTGCAGGATTTGCAGGCATCCGATGAGCTCGCAGTTGCGGTCGATGTACGCGCGGCGCAGCTATCGGGTAGGGAATCGCCCTCAGTCAAGTCCGATCGACCTAAAGATTTTACATTTGCGTTACAAACTCCGGCGGCGCGATCGCCCGCTTCGGAAATCCCCGAAGCAGCAAACAGCAACGCCCGACAGCTAGGCGGTACTCTACAAGTCAGTCAAGCCGGGAATGCTGAGGGCGTTTACGTTGCTGAGGTGAAGATTCGCTTTGTCAATTCTAGAGGTGAAGCCGTTGATAAAAAAGGGAATCCGATTGAGGGCAGAATTTCGGAAGATTTTATCCGAGGCGAACTCAAACTGAAGGCGGGGGATAACTACAGCCCGGAAGTTGTACGATCGGACTTGCAGCAGTTGCAGCAGTTGGGATTGTTTGAGAAAGTTACGGTTTCTACTGAAGAAGTTGGCACGGATATTAATGTAATTTACAACGTTCAAGAGCGATCGGCCCGCAATGCAGGCGTGAGTGCCACTCTGAATGATGATGTTGGTGTTGCTGTTCCTCTTTCGTATATCGATCGAACTTTCGGCAGAAATCCGCAGCGGCTGTCGGTGGAACTTCAGCCCAGCCTCCGAGGTATCGAGTACGATGTCCAGTTTGTCAGCCCTTACGTTGCCGCCGAAGACCGTTTGGGATACAGTGTGAGAGCTTTTGGCGATCGCAGAACCTCGGAAATTTTCAACGAGGATATCGATTTGCCCAACGGGAACCGAGTTCGGGAAATTCGGATGGGGGGAAATCTTAGGTTTACTAGACCTTTGGGCGATTGGCGATCGACTTTGGGATTGAATTATACAAACATCAGTACGCGCGATCGCCACTTAAATATCGCCCGCCGCGATGAACTCGGCAATCCTCTCACATTCAGTGGCACGGGCGTTGATGAGTTATACACTATTTCTTTTGGCGCGATTCGCGATCGGCGAAACAATCCCTTCAACCCGACCAGCGGCTCGATTCTGGGCCTCAGCACCGAGCAGTCGATACCTTTGGGGCGAGGTAACATTGTGAGTAACAGGCTGTTGGCAAATTATATACAATATGTACCAATTACTTTACTCGGCATCAGCGAGTCCGAAGCCTTGCCAGAAATGTTGGCTTTTAACTTGCAAGCGGGGACGGTAATCGGGGATTTGCCGCCAACGGAAGCTTTTCGCCTCGGCGGCCGCAATTCCGTGCGAGGTTACGATAGCGGGGACATTGGCAGCGGGCGGAGTTATTTCTTGGCTTCCGGCGAATATCGGTTTCCCGTCGGTAGGGATGTCGGCGGTGTGATATTTGTTGATTTTGCGTCGGATTTGGGAACGGGAAACAGCGTGTTGGGAAAACCGGCCATAGTCAGGGACAAACCGGGGACTGGGGCGGGTGTTGGCTTGGGTGTGAGGGTGCGATCGCCCGTTGGATTACTTCGCTTAGATGTGGGGGTTAGTGACTCCGGCGACATCAAATTTATACTCGGTACAAAGCAGCGTTTTTGAATTAGTTAGTTCGCGATCGCAACAAACCCGGTTTCTGAGAAAAATCGTGCATTTCTGCTAAAGATATTGACACAGAAACCGGGTTTTTGGTTCTCTGTGCGATCGGGAACTGAATATAATAAACCCGCCCCCACGAACACAAAAAATCCAAATCTACATTTTTTGAATTCGATCGAACCCTAGGGTTAATCTGGGTTATCGGTTCTGTGGGGGCTGGTTTGCAAGATTGTTTCCAGTCAATCTTATATTGTTGGTAAAACCTGCCCTATAGGATGGGTGAAGATACAAGAACCGATTTCAATCGCTACTTGCTAAAACAGGACTAAGGCCAACTGTCATACAGCGTATTCCAGGTTTGTAAAGTGTAGGGACACTCCGAGAGCCCATTAGTGTGAACTTAAGCCTAAAATCCTTGGTATCTCTAGCTTTTACCTAAGTCTAGATCCCCCTCGCATCCCCACCCCCCCTAGCCCCCCCCAAGGGGGAAGGGGGACTTTCACCCCCCCTTTCCCCCCCTTCTTAAGGGGGCGCCAGGGAGATCGAGGCCTAATCGTCAAAAAGCAGACCGGTATTACGTTTGACGTTAAGTTGACACCTATGGGCACTGCCCATAGGTGTCAACAATCGCCTGAAAGCCTTGATAAATGTCGTTTTTACCATAGTCCAGATCCCCCTAAATCCCCCTTAAGAAGGGGGACTTTGACCCCCCCTGTCCCCCCCTTCTTAAGGGGGGCTAGGGGGGATCT
>JANPMV010000034.1:0-21057 GCA_031427135.1 Cyanobacteria bacterium VAR_87_metabat_62 | reverse complement strand
GAAAGCATACAGGGATAGGGTTTGAGCTGTTAACCCCTGATCCGACATCCACTGGCTGACTCCTCTTTTCACGAAGGGGTCTTTTTTTTGGGCACTCCCGGGGCTTTTGGGCCAGGAGATACCCCGCATGGGTAGAAGATCGGTGGTTAAAGATGATGGGCTTACTTAGAGTAGAGATCAGACAAAGTTAGAGTATGAGGCTGCATAGCTAGGCTCAGGATGACAGAAGCAGATTGGTGCATGAGTCATATATATAAGTGGTGTCTGCATTCTCTGGACTTTACTGAGGGAGGTTTGGGTATGGCATTGGCCCGATCGCCCGATCGCAAGTTCTCCGCTCCAAAATCCAGAAGTCGTCACAACACGGTACTCTAACTCCGATCGCATTCTCAGCAATCGATCGCCCGCAACTACACTATCCTTAATTACAGCAACCCCAAAATACCTTCACTGACCACAGTTATTACCCTTTGAGGCTTGATTGCGAGTCGGTCTCCTCAACGTCCACATCTAAAAAGTGCAAGTGACTCTCTTCCTCCGTATTAGCAGCAATCACCAAACCTGTCTTTCCCCAAGGGGCGATCGCCCGGGGTGCGACGGGGCTGCTAAAATTCCCTACTTGAACGCCTTGACTATTTAGCACCATAATCTGCCCCGCAACATCTGCCAACACCCATCCCCAATTAGCTACACAAGCAGACACGGGCAAACTTTCCAGGGGAATTCGCGCTACCTTGAGCGGCCACAATTTCATCAACAGCACGGCCGCTTTGCCAGATTGAGGAATTCCCAGTAAGGTATACGGTTCAGGTGTCAGCAGCATTTGTCCGAGGCTAGAAGACAACCGTACAGAACCCACTGCCGTGCCGCGGCGAGTATAAACTCTAAAAATAGTTTGGGGATTTTTTGGTTCGTTGTCCGACCAAGTGGCTAGGACGTGTCGCCGATCCAAGAACATTAATTCTGGTAAGTAGTGTTCCGGTAATGGCACAGTCGCGATCGGCTTCAGGGCTTTTTCTCGATCGCCCGCTGTGCCGTTTGGAGCTAAAGCATAAAAGCGCAGTTCGCCCGGAACAGCTACTGTCAGCCAGTCACCGTGAGCATCAACAGCCGCTTTAAAAGCATCTGTACCTTGCCTGAGACCGATATCCAGTAAGCACTGAGGCTCCCAAGAGCGATCATTAAGCCAATAAAGTTTTTGTGGAGTCAGAACGCAGCAGCCGCCAGAAGCAGGTAAAATGCCACGCACGATTTCCGGCATTACTATAGAAGTCGGCATTTCTTGTGTAACTAGCTGTTTTCCCGGCTGACACCAAACCTTTACCTCATTACCTACAGCAGCGTAGAGATAGGTTTCAGTGGCAATTAAAGCCGTCAGTAGTGCAGGAAGTATTAGTGGCTTTGGCTGCGAAAACGAATAGTGCACAGTCCGAAGTAAATTAATAGTCGGCTGTGAGACTTCTTCCTCATCGACTTCCGCCAAAGAATCAGTTTCTGACTTGAAATTTTTCGCGTCTGTGGTTGCGGGGTTTTCCCAAGGAACAATGCAATCGCCTAATTGCCTGACAGCGGGGTCATACATGATCAGCCGCAGAGCTTGAGCCATTTGAGAAGCACTGGCAAAACGGCGGGCTGGCAGCTTTTCCAAAGATTTTTTGACTATTGCTTGCAAAGGTTCGGGGATAGCGTCGGGAAGTTGCAAGCGTTGATTCAGATGCGCCCACCTTAAGTCTCCGGGAGTTCCACCGAAAGGGCGGTAGCCCATTAGCAACTCAAACAACAGAATTCCCACTGCATATATATCTGACATGGGGGAATAAAGACCGTAAAACCGCTCTGGGGCCATGTATGCGGGGGAACCCACGGTAGCGTCGGGAGAAATTTCTTGGTGGAGGCGAGTTGTACCGATTTCTGGCAGGCGGCGCGCGATGCCAAAGTCAGACAGGCGGGGCGACCAACCTTTGGAGCCTAAAGTTAGGAGGATATTTTCGGGTTTGATGTCGCAGTGAACTACGCCTCGGCGGTGGGCGTAGTCCAAGCCTGCTAAAACTTCCATGACTAGCTGCAAACCTTCGAGCAGTCGCAGGGGGCGGTCTTGTTTGAGGAGGTTGCGGAGGGTTCCTCCCTCGCAGTAGTCCATAACCAAGTACCTGCCTGTCGCTGTATGTTCTAGAGCTCGGCAGGTGACTATGTTGGGGTGCTGCAAGGTGATCAGAAACCACAGCTCTCGCAAGAATTCGCTAGTTGGGGCTTTTTGATGGCTGAGTTCTTTGAGAGCAACCAGTTGGCTGGTGAGGCGGGAGTCTTTGGCGGGAGCTTCTCGAACACTGGCACAAAAGACTCGACCAAATTGCCCTTGTCCGACTAGCCCTAAAATGCGGTACTTAGAATGTTGCATCGGTCTAATTATAGGAAATGCTTGAGCTAGTATTAAAATATGTAAAGAATTCTGACAAAAATTCAAATTTTTGAATCGATCGCCAGGTACAGCCTATGTTATCTCAGGTTCATTCTCAGCCGATTAATAGCGATCGCACGGTCGCACCTACCAAAATCCTGGAATCTCGGAGTCAGTATCAATCTTGCCGGATTCGGGTGCCGGATCTGGAACTGCCTGTGGCTGCTATCTTAGTCGATCGCGAGTATTACAGTTTTTTCAAGGCTGTGCAGGAAGCGTCTAAGGTTTTAGCCATCGTGGCTAAGCTGGGGAATAGGGGCGACTCAACAGCGATTACCAAAACAGCTAGTGGTTATGCAATCTGGGTCATAGAGCCGGAAGCCAGTCCTGTCAAGCCCTCTTAATGTTTTTGGTGTTAGCCAAAATTGTTTGAGCTTTCAATATCTCGATCGCGCTTGCTCTCATATTCAACTGGACAGGATCAAAAATCAATATGGTTAAGATTATTAGAATAGATCCGATTGCCGAAGAAATGGCAGTGGAAACCCGATCAAATATTCTGTCTGCTTTACTTTCCAAAGACTTAGACGTTCTCAAGGAATGTGGGGGGCGGGGAATGTGTGCTACCTGCCACGTTTACATCAAAGAGGGCATGGAAGGCTTGTCTGACATGAACCGCCGCGAGAGAAGGACGCTGGAAGTCATTACTACAGCTAAACCCAATTCCCGACTTGCTTGTCAGGCTCAGATTATGGGGGAGGGTGTCGTTGTACAGATACCTGCGGGGATGTACATTAATGCTATAGAAAATGTGGAGGCTCTGATCGGCCGCCGGGCTCAGCAAGATTTGTTGCACCCAATTACGGGTCAAGTGGTTGTGGAATCGGGAAAGTTGATCACTCGTTCGATCGTCACTCAGCTTAATGATACCCGCTTCCAAGTAGGACAATATTTAGTTCGGACTAAAGAAGCTTGAATCACCAACGCTAATAAAATTGCGGATGGGCAACAGGGGCGCCAATTAAGTTAAAACTTGATATGTTGTAACTTGTACATCTTTTTGCCTAAAAAAAAAGTTATATGCTGAGCCAACTTGCGCGTTTAAGCACGGAAGCAGACGGACGCTACGCCACCGCTGAAGAACTCCAATTTTTGAAAGACTACTTTCAGTCTTTGAATCACCGGATGAGTGCTTATAAAAAACTTCAAGCTTCGGAAAAAGAAATTATTCGGCAAGTGGAAGCACAAATGCAGTCTCTCGACCCTAGTTTATTTCGCCGGGGGTCTCAAGATGTGACGGCAAAGTGGCGCGTCGATGCTCTACGGGTGTTGAGGCACTCGGCGGCAGCACTTTTGATTAATGATACCGAACGGTTGCGCGATCGGCTGCTGCTTTGGTTCCAAACTATTTTAGGCGCTTTTCAAGCTCGAAATAGTTCGGCTGTTACCTACGATGTGATGAAAAAGGTAGTCAAACAATATCTGACTGCTGAAGAAGTCAACCTATTTTTTCCGATTCTGGACATCAACCGTACTGTACTGGGCAAATAATCGAAGTGGATTTGAGGTTAACCGCGATAAATTGTGCCGTTAGGAAGAATGGCTCCAATCAAGTTCGCTCCCCTCAAATCCGCCTCACTGAGAATAGCTCCCTGGAGGTTGGCTCCCCTCAAGTCAGCTTTCCGTAAGTTGGCTTTACTGAGGTTAGCTTTGCTTAAGTTAATTTCATGCAAGCAAGAGTTAGAAAGGTTGGCATTGATCAGGTAGGCTAGGCTGAAGTTGGCTAGGCTGAGGTTGGCTCCGCTCAAGTTAGCTTCCATCAGATAAGCACCGCTCAAGTTGGCTTCGTTCAACAGAGCCTCTGCCATATTGATGCCAGTTAAAAGTTTGCGGCTCAAGTCTACACCGTTGAGGTCGGCCCCGCTGAGGTTGATGCCGCTTAAGTGGGAGCCATTGAAACTAATCTTTCTCAGGTAGGTTTTGCTGAGGTCTGCTTTGCACAAATTAGCTCTGTCCAAGCAAGCTTCGGTGAGGTCTGATTCGCTCAGACACGCGCCGTTTAAATAAGCTTGAGTGAGGTTGGTTCGTCTGAGGTTAGCTTTCAACAGGTTGGCTTTGCAGAGGTTGGCTCGGGTTAAGTTGGCTCCGGCTAGGTTGGCTTTGGACAATTCGGCTCCGGTGAGCTGTGCTTCGCTCAAGTCTGCGTCTTTGAGACTTGCGAGAGTCAAGTCTGCATCTTTCAAGTTTGCCCCGTTGAGGTTGGCTTTAATCAGATAGGCTTTACTGAGATTTGCGTCGCCCAGATTGGCTTTGGTGAGGTTGGCTGCGCTCATATCTGCACCTATAAGATTGGCATTGGAGAGAATTGCCCCGCTCAGGTTTGCCCAATTCAGGTGAGCTCCGGCTAGATTAGCGTCGGTGAGATTGGCTCCGCTGAGATTGGCTCCGCTCAGACTTGCGGCCATGAGGTTGGCACCGGTGAGATTGGCTTCGCTGAGGTCGGCTTTGCTGAGGTTGGCTCGGCTCAGATGGGCTTTGGTAAGGTCGGCTTGACTGAGGTTGGCACCGATTAAGTAGGGTCGGTGTTGGTGTTCGTTGAGGTTTGCCAAACGTAGAGTTGGGGCATCGCTGGAACGGTATAAATCGATCGGACTCAACACAATGCCCCGCAGGTTTGCCTGTCTAAAATCTCTTTCGCCGGCTGCATATCGATTTAGAAGTTCATCGGCGTCCATTAAGTTCGAGCAAAAAGTTTTAGGTTGTAATTGATTTTAAATTTCATGAGTTTCTACGGTAAGTTATGATTTGTCTAGCTGGGAGTTATCATAATTAGGTTTTTTGTTAATAGCTAAAACCAGTTTTTTCTCAACTACGTAGATTTTTTATAACTTAACTTTCTTTCTGTTTTAATGATACAGTGGATAAAATAGCTGTTTATTCTCATCAAGATGACAGCTATTAACAACAAACTAATAGCTGTCAAATAAATCAATTTTTTAGGGAAAGTTGATTAATAATAGCTTCGTGATCTTGTCCTTCTTCGATGAGGGAATCTGCGAGTTGGAGTCGATCGCGCAGCCCTAAAATAAAGCGGTTGCAGTCAGAACCCAAGGATTCGCAAGAGGTTTGCACGCAGTGAAGTTCCCGACCTGTAAGCTTGCTAAAAAACGAACTTAAGATGCCGGCTTCTAGAAAACAGGCTGGTCGCTTTCCCTTGGGGGCAGTTTTCGCAAAAAGAGAGTTGGCAATTTTTACGATTAAAAATCCCTGTTCGGAATGGCTGGGGTCAAGTTGAAATGTCCCCCATCCGTGAGTTTTCCAGCACTGTTGCAAGGCCTGAATAAATTCTACCATTTCCATTTCGGAAACTGGCTGGCCGTAGTATTCGCTGACTTCTTCGCAAAAACGCACGTAGAAGTTTTTCCCCCACCAGCGGCCGCAGTTGAATAGCACGAGGCGGGAGGCTTGACCTGTTTCTTGTTCTAAGCCGATATAAATGGCTTGAATGAGTGTTTCTGGGAGGGCTATAAGCCGATCGCCCCGGCGGTTTTCGAGCAGCCCGAGTTCGAGGTCGCCTCGGACGTAGGCATCGCTGGCAAAGTAGTTCCCAGGGAGTCGGGGCTGTTGTTTGAGCAAGTCGGCAATATTAATCATGTGGAATAGGGAATAGGGAATGGGGAATTGGGCATGGGGAATTGGGAATGGGGAATTGGTAGCCGATCGCAACTAACTAATGACTAATGACTTATTTTGAAAAATTACCTGTTGCCTACTCTTTATTACCAACAATAATCATTGATTGTGCTTGATCGAAAAATGGTTGCAATATAGCCCGGGCTTGCTCGGAAAGCATTTCTTTTAAACGAGTTTGCAGCAGATTGCAAACAGTTGCTTCGATCTTTTGAGTTTGGTGAGCTTCGACGATGCCCGAAACCCAGTCTAGGAGTCTCTGTTCGAGAAATTGTCCATCGTTAAGCAGCATAGCCATACCGCAGTACCGCAAGACTAATAGCCAGTGTTTGAGCGATCGTTCTAAGGTTTCTTGTTTTTCGTCGGGGAATGTTTCTTGTAGCTTGTTGGCTACTGGTTGGAAGATGCTTGCTTCCTTCTCTCGCAAAAATTCGTAAATTTTTAAGCGCTGGGCAAGGGTTGCAACTTGACGCTTAAAAGCGATGAGTTCTTCGCCTTTTAAAAAGCGGTTTTCTGCCTGATCCAGCAGCGCTTCAATCTCAGGGTGCATGATTTTAATTAAGTGGTAATCTGTAATTGATAAAAGGAAGTCCGTTGATAGTTGACAGTTGACAGTTGACAGTTGACAGTTGGTAGTTCGTAGTAGTTTTCGTAATTACCAATAAGCTGTCGCACATTTAAATTGTATCAAGGTGGGCGGGACGCCCCACAAGAGTTTGAGTGTTTATTGACATACAATTTAGATGTAGAACAGCTTACCAATAACAACTAACCAATAACAACTAATCAATATTAACTCTTGGTCATTTTCGATTCCTCAAAAGCCTTAAAACATATCGAATAGGTCGTCAATGGTGACTTCTGCTGGTTCATAAACAGAAATTACTGGCAATGGTGGCGGTGGGGGAAGGACGCCTACCTCTGGAATTCCTTCCCAAGAAATAACTTGGAAAAAGTCTGATACCGATCGGGTTAAACTCTGGACTTGCCCGGATATCGAGCCATTTTGGGTTTCTAAAGGTTTCCTTTGCCAATTATAGTGACCAAAGAAGTCTTGGACAGACTTGTCCAACCATGAAGTTTGACTTTTCATCTTTCTGCCTGCCTGGAGAGGCCCATCATCGCTGTACATTACGAAATTGGTGGGAGGAAAGGCAGGGCAGGGAATATGCCTTTCCAGGTTGTTTAGCGCAATATTTCACCGTGTTCGAGTCGATTTTGAATATCGCGGGCGTTAGCACCTTCGTTGAGCCAGAATGCTGCTGCGTCAATTTTATCTGGGTTGCCGAGGAGGAATTTACAATAGGTTTCTCCCATTGAGTAACATTGGAGTTCTATGCAACTGAGAGGCTTTTTGACTAGAGATCCGAAGAAACCGGCGTACAAACCGGCGTATAGGTGACAAACTGGTTTGCCTACGTCACCCAAGGTGCGAGCCACTGCTGAGTCAAAGAGGTTGATGAAGATGCAGCCGTGTTTGCGATCGCTCATGTCAACTTCCCACCGACCCCAACCTTGAGCGGTGAAAGGCCACCACCAAGTTTCTAGCAAAAACATCAGATTCGACTGGCGAATGTTCTGGCTGAATTCGGCGCTAAACCATTTTTGAAAAAATTCCGAATCTTGGAGCCCCCACTGGCAACCAATAGTATACATGATGACAGAGGAAGCTGGGCCTACTTCTTCTTCGAGCCCTTCCACCAAACCGATGATGAAGTCTTCGCTGGTAAAAATGTTACGCGACTCATTCCAGTCGTTGATTGTACCAAACTGGCGATCGAAGGCAAAGAAATCCTGAAACCGATAATGGCCGTGATTTTTAGGATGCTTTTGCTTGAGTAGGGATTGGGTGTGGGTGGAGATTTCTTTTTGGACGGTAGAGACCATTAGCGGGTTACTCCTGTGTGGTGTGGTTTACAAAAAATTCACGAGATGGATTTGCCTATGTATCCAATTTAACAGATAGCCAGGAATTCCCCCACCTCTTGTAATGGAGCAAGAGCGAAGCAAATTGCGGAATGGCTCATGTGGGGGATGAAAGGCACGGCAGAGGCGAGCGATGAGCGGAAACAGCCAATCTCTCAGTTATCACGATAAATTTACAACAAATAGGATTCATGTTAAAATATCAGTATGAAAAACGTTGTTAAAGTACGAATTTATCCGACTATCGAGCAGAAAGAAGCGCTTTCCAAGGCGTTTGGTTGTGCCCGTTGGTATTGGAACAATTCACTAAACGCAACGAACGAACTTTACAAGGAGACTGGGAAAGGCTTGTCTCAAATCGGGATGAATAGCCGCTTACCTGCGCTCAAGAAGGAGTATGAATGGTTGGGTGAAACTTACAGTCAAGTGCTGCAAAGTGTTTCACTCAATCTATCGAGAGCGTTTGTCAACTTCTTTAAGGGGCGAGCATCATTCCCACAATTCAAGTCGAAGCATGATAAGCAGTCGATTCAGTATCCGCAAAATGTTCAGATTGTTGACGAGAATCATCTCAAGTTCCCCGGCAAATTAAGTATTGTCTCTGCTAAGATTCATCGCAGGTTTGAGGGCTAAGAACTGTATCGTAATTTCTCAACAAATCTAGACAAACCTCCAAAATCGTCCACATAATCAGTATTGTAAAACTTCATTCAGTTTGTAAGCATAAGTAATCAAGCATGGTATTATGTGGTCAGGAGGTTGAGAATGCAGCTAACAGAACGTCACATCATTAAATAGAAAGAACGCCGTTTCGTCCAAATTGACGAACTAGCTTTTAAATCGAAGAATCTGTACAATGCTGCCAATTATGTCCTTCGTCAAAGTTTCATTTATGGATGGGGCTATGTCAATTACAACGAAATGAATCGCTTGATGAAATCTCACGCAGCTTACAAGGCAATGCCTGCCAAGGTTAGCCAGCAAATCTTGATGTTGTTAGACAAAAACTGGAAATCGTTTTTTGAAGCTCTCAAAGCTTACAAAAAAGATGCCTCTAAATTTACGGGTCGTCCAAAACTACCTAAGTACAAAGATAAAGTCAAAGGTCGAAATATCCTGGTTTATACGATTCAAGCAATAAGCAGGAGGCAGTTGAAAAATGGAATTATTAAACTGTCAGGTACTGAGATTTTAATCAAAACCAAAGTAAATCCCAAACGAATTTGTCAAGTTAGATTGGTTCCCAAATGCGATGCTTATGTAATTGAGGTAATTTACGATGGACCGGAGTCCACCGCTAGCAGTAACAACTTCGTAGCTAGTATTGATTTGGGACTGGACAATTTAGCGGCGCTAACTTCAAATCAACCGGGATTTATCCCTCTTTTGATTAACGGGCGACCACTCAAATCGATTAACCAGTTCTACAACAAACGTTCTTCGCAGTTGCAATCCCAACTAAAAGGGGAGCGCAAAACCTCACCCCGGCTTCAACGCTTAACCCGCTGTCGCAACCAAAAAGTCGATAATTACTTGCATCACACAAGTCGATTAATAGTCGAACTTCTGACGGCAAATCAAATTGGGACGCTAGTAATTGGCAAAAATGCACAGTGGAAAAATGAAATTAGCCTGGGAAAACGAACTAATCAAAACTTTGTCAGCATTCCTCACGCTCGATTAATTGAGATGTTGGAATACAAGGCTCGATTGGTGGGAATTAAGGTGATAGTTCAAGAAGAATCTTACACGTCTAAGTCGAGCTTCTTGAATCTAGATCCAATTCCTGTGTACGGGCATACTAGTGCTTTGGATGTCGTATTTAGTGGCAGGCGAATCAAAAGAGGATTATACAGAACATCAGTCGGTCAATTAATTAACTCCGATGTTAACGGTTCTTACAACATCCTCAGAAAAGCAATCCCAAATGCCTTTGGAAATGGGATAGAGAGCTGCGTAGTTCAGCCAAGGCGGGTCAATCCGCTCGAAGTGAAAGCGAAAGGGGAGGGACTGGAAGCCTCCCATGTCATGTAATAGATGACTATACTTTTACCAGCTATGTGTTATCGTTTTGTGCAAGCTGTCCACTATATATATAGGGCATATAACGATGAAACATCACGCTTGTATTGCAATAGGTATCAATCAATATCAGTTACTCCAGCCTTTGAGTTATGCCCAAGAGGATGCAGAGGCGCTGTACGGTTTTTTGACTGAGGAGGCTGGTTTTGCGCCGGATGGATGTCTGCTGATGACGGATAGCTCGCCGTCGCTGTGGGGTCAATCAACGTATCCGAATCGGGAAAATATTCTGAGGTTGACGGAAAGCCTTTGCGCGGAACATCTGCAACAGGGAGATTTACTCTGGTGTTTTTTTAGCGGCTACGGTGTCAGCTATGAAGGTAAGGATTATTTGATGCCGGTTGATGGCAATCCGGCTGATATTCAGGGTACGGGGATTCCGGTAGAGTTGCTGTTGAATACTCTGAAAAATGCTCCTACGGAAACGGTGTTGGTGCTGGTTGATATGAATCGCAGCCAGATTGTGAAGATGGGCGAGACGATCGGAGCTCAAACGGCTCAGGTAGCGAGGGATTTGGAAATCCCGACGGTGCTTTCTTGTCGCCCGAATCAGGTTTCTCGCGAAACTTCGGCTCTGCGTCAGGGGTTTTTCACGACGGCGCTTTTGGAGGGGCTGCGATCGGGACAGTGTACGACGATTAAGGGTTTAGATCGTTTCTTGAGCGATCGACTCCCGGAGCTATGCGATCATCATTTGCGTCCGAAACAAGAACCTTTGATGGTAGTGAATCCTCCAGGAAAGGCTCATTTGGTGATTTTGCCGGATGCTGTTGGGATACCAACTGCTGCGTTGGCGGGACGTAACGGCAATATGGCCGTTGGTGCGGCTGATGGGGGCGATCGCCCGCAAATGGCGGCGGCTACGGCTCAAATTGAGTTGCCGACGGCTACTCGCAATCAGGATTCCTCGGTTGATAGGCCACGGATCGATCGGGCGAATGTTGTCGGATCTTCCGGTGGGGACGATCGACCGAACTTGCAAAAGCCGGAGGATGTGGATAACGGGGGGTCGGACAAGTCATTTTTGCAGCAGCTAGTTTTGTGGAGTTCGGCTACGGCTTTGGTGCTGCTGTTGGGTGTTTTTGTGACGAACCGATCGATTTTTATCGGTCAGCAGGAAGGAGATCCTCGATCGCCTGCGGAGAAGGCGCAAAACTCTGGGCCTGAGAAATCTGCTGGTGATGGAGTGCCGCAGAAACAGCCGCAGACGGTACCAGCAGGGACGGGAACCAAGCCGCAACCGTCGAGCCAGCAGGTGTGGGCTGAGGCGAAAACTTTCCTCAAGGATGGTTCGGCTTCTAGTTTTAATCGAGCGGTGGTTAAGGCTCGAACGATTCCGGCTAACGATCCGCTCTACCCGCAGGCTCAGCAAGATATTGAGCGCTGGAGTTTGACGATTTTGGATATAGCTAACGGGCGGGCTGCTCGGGGCGATTTCCAGGGGGCGATCGGGGCGGCTAAATTGATGCCTGATGTTAATCAACCGGTTTACAATCAGTCGAAACAGGCGATCGCCCAGTGGCAGGATCTATCGAAAGAGCAGGAGGTAAATACTGCTTTGCTATCGGCGGCTAAGGGTCAAATTAAGCGAGGGGCTGCCTCTTCTTACAGTAAAGGCATCCAGCAAGCTAATAAAATTCAGCCCGGTCAGCCGAAGTATGAAGCAGCTCAGCTTTTGGTTGGAGAGTGGAGTGAAGCTATTCTCAAAATTGCTCAGTTGCGAGGTTCTCAAGGAAAGCTGAAAGAGGCAGTTCAAGCTGCTTCGCTGGTGCCGTCGGGTACTAAGAGTTATCAGCCGGCTCAGAAGGCGATCGCCAATTGGAAAACTAAGCTGGAACGTCAGAAAAAAGGTTGATTTGTGGATAATTTCCCGGTTTCCCACCGGGAAATTATTTTAGCTACTCTCTGAGATAGGTCGATCAGTCTTGACACTGAGCGACACGTACACACCAATAATTTTATTCACCATTTCCCCTCCATCGTTCCGGTGGTAGGGGATTTTATGTCATTTCCGATGCCACCAGAATGATATGGGGGACACGCCAGAATGATATAGAGAACAGGGCAGAATGATAGAGAGGACACGGCAGTGCCGTGTCCCTACCCTGATTAATTGTAGGGACGTGGCACTGCCGTGTTCTGGCTATGAGTAATATTAATTCCAATGCTACCGGAAATGATCTAAGATATTTAATTTTTATATTTTATTACTTTAGCTAAGCTGGTAATTTTATACTTAATCTCAAATTCAACAGATAGAAAATTGGTTAAATATAAAGACGATTAAACATCAAATACTAAGACAAAATCGGCACTATTAACCTTGAGAAAGCGGATATTGCCGTGTTGATTTATTTTACGTATATTTTTGCCTATTGTCAGCGAGCGACCAGTGAAAGACTGTTTGAACTTATGCTGTCTTTCAATTATTAGTATTGACCGCTTTGTTATAAATTATACAAAATTGAGTGTTATAGCAATCCTAAATGAGTCGTAAAATTTTTACCCCACCCCAACCCTCCCCTTACCAAGGGGAGGGAGTAAGAAATTCACAAATGATTTAGGATTGCTATATGAGCAATTCTAGTCGTCGAGCGATCGCCTCAATGAATTGACAAAACAGAATCACCACCAAAGATCGCAAAATACCCGTGAGTTTTGGTGGTTAGGAGATCACAAAGCTACATTAATTAACATAAATAATGGTTATGTAACAAAAGCAAAAAAATATATCATTGAGAAACAAGCATAAAAAGTTGCTGGCTTATGGTAGTTCACGTAATAACACGTATGTCTAAAGTTATAGTTCACAGCCAGGCATAGAAGCCGATCTAAATCAATCAGGTGAGGTGGCAGTGTCTGGGTGTTAAGATGTGCGATCGAACAGGAATGTTCGCCCTGGATCCCTTTCCAATGGGAGATGGTAAAACTTACCAAGCCAAGGAGCTGGAGACAACGCTGAAGTTTTTGAGTTCAGGAAAGTAGCGTTAGCACTAAACTCTGCATTATTGATGGAGGTGAGCCAAATTTGTAACAGTTCTTAACTATGAATAATTCTGTCAAAACTGCTAGCATAGTGACACTTTTGCTAGCAAAAACAGATAAAGTAAATAAAGTCGGCTAGCTCTAGACGATCCGATCCCCATCCAGGGGATGTTAAATCAATTTGATTCATACCAAATTGTTTTAGGGTTACAATTGGAACCAAAGCATCGCTATTTAACTGAGTTCTTTACTTTTACTTTCTGCTATGAACGTGGATTTTATCAAAGCGCAAGTCAGGTTGCTACAGGGTGCAAGTTCATCGGAGCGAGAAACCCTTATGAAAAACATCGGCGTCTGTGCTGGCGTGATCAGACCAGGAGAGTATGTGACTCCCCAACGGAAACACGCTATCACTCTCTGGCTACAAACAAATGCGGTTCGCCTCCGGCTTCCGCAACTTCCTATGGATTTATCGGGCCATAAGCCTTCACACGGGAGTAGTTAAGGGTAGTGACAGAATCACCTAAATTAGTCAATCTTGCCTAAAAATGATTTTTTATTGAGCTGTAGGGCATCAATGAAACACAATTAAGATTGAAAAAATGTTTGTACGGAGAGTTCTACCAAAAAAAAATACCTGCCTAGAAGAAGCGGCCGACCGCCTTGGTACAAGCAGTAAGTGAATGTCAAAGCTGCTCTAAAAGTAGATTTGAGTAAATTTCACAGCACGGATTATTGTCCACAACTATAACCAGGATTATTTGCTTTTAGATTTGAGATTCACGATTTAGCTCGTGCTGCACAAATTTGCTATTTGTGGAGTGGCTGAAAAATCAACCCTATTCAATAGGTATAACTAATTACAAGGGCAGTCACTGAACTGCCCTTACTTTTGAACCCGGAGGCTAAACACCTATAATTTGGAATAAACACGCATCTACTTGTAGATAGAGTTTAGCTGAACTCTCATATCAGCTCTAGCTAAGCGAAATTTGGTCTGTTATGTTCGAGAGGAAGAAGGGGAGAGGAAATTAAGATCATCAAACAGCAGGAATTATTACTATTAAGTTGCTTTCTGATATATTTGTTACCAAAAATACTGTGCCGAAAAAACAAAAATTTCCTTATTTAGTTGGTTCCCGATGGACTTCACACCAAAAAACTTGGGGGTGGCGACACTTTCAAGTAGTCAATCGAAAAAACGAAGGTAAATGGGTATTTGCGGAAATGGTGGCGGCTTGCGATCCAAATGTCCGTTTCTGGCTGAACGCGGCACAGCTCAAAGATCGATCGCTCTGGGAAGCTGGATGGCAGTCTACGCAAGAATTAGAAGACTTAGAAACAGAGAGTTATTTGTGAAAATTTACCTGACATAAATCGCCGAATTTATCGATCGTGATTCGTAGCTGTTGCGCCGGATTTGATATTGAGGTAAGTTGGAAATATTAACACTTTGAAACTTAAGTTTAGTTGATAGCAACGGCGTCAAATAATGAAAAAAAAAGTGTGTATCTTAGGGTGTTTGCTAATTAGTTCTACATTCGGTGGTGGATTGGCTCAAAAGTCGATCGCCAATCCAGGAGTCGCAAGCAGCAAGACTCAACTTGCCGATATTTTACCTGTCGCAGCCGACTTATCGAATGTAGTTCTTACTTTACAAGACCTTCCCCCAGGTTTTACAGAGGCATCATCGCGGGCAAGTCTCAAAAAGGTGAGGTATCGTCGGGGTGGAGAAGTCAAGGAAAATTAGAAAATATACTCATCAATCTCGATATGATAATGTTGAGACGAGGAAAAATAGGATTTTTTATGTCGATTCTATATTACGACGGCACCAAGCCAACTATAACGATTAGCGATGCCGCGCGCAAACTTGATAGCGGTATGATGCAATTGAAACCTGATTTAACGAAGCCGCAATAAGTCCTGCAACTTCATTACTCGCTCTCCCGGGCTCCGGCTGTGGGGTGCATCTCTATTTTGCAAGGGCGAAGCATTTCGGCAGACAATTTATTAGCGCTCACCAGAGATTTAATGCCGAAATGCTTCGCCCCTACGAATATATTTGCAAAAATGAGATGCACTCCGGCTGTGAGCAATTATTGGAGCTTTGTTTGACACTCCCCTGCCTGAAGGCGAGGGGATTCTTGGTTCTGCGACATACCTTAAAACTATCTATCCTTGTGGCAGTGTTTAAACCAGGTATCCGTTCAAAAGAACCAAATATCGAGCTTAATTTAGATAGCCTCAGAGGGTTTGTCTCCCCAAGATGAGAGAGAATTGCTTCTCTTGTTTCTGTGTGCCCCACAGTACATTTTAGAAATAAAAAGTTTAGTCTCTGATTTTGGCTTACATTAGTTAGCCCAGCTATGTTTTTCGTGGTTTTCGCCACCCACTAACCATTATTGTTTTCCGACCAGTCGTTTGAGCGTGGTGTCTCATGTGTATCGGCGGTTATTCTACCTGTAGTCTAGTTATTTTACTCTACAATGAACACAATGCAAGAAAGTTTAAGAAAACACTTGACAAAAGTTGATAATTAATTAAAGCCGTCCTTCTAGGACGGGGCTTTAGACCCAATTTCTTGGTAAGGGAGATGTTTATTCCCACTTTTTAATTCCCAATTCCGACTTCCCAATTCTCAATTCCCAATTAGTAATTCCCACATGACTCGACTAGCTACAACAATAGAAGCCATACTTTATCTAAAAGGTCAGCCAGTGTCGATCGCAGAAATTGCCGAGATTGCTAAGTGCGATCGCTCCGAAGCCGAAGACGCGATCATTGAGCTCATGTCTGACTCATCGCATCGCGACAGTGCATTGGAAGTAGTCGAAACCCCAACGGGATACAGCCTGCAACTCAGAGAAGAGTTTGCCAGTTTGATGCAAACTTTAATACCTCCAGAATTAGGTGTTGGGGCTTTGCGGACGTTGGCGGCGATCGCCCTGAAAGGTGGCATCGCGCAGCCAGATTTAGTTAACCTGCGGGGTTCCGGTGCTTACCAACAAGTGCAGGAACTGGTAGAAATGGGTTTTGTTCGCAAACGGCGGCCGACTGAGGGGCGATCGTATTGGTTACAAGTTACCGATAAATTTCATCGGTACTTTCAAGTAGATCAACTGCCAAAACAATTGCAAATTGACTTTCAGGCAAATTTGTACCCAAGCAATGACGAGTAGTTTAAAGTAGAATGTAGCAAGCCAGAAATTAAGAATCGCCAAATGGTTTTTCACCCTGACTTTGACAGTAGTTCCAATGCCCAACAAACCGCAGCCAATCCACTTCTAAAGTACCTCCAACATCAATCACCGGAGGTTTTAGCCCGCATCGCCAAGTCCGCCAGCCCCGAAATCAGAGAAATTATCTCTCATAACGTTCAAGGACTTGTCGGCGTCTTGCCTTCAGACAATTTTAACGTCGAAATTACCACTGACCGCGAAAACTTAGCAGGTTTGCTAGCTTCAGCGATGATGACTGGCTATTTTCTGAGGCAAATGGAACAGAGGATGCAGCTAGAAGAAAATTTAGCAAGCACCAGCTCGATTCAACCAAACTCTCCCAAAGAAAAGTAAAAAAATGAACGGGTTGACGAAGCCAGAAAGATGAAAGTTGTTCAAAAAAGAAACACTCTTGGACGGACAGGAAATTAAGAAACCGGGTTTTTAATCCTATATACCTCGCGATACACGGAGGATTTGGGTCAAGAAACCCGGTTTCTGCGTCTAGGATTATAAAAAAATCAGATTCATCTTTGAACCTCCACGGTTTGCAGTTAATATCAGTTTCCCCAAAAAATGCAACTGATAAATAAGCTCCAAATCATCATGAAATAAGTTATTCCCAATTCTTGAATCTTCAATCCGAAAATCGAAAATCGAAAATGGTATTATCCACCGGTGGGGCTACCGGATATCGGAAAAGCACCGGGACGTACTTTAATTTTCTGAACTTGACCCAAACGGTTAATTTCCACTTCGAGTTCTTTGCCCACAGCAGTGTTTTCCACCCGTTCTTGCACGTCCCCGGGAGTGTTGACCGGAATTTCGTCAACTTTTTGAATTACATCTCCGGCGCGCAAGTCGGCTTTTTGAGCGGGGGAATTTTCTACGACTCGCGTCACGGCTACGCCTTTATCGATCGTAATTTTCTGATCGAGTTGTTTGTTGACTTCTGCCTTGGTGGCGGGAGTTAAGCTGACCATTTGAATGCCGAGATAGGGATGCTCAGCTTTACCTTTGGCGAATAACTGATCGGAAACTCGTTTGGCGGTTTCGATCGGAATTGCAAATCCCAAGCCTTGAGCATCGGCACGAATGGCGGTATTGATGCCAATGACTTCGCCAGAGTCGTTGAGCAGGGGGCCGCCTGAATTGCCGGGGTTGATGGCGGCGTCGGTTTGGATGAAGCGGACTCGCTTGTCGGGGATGCCGACTTGGGAACTCGATCGACCCGTAGCGCTAATAATGCCCACAGTCACGGTATTGTCGAGACCTAAAGGATTGCCGATCGCGATCGCCCATTGTCCCGGTAAAATATTGTCCGATCGACCCAAAGCCACTTGGGGCAATTCCTTAGCATTAATTTTGACAACAGCGACATCCGTCAGCGGATCGACCCCCTGAACCTTACCCTCAAACTCGCGGCCGTCTTTGAGCGTCACCTTCACAGTATCCGTCCCGGAGACGACGTGAGCATTAGTAACGATGCGCCCATCAGCAGTGAGAATGAACCCCGAACCAGTACCTCGCTTAACTCGTTCTTCCGGTTGGGGCAAATTGTCCCCAAAAAACCTGCGAAACAAAGGATTTTTGAAAGCTTCTGGTACTTGATTCGTCACCTTAGTCGATGCGTCAATCCGCACTACAGCCGGGCCGACTTTTTCGGCTGCTTCAGCAATAAAATTGGAATTGGTGCGATCGACTGCGCGATTTTCCTGAACTGGAGGAGACGCATAGGCGGGGATTTGCTGGCGCACCACGGGTAAAACCAATGCGGTTTCGAGGTTGTTCGGGCTTTGGAGATAGCGATTTCCCAACCATCCAATACCTCCGCCGATCGACAGCAAAGTCACATACAGGGTCAATTGCTTAAAAGATAAACTCATTTAATAGCTCCCGCTAGATACCTCATCCCCGCAGACACGTTCGGACTCAACAAGCGTTTTTGTTGCAGGAGACGGGAAGGAAGTGGGGCGGGGCGTACCGCTTCCTCTCTTAACATAGCTGTTAACAGACAGTCGCCGATCGGCATCACAGGCAATTTTTGCCGGATTTGCCAAGGACGAAGAAAACTAATAATGTTTATCGTAACTTGGCTGAGGCTGGGATTACAGTTTGAGGCGCGGCTAGAGCTTTCAAATATGCGCTTGGACTTGGCTGAAAAATTGTCAATTATCCGAATTGAATATTTTTTTCTGTACGCAATAACTTTTAAACGCTGATTTCCGTTGATTTATGTACTAATTTGGTCGATCGTCCCAGTGGGAAAAACGGCAGCAAATCCGACGCGCGGGTCTGCAAATCTTCCTTCCGGTTCGGAATAAACAAGACCCTAACCGGAGCGCGATCGCCCAAAGCCTGCTTCGTCTCGGTTGCGCGGCCATACTGGGGCGATCGTAAAGCGTTTGGTATTCATCAGTA
Organism: Cyanobacteria bacterium VAR_87_metabat_62; assembly: GCA_031427135.1. GTDB lineage: Bacteria > Cyanobacteriota > Cyanobacteriia > Cyanobacteriales > Microcoleaceae > Microcoleus. The sequence goes on along the minus strand of JANPMV010000034.1, from coordinate 2,334 downwards.
GGTGTGTTGCGTTTGATAGAAACTTTGACTTTTCCATTGGTGGTAAGTTCAGGTACGTGAAGATTGAACTGCAGAGTTCCCCACTCAGGGACTACAAAACGGTTGTGGGTAATACTTTTACCTGATTCTAGCAAAGCGAGCATAATTTGCTTGAGTGCGATCGACTCCAATGCGATCCAATTGGGCGTGCAAAGCTGGAGCATCAGTTGTAGATAGCTGATTCACATCAACGAGATTGCTTGTAGACACGCTCGGTGACGCTTCACCATTATGCAAAGACCAACCAGGAATCGCATCCGAAAAGATAGTCCGATTCCCACCTTTTGGATTAAAAACTGCATCGAAATTGCCGTTAAACAGAGTGGTAACTGCAAAATCTCCCCGCATTCTCGCATCATAAGTATTCTCGAAATCAACTGGGATACGGTCTACAGAAGTCGGTTTGCGAAGCTCCTTCCCGCCCCCCAAAACCGAATAAAACCACCCCGTACCAATTCCTTCCCAAGGAGCAGTATCAACACCATGCTGAAAACGCTCTTCCGGTGTATACCAAGGGCTGACGCGAGCGGAACCTGTCAAAACAGTACCGCCAAATGAAAAGTCCTTATCGAACAAAGGTTCACGATACCCATCGCCGCGCCGGCGGAAAATAGGATTAGCATCTGAGTCTTCATCAAACGGGAAGTTAGTTGGAAACAAATCTGATGTTCCTCCATACCAGCCCACAACACGTCCGTGTACAGCACCCGCTCCAGCAGAAATAGGAGGAAGAGGGTCTGTTTCTCTCGTAAACCCAGCACGGCTGTTCCTATAATCTGGGTTATCTTTATTCGTTCCCAATAACACTGACAAATCTGGTTTCCCCAACAGCGGAGCAGTAGGATCGGGATTTTCTGATCTCCAACCTTCTCGCGGAAATTTAAGTCCGGGGGCTGTTTTCCCATCCTCAGTAGACGGAAGATTGGGAATATTCCGACCCGCAGGAGAAACAGTACCGCTTAATAAATTCGGTACTGTCTGATAGTAATTATCCGCAAAAGTGACATTTTTCAAAACCTGAACCTTCGGTTCCTTGAAATCGCCGAAATTATCTGTCACCACATTTAGCCCCGGCTGATCGAAATCGTGGGGGTCTAAAGTTGTCATCTGAAGGTCGCGAACATCAGAGTTTTCTCTGCCACCAGCTTTGGGAAAATGAGTCCCCAAACGCTGAATGATTTCGCTATTAACAACTGTCCCCCGACTGAAACCAACAAAATGTAGCGGTGAATTGAAAATTGCTCCTTGTTTTGCGATGCTCGTTTCAGCGATAAATAGTTGATCTAACTGTACGAGAGAAGTAAAGAAAGCATCTGCCGCTGCTTCGGTAAAACCTGAATCAGGAGCTGATGATTCATTATTGTTCGACCAGTCATTTAGCAGCACTAACGGTTGATTCTTGTCAATGTATGGAGCTATATAACTTTCCAACTTGGTCAGATAGCCTGGGTCATTTCCTGGATTCTCACCTGCTGGGAAATCTGGTGCAACTGCTCCATTTTTGGTGACAGGAACCCAATAACCAGTAGCGAGGTCGTACCTCATCATCAAACCGTCGTCTTTAGGGCCTGCATTGGCAATATTATTGCCTAGTTGGTAGAACTCTGAAGGGATTCCAGGGTTATTAAAAAAGGGAGGACTAAAGGGAGGTTTGAAGCCATGAGTCAGCACAGTTACGCTGGGAAAAGTATCGTTAGCACCGATTAAGACATTCTGAGGATTATTAATCAGTCCAGTCAATGATGATGTCCAGAAATAGCCAAAATCTATGTTTCGGCTACCATTTTTATTCCAAGCTTCAACTGCCAATTTGTACTCTTGACCCGCTGTCAAAGTGCGATTGTCAGGCAGCGTGAAAAGGTTAGGAATACCATCGATAAATGTTTTACCGCCATCCAAAGTCCACTTACCAATGCCGTTGTCACCTCTTTGCCAAGTTGCGGTCAGAATTCGGTTGGGATTGAAGTCGTTCTCTTGGCTGCGGTAAAAATATGTATTCCAAGGTTGTGTCAGTAAATCGAACTGTTCTGGTTTGCTCAATCCTTGGTCGGACAGAAATTCGTTACCGTTCGGGTATGATAAATCGACAACTTCATCCCAGGGCAATAAGCCCTCACCTTCATCGAATACGCTGACAAAGAGGTTAACTTCTTCTAAGTAGGTAGGCGGGATTAAACCGAACTACGTAACAGTATGTAAACAGGGCTAAATCACTTACGTTTAGGGGATTTGGATACTTTACAATCGTTTACATGGTTGCGTTTTACAGCGCCTACTTACTTACATCTTGAATAG
>JANPMV010000033.1:0-15202 GCA_031427135.1 Cyanobacteria bacterium VAR_87_metabat_62 | reverse complement strand
CGGAGCGATCGCCGCTGTTTCCACCTCTACAGCCTCGCCAGAGTTATTGTAAACTACCCGCCAGCCCGATCGAGCATTTTCAGCTCCCGGCTGATTAAAAGATGATTTCTCTACTCCCCCCCTTAACAAGGGGGGGCTGGGGGGGGTTTCCCCAGACTCTCGATTTTCCCAAAAATCACCCAATCCCAAATCATTCGGCCGGCTCAAAACCTCCAAACCGCCCAACTGAGCCAAACTGTGCAAAGCTTCCCCACGAAATCCCAAAGTAGCAATTTTGTAGAGATCTGCTTCAGTGGTAATTTTGCTCGTACTGTGAGGCGAAGCCGCCTGCTGCAAATTTTCCAGATCCATTCCTGTACCATTATCCGCAACTTGCACCCGCCATTGTTCTGGCCAAACAGACACAACGATGCGAGTTGCGCCAGCATCCAGAGAATTTTCTACTAATTCTCGTACCGCAGCGGCGATCGAGTCAATCACTTCGCCTGCGGCAATTAAATTGATAACTTCTGCGGGTAAGGTTTGAATAGTAACTGGCATCAGATTTTTAGCGGTTCGTTAATTCAATTCTACTTGATTGTGTAACTCGTCACACAGTATTAGGACTTATATCAATTCCGCTTGTACCGTCAGGTGACTGTTGACTGTTGACTGTTGACTGTTGACTGTTTGAACAATACCGATGCAACCGGAAACGATATTGCACTCTTCTATCCAGTTTCTTGAAAAAATATGGTTTAATAACAACATATCTACTCATAAACCAGGTTTATGAGATTTTTTGCCAAAATTCTAATTATGTATCCACTTATCTAGTTAAACTCGATCGGCTAAAGGGACAACTTTAGGCAAGCGGATGAAAAAAGTTGTCCCTTTGTCGTTTTCCGACTCATAAGTAATTTCCCCTTTGTGAGCATCAACTATCGACTTAGCAATCGCCGTTCCCAACCCAGTACCAGTGCGCTTTCCATAAGTCACAAACGGTTCAAATAACTTTTCCTTAATTGCCTGCGGAATGCCAGGGCCATTATCATAAATGCTAATGTCTGCCCACTCGTCGGTTTGTCCTACAATAATCTCTACCAAACCTCCGCGCCCGCCAAAAGCTTCAACAGCATTCCCAACTAAATTTTGCAAAACGCGCAAAATCTTATTTTCGTCAGCTTCCACTATCACTTCTGTTACTCGTATAACCAAATCTACTTTTGCCGCCTCAAAATAAACTCTGTTCAACTTTTCAAACTGCTGCAAAGTCTGGATTAGATTAACTGGTTTTTTATTTAATGCAGAGTTCCCGCGAGAAAATTCTAAGACTTCTTCAGCCATTCCCAACATTCGCTGAACCTGCAATTGAATAAGTTCGCACCATTCCTGAGTTTCCTCATCCGGGTGCATTTCTTTGAGCATTTCGCTGGAGAGTTTAATCCCAGTAAAAGGACTTTTGAAATCGTGAATAATTGTGCTCACCATTTCTCCTACCAATACCATTTTTTGTTTGTGTACGAACTGGCTAACATATTGATCCGTGGTAGACCGCAAATTTTTAATAATGAAACTAAACATTTGCAGTACCGAACTGCCTTTAGCAAACTGGAGAGTTGCTATCAGTTCCTCGCGACCTAATTTTGCCAAAGTCGAGCCGGCAACAGCCACAGCTCTAGCACTGCGCGGCTCTCCGTCTAAGACTCCTAGTTCGCCAAAGAAATCGTCGGGCTTAGCGACAGCAATAGTTTGATATTTATTGTTTTGAACTTGCTTGCTAAACTCGACTTCACCTTCTAAAACTAGATATAAAAAATCTGCTGTTTCTCCTTCATCAAAAACCAGCGTTTCCTCAGCAAAACTCTCCAAAACAGCTATTTGGCACAGGTGAGCAGCTTGAAGAGGTTCAAAATAAGACATAAATCGATGAGATGCCAGATCCATATGAAAATACCTAAGCCTTAAATTAAACAGTTTCTTTTTTCTATTTTCGCCGATCGGCATCAATGCGTTGATAAAATACAATTTTGCTTTGATCTGCCTCTATTTTCTGGCATCCCTGACTTTGACGGAAGGGTAAGCGTCAGGATGCAGAGCCAGACTAGCACAGCACCACCAGCAACCTCACCAAAATTCTCAGTTAATTGACGAAAATACATAAATATGATATTTTGGATCAGATTTTAATTGAATGTGGAGAGAAGCTCCCCCCACAGGCTCCACAAAATTTTAACTGTAGAGAGAGCGTACAATTTAACTGACGATCGACCTAATTGACCAAAAATTAACGATCGCCAGATAGAACTATCGCAGCATTCTGCCCGCCAAAGCCAAAACTCAAACAAACCGCATTTCTGACAAGAGTTGCGCGCGCACAGCGAACAAAATCTAATTCAGACCCCGGTTTGTTCATTCCGGTACAAGGTGGCAGCATCTGATGCTTAATACCCATCAAACAAAAAGCCACGCCCAAAGCTCCCGAAGCTCCCAAAGTATGACCCGTAGCCCCCTTAGTCGAACTAACAGCAACTCCTCGGTGAAACAATTTCTGAATTAACAGTGCTTCATGTCGGTCATTTAAATTAGTTGCAGTACCGTGAGCGTGAATAAAATCTATATCAACCGCGCCTAAATTGCTCCGTTTCAAACATTGATTTACCGCCGCGATCGCACTTTTCCCTCCCAACTCCGGCGCATTAGCATGACTTGCATCATTTGTCAAGCCAAAACCGGAAATCCGACCATAAATTTTAGCACCGCGACGCTTTGCCAACTCGGCCGATTCTAATACAAATAAAGCCCCGCCTTCGCCGAGCACAAAGCCTTCCCGATGTTCGTCAAACGGATAGCAGCCAGTGTTTGCCAAAGCACCCATCCGGTTAAATCCAGCCACAGTCAGCGGTGTAATTGGCGCTTCCACAGCACCTGCGATCGCCCGCTGACACTCACCCGTGCGGATGAGATCTACAGCACGGGCGATCGACCAAATAGCCGTCGCACAAGCAGCCATCGGTGCCAGGACAGGCCCCGTCGAGCCAATTGCCCTCGCGGCTGCGATCGCCCCCATGTGAGGCAAAAAATTCACGAATTGGGCATCGGGCATCGGGCATCGGGCATCGGGCATCGGGTATTCCCTTCCCCAAGGGAGGTGTTCTTCTTCATTCCCCCCTTGGGGGCGGCAGGGGGGGGTTCTTTTTCCTTCTCTTGCCAACTGTTCCAAATTTCCCTGAAAACCACGGCTAGAACCGATCGCAATCCCGCAATCAGGAATCGGCAAAGTCAAATTAGCATCTTGCAAAGCATCTGCCAAAACCCGCCGAATTAAAGTTATTAAATCAGCAGGTTTTGTGCCAATCAAAGCCAAAGGTAGCGGTTCAATTTCTAAAAAAGGTTGATGTTGCCGAATCCCCGAATCCCCAGCCAACAGTCTTGTCCAGCTATTTTCCAGAGTACCCAAAGCTGAAACAAGACCAATTCCAGTAACGACAACATCCATAAATAAAAGGCTTACTTTTGGCAAAAAGTAGAAAGTAGAAGGCAGTTGTTTCTCAAATGACTACTGCCAACTGCCAACTGCCAACTGACTAACTAACAGCCTTAAAATTTTCCAAACCCTGAGTAACAGTAGCCTTCTCAATCCGATCGCCTGCTTGAATCTTATCAACCACATCCATCCCTTGCTTCACGTAGCCAAAAACCGCATAGCTACCGTCCAAAAACGGCACATCGGTCAAAGTAAAGTAAAACTGAGAAGAAGCCGAATCAGGACTCTGCGATCGTGCCATAGCCACAGCCCCGCGACTGTGCAGTAACACAGGTTTCTCCTTAACTCCAGCTTGTTCTAGCGTTTGGCTGTAAGTCGGATTCGGGGCACCTTTAGCTTTAATTTCCAGAGGAATCCTGCGTTCGGTAGAAGTTTTCGGGTCAATAAAACCCCCAGTTCCCAGTCGCGCTGTCGGGAATTTAGGGTCTTTGCCCTGCGGGTCGCCGCCCTGAACTACAAAAGGCTGAGGTTCTCGCACAACTCGGTGAAATACCAGCCCGTCGTAGACACCTTTCTGAACCAAATCGACAAAATTGCCCGCAGTAATTGGCGCATTTGTGCCGTCAAGTTCGATCGTAATCGGAGCTCCTTTAACGGTCATCACCACCGTTGCTTTTCCTTGCAAACGTGCCAAATTGCTAAATTGCGAACCTGCCGCCACAACAGCAGGAGACGAAGATGGAGACGGAGATGAAGACAAAGAAATGTTTTCACCCGAAGCCGGATTCGGTGTCGGAGTCGAATTTGCAGCCGGAGAATTACCGCATCCGGCGACAAACAGCACGCCTACTATTAAAATTGAGATGAACCACCGCTGAATTTTGATTTGCATTTGCATTTGTGTTTTTACTTTGAGTCAATTACGGACTTGGCAACTAGAGATTTTAATTGATAGATTCAAAAATTGGTAACGGGCCTACTCCCCGATCGATCTTTTTCACTTATCAGGTAGGTAAGGTGCTCTTCTACCGTGCACCCTACGAGACATTACCAATTCTTTAATCTAAAATCCCAAATCCTTAAAGTCCTTCTAGGGGAACTTGCAAAAATCGAGCCAATTCGGCAGCTTGATTTTCCACCTCAGACAAAGCAATCGGCTGTCCGACTCTAGTCAGGGGAAACTGACGGCGGTCTTTGAGCTTAAGATAAATACTGCGGCGGGGATTGAGACCTTCTTTAATGTCCACGCGCACAGATTGCACCTCGGATGTTTTGCAACTAAAATCAACTTTGCGGTTTTTGCCAGGAAATCCCCAGCGAAAGATCCGAATGTTGCCAGTTTGTCGATCGAACTCATTGTAGCCGCCGCCAACATCCCAGAGAATAGTCAGCCACAGGTAAAGCGCCAACAGTACGCCACAGACGCCATAGAAACCCATAGCGATGCCTTGAGGGATAAAAATGAGCTTAGTCGGGTCAGCAAAAGGCAGCAGATTAACGTGCAAGTAGCTCGAAAGCCCCGACAGCAGGAAACCAGTCCCGCCAATGCTGACAATTGTCCCCCACCAGAAATTGCTAAAGCGGCGGGAGCCCAAAACCTGGTAGCGCAGGACAGAATCGATCGAAGTCGTCGTTTTTGCAGTCATAGAATTGAACAGCCTTAAACCCAAATCTTAATTCAACTAGCCCACGGCTGCGTCACGAGATCGCGATCGATCAGCCGAAGTGCATCAATTTTTGCCAATTATGTTGAAAATTTATCAACTTCTAATATATAGTTATGTTAACTTTAATTAGAAACCTTAGTTTTTTAACAAGCAAAAGGATTTAACCGCTATGACAATCGCAGTCGGACGCGCCCAGAACGAAAGAGGCATCTTTGATGTACTCGACGACTGGCTCAAGCGCGATCGTTTCGTTTTCGTAGGTTGGTCTGGCATCTTGCTATTCCCGTGCGCCTACATGGCGATCGGTGGCTGGCTAACCGGCACCACCTTCGTCACATCCTGGTACACCCACGGTTTGGCAAGCTCCTACCTCGAAGGAGCCAACTTCCTCACCGTCGCCGTATCCACCCCAGCCAACAGCCTCGGACACTCCCTCCTCTTCCTGTGGGGCCCCGAAGCACAGTGGGACTTCACCCGCTGGTTCCAGCTCGGTGGACTGTGGGCATTTGTCGCCCTCCACGGCGCTTTCGCACTGATTGGCTTTTGCCTGCGTCAGATCGAAATCTCCCGTTTAGTCGGCATCCGTCCCTACAACGCCCTAGCATTCACCGGCCCCATCGCCGTGTTTGTTTCGGTGTTCCTGCTTTACCCATTGGGTCAATCAGGTTGGTTCTTCGCCCCTAGTTTCGGCGTTGCAGCAATTTTCCGCTTCCTATTGTTCCTGCAAGGCTTCCACAACTGGACGCTTAACCCCTTCCACATGATGGGCGTTGCAGGCATCCTGGGCGGCGCGCTCTTGTGCGCTATTCACGGTGCAACCGTGGAAAACACCCTGTTTGAAGATGGCGAAGGTTCAAACACCTTCCGCGCCTTCAACCCAACTCAGTCGGAAGAAACCTACTCAATGGTTACAGCTAACCGTTTTTGGTCGCAAATCTTCGGAATTGCCTTCTCCAACAAGCGCTGGTTGCACTTCTTCATGCTGTTCGTTCCCGTCACAGGCTTGTGGATGAGCTCCTTGGGCATCGTCGGTTTAGCATTAAACCTGCGCGCCTATGACTTCGTTTCCCAAGAATTGCGCGCTGCTGAAGATCCTGAGTTTGAAACGTTCTACACTAAGAACATTCTGCTTAACGAAGGCATTCGTGCTTGGATGGCTCCAACTGACCAACCTCACGAAAACTTCATCTTCCCAGAAGAAGTTCTGCCTCGCGGTAACGCACTTTAAAAAAATCAGGATTTGGATTTCAGATGAATTTTTTTAAATTGAAATTGAAATCCAAATCCCCATTCCCCAGCGCAAGCCCGGTACTCCCGTGCCCGACTGGGGAACAAAAAAACCCAAAACTCAAAACCTAAAATCGTTGGAGGTTCTACCGCGTGGTAACGCTCTCTAATTCCTACGCAAGCGGTCGCGACCAAGAATCCTCCGGGTTCGCTTGGTGGTCTGGCAACGCTCGCTTAATCAATCTCTCAGGCAAACTGCTGGGCGCACACGTCGCTCACGCTGGTTTGATCGTGTTCTGGGCTGGAGCAATGACTTTGTTTGAAGTCGCTCACTTTATCCCAGAAAAGCCAATGTACGAACAGGGCTTAATCTTGATGCCCCACGTCGCTACTTTGGGCTGGGGTGTCGGCCCTGGCGGTGAAGTTACGGATATCTTCCCGTTCTTCGTTGTCGGCGTTCTGCACTTGATTTCATCTGCTGTTCTCGGTTTGGGCGGCATTTATCATGCTGTTCGCGGCCCAGAAGTTCTCGAAGAATACTCTTCGTTCTTCGGCTACGACTGGAAAGACAAGAACCAGATGACCAACATCATCGGCTATCACCTGATTCTTTTGGGTGGCGGTTGCTTGCTGCTGGTTGCTAAGGCCATGTTCTTCGGCGGTGTCTATGACACTTGGGCTCCGGGCGGCGGCGACGTGCGTATTATCACGAACCCGACTCTCAACCCCGCTGTGATTTTTGGTTACTTGGTTCGCTCTCCTTTTGGTGGCGAAGGCTGGATTGTCAGCGTCAACAACATGGAAGACATCATTGGCGGTCACATCTGGCTAGGCCTGATTTGTATCGCTGGCGGTGTTTGGCACATTTTGACCAAGCCTTTCGGCTGGGCTCGTCGCGCCTTAATCTGGTCTGGCGAAGCTTATCTGTCTTACAGCTTGGGCGCTTTGTCCCTCATGGGCTTCATCGCTTGCTGCTTTGTCTGGTTCAACAACACTGCTTACCCTAGCGAATTTTACGGCCCGACGGGCCCGGAAGCTTCTCAAGCGCAAGCTTTGACCTTCCTGATCCGCGACCAACGCTTGGGTGCTAACGTCGGTTCTGCACAAGGCCCTACCGGTCTGGGTAAGTACCTGATGCGCTCTCCTACTGGCGAAATCATTTTCGGCGGTGAAACGATGCGTTTCTGGGATTTCCAAGGCCCTTGGTTGGAACCTTTGCGTGGTACTAACGGTTTGGACTTGAACAAAATCAAGAATGACATTCAGCCTTGGCAAGCTCGCCGCGCGGCTGAATACATGACTCACGCTCCTTTGGGTTCTTTGAACTCTGTGGGCGGCGTGGCTACTGAAGTTAACTCGTTTAACTTCACGTCTCCTCGTTCTTGGCTGTCTTGTTTCCACTTTGTGATGGGTTTCTTCTTCTTAATCGGCCACTTGTGGCACGCGGGTCGCGCTCGCGCGGCTGTCGCTGGTTTTGAGAAGGGTATCAATCGCGAAAATGAACCAGTGCTGGCTATGCCTGATTTGGACTAATCATCGAGCTTATGCTGATTTGATTGTCTAATCGAAAAAAGCTCCTGCTTAACGGTGGGAGCTTTTTTTAATTGGGAAAAGCAGCTAGCTTTTAGTTTGAATGTGGACGAGAGCGATCGAACACTCATCAGAAACAAGAAAGGGCGATCGATCTTATTTGAGAAAAATAACAAGGGCGATCGCTATCCATGCGATTGTGTTGCCGATCGCGCTTTACATTCATGTGAGGTGGTTCACTTCGATTGGAACTAAAAAAGATGAATCCATAGGGACCAACTTGCAAAACCGTAGGCATAGACAGACAGGCTTTTACTTACAGTACAGCACTTGTGCCGAGTTTCAATTAAAGACACTAACACTCAAATATACTACGTTTGATAAAAATCAAACAATATGGCTCTACCGTACTTGGTGTGCCAAACGACGTTTGTTAGGATACTGGTAGAAGGCGATCGCCATCAGAAACAAGAATGGGCGATCGCCAGAGTACAAACATCGCACTGTTATTAAAAAAAATTAATCTTCTGGCAAGTTCAATTGATTCCGAAGTTCAAGATCGTATTTAGCTTTATCCCAATTCCTGGCAACATTTTTTACCTGTTCTGGGAGTAGACTTTTCGTATCTCTAAGATTAGCCTGGAGTAAATCAGCATTAGTAAAATCAGCACCATCTAGAACAGCACCACTAAAATTTGTATCTATAAGATTAGCACCGTTGAGGTTAGCATTGCTGAGGTTTGCATAACTAAGATTAGCGCCGCTGAAATTGGCATTGCTGAGGTTTGCATCACTTAGATTTGCACCACTGAGATTAGCTTTATTAAGTCTTACATCACTAAGATCAACTCCACTAAGATTGGCATTACTAAGATTAGAATCACTAAGATTAGAATTACTAAATTTTGCTTTTGAAAACTCAGCACCAATGAAATTGACAGCCCTAAGATCAGCAGCAAAAAAAATTACTTTTGAGAGGTTTGCTCTGGAAAGATTAGCTTTAAAGAATTTGGCTTCAGTTAAATCAGCGTTACTTAAGTCAGCATTGGTAAGACAAGCCTCATAAAAGTTAGTTTGAGAAAGGTTAGTGCCGCTGAGATTAGAGTTTACCAATATAAAATTGGAAAGTTTCGCGCTTCTCAAAAAATCTAAAACATGATTTTTTCGCTCTGTATCGTTTCCCAGTCTGCGTAATATCATCACTGTATTAATACGGGCTACTTGCCTTATAGGATTATCAGTCATTAAATCATTCAAATCTTTATTAAGCAGCAGTTCTATTCGATAATCCTTGTGGACTAGAAGATTCGATATTCGGTCAAAATAACCTCTGACTGACTCCTCTCGTAAATTTTCAGATGCTTCCTTGTTTTCAATTTCAGCGCGGAGCGCGTCTCGCTCTTTTTCCGCCCTTTGAAATCGAAGAATAACTAATGGAATTGCTAATGTACCAGCCAGGAATAGCCAATCCCAAAGCGTCTTTCCTGATTGAAAATTCTCAGTTTCTTTTTTGAGCTTTATCAGTTTTCCAGTTCTAGGGTTTACTGCTTCTTCTACAGATGTCGATTTGTTAGATATTTTCCCAAAACCACTCCATTCAAACTGATATAAAATCGGAAAAATAAACGATATCAGGAGCAATAAAACTACCAGTAAAATATCCCGTTTTTTGACTTTTTTCATCTATTTTCTAGATAATAGAATACTTTTAATCCTTCACATAGTAGGCTCTATAAATTTCTTTAGAGCACTAAGAAACTTACCATTAAGATTGATAAAATCCTCCCACTTAAAGCCGCCAAATTCATCTCCCCAACCATGTGGCAGGAATACTTGCCGATCGTCGATTTTGAACCATTCTGCCGATTCGTGAAGCTCCAGACTTGCCACGACGTTTGTGAAAGCGTGTAAGGCATCTGATGGTGTTACGATCGCTGACAGCTTTACTGTGTTATTAATTGTTAACCCAACAACCTCACCTTCTTCTTGAGAATGAGGTAATGATGGACATCTAAGAGAAATCAAAGCTTTTTCGTTATCAATTCTACGAATTAAAAAGCTATAACCAGGCTTATACGATAGTCTTTTTGCTAACTCACCCAATAGCATAAAATTTTCTTCCATGATCTTCACTGTATTGTTTTTTGAGTAATTAGACCAGTATTAGCTGACCTATTGTAATATTTCTGCCTACTTATTTATGTTTTGCGTAATGTAGATTCAGAGATTGAGTGGGGGAGAACGCGACGACATAACAACGCTGCGATCTACTCTAGGCTGGCAATCAAAAATAGTTCGCAGGGTAAAAAATACATCAAGACTTTCTGTTCCCTCCGTACACCCATCATGAGTAATATGTTCTGTAGGAGCTATATAAGCCTCACCTGGATTAACTCTCAATTTAACAACGGGATAATTTGGAAAAAGCTGCATGAATGTCATACAAATTCTTGAACTACCCGAAGTTTTACTAACTGCCTTACCGTCAGTCTCTAAAACCAATCTATACAACTGGTCAATTGATAAATTAATGAACAAGAAATAGCGCGGTTCAGATCCAAGATTGATCGAGATACGATGCAGCGATGAGCCACGCTGATTATCAATGTGGAGACCAACGCGACAGCTATCGCTTCCAACAGTTACAGTCATCTGGTTAGGAGCATTCCACCCAATTCTATACTCACTTAATTCTGCACTTTGGATGCGGAACGTCTGAATATACTCATGAATTAGAGCGACCCCTTTTTTTACCCTCTCTGTTTGTAAAATATCCTTCAAAAACCTACGATCTTCTAGCTTATTTAGCTTTTTCAGATAATCTAAAATATTTTGAGGAATATTTAGAATACTTACATAAAGACTTTCTAGGTTCTCAAGCTTAGTGCTAAAGAGGATTTGTTGTTCCATTGAAGTAAGCGATCGCCACGGTAATCGAGGGACAATTGCATCATTACAGTAAGGAATAGAACCGCAATCTGTCGAAACACTAGCTTGCTCTGTTCCCGAACTTAAAAAAAGGCGATCTTTCAAATTCATGTCGCTATCACTGCGAACGATTTTTATTCCTTCCATCAGTTGATTCACACATCCAGCCTCATCGATCGATTCATATTACTATAAACTAAGACCAATTGCTGCGACCTGATTTAATTGTCAATCGCAAATTATCAACACAAGAGCTAACTAAAACCTTACCCGCATCAGTTAAGGATTCAGACTTTATTAAACCTTGATAAGCTATATCAGCAAAACTCAATGTTTCAACCCAGTAACTCTCAGCTTCCGAGTACAAATTTCCAGATGAAAACCAAGGGGAAGATACAAGTTTAGCCCATACAGCAGCCCCGGCAGAAAAGGTCATTAAAGCATGAATCACCTGTCTGAGGGGGCGAGCTCTGTTTTTCCAAGGAGAGAAAACCTCTGGTGAATTTCCGTCTGTTGTGTAAAGACGCACATTTTTTTCTATTAGATTAACTTTGGTATGAAAAAACTCATGCACCATTTGTACGCACAAGTGGCATCTTTCTTCCATTCGATCGGCTTCAGGATCGAAGTCCTGCCAAGCCCAACCAGGCAACTGTGATACAGAACCAGCCTTGCGTGTAGTTGGAGAGTAACGAGGCAAGACAGTGTACACCTTCATCAGGCGACTCATGCTGACACCAAGTCCGATATCTAGGAATGGAAGCATATCCAAGCAGATGCGGATTTCGTCATGTCTGGTGCTTACAGCCGAAACATCATGAACATAATCTTTTTCAATGAAATTAAACTCATTTCCCGCTGCTGCGGGTTGAGTTATTGCTGTGGAAATACGAATTCCCGATCGTGTAAAGCTGTCTGGTAACCAAGTTATGCGATCGGATTTATCATCAATTAGCACCTCAATTGCTTGTTCTATAATTTCTCCAAGATTGCTATCTTGCATCACAGCCCCCGCTCTAGCTAGCGTAGGAAAACAAAGAAGAGAGCCAACAGTGACTTTCACGTTTATGAGAGGTTCTAAACCTAAACTCAAACCCCCACTTAGCGGTGAAAAGAGAGTATAAAAATTAATTAAGAAGTTCTTGATCCTACCAGCATCACCGCTGACATAAGCTTGGAAAAGCGATCTAGATTTTGCTTCAAGTTCTCTATATTGCAAAAACAAACCGCTCAATATATCCACATCATCGCTTTGTTGCAGAAGCGCTGCGGCTAGCTCATAACCTTGATTGCTAAGAATATGCAGCATGGCTATGTGTCGGGTAGCTGACTCCTCGACATATTTAATCAACGCATTTTGGTAGAATAGTTGAGTATCATCTAGCTTACAGGTCAACTCCAAGTCAACAGTTCTAATCTTAGTCTCTTGTTCTGCACAAATGCTCATAACGCAACGTCCTTATGAGATACCTGATAGTTCTGTGGATAAATAATTTCTGATGTGATCGATGAGAATCATGAGGTCTTCGCAATAAATTGATTCTCTATTAAAGCCATTCTCTGAACTGTAACGATGAGGCAGATATCCACCCCCACAAATATCAAATAACCGACAATCCAGACACTTCTGAGATGCAGAAAACCGCTTTGTAGATAGTGCTTTTACGAGAGGCAAAGACTCTAAAGCGTGAAACGAATGGGAATCTAGCGACATACCTGTTTTAGTAGCACCATGATATGCAGTTTTCAAAACATCTAGTCCATGATAAGTACCATCTGTTTCAACTATGATGACTCCATTACTCAAGGCACCCATCGAGTCAAAGCCTCTCTGTCCACCCATTAAAAGCTTCATTATGGTTTTGAATATACGAACTTCCATGCTAGTTTCTGAAGCTAACCAATAATCGAAAAAAGCGGATAGCCATTTACCAAAAGTTCCTGGAGTATACTTATTGTATGGGAAAGTATCAAAATTAAAGTCGGGCAGAAGAAAATCTATAGAAGTGGCGTTTAGTTTCTCAAAGAATGTCAATAGCTCATAAGGATCTATTTCAGGATTTGCAACGGTGAGAAAACCTCCAAACACAGACCCCCCAGACTTGGGATTACGCAGCTTTTCTACACCAGCTATAATCTGCGAAAAGCTTCCACGCCCTTTGGCATCAACACGCATAAGATCATTCCATTCTTGCGGCCCATCAATACTTACACCAGCACGGATATTAAAGTCTTGAAATACCTGCACAATGTCATCGTCTACCAGCGTTGCATTTGTTTGAAGTCCAAACTTCACATCTGCTTCAATATCCTGAAAACTACTCGATAAAATAGTAAAAAACTCTCTAAGCTTAGTGGCTCCGAGTAGAAGAGGCTCACCCCCATGAAAGACCACAATAATTTGCTTTAACTTACGCTCATGAACATAGCTGCTAAGACGAACTGCTAGAAGCTGCATCGTCTTAGCACTCATCAAAACTGGCTGTTCTCTCCAAGTTTGATCTGGGTGTTCATACATATAGCAATAGGAACACTTGAGATTGCAACGACTCACGACTTTAACTACAATAGTTGTTATAGGCCGTACTTCGTAAAACTCAGTTCTTTGGGGTAGAAGCAACTCAAGTGACATAAATATTCCTTATAAAGCTACAGTAAAAACCAAAATCATCGTTGGCTAAAAGCCGTCCAAACTAAGCGATCTATCGGTATAAAGCTGATTTAACTTTGATCGTGACTACTGAAATCAGCCCAGGCTATTGGCTCCTTACCCATACGTTCTGCTTGAATCGCTTGAATCGCAGCTACAACTTTTGGATTGATTTGCTGTAGCTGTTCCTCTTTCAACTCATTAGCTTTAACTGCAATTTCCACAACAGGTTTAAAACCCAGATCAAGAGCCATTTTTTTTCCTCATCTCATACATTAAATAGATGTACAACTCACTCCTCTGGTGAAGGAGCAACTCAAGTGACATCAACCATCAACCTTTCCTCAAATCTGCTCTGAAAACCAAAACCAAAATTATTGTTGGCTTAAAGCATTCTCAACTGAGCGAGCTCTTGGTAGAAAGATGATTCAAGTTTTATCATGACTACTGAAATCTTGCCAAGAAATTGGCTCCTTACCCATACATTCTGCTTGAATCGCTTGAATCGCAGCTACAACTTTTGGATTGATTTTCTGTAACTGTTCCTCTTTCAAACCATTAACTGCAATTTCAGCAACAGGTCTAGAACCCAGATCAAGAGCCATTTATTTGCCTCACACATTTGATTGATTTAGCATTGTTCTATTATTTGTGGAAACTAAAGATTTGTCCAGCACAAAAAAGTTCAATTTTGCCTACAATTTTTCTCTGTTTCATTTTATTTAATTTATTTTTGTACATTTTTGTACAAATTTGTTCTAAGAAGCGGATAAATGTGTATAATACATAAAAACTTCACATATACCTTATCCGATGAACCTAAAAGAAGCTTTAAAAATCGCGGATAAAATTGTCTTCGAGAGAACAGGCCAACACCTTGACGATTTACAAGCAGCGGTACTCCGGGGAACTCTAGAACGCGAGACATATAAGCACATAGCCAAAGACTTTGATTGTTCGGAAAGTAGCGTTCGGAAAGTGGGAGCCGAATTATGGGAAATACTTTCAGAAGAGTTGGGAGAAGATGTTAGTAAAACAAATTTGCGATCGGCAATAGAGAGATTGCAAGTCTCCTTATTTTCATCAAATTTTGCACAAAACGTCAGCGAACAACACATCAGTAGTATTTTCAACATTTGTGGAGAAGGAAGACACCCACCAGAACAAAGAAACTCACACCCACAAAATGAGGAAGCATCTAACGCAAAACAAACCAAAACTCTATATCAAGATTTAAGCGAAATGCCAGAGTTGGGTAATTTCTTCGATCGCACCCACGAACTCCAAACCCTCACAACCTGGATTCTACAACAACACAGCCGCCTCATCACCCTCACCGGTATCAGTGGCATCGGGAAAACATCCCTAGCAGTACAACTCGTACAGCAAATCAAACACGAGTTTGAATACGCAGTTTGGTACACACTAGACGAATTCCCCACCATCGATAAATTTCAATCGAACCTAATACAGCTTTTTTCCCAGTCAGAAAACCTAGATTCATCCCCAACAAACCAGAAACGCTTACCTTTAATTAAATATTTACAAAACCATCGATGCTTAGTAGTCTTAGATGACGTTCACAACCTTTTCTGTAGCGGCGAATTCGCAGGAAAGTATAAACCAAAATATGAAGAATATCGCTCTTTATTCAAACAGATAGAAAAATTATCCCATCAAAGTTGCTTTCTGCTAATCGGTTGGGAACCACCCAAAGAAGTGCCTCAACTCACT
>JANPMV010000032.1:0-51765 GCA_031427135.1 Cyanobacteria bacterium VAR_87_metabat_62 | reverse complement strand
ATCAGAAAACACCGCGCTCATCAATTTGTCATTTTTGAAAAATTTAGCACCATCGTCACGACTCATCATACCGCTAGTTTGCAACTGCAACCCAAATTTATCTGCGGCGGGTTTTAAGCTGCCCGATTGCTCATACACGGTGTTGCTGAAGTCATCGGCTAACTCAGCTCCAGCCCGGGAACCCATATCTCTCTTGCTCTGCCTCACTTTCAAGCGACGCACCCAAAAAATTAAAAATGCTAAAATGAATTCAAAATCAATACATCGGAAAAAAGTCCTATGCCTTCACCCTTTCCTGGAATGGACCCCTACTTAGAACACCCCGATTTCTGGCAGGAAACTCACAATCGATTGATTATCGCGATCGCTGATACCATCATGCCTCAAATTCGCCCTAAATATGAGGTGGCAATTGACAAACGCATCTATGAAATTACCGATCCAAATGACAGTAACGGTGACTCCCTTTTAGTCGGTATCCCCGATGTCGCGATTAAGCGTCAATCTAATAGCCCCAATATTCCTACCGGTTCAGTAGCCACTTTAACGGTCACACTTCCGACTACCGTCAAAGTGCCTGCTCCTGCAAAAATTACACAAACTTATCTAGAAGTGCGAGAAATGACAACGAAACAAGTTGTCACCGCAATTGAAATTCTTTCTCCCGTCAACAAACGTAGTGGAGAAGGCAGAATTACTTATCTCAAAAAACGTCAAAGTATTTTAGGTAGCTTAACCAATTTAGTGGAAATTGACTTGCTACGAAAATGGGAATCTATGCCCATCCTTAACAATTCCATTCAAAGCGATTATCGGATTTTAGTCAGTCCGAGTAATCGCCGTCCGTTTGCCGAACTTTATGCTTTTAATCTCCGCGACTCTCTACCTATATTTCCGCTTCCCTTGCGCGAGGAAGATGTAGAACCTATTGTTAATTTACCAGAAATATTTGCAGGTATTTACGATCGCGCCGGCTATGACTATCGAATCGATTATAATCGAGAACCCGTACCGTCTCTATCGGAAGAAGACCAGGTTTGGGCGAGCCAACTGGGTAGGGAAACGGCACTGCCGTGTCCTCCTCTGAGCGAGGGCAATCGATGATTGTGATGTAGGGAAACGGCACTGCCGTCTCCGAATTTGCCGTGTCCTAGATTTGCTGATTAATTAACCTTGTATTTAATTATCTTCCCGCGCTAAACTATTGCAAAGTATGAGAAGTATTTAAATTATGTCCTTAGTAGATTTAGCTAATACTAAAATTCGGGTAATTGGATGCAGCGCGGTGATGGCTGTTGGGCAAATTATTTCAAATGCGATCGCCAATCCGGGAACTCAAGCAGCAGCGGGGATGATGGGTGGCCCGATCGCAATTGGGGGAGTTTCTATTTTAGCAGCGATTGCTGGCGGTATCGCGGGGAATATCGCGGCGAATGACCTCGGAAATCGGATGGCGGAAAAACTGGCAAAAAATCCGAATATTCTCGACAATCACGATTTGATTAAGGCGGCGGGTGAGGCGATCGGCTATATTTTGAGAGAGGTTGCTAAGTCGGATAAATTAATTGCGATCGCCGAAACCAAAAATTTGCCTTATCCAGAAAGGGCTTTAGATGAATTAGCCCAAAAAACGCCCCAATACTGGCTGGATATTAACACGAGTACAGCCGATTTGTCAAGGGGTTTACAGATTTCGGAAGAGCAGCTAACTGGGATTTTTTCTGCGGATGTCGAGGAGTTCGATCGAGTTACCGGATTGACACCAGCAGATTGGGCAATTTTCCTGGGGGAATTCGCCCGACGCGAGGGCAAATCCTTTGATGCGGAAATCGTGGAATTTGTCGCGGACAAACTGTACGAAACATTCCCGAAAGCCTACCGCGAAGTCCTGAAACTGGATGCGGCGAAGGGAGGAGAAAAGTTTGCCGCGATGCTGTTGAGTCTTCACCAAATTGCTTTGACTGAATTGAGAGATTTGGGGCTGCAAAATGGGGAGATTCTGCAAAAGTTGGAGGCCGTGGCGACGCAGCAGCAGATTTGTCAAGTGATGGTGAAATTGGAGGCGATCGAAATTGGTATCCGGGACGATTTGGCGCAGATTCGGGCATTGCTGGAAAGATATATCGATCCTGCTGCGCCGAGTTTGCCGATTCCGGTTAAGTCAGAGACAATTATTCGTGACAGAATTAAAGACTTTACTGGTCGGAAATTTGTGTTTGAAGCAATTAATGAGTTTCTGAAGACAAAGCAAAAAGGCTATTTTGTTTTGGAGGCGGAACCGGGTGTTGGGAAAAGCGCGATTATGGCTGCCTGTGTAGTGATGTTGAAGCGCCGCTGCATTACTCATTTCAACTCGCAACCGGACGGGATTGTCAGCGCTGAAACTTTTTTGGAAAATGCTTGCACTCAATTGATTGAAGGTTTTGGTCTTAAAAATAAGTATCCGCGACTGCCTGCAAATGCCATAAAAAATAACATCTTTCTATGCGATTTGCTGAAGGAAGTTAGCGAAAAGTCGAGCAGGGACAAAAAAATTATTTTTGTGGTGGATGCGCTGGATGAAGTTGATTGGAAGGCTCAAGTTAGCAACAGTAATGTTTCATATTTGCCTAATGATTTGCCGGATAACGTCTATTTTATTGTCTCGAAGCGGCCGGAATTTCTGACAATGCCGACAGCTAACAAGACGGTTTTTGATTTGATGAAATACAGTGCTGAAAGTCTGGAAGATGTCAAGGCTTATCTGGCAAAACGCACAGAGAGAAGCGAGTTAATTCAGGATTGGATTAAGGCTCGAAATTTGCAGCGGGAACAGTTTGTGAGGGCGGTAGCTGAAAAAAGCGAAAAGAAATTTATCTACCTCCGCCACGTACTTGATGAGATTGAAGGCGGCACGTACAATGATGTGAATTTAAATGATTTGCCAACGGGTTTGGAGGAATATTATCAAAAACACTGGGGACAGATGATGGGGAGGGAAGACGATCCTCTGCTGGAATTGAAAGTTAGGATTATCTATTTCCTGTCGCAAGCAGAGGAACCTGTTTCTTGTCGCTGGTTGGCTAAATCTGCCCGCGAGAAAAATGTCATGAAAGTACAGCAGGTACTCGGAAAATGGAATTCGTTTTTGCGACATGAGAAGGTAGGGAAGGAAACTCGATACACTATCTATCACAATAGTTTTCGGCAGTTTCTGGAAGCGGATGAAACTGTGCAGTCGGCGGGAATAACACTGGAAGATATTAACGATGAAATTAGTGATAACTCTACAGGAGGAGCGCCGATATGAGCGATTTGGGTGTGTGGTTGGCGCAGCAGTGTCAGGAAGATCGAGATTTGCTGTTGAAATATCAACCAAAGAGATTTGCGAAACGGGGGAAGGTTGACCGTTATTATCGTTGGATGACGGATTTTGGTTTTATTGAGATGAAACTGGAATTTTGGGGGGTGCAAGCGTTAATTGAGGATTTCGATTGGGCGAGGGTTTCTGATGTTTTGTTGTCGCCGGAACAAACGCAAACGCTGAAATTGATTCAAGGGGTAATTCGCAAGTCGGCGCACGTTTTGGATAAGGATAAAACGCAATTGACAGGGCAATTGTTGGGTAGGTTGTTGGATTTTGAAATGCCCCAGATTCAGGGGTTGCTGGAACAAGCAAAGCAGTCAAAAGATTGTCCTTGGTTGCGGCCTTTGAAGGCTAATTTAGAGCGGCCGGGAGAAGGATGTCTGCGAACCCTCACCGGTCATACTAACGGGGTAACAGCAGTGGCGATCGCACCAGACGGCAAAACCGCGATTTCCGCTTCAGATGATAACACCCTGAAAATCTGGGACATTAAGACGGACACCGAACTTAGAACCCTCATTGGTCATACTGGCATCGTAACAGCAGTGGCGATCGCACTAGACGGCAAAACTGCGATTTTCGCATCATACGATAAGACCCTGAAAATCTGGGACATTGAGAGTGGCATAGAACTTAGAACCCTCATCGGTCATACTGGCATCGTAACAGCAGTGGCGATCGCACCAGACGGCAAAACCGCGATTTCCGCTTCAAGGGATAACACCCTAAAAATCTGGGACATTGAGAGCGGCATCAAGCTTAGAACCGTCAGCATTCATACTGACTCGGTAAATGCAGTGGCAATCGCACCCGACGGCAAAACCGCGATTTCTGCTTCAGATGATGAGACCCTGAAAATCTGGGACATTGAGACGGGCATAGAACTTAGAACCCTCATCGGTCATACTGACGCGGTATATGCAGTAGCGATCGCACCCGACGGCAAAACCGTGATTTCTGCTTCAGGATCGATGTGGGGGGATTCAGATCCAACCCTGAAAATCTGGGACACCGAGACAGGCACCAAACTGTTAACCCTCAGCGGTCATAATTGGTTGGTAAGTGCAGTAGCGATCGCACCCGAAAGCAAAACCGTGATTTCCGCATCAAACGACGGTCGTCACACCCTGAAAATCTGGGACATCGAGAGTGGCACCGAACTCAAAACCCTCACCGGTCATACTAGCGATGTAAATGCAGTGGCGATCGCACCAGACGGCAAAACTGCGATTTCCGCTTCAAGGGATAACACCCTAAAAATCTGGGACATTGAGAGCGGCATCAAGCTTAGAACCGTCAGCATTCATACTGACTCGGTAAATGCAGTGGCAATCGCACCCGACGGCAAAACCACGATTTCCGCTTCAGGGGATAACACCCTAAAAATCTGGGACACCGAAACAGGCACCGAACTTAGAACCCTCATCGGTTATACTGGCTCGGTAATAGCATTAGCGATCGCACCAGACGGCAAAACAGTGATTTCCGCTTCACACGATAACACCCTGAAAATCTGGGACACCGAGACAGCCGAACTGTTAACCCTCAGCGGTCATACTGACTATGTAGCAGCATTGGCAATCGCACCAGACGGTAAAACAGTGATTTCCGCTTCACACGATAACACCCTGAAAATCTGGGACACCGAGACAGGCACCGAACTTAGAACCCTCAACATTCATAGTAGCTTTGTATACACAGTGGCAATCGCGCCAGACGGTAAAACAGCGATTTCCGGTTCACACGATAACATCCTGAAAATCTGGGATACCGAGACAGGCACCGAACTGTTAACCCTCACCGGTCATACTGGGTCGGTAAGGGCAGTGGCGATCGCACCAGACGGCAAAACCGCGATTTCCGCTTCAGATGATAACATCCTGAAAATCTGGGACATCGAGAGCGGCACCGAACTTTTAACCCACATCGATCATACTGGGTCGGTAAGGGCAGTGGCGATCGCACCAGACGGCAAAACCGCGATTTTCGCTTCATACGATAACACCCTGAAAATCTGGGATTTATTTACTGGTGAAGAGATTGCCAGTTTCAGCGGAGATTATGGCTTCAATTGCTGTGCAATTTCACCTGATGGGGTGAGTGTTGTAGCGGTCGATACGTCTGGTCGAGTGCATTTCCTGCGCTTGGAGGGAATGCGCGATTTAGGTGATGCTGCTGAGCTAAATAATCCCGTTTCTTTGTTTTACAGTGGCTTGGCATTGGCGAAACAAGGGCAATATGAAGCAGCCCTAGCAAAATTCACTGAAGTTGCAGAAATAAGGCCGGATGCGTTGATTGTTTGCTTGGAACGATGTCAGGTTTTGTATGAGTTGGAGCGCTATGCAGAAGCTGTTGCCAGTCTCGACAAAGCAAGAGAAATAGCAGGGAAAAACCGCGATTTTTGGTTTTGTCGGGGCTTTGCACTGATGAAGTGCGGCAATCAAGACGCGACTCTCGAAAGTTGGGATTTTGCCATTAACATTCAGCCTGCTGACTGCGATTTTTGGTTTGAAAAAGCCAAGGCGCTATTCGATTTGGAACGATACGAGCAAGCTATTGGCGGTCTGTATTTAGCGATTAAAATCGAACCAAATGAATATTATTTATGGGATTGGCTCGGGATTGCTATGCGAAGATTGGGACGTGCGGAAGAGGCAATATCCATTTACGAGCGCGCTTTAGAATTGCAGCCTGACGATCCTGATATCTTGGATCATCGAGCTTACGCTTTACTAACATTAGGTCGTGATGACGAGGCAATGGCTGAGTGGGATAAAGTTTTAGAAATAGATCCAAATTATGCTAGTGCTTATTATAATAAAGCTTGTATTTACGCCTTGCAGAATCAGGTGGAGTTAGCGCTGGAAAATTTGCAGCGTGCGATTGAATTGGAACCGGAAAGATGTCGAGAGTCAGCGAAAACTGATGCGGATTTTGATGGGATTCGGGGTGATGTGCGGTTTCAGGAGTTGTTGTTGGGATGAGGGTTTTTCAGGGCTTAGGGACTCCGACAAAGAAACCGGGTTTTTATCGAGTTTCTCGGCTGCGATGCAGTATCTTCGTGAAAAACCCGGTTTCTGGGGCCTCGCCTCCCAGCCAAGAAACCGGGTTTTTGTCCGCATCTGTGGGTTTTAACGAGGTATTGTGGTAAAAAACCCGGTTTCTGGGGCCTCGCGATCGGGTTTTTGGGTGGATGGGCGATCGGCTTTTAATAATGGGTATAAAATAGAGAGTGAGAGCAATGGAGTTTGTAAATGCCTGCTAAAGATGTTTTTCACGATACTGTCAAAACTGCTTTACAAAAAGATGGATGGATAGTTATCCGTGAAAACTTTCGGGTGCAAGTAGATGACGAAGGTTTAGCCATGTTTATTGACTTGACCGCAGAAAAGTTAATCAGTGCAGAAAAAGCAGGTCGCAAAATAGCTGTAGAAGTCAAAAGCTTTCGAGACAGATCGGATTTCTACCAGTTTCATGCAGCCCTCGGTCAATTTCTCAACTGTCGATCGGCATTGAGAGATATTATGCCAGATTTGATTGTGTACTTAGCAGTTCCTTTAGAAACCTACGATGAATTATTTAGGTTAAAATTCATTCAAGGACGTGTGGAAGAATACGATATCAAGCTAATTATTTTTCGTCCCGATTCGGAGGAAATTGTCTTGTGGAGAAATTAAACTATACTGAAGCGATCGAAAAAATTCTGAACAACTTCTCAGACATGATTGTACGAGAAGGAACAGAAGTTAAAATTATTTGCGATCGCGAAAGCGGTAACTACCTGGTTATTCTCGCAGGCTGGAACGACCAATTAAGAGTCTACGGTGTTTCAGTTCACATTGAGCTCAAAGATAATAAAATCTGGATTCAACAGGATAGGACTGATACAGGAATAGCTCAAGAGTTAGTCGAATTCGGAGTGCCAAAAACTGATATCGTACTTGCTTTTAAGTCGGCTTTTACTAGGAAGTTTACAGAATATGCTGTTAGTTAAATGAGTCATTCTGCCATTTAAATCCTCGGCGGTTGGAAACCCGGTGGTTTTCGCATTTTTGGGTTGATGTGCGATCCAATTTGATAGAAATGGGCGATCGGCTTTTATTATTCAGAGATAGTATTTGGATCGATCGGCACAATTCCTTCACTGGCGTAGCGAGTAAAATCCTTCACATTTAATGTCAAAATATGTGCTGCACCATTTGCTTTCATAATAGCCACCAGACGAGCATCATGTACCTGAACTCCCGAAACTCTGTAAGTAACAACTAACCTACGCCACTCGGAGTATGTTAAATTTGTGTCAGGAAACAACGGAAAAAGACGCTCGATCCGCTGTAACTGGCGATCGGCATCAGCAGGAGTCAACCCAAAGCCATTTTTCTCGATCGGGCGAGTAACCACATTCCAAAACTCAACGCAGTTTTGTGATGATACTTGCAGTTTATATCCATCCTGTCGCAATTTTTTGACTGTGTTTCGGATTGTAGGGTATAAAGGATGAGAGCGATCGGCAAACCTGAGCAGAATATTCGTATCTACAAGACATAACATTGCTATGGATGATCCTCATAGATACCAGCACGACTCACCGCAAAATCCGATAGCATAGGGACATTTACTCCCCTGTTTTTAATGGAATCATCAGCCAATTCATCTAAAATTATTTCAAACTCGCGATCGCCGATTTCTGCGTCAGAATCACTTACTGTTGATAACAGACCAGGTACTGACTTCCAAGTTAGAAAATCAACAAAATTAAGAACAACTTCTAGCTGCGGTTTAGCTAAATAACGCAGCTTATCTACAATGCTTTCAATTACAGCTTCCATACATTTATAGTTGAGCTTTAATTGCGATATATTTCCCTCAATTTTAGTATAAACATTAAATTTTGTCAAATTCAACCGATTTTAGAAGCTCGGCGGTTAGAAACCGCCGGAAATCTAATCATCCCCATCCAATCCCAGCGATACAAAATACTGACTATAAACCACACTATCCGGCGCCCATAGCGGCCGCCAATAAACACTTTGAATCACCGCCTTCTCCCCATCACCATCAGCCGGCCACTGAAAACTGACGATCGCAATATTGCTATATCCCACAATCTCAGCACCCTCTTGCAGCCAGCGATTGCGCCACAACAGCGATACAAAATTCCAAAATCTATGCGCCAAAGAAGACTGCCGATTCTGCCGCTGAGCAGTTGACAAACCCTCACTTATATGCGGCAAAAACACCCTAGCTCTTTGTCGTTTCATCCAATCAATCCGATAGCCCCAATCAGGCAAAGATTGTTTCTTTCTCACAGCAGCGGCGATCGCCCTTTTTCTATTAGTCCTCGAAATTTTTACTAATTCCAGAGGTTCATTCCATCCCAAACGTTCGTGTCTCCGTTCGGGAAGCAGCGACTTAATCTTAGTATGAATCAAATGAGTTTTCCACTCCTCATTAATCAAAGCACTAGCAGTCAACTGCGCCAACACAGAATACTGACAACTTGACTGATAATTCGCCGCATTCAAACCCAAAACTCCCTCTTTCCCCTCCTCTGTCGAAAAGCCGTCCCGCCTGTTAATCTCTGTCGGAGAATCTCCAAAATGACGATCGCACCAATAACTCAACCGCACAGCAGCAGCATAATGAATATCCCCCGTCAACACAATCACCCTCGCGCGCTGCTTGAAAAACTCCGACAACAACTTCACAAAAGCCAACTCGTGAAAATTCCAAGAATCCCCCGCATCACTATTAAACACCTTCCCCTGTTCCACCTCCCGCTTTTGCACCGCATCAATAATCCACAAACCCACCAAATTAGTCGGTACAACCACCAACGTCGCCTCAATCGCAAACTCCCCAGTTGCATTCAACAATTCAGTCTCCTTCAAAGGCTGCTGAATTTGCTCCTCAAAACCTTTGTGAGTCAAAAGCATCGGTGGATCGATCGCACTTTCAGTCGGATAGCCCCGCCAAGTCCGCGTATCCAGCACAATCACCTCATGCTTAAAACTTCTAATCGTAAAATGCCAATTCAAAACCTCCTCATCCCGATCCAAAATCAACACATCTTCATCTAATTTAAACTTCGGCAAACCAGTCTCAAGATCGATCGCCGGAATCCCCAAATATTGAGCCGCTTTTTGCCAAGCTAAATCATCAGTACCAGCCGACTCAGACCATTTTTCGGTACTTGCTAATAACTTATTTCCAACTTTTTCAGCATTAAACTGTGCAGGCGTATTTCCCCAAGCTTGAAACACAGCATAAGCCAGCAAAGCATTCTGCACCACCCGCCGGCCAAGCGGCTTACCCAAAACTCGGTAACACCATTCTCGATTCAAATACCAATCATCGCTAACATCGTGGTCGTCGCAAATGGTATAAGTAGGAATATTTGCGATCGCCCTTCTGACTCTCCACAGATTGCGAGAAAAACTTTCTAGTTCAAAAGCCTCTCTATCCCAGACTTTTGCCCGCTTGGCATTTTCACAAACATCCTTACCCTCCGGAAAACGATCGCACCAAAGCACAGGCGACCAAACTAACAAATACATCGCATAATATTCACCCAGCCCAAACAAATGACTTTTCGCATTGTCGGGTTTATTCACCAACATCGCCGTCAAGCCGCCAAAATCTCTAGCTAAATCGCTGCGATTCCCAGGTTTTAGCTGAACAGGTTTTTTGTACAGATACTCAGCATCAGCCTGCTTATTAATTTGCGACTCACTAGAATTTTCCCTTGTTTCGGGAATTATCTTTCCCTTGGCCAGATTTTCAGGTATACTGGTACACAAATTCTTTTTAATTTGGGCTTCATCCATCAGGGGCAAATTCTCTTCCCAGCCCAAGAGTGTATCGCCAGCATCTGTCAAAGCCCACAGCATCGGATCGGCTACGTCATCGCCGTAAATTTGGTCGCCCGTTAGAAATAATTGGTGGGGCCTCAAATTTGCCATACCTGCAAATTGTTCGATCGAACTATCCAAGATTGGCAGTGCATCTCGTCCCCCTCCGTGAGGCTTGCGACAAGAACCGTGAACGATCCGCAAATAGTTTAAATCGTCGGGTGGTAGAGCAAAAGTCGGCAACTGGTGAGCGAAATAACTAATTGTCTGTGCTCCCAAAGGCGGCAAATCAGAGGCGGCGGGCCACAAGCTAGAAATGAGATTCTCTCTCTCATTTTCGAGTCCTGGAACTCTCGATTCGGCAAAGTTGATATCGTAAGCATATATTTGCCCAGATGTCAAGAAATTACTGTCTAAAGGGATTGCAGTCACGGCCACTACGTGCAGGTATTTGCCTAGTTGCACAGTAGAACTCGCACCTTCGAGTAACGGTCGATCGACAATTTCGCCAGTTCCGCCCTCAGTTGAGTAAACCTTGAGTTCGACTTGGCGCGGTGCTTTCAGGGCGAGCCAAACTGTCACAGCCCGACTTTCTGTCCGCCGTAAAATCGGGCCCGCCAAGATCAGCGGCAAATGATGAATTCGATGGCTTAAGGGAGTCCAGGACATAGCATTTAAAAAATAAAAATTTAATCAGGGTGTTCTAGCAATCAGATTCTAAGCGATCGAGCATCTGTCACCCCTTAATTAATGCTAAGTCTGCCAAGCCGTGTCCGCCGAATTGTAACAATTCATTAAGTGAAATTAATAATCATGCTACAAGAAGAACAATTAAATCATTTTCTAAATTCAGTCCCGCAGCTAGCAATTCCACCATCAGAACCCGCCCTAGAAGTCAACAGCCCGCCGATTTACTTGTCACCTTTAGATCGGGCGATCGACCGCCACCCCCTCACAGTAGCCCCAGAAACCCCGATCGCCGAAGTGTTGGCTCTCATGAACCCGATGCGCGTCTCCTGTCAACTTGGCGGCGAAAAACCAAACGCTCTTCCGGGCCCGGTTAAGCGCAGTTGCGTCTTAGTCGTGGAAGACTCGCGCCCGATCGGCATTTTTACAGAACGGGATATCGTTAAACTAACTACCGTCGCAGCTTGTGCGGTAGGACTGACAATTGCTGACGTAATGACTCGATCGCCCATTACCCTCAAACAATCCGAGTCTCAAGATATTTTCACAGCTATGTTCACGCTGCGCCAGCACTCCATCCGGCATTTACCCGTAGTGGACGAGGATTCGCGACTTTTCGGTATCATCACCCGCGAAGCCATTCACGAAGCCCTACAACCGGTTAACTTGTTCACCAATTTGCGCTGTGCGGCAGATGTCATGACGAACGAAGTCATTTCGGCCCCAAAAACTGCCTCAGCCCTTGATTTAGCCCAGCTTATGGTCAAGCATCAAGCTAGTTGCGTCGTCATTGTCGAGTCGCAAATTCAGCATCCACAGCGGGATATTGTACCAATAGAAAATTACCAAATGCCGATCGGCATTGTCACCGAGCGCGACATCGTGCAGTTTCACGCCCTCGAATTAAACCTCTCCCAAATATCGGCCGCTGAGGCGATGAGTGCGCCTTTATTTTGCATATCTCCCGCCGATTCCCTGTTCCGAGCTCACCAGGAAATGCAGCGCCACTGCGTCCGCCGTTTGGTAGTAGTTGGCACTCAAGGAGAACTTTTGGGCGTTGTTTCTGAGACAAGTTTGCCACAAGTTTTCAACCAATCTGAAATGTACGGGACGATCGAGCTTTTGCAGCAAGCAGTGGACGATAGAGCCGCCCAATTGCAAAAAACCAACCAACTTTTACAGCAAGAAATATTAGAGCGCCAGCGAGCCCAAGAAGCCCTGCGCCAAGCCCACGACGACCTAAAAAAACAAGTAGAAGAACGCACCGCTCAACTTTTAGCATCAAATGAATTATTAAGACGGGATATTATCAAGCGTCAGCGAGTCGAAGAAGTGCTGCGGCTCAAGCAAACTTGCTTGAGAAATCAAGCCCAGAAATTAGAGGAAACTGTGCGGAAGTTGCAGCAAACTCAAACTCAACTTGTGCAAACCGAAAAAATGTCTTCTTTGGGACAAATGATTGCCGGCATTGCTCACGAAATTAACAATCCGGTTAACTTTATCTATGGCAATCTTTCCCACGCCAGCCACTACGTCACAGAATTGAGCCGACTCTTAGAACTTTACCAGCAGCACTATCCCGAACCAGTCTCGGAAATTCGGGAAGCAGCAGCAGAGATGGAAATCGATTTTTTGGTAGAAGACTTATCTAAAATGCTGACTTCCATGCAAGTAGGAACCGAACGCATCCGCCAAATAGTTTTGTCGATGCGTAATTTTTCGCGATCTGATCAATCTAATATCAAGCTCGTTGACATTCACGAGGGACTCGACAGCACTTTGTTGATTTTGCAGCACCGCCTCAAACCTTACGGTGGACATCCAGCTATTCAGATTATTAAAGAATACGGCAATTTGCCCCGCATCGAGTGTTGTGCCGGTCAGCTCAATCAGGTGTTTATGAATATTCTCGGCAATGCGATTGATGCGATTGATGAAGAAATCCAGCACAGGGAATTGGCAAAGAAAAATGGCAAAAATTCACCGCCGTCAATTCCTAATTCTCCCTTGACTCTTCCCGCTATTACAATTCGCACTGAAGTTGCGGGCGATTTTGTGGCGATCCGCATTTCCGACAACGGGCGGGGCATACCCGAGGAGATTCGCCGTCAATTATTTGACCCGTTTTTTACTACCAAACCTGTCGGTAAGGGGACTGGGCTGGGGCTGTCTATTTCCTACCACTTAGTTGTGGAAAAGCACGGGGGGCGGATCGAGTGCATTTCGGAAGTTGGACAGGGGACTGAATTTGCGATCGAGATTCCGATTCACCCCCAGCATCTCGACCGATCGACCTCAAATTCCTCAAATTCCTAAAAATTCACAATTTTTTACACAACCCTAGAAACCCCAGGAAAACAGAAGAGCAACTGCCGAGTGAGAGAGTGCGGGATTGCGAAAATCGGTTGCAGGGAGAGGGTAGGACTAGGAGAGTCAGGGAGTAGGAGAGTCAGAGAGTTGCACAAGGGGAGAGTGCGGGAGTGACAGTAGCAGCAGAGAATGTGAGGTAATTTTTTTTTTGTTTTTGTACCTCTTTATATTAAAAAAGTATTCTAAAACTAATTTTAAATCTAAAAACATTCTAAAAATAGATTCGGAAATGTCAAAACCCGCTAAGATGCCAAAAGATGCAAAATAAACTAAATTACTAGCATTTTCATTTCGATGCCCCCTTTCTTTTCCTCGCAAGTTAGCTAATAATGCCTCCAAGGAGCTAAAAAAGCCGACTCGCAAATTCAGAGTAAAGGCATTGCAGTTGGGAATTGCAGTTGGTCGATCGCACTATCAAAGCGTGAAACCCCAGCCCCGATAGTTTTGATAGAAACCTATAGGAGAACAAAGAGTGAAACTCGCAGTTTACGGAAAAGGTGGAATCGGTAAATCAACAACAAGTTGCAACATCTCCGTTGCCCTCGCCAAGCGCGGCAAGAAAGTTTTGCAAATCGGTTGCGATCCAAAGCACGACAGCACATTTACGCTCACCGGCTTCTTGATCCCCACAATTATTGACACTCTTCAAGAAAAAGACTATCACTACGAAGACGTTTGGCCAGAAGATGTCATCTACAAAGGCTACGGCGGCGTTGACTGCGTAGAAGCAGGCGGCCCTCCCGCAGGAGCTGGCTGCGGTGGCTATGTCGTCGGCGAAACCGTCAAACTGCTCAAAGAGCTCAACGCCTTCGAGGAATACGACATCATCCTGTTCGACGTACTAGGCGACGTAGTGTGTGGTGGTTTTGCCGCCCCCTTGAACTATGCCGACTACTGCATGATTGTCACCGACAACGGATTTGACGCTCTATTTGCCGCCAACCGCATCGCCGCCTCAGTCCGCGAAAAAGCCCGCACTCACCCCTTGCGACTCGCTGGTTTAATCGGCAACCGCACCTCCAGCCGTGACTTGATTGACAAGTACATAGAAACAGTACCCATGCCGGTGCTGGAAGTGCTGCCGCTAATTGAAGACATCCGCGTTTCTCGCGTCAAAGGCAAAACTTTGTTTGAAATGGCAGAGTCTGACCCATCCCTCAACTACGTCTGCGATTACTACCTCAACATCGCCGACCAAATCTTGGCAATGCCCGAAGGAGTAGTGCCAAATGATACGCCCGATCGCGAATTATTCTCCTTGTTGTCAGATTTTTATCTAAATCCAGTGCAACCGGTGGTCAAGAAGGAGGAAGATGAGCTAGACCTGATGATGGTTTAATAGGTCTAGCGATCAGGATGAGGATAAAGAGGTTATGGCTTTTTTTGATACTTTTTCAGTTGCTCTCAAACAGAAGTGGTTGGACTACTACCAGGCAAATCGATCTTGGCTGCTCCTGCACATGACGGCTGACAACACGGTCGCTACACCCGACGGCGGGAAAAGGCCTGTTTCTTACCTCATCCTGGGAATTGCGGCTGCCCTGGAGCCGGAACTCCAGCAATTAATGCTGCCCTTCTCAAGACTAAAGCCGGATGCAGATAGCCTGATCGAAGTGTTGGGTCTCAATTTTGACCCAGACATGGCGCTGGGTATGTCCTCAAATACGGCGCCACAGACCGCCGCTCAAACAGCAACTGCTGCACCCGCAGCCGCTCAAACAGCAACTGCTGCACCCGCAGCCGCTCTCGAGCAAGCTGCACCCGAAACAGCCAAATCTAATAAATTCGGTGGTGTGGCATTAGCAGCAGCAGCCGGAGTCGCCGGAGTCGCCGGAGTCGCCGGTCTGGCTGCTGCTGCGTCAGCACTGAGCTCCCAGGAAGAATCCTTAGATGAGTTTGAGGAAGAAGCTGACTCTGACTTCGACATGGACGATGACGAGGAAGAAGCTGTCTCCGACTTCGACATGGACGATGATGAGGAAGAAGCCTCGGCTTTGGACGATCTCGGTCTTGGGGACGATGAGGAAGACTCCGTATCTGACTTCGATATGGAGGACGATGAGGAAGATGCCGTATCTGTCTTCGATATGGGCGATGACGAGGAAGATGCCTTATCTGACTTCGATATAGGCGATGACGAGGAAGAAGTCTCGGCTTTGGGCGGTCTCGGCCTCGATGATGACGAGGATGAAGAAGCTTCGGCTTTGGGCGGTCTCGGCCTCGATGATGACGAGGAAGAAGAAGCCTCACAATTTGGGACTTTGACCTCTGGGGATCTCGAATCTGGAATATCCGATCCGTTTGGGGAAGAAGATGCAGATTTTGTGGCCGAAGAAATACCCGATCCGTTTGGGGCATCGACCTCAGATGACCTAGACATGGATCTGGGCGACTTGGACGAAGACGGTATTGACGATTTCTCTGTATCTGATGACGATGACCTCGACGATCTCGGACTTGACGATCTGGGGGAAGCAACTACCGGAAATCCTGATGAAGATGATTTAGATGCTCTAGGTCTCGGCGATTTGGATTCCGATGATGATGATGAAGAAATTTCGGGTTTTTTGTCTGATTTTAAGTGAGTTGTGGCGATCGTCCTCCTTCTCTCGGAGTCTTGAAGTTTCCCGCTCTATTTGTGAGTTGTGAGTGACGAGTTGTTAATTTTTTATTAACTCAAACTCACAACTGCAAAAAGGGTTTTTGGCTCTCAAGTTGAAAAACACTAAATCCCTGCTGTGAGGGATTATAAGCCCTCGCCGCAGAATTTATTAGCTAAAATTTTTGATGCTGCGGCTGCGGAAATATTGAGGTAAGCTGCATCTATCTTTTTAGAGCAATTACGCCAGAACTAGGTATTTCTATTATTTTTAGCTTTGATAAGCGCGATCGCCCAAAACAGATGTTTTCTCGCTCCTGCGCCTGTCTGCGATCGAGACGAAGAACAACCTATTCTTGCCCGCAGCAAGAGATGCGATCGTGAAACACAGGTATTCCCTCGCCCCGGCCCGTGCCCTGTTCGAGACAAAAAACAATTTAAAGGGAGAAGATTTGAGATATGACTGCTATTACTACTACTGAACCGGAAGCTTTAAACTTTGAATGCGAAACCGGCAATTATCACACTTTTTGTCCGATTAGCTGCGTAGCTTGGCTTTATCAAAAAATTGAAGATAGCTTTTTCTTAGTCATCGGTACTAAGACTTGCGGCTATTTCTTGCAAAATGCTATGGGCGTGATGATTTTTGCCGAACCCCGCTATGCGATGGCTGAGTTGGAAGAAGGCGATATTTCCGCTCAGTTGAACGACTATGATGAGTTGAAGCGGCTGTGTTTGCAAATTAAGCGCGATCGTAACCCCAGTGTAATTGTCTGGATCGGCACTTGCACCACCGAAATCATCAAAATGGACTTGGAAGGCTTAGCGCCGAAGCTGGAAGCCGAAATTGGGATTCCCATCGTCACAGCCCGCGCTAACGGCTTAGATTACGCCTTTACTCAAGGGGAAGATACCGTTTTAGCGGCGATGGCTGCTAAATGCCCCGACAAAGCGCCAGTGATGGAATCTCAGAAGCAAGAACGCAATGCTATCTCTCAACTGCTGAATTTCGGCAAGAAAAAAGAGGAAGTTGCAGCAGATGAATCCGAATATGTCAAGCACACGCCGCTGGTACTTTTTGGTTCTTTGCCCGATCCGGTTGTCACTCAGCTAACCTTAGAATTGAAGAAGCAAGGCATCAAAGTTTCCGGTTGGCTTCCTTCCAAGCGCTACACTGAATTGCCAGTTTTGGAAGAAGGTTATTATGTATCTGGCATGAATCCGTTCTTGTCCCGTACCGCTTCTACGTTGATGCGCCGCCGCAAGTGCAAGCTAATTGGTGCTCCATTCCCGATCGGGCCTGACGGAACCCGCGCTTGGATTGAAAAGATTTGCTCAGTGTTAGGAATTGAACCAAAAGGTTTAGACGAACGGGAAGCGCAAATTTGGGCCGGTTTAGAAGATTACCTGCAAATAATTCGCGGCAAATCAGTCTTCTTCATGGGCGACAATTTGCTAGAGATTTCTTTAGCACGATTCTTGATCCGCTGCGGCATGACTTGTCCCGAAATCGGCATTCCTTACATGGACAAGCGCTATCAAGCGGCTGAATTGGCGCTGTTAGAAAAGACTTGTCACGAGATGGGAGTTCCGACTCCTCGGATTGTCGAAAAACCGGACAATTACAATCAGCTACAGCGGATTTACGCGCAGAATATTGACTTGGTGATTACTGGTATGGCCCACGCTAATCCTTTGGAAGCGCGCGGAATCAATACTAAGTGGTCTGTTGAGTTTACTTTTGCTCAGATTCACGGCTTTGGAAATGCGCGGGATATTTTGGAGTTGGTGACTCGCCCGTTGCGCCGCAATAATTCGCTGAAGGATTTGGGTTGGGGTAATTTGGTGAAGAATGAAGCTAAGGTTTAGTCGTTTTTAGCCTTGAATAAAAAACCCGGTTTCTTCAAAAAACCGGGTTTTTTATTAAAATATTACTGAGATTTTCAGATTAAATGAGTGGTATTAACCGTGAACTAACTATAGATAATAGACACATTGCCAAGCATCTCCCAGATACACTACAAATGCAAAAGTTATTGCAGCGAGGGGGAGCTGCTCATGTATTTAACAATGAAGCTACAATGATTAGGGTGGCACAAGCCATAATAGAAAATGGGGAATTCACAGGCATTATTCGCAATCACGAACGATATGGACTCTACTTTGCCAGCCCAATTGGTTATAGAATTGAGAGTGATGGTAGCCGAATTCCTTTACATTACGGTGAAATTAAAGTGATAGGAGATAAATATCATGTCATCCCCCGTACTCAACCTAGCAAATAACTGGCAGTTTACAGAAATATGGGTTGACCCTACCTCTGTCCCTCCTTATGTTTTGATGTTGCTGGGTGATGATAAAAATAATTTTTGCATTTTTGACCCGACTGAAGACTATAAGATTGTTTTTGCTTGTTCTAGCTATGAGGAAGCTAGGCTTTGGCTGCTTGAAGATGAATATGAGCGGGTTGAAGGGCGGCTCAATGTTGAGCAAGTGGCTTAAGTTATTGATGAAGTTGATCCTTACAAAATCTTGTGTATGCTCTCAACAACTTGCTCGATAAAATCAACCGCTTCATTAACTAATAGTTCATCAATAGGCCAGCGATCGCCTATTGGGTATGAAGGATCTATATCGGCTTCATGTGCAATCTTATTTCGGCGATCGACAATCCGACTTAGTTGTTGTTTTATATCTTTAGCAGGGCTACCCATGTTAATAGAGACTTCTTCCCACAACTTTTTATCGCAAATCAGCCGGACAGCATCAGCTATAGCATTTGGCTGCTGAAAACTTTTGTAGCTGTGGCGTTGGCGAATTTCATCTTCTAACCAGGAATCAATATTTTGTCCTGCGTTTATACCTGCACGAGCGTTCCCCAGTGAAATTTGAAACCCCGAAAATGCTGGCGGTTCAGGACGTTCTCCCCGATGAATTTCTAACATTCCTATCCTGACAACTTCGTGAATATAGTAGTCCAAAGCACTAACTGCTAGAACAAGTGCAGATCTCAACATATCTGAAATATCCAGAACATTGCTAGTTTGAGCTTTTAGAGAATTATGCACAGCAATCAGATCCCGAACGCGAGCAATACTGATGCGAAATAGATCAATTGCTGACTGCATTGGCAGTTAACCCAATAATTTTATCTGCTAGTTTATCAAAAGTAGTTTTGAACTTGTCTTGTGCTTTTATAGTGTTGTCTAAAATTCTACCAGGTAGCCCTATTTGATCTGGCGTGAGAGCAAAAACTGGTGTTTGATTCTGTTGAGACTTAGCAATCAAGCTGTTAAAAGCAGAAATTTTTGCAAGGCAAAAATCACTTTTAATTCCTTGAGAAGCATACATTTCATCGGTTAGCAGCATATTGTTTGTTTGCAAAGATGGCCCTAATCTAGCGGAAACAGCTACTTCAATTGCATTAATCCACTTCTGAACAGCCGCAGCAGCCTCTGCATTTCTGATTGTAGAGTTTTGAACAATAGTCCCAAGCAAGCGCGGTGTAACTTTGGGAAATGGATAGGCCGCATCTTTCAAAATCCTCATTTCTGAAGCTTTTTGAGCCCAAGCATACCATTTTGGCAAGATTTTTGCCAAAGAATCAATCGCCATTACTGAAAAGAAGTCTGGACTTGTGGGAAGTATAAAAAAATCACTGGTCATCATTAGGTTCTGATTGATTGAGCTTAAATTTGGGCTCATATCAATCAAAATATAATCAGCCTCAAATTTATCTGCTGTTTTTTGCAAAAGATATGAAATTGAACCCGGTAAGTTTTGCAGTGTTTGAATTGAACCGCTTAGCTCTTGTGCAATGCCTAATGTTACCTCATATTCAGCAAATCCAACATGACCGGGCAACAAAAACAAACCATCACACCCTTCTACTGGCAAACAATCTACAGCTTCAATTAGCTTAGGTCTTGATTCAAATGCAGGTGCTAAGCCTGATTTAATATTTTGGTTTTTTTGATATAATCCCTCTAGTTCTTCCTTAGTAGAAAATCCCAAAACCATTCCTGTGAGGTTACATTGCGGATCGGCATCCACTATGATTACTTTTTTTCCCTTGGTAGCTAACATCCATCCTAGATTAAATGTAGTGGTTGTTTTGCTAACGCCGCCCTTGTGCTTAAATAGAGCTATTTTCTGAACCATATTTTTTATACTTTTGGGGAAGTCATTACCTGAGTATTATAACTGAGGCTATGACTATTATAGAGTCAGGGACGAAAAGGCGCACTTTTCCCCCAACCCTTCCAGAATCGCAGCCCGATCGCCCGTAACACGATCGCACAAATCACCACCTATAATCTAAATTAACCTCTCATCAATTGAGCAACCGCCATGAATCAGGACAAGGAAAAAATCACCTACACCCAGAAAACAGAGCGCCTTCAGGTGATCGCTCAGTTTATCAAAACCGTGACGCCGATGATTTGGACGATCGTCATTCTGGTAGTCATCATTCCCCTGTTAGGTAATTTTATCATCTCCAAATCCTTAACAAATACTGCAACCACAGCAATCGTAGTCTCGCCGCCACACGATTTTAGCAAAGTCAACCAAGACGTTAAAAACGCCATCCAAACAGCCCGTACAACTTCCGAGACATTCGCATCTAAAGAATTGGACAAATGGGAAACCGAAGTAATCGCCCGACTTGACAACAGTTTCCTCGATTGGTACTTCGATTACTTCAACCAAAAAAAGATGGAGTTTACTGTACCTTTCAACTTCGTGAAATCAGCCATCTTCAACAGATTTGATATGAATGCAGCCTCACAAGCTGTTTCCGAAAAATTAACCGAAGACTTTCAAAGAGAATTTGCTAACCGCGTGCTGGTACCGAGAAATGCTCAAATGCGGTTTCAATTAATCACTCAAGATACTGCTAATTTGTACATAGCAGAAGTTAGCAAAAATGTCAAAGTAGTTCAAAACAATTATAACATACCTCAAGTGCAGTGGGACAAATATCTGAACGATATCGCCACCACAATTAACGATAAAGGAAACGTCTCGAATTTATCATTAAAAGTATTAGTTGGCGGCAGCGGCTACTTAGTTGCGAAGCCGTTAATTTTGGGAATCGCCGCAAAAATTGGCAGCAAAGTTACGGCAAAAGTTGCCACCAAAGCCGCCGCCAAAATGGCCACAAAAACAGGCGGTACGGTTGCGAGTCAGTTGGGAGTAGGTTTAATCGATCCGATCGTCGGTGTCGGGATTATCATGTGGGATTTGTGGGATTACGATCGCACCGTGAAAGTCGAAAGACCGATTTTGCGCGAACACCTTGTAGCTTACTTGAAAGATGTCAAAAAATCCCTACTTACCAATCCTGAAACCGGAATTATGGCTGCAATTTACCAGTTAGAAAGTGGCATTTTGAAGTCGCTTTCATAGGAGTTACGCACGGGGTTTAGAAACCGGGTTTTTTTAAGAAAATACTCCGTTTTTACTCGCAAATTCGGTAAAAAACCCGGTTTCTCTGTCGGAGTGCGTAACTTTTGTTTCATAATTGCTAATCTCATGTAGTTTGTCGGCAAATATTCATCGTGGAGAACAGCACGATATGAACAAAACTCCTTCTCAAAGCGAAAGCCGCGCCATGCTGAAATGGCTGAACCGCAATCGTCAGCAATTGAAACAGTATGCCCATCAATATGTTGCTTACAATGCTAAGGGCATTATCGCTAATAGTGAAAACTTGCGCGAAGTTTTAAAGTTAGCCGAAGCATCTGGAGAGCTTTTTTCGATTTACTTGGTTCCAGGTTTTACCGCTTCTATTGTGATTTTACCGATTTATTTTCGCACTGTCAGCACTCATGATTGGTCGCCTACTTATCAAGTAAATCTCAAGCATAAAGAGTTAGTCATGAATGCTACTATGATCGTAGATTCTGGAGCCGATTTTAGTATAATTTCATTGAAAGCAGGTCAAGATTTGGGATATGCTTTAGCCGAGGGCGAGCATATATTAGTAGGTCAAACAATCGGCGGAACAGTTGAGTATGTTTTGCGACAAATTGAAATGACAATTGACGGGCAAACTTTGATGGTTCCTACTGCTTGGATACAAAACAATATAGCAGATGTCATGCTTTTGGGTCGAGAAGTTGTGTTTGATAAGTTTAATATTGAGTTTAGGCAAGCTGATGAGGAAATTATATTTACAAGACGTGAAGATGCTCCCGCCATTTAATTATTTCACGTTCTCAAAAATAGTTTCAACCTCGTAAATCCCATCACAATTAACGCCACGATTGTCGTATACCCAAATCCCCTTAAAAAACCCATAAACGGATCAGTTGAAGTCATCTCAATAATCACCGGTTCCCATTTATTTAAGACCAGAATCGGCCAAACAATATTCGCAAATCCCGCGTAGCCGATCATTGGATTTAACCCGTTATCAATAAACAACTGCAACCACCATTGCTTTTGAAACACGTCGATAATTATCGTCAACCCGATCAACATAAAAATCGCCATTCCAGTCGTGACAAAAAAGTAACTCATAGTTGCCGAGTCTTTCTTAATTCCCCCTTCATAAGGCTCAAATAGCAAACCCAAAACCAGCCAATAAAAACCCCACTTATAAAGACGATTTAATAAATTCTCTGTAACATTTCGCGGATTTTTCAACAAAACTAAACCGCACAAACAAAGCACAAGCGTCACTAGCGAAGTCTGCCAGACTAATCTAGCTTGTAGCCCCACCAACAAAACTAAATTGATAGCAAACATCAAAATCATAATGCTGAAATAGCGCAGACTCTTCCAGTTAGTATAAATCTCCTCTTCAGGCGAACGATACTCTATCCACCGATAAAGTAAGTCCCCGACAATTGTACCGGGAATTATAATAAATAAATACTTGAAATAATCAAATTGAAAAATCCAAGGTGCAGGAGAGTAAAGCCAAACTAACTTAATCCAACCATCTGTATTAGATGCTAGTCGCATTGCGAATATAAAGCCCAAAAATCCAACTCGTAACCATGTATTTGAACGAGTAAACAGCCAAATTATCGAACCGAAAACTGCCATATTGGCAAGCACGACTAAGATGATATCGCTACGGTTGAAATCAAATCCAATTCCATTGGGATATTTGATGCGAGATACGAAGCCAATTCCAGCACTCCAAGCAGCAATGGTTATGCTTATTCGCAGCCAGGGAAGCTTCTTAGTTGGCCAACGAACGAACATCAAAAATAGGATTATAAAGCCACAAATACCTAGCCACCATTTGTGCGGGCCTGGTTCGTTGGGGTCGATGACAGTCGGTCGGATATGCTGAAGAAATATCGCAAAGGAAGCTAATAGAAACCCTCTTTGTAAAATAGATAAAATTACTTTTTTTAGATCCCATCCCTTCGCGATGCGACGAGACAAAGCCAGCGGTATAGCGGCCCCCATTGCAAACAGAAAAAATGGGAAAACTAAATCAACCCAAGTTAATCCAGCTAGTTTAGGATTGAAGGCATGGATGGGTGGCGCTTCTTGGGCGTGATACATCCATGCAGGTAGTGTTTTTCGGGCGATTGTCCCCGATAAAACCATCGCCAAAACTGCTAGTCCACGCATGGCATCTAATGCGTCGGCGCGTTTGGAAATAGGAACAACTGCGAAAATATTTTCCTTTCTTGACTGGTCTTGTAATTTTGATGTTGTAGATTCCAATGCACTCACCGATTGTCGATTCAACAACTATATAAGCTTTGGGCTTATTTGCCAATTAATTTGTGCAGCCAGCTACCTGATGCTAAGTTGATCAGTCTTTTTGCTGAGTGTTTGCTGTTGACTGTCAGCCGGGAAATGCGATATTTGTTGGGTGGAAATAAGCGCAGTTTTAATTTTAAGCTGTCGTACAAGTATCCTGACTTGTAGTATTTGGCAACATATTTGTCAACTTGTTTGTTGACTGCACCAAATGGATAGGCGATGTGAGAGGCGATTGTTTGATTTGGGTCTAAGTCTTGGGTGCATTTCCTCAATCTAATTTGGTCTTCAGACAATTCTCTGTCTAAAGCTTTTAGTGAAATTTTTGTGAGGTTTTCGTGATTGAGTCCGTGAGACTGAATATCATAAAAACCTTTTTTAAATCCATCTCTCAAGTCTTGACAATTTACTTTTTTTATGAGTGAGTTATCTGCTCCGAGAAAGCCAGAATTGACAAATACAACTGCCTTATTTTTAGTACCATATTTTTTTTCTAATTTTTCTAACATAGGCAGTAAATGCGTATATATACTTTTATTTCCGTCGTCGAAACTAATCATGACTTTTTTGCGATCGCGATATTCACCCGGCATCTCTTTTTTGGGGTTTGCCAAGAAGTAATCATAAAGTTCTTGGGTTGACAAAAACCAATAGTTATTCGCAACTAAAGACTCTAAAAAAGGTGCTAATTTTTGCTGGCTGTAGTCACCTGGAAAGTCTCTGCGCTGCGGTGGTATTTCTTGGGGATTCTGAAGATCCACAATATCGTGAAAACCGAAAATCGGAATTTCAACTGTGATGAGTTCTAAGATTACTTGATAACTGATTAAAGTTAGGAGGAATGCTAGGAAAAAATTAAGAATGCGTTTTTTTCTGATGGTAATGGGTTGAAAATACTCGGGCAATTTATCAACTAAAAAATTTACCATTGACAATTACGAAGTAATGAGGTAGTGAGCTTAGGTGGTTTGGCAGAGCTGTGTCTGCATCTAGATTGTATAGTATTGTTGCTTTTTGTGTCTACAGATGAGTTAGGTAAGCGGGAGCGGTACGATCGACCTAAATTCGATCGCACTTATCCTGCAAAAACAGCCCAAAGCTAACCGGCGCGGGTTCGCCCTGATGAGTTGAGATATATTGGTAACGATCGGGCGATCGTCAGCAGCCCTTTTCGGTAACACCCCAAGCCGGAAAGCCTCAGATCCAACAAGATAGTGCAAGTTGGTCTTCACGGCGGGATCTTCCTTAAAGCCGATTTTTATGCTGACTTGCTAATCCCTCTCTCCATCAAGATTTTTCGATATAGTCTTTTGTACTTGTGATTTCCCTACTAAGGTGATAACATAATTTCTGCGAAAGTCCAAGTCAATCATAATGATGAAAATTGCAGTTATTCTGCCTGTTTACAACGAAGCAAATTGCATAGAAAAAACCTTTGACAGAATTTTAGAATTCTCTCAAAAAAATCATGCTTACAATTTTATCATTGTTAATGACGGATCGACAGACGATACACTGCAAATTATCGAAAATAAACTAAACACCAGCCAAACGCATCATATCAAACTAATCTCTTATAGCGATCGCCAAGGAAAGGGTTATGCTGTGAAAAAAGGAGGCGAATGTACAGACGCCGACTGCATTTGCTTCATGGATGGCGACTTAGCTTACTCCCTGGAACATTTAGAACCTTTAGTCGAAAAATTAGAAAAATTTGATGTCGTAATTGGTTGCAGAAATCTAGACAGAGAAAACTTCCGCAATCTTACCTTAATCAGAAAAATATCTGGCAAAATATTTAACTTTATTTCCCGAAAAATATTGAATCTGCCTTATAGAGATATGCAGGCTGGACTCAAAGGATTTCAAAAAATTGCTGCTCAAGAAATATTCAAGCAACAGACAATCACTGGATTTTCGTTTGATGCAGAACTACTTTTTTTAGCAGCAAAGAAAGGATATAAAATTGGTGAAATTCCTGCCAGAATTTCGGAAGAGCACTTATACAAAAAATCTAAAGTAAACATAGTTAAAGATTCTCTAAAAATGTTTTCCTGTTTGTTAAAAATTCGCTATAATAATCGCTTCGGCAACTATGAATAAATACATTTTACTGAGTTTTGATATAGAAGAATTTGACATTCCCGAAGAATACGGTCAACCCCTAGAGAACGACATCAAATTTGAAGTCTCTAAAAGAGGCTTGTTAAATGTGATTTCACTTCTAGACAGATTAGATATCATTGCTACATTTTTTGTAACTGCTAACTTCGCACTCCACAACCGAGAGATAATTAAACAACTATCACAAAAACATGAAATTGCCTCCCACGGCTTTTACCACTCCCAATTTTCCCTAGAAGATTTACAAACATCCAAGGAAACCTTAGAACAAATAACTAATACTCAAGTCACTGGCTTCAGGATGGCAAGACTTCAGCCAGTTGACGACATAGAAATAGAAAAAGCAGGGTACGAATATAACTCGTCAATGAATCCCACCTACATCCCCGGCAGATACAACAACCTATCTAAACCCCGAACTGCATATTATACGAATAAACTGCTAAACCTTCCCATTTCAGTTACTCCTCTGATCAGATTTCCCTTATTTTGGTTGAGTTTTAAGAACTTCCCCCTGTCAATGATACAATTAGCAACCAAGCTCACCCTAGAAACAGATTCTTATCTGAACATCTACTTTCACCCGTGGGAATTCACTGATATTTCCGAGTTTCAACTCCCCGCTTACGTCAAAAAAGATTCAGGTAGTAAAATGATTGACAAACTAGAAAAATATCTAACTGTACTAAAAACTCAAGGAAGATTTATTTCTATTTCCGAATTCAAGAACAACTTCAGTTAACCTTACCAAAATTCTATAACTCCACAAAAAGCATGAAATTCAAACCTCTAGACTATTGGCAAAATCAAACAGGATTGCGTCAAGTTCTGATTATAGCAGCAACTTTTTTTACAGTGGTTTTAACTTTCAGTATAATTCACTACGAGAGCTTTTTAATTACCTATGACCACGGCTTATTTAACCAAGTATTTTGGAATAGCGTACACGGGAAACTATTTCAAAGTTCCCTTTCCTCAGCCGCCTCCGGTGCATCCCTGATCGACAGACAACTTTCATACCCATCCTACATCCACTTAGGGCAACACTTTGTCATCGATTTTTTACTTTGGATGCCAATTTATGCTTTATTTCCATCTCCGATTACCCTGATAGTTTTGCAAGTAACTTTAATTGCTGCTGCGGGAATAGTTTTATATTTTTTAGCAAGACACTATCTGTCTGTTCCGATATCGGTAATGATCGTAGCCAGCTATTACGGAGCAAATGGCGTGATCGGGCCGACGCTGG
The DNA here is from genome assembly GCA_031427135.1 of Cyanobacteria bacterium VAR_87_metabat_62. Classification (GTDB taxonomy): domain Bacteria; phylum Cyanobacteriota; class Cyanobacteriia; order Cyanobacteriales; family Microcoleaceae; genus Microcoleus. The sequence goes on along the minus strand of JANPMV010000032.1, from coordinate 24,808 downwards.
GCAATTTCTACGAACACTGCCAAATTCCTTTGTTTGTATTTAGCTTGCTTTTAGCATTAGAAAAGCAGCGTTGGGTGTTATTTTGGATTTTCGCAGCCTTAACTTTAGGAACTCGCGAAGATGCGGGAATTACTTTATTCGGAATCGGAGTATATTTAATTTTCAGTCGCCGTTACCCGCGCGTAGGCATAGCTTTGTGCGCTCTCAGCTTCAGCTATGTGGTGTTCATAACTAATACCATCATGCCGATGTTTTCGACTGATAGTTCCAGACTGTACTTAGCGAATTATTTTAGGAAATTTGTCAAAACAGAAACTCCCTCAACTCTAGAACTGCTCTGGGCGATTATCAGCCAACCTCAGATCATAATTCAAGTATTGTTTACTAACTTAAGCAGGCGAATTTTATACCTTTTAGGTCATTGGTTGCCGCTAGCATTTGTACCTGTGATTACTCCTAGTGCCTGGATTATGACAGTTTTTCCTTTATCAGTTCTACTGCTGCAAGTTTTTAATCAGTCTGCTACTTCCATCAATACTCGCTACACCTTCGCTGTAATTCCGGGCTTGTTTTACGGTACAATATTATGGTGGTCGCAACATCAAGAAAAATTTAAACCGAGGCTGCATCGTTTCTGGATTGGATGTATTGGTTTGTCAATGCTGCTGACGTATACTTCTAATCCGCATCGAGCTTTGTATTTCATTTCTCCTTATTCTATCCAGCCTTGGGTTTATCAATCTTTAAGTGCTCAATTGGATCACGCTGCTGATTTAAAGACTGTTTTTAATTCGATTCCAAAAGATGCGAGCATTTCCACTAGCGGTTATATAGTTTCTCATCTTTCTGGTCGCCGGAACATCATCCGTTTAGAAGTGATGCAGATGAAGGATGAACAGGGGAAAACTGTTGATGTGGATTATGCGCTGTTAGATTTGTGGCAGTTGCAGCAGAACAATTTAAAAGCTCCCGTTGACCGAGGTAGAGTTAGGGGGGGAGTGCGTTTTACTGACGAAGCTCTGCGGAAGGGTGCTTACGGTATTGCTGAAGTATTGGACGGAGTGGTTTTAGTTCAAAAAGGTATAACTTCTAAACCGGAGGTTTTGTCGGCTTGGTCTAAATTGCGGCAGGAAATCGAACCGTTGATGAAATAGTCGAAAGGAAACGATCGCCCATACGAGAGTAAAATTAACTAAAATTGCCACAGGAGTCGATCGACCCTGTGGCCAGACTATATTTGGATTCAAGGTTTGCTATACTCCAGAAATAGACACATATTAACCTTTGGAAAATTTTAAGGCCGGAGCTATGACATCCTATGCAACCTCTACAGCAAGAGCCGAGATGAGTGAGATCCGGCGCTTGAAAAACATACTGCCCCCAGAACTCCAAAGTTGGGTAACAGTAGAAAAAACAATAGAAGTTAATCCCACCCTGATCCGCAGCGAAGAAATAGGCAAAGATCAGGTAGAAATCCAAATAGACCTGATCCGCTGGGAACAGCTAGCAATGGATCAGCGCAACCTTCTATTTTGGCACGAAGTCGCCAGAATCCAAAACGACACCATCCCCAGAGACGGTTGGGAAATGGCAGCCCTAGCCATTGGTTTGGGTGGCGCTGTCGGCGAACTTTGGGTGCAAGACGGCTTACTGCTGGTATTGGCCCTATCCCTGTGCGGCGTCTCCGGCTGGAGACTTTACCAAAAAAACAATGGAGAGAAAAGTTTAAAAGAAGCAGTAGACGCTGACGAAAAAGCTCTCTCCCTCGCCACCCGCTTCGGCTACACTCTCCCCAACGCCTATAAAAGTCTGGGTAGCGCCTTAAAAACCTTAATCGAGCAAACCTCCAAAAAACAGCAGCGCGCTAAATACGAAGCTCGTCTCCAGGCCCTGAAACGCAACGCAGCCAAAGCCAAGGCCAAAGTCAAACCCATCACCCGCGAAACCTCCCAGTCAGAAAACGTCTACAATTCTTGATCTGAATCCCCCGACGCTTGGTACGGGGGTTTTCCCGTTAAGGGTTAACTGTTGACTTTCCTGTTAACGGTTAGCTGTTAACGGTTGTTAATGCCCGTGACTGTCCCCCCTGCATTCCAAAATCTTTCCGCCAAGAGCGGGAATGGTATATCTAAATCAACCTTTGCCTGTGTGATCGCGATCGGCGACAGAGTTTTCAGGCGTTTTTGTAAAGTTTGTATAAAGCTAGCCTTTATTAACAATAATATTTGGTAAAGCAGGAGTTGCTAGGACACAATAGGCTAAAGACATCAGCTTGAAATTTGAAATCAGGACTTCATGGTCAGTCAAACCCCAGAGGCAGATTTTCGGGTTACGTACTTGGACGAGATTCCCTCAGTTCACATACCCGTGCGCTTGAGCATACTTGAAGCTGTAAACTTCAAGACAGCCTGCCAGCAACTTTTCTCTGGAAGCACGGTTCCCAGCAAAATTGTCCTAGACTTCAGTCAGACGACATTCATCGACAGTAGCGGGATCGGTGCTTTAGTCAGCAATCTCAAATTTGTCAAACAGCGGGATAGCGACTTGGTGCTGCGAAGCCTCAAGCCGCAGGTGATGGCAGTATTTGCTCTCACCAGCCTAGATCAAGTGCTGACGATCGAGCAGCCTTCTGCAACCTCAACTCCCACAGAGACGAACCGATCGGACAATCAGCTACCGATGACCCATCCCTCAGTCCAATCCTGGGTGAAACGGCTTGTGGACATCGTTGGAGCAATAGTCGGTTTGGTGATTACAGGAATTTTGCTCGTACCAATAGCCGCAGCGATCACCATCAACGATCCGGGCCCGATATTTTTTGCCCAAACCCGCTGCGGCTGGATGGGGAGAAAGTTTCAGATTTGGAAATTTCGATCGATGTGTACCAACGCCGAAGCCATGAAAGCCCAAATCAAAAACCAAGCTTCTGGCGCATTTTTCAAAAATGACAACGACCCGCGGATTACCAAAGTCGGGCGCATCTTACGCAAAACCAGTCTCGACGAATTGCCACAGTTTTGGAACGTGCTCAAAGGCGAAATGAGTCTAGTCGGCACCAGACCGCCTACCCCAGACGAAGTTGAGCGCTACGAAGTGCCTCAGTGGCAGCGTTTGGATGTCAAACCTGGGATGACCGGCGAATGGCAAGTCAACGGTCGCTCTCAAGTCCGCGATTTTGAAGATGTCATCCGTTTAGATTTAAAATACCAACAAGACTGGAGCCTGATCTATGACCTGAAACTAATTGTTAAAACTGTAACAGTGCTGTTTAACAAAAATAGCGGCGCTGTGTAGGAGTCCTCAACGACTCACCGCTGAACTTTCAGGTGCTGTTCCCGACGGGCGGCGGGAACTCGAACTACTTACGATCATCCGTTGAGGCGATCGTTGGTGATACCTACGTCAGCATTAAGTGTTAAAATTTACACGAGAAAGAAAATGTGCCGCTAGTTGCTAGCTCTCGAATCAGAGCATAAATTAGCAATTTGGGAGTTCGAGGTTGTACTCGAATAACGCCAACAGGGTTTTCTCTTGACGACTAGAACTCACGTGTATTTAGAAAAGTATCAACTGCTAAAACAGTCGAATCTCAAGCTAAAATCACTCCTGGCGGCGCTGGCTCACTCGGGGATTTGCCCTATTTAAACGCCCTGCCGAGAGGGGTTACAGTATCGGAAGTCTCTCATTTTCTGTGCGAGTAAATGGTGCGAAAGGAATGCTCACCTTGAGGCAAAACGGGCTTCTTCAACTCAAGCTTGACTTAACTAATATGTTGCCAAGACCTTGCCCTCCTTTTCCTCTCCCTCCGGCGCCCGGTACAGCGGTGGTGGGAATCGACTTGGGGGAAGAAAGATGAAAGACAAGCAACCTCATGCCGAGTCGCACCTTCAGGTTGAAACAGACCTGGAGGCTTTAACATCCGTTTTGGAATGGTTGGAGAATATCGTCTTGCCGATGTTGCCTGGGGATTTCTGGTGGCAGTGCCAACTGATCGTCAACGAAGGCTTTACCAACGCTGTCCGCCACGCTCACCACAACTTGCCCCCCACGACGCCGATCGACATTGAGGTAAAAGTGTTTGCAGATTACTTAGAAATTAGGATTTGGGACAGGGGTCAACCCTTCAACCTCGAAGCAAAGCTGCACTCAATCATGCAAGAGCAGCGCGATCCCTTGGACAGAGAAGGAGAAAGGGGACTGGTGTTCATGTACAAGCTCACAGACGAGCTGCACTATCACCGTACAGACGATCGTCGCAACTGCCTGCTAATGCGTAAAAACCTGACTTGAGGGCGCGATGCCCGCTAGGGGCCCCTAGCGGCTTCTTTCGCAAGGAGTGGAAGATGCCAGCGCCGCCCCTGCCAGAGCTAACAGGAACCGAATCACCTCCTCTGCAATTCGCCCGGTGCAGGCTCGAAGCTTGCCACAGCAGGACAATTTGCTTTTCTTCTAAATATGATGCGTATTCTAATTTATTCCTATAACTACTATCCAGAGCCGATCGGCATTGCCCCCCTAATGACAGAACTAGCACAAGGCCTAGTTAATCGTGGGCATCAAGTTCGAGTCGTCACAGGAATGCCGAACTATCCCCAGCGGCGCATTTATCAACAATATCGCGGTAAATTCTACCTTACCGAAGAACACAAAGGCGTCACCATACAGCGCAGCTACCTGCGCGTCAACGGCCCCCACCCTACACTGCTAGACCGACTGCTATTAGACGGGAGCTTTGTCGCCTCCAGCGCCGTCCAAGCCTTCAGAGGCTGGCGTCCAGACGTGATTTTCTCGACAATGCCCCCTTTACCGATTTGCGTCCCAGTCGCCTTTTACGGTTGGATTCGGGATTGCCCGATCGTCCTCAACGTTCAGGATATAGTCTCAGAAGCAGCCGTGCGCGTCGGCTTAGTCAAAAAAAACGGAGTGCTAATTCGGATTGCTGACGCCTTAGAAAAATTTGCCTACAGCACAGCCAGCCGAGTCAGCGTCATCGACAGCGGTTTTGTCACCAAATTGCACTCTCAGGGAGTACCCCCCGAAAAAATAGTTTGCGTTCCCAATTGGGTCGATGTCAACTTCATTCGCCCTTTACCCAAGGAAAATAACTCCTTTCGCGAAACTCACAAACTCAACGGCAAATTTGTCGTTCTCTACGCAGGTAATATTGCCCTGACTCAGGGTTTGCAAACAGTTGTTCAAGCAGCGGCCCGTTTGAAACACATACCCGAAATCGCTTTTGTAATTGTGGGGGAATCAACAGCACTCGCGCGCTTGCAAAAAGATTGCGAAACTTACAAAGCTACTAATGTAATGCTGCTAGAATTTGAACCGCGAGAAAAATTGCCCGAAATGTTGGCTGCTGCGGATGTTAGTTTGGTTGTGCAAAAACTGCGCGTTACTAACTTTAATATGCCTTCAAAAATTCAGGTACTTTTGGCTAGTGGTCGGGCTATTTTGGCTTCGGTTCCTGAAACTGGTACTGCTCATAAAGCAGTGCAACAAAGCGGTGGCGGTGTAGTAGTACCGCCGGAAGATCCGCAAGCTTTAGCAGATGGGGTTGAGGATTTATACTTGCATCCTGCTAAGGTGGATTTGTTGGGCGAGCAAGGCAGAAAGTATGCTGTTGAAAATTACGGATTTGAGGAAGCTTTGAATCATTACGAAGCTTTATTTACGGCGGTTGCTGCTAGTCATTCTGAGAAGATTTTGGAACCTTTGCCGAAATAAGTCTAAACAAGTATGCGCTTGAAACTGCTACTACACAAACGAAGTTCCTCTCTCATAAACTAAAAAATTAAGGGGATATTCAAACAAGATTTGATACTACCAATTACTAATTCCCAATTTCCAATTCCCAATTCCAATTTCCAAAATAATACTATGAAATTTACCCTGAATGTAGAAAACAACCCTACAGGCTGGCCAGACCACACTCAGCTACCAGAATCAGACGGTACTTTTGTGAAGAATTTTCAAGAACATCCCCAAAGCATTCTGTTAACCGATTCAATTACTCCCGTCCTGGAAAAAATTCATCCAGATGCTAACTACTGTATCGGTCAAGACAGTGGCATTTATTGGCGATTAACAGACCCCCTAGAACGCGGTGCAGAAGCACCAGACTGGTTTTACGTTCCCGATGTCCCGCCAACGCTTGACGGCCAATTGCGCCGTTCTTATGTGATGTGGCAAGAATTGATTGCGCCGTTAATTGTCTTAGAATTTGTATCGGGAAATGGTGCGCAAGAACGGGACAGAACGCCTTTATTGCGATCGGGACAACAGGAAACTAAGCCGGGAAAATTCTGGATTTATGAAAATGTCATCCGTCCGGCATTTTATGGCATTTACGAGGTAAGCAAGGCGAGTGTTGAAGTCTATTACCTGATGGAAAATAGGTATCGATTGGTTGCTGCAAATGAACGCGGTCATTATCCGATTGAACCGTTAGGGGTTGAATTGGGAATTTGGCAAGGAAGGTATCAAAATGTTGATTTGCCTTGGTTGCGCTGGTGGGATAGTGAAGGGAATTTGCTGTTAGCCGGGGCTGAAAGAGCTGATGTAGAACAGCAAAGAGCTGATGCAGAACAGCAAAGAGCTGATGTAGAACAGCAAAGAGCCGATGTACAACAGCAAAGAGCCGAGCGAGCACAACAAGAATTAGAGCAATTGCGCGCACAGTTGCGATCGGCTGGAATTGAACCGGAGTTGTGAGCGAAATTTTGACTGCGAGGTGACTGACCAGAAGTGTCCGGTTAAAATAGAAACTAACTCTCGTTATGCTCTTTGCGCGCTTTTTTGTGGTTGATGACGTACACGCCCCAAGGAAGTCGAATTCCAGTAAGCGCCGTCAATCCCAAGCGAGCGTGTTGGGGATTCGATGCCTTCAAATCCGTCCAACTGAGGTTAGTTTTGTGCAAATTTGCCTCAGCTAAATTAGTACCGTTGAGATTCGCCCAACTCGCATCAGCATAGCTGAGATTAGCACGGCTTAAATTGGCTCGTTCTAAATCTCCTCGACTTAAATTAGCTCCTTCTAAATCAGCTTTGTGGAAGTTGCAGCCAATGGCGCGAATACCGTGCAAGTCAGCTTGATGCAATTTGGCGCTCGCGAAGTTTGCACTTTCGGCGCGAGCCAAACTCAGCACCGCCCAATTGAGGTTAGCTTGGCTGCAATTAGCCTCTTTTAAATTAGCTTTTGAGAGGTTTGTTCCTTCTAAATTAGCTTTCCACAGTACAGCAGCTTGAAAATTAATTTCTGATAGATTCATGCCGCTTAAATCGACTCCTGTGAGATTCGTATAGCTGAAATCCCTCTGTCCTCGATCGAATTCGTCGCGAAACTGCGAGGTATTCATTTGTTTGCGGTTAGAAGTTGCGTTAAAGGATGTCATCATGGCTGTTTTCCTGAGTTATTTCGAGTTTGTTGAGTTGGCAGCCGCTCACTTGATTGGAGAGCGGCTAAAGGTGAAAAGTTATTGGTATGATTTGGGAGTCACGAACTTAGTACCGCCTGCGATTTTGCGCTGAAGTGCTTGCTGGAGGAAGTTACCTAAAAAGTCAGCGGCACTGGGAGCAAATTCGAGGTATTTGTGCAGTCGGTGGAAGTTCCCGATTTTGCCTTCTGCCGGCACGAATTCTTCGATCAGTTCGCGAACTTGCAGGTGTTCCGCAAGGTACTGGCGGATGTATTTGAGGTCGTTGATATATTTGCGAAGGTCTTCGGCCTCTATTTCTTCTGGGGTCGATCGCGATTTCCAGAATCGGAACTGTGGTTGAACGGCGTGCTCTTCGGCGGTATCGAGGAGGCATTCTGCGGCTTTGAGGAAACGCTGAGTTTCTTGGCGGATGCCCGATCGCACTTGTTGTTCGATATCGTCTGTGAGATATTTCTGGGTGAGTGCATCCGCTAATTCATTTAGTAGAATTTGAATTGCTTCAGAAGCTGTCAGGATGTCAGCTTGTTCGCGTTGCAAGTTTTGCAGGAGAATGTCGCAGCGGTTTGGGAGGATGGACGATCCTTCGGGCGCATTTTCCACTTCGTAAACTTGGTCTAAAAACTGTACCAATTCCGGGTAATCAATGCGTCCGGTTTGCTGCAACTCAGCGATATAGAGGCTTAGCAGGCGGATTTTGTATTCTGAGTCGGATGTAGATCGCAGCGGCTGTACAACCGGATTTTCTGAGTCGGGAACTAAGGAGATGCGGGTTTTGGCGGGGCTGGGATGTTGTGAGTTGATCATGTTGACCTCTTTGATGGGGCGATTGCTAATTTTTTGGGTGAGGGGGCGTGGCGAAAGGAAGTTGTCGCGCACCCTGCAATTAGTTGAGATGGCTGTCGCTGTCAGAGTGGGGGCGGATGTCAGCCAAGGTTTCTACCTGGGCTGTCAGTTCCCGGCGGCGGGCTTCCAGCCAAAAGTCTCGCTGAAGCTTGACTGGATCGCTGAAGGATTTTTGGGTGTCTTCGCGGAAAGCAAGCGCGATCGTCATCGCGCAAGCATAGCCGCTAGTAATGACTGACAGCAGCAGCATGAATAAGGGGAAACCCATTCCTGCGATGTCGCCACTCAGGAATTTGTTCGTGCAACTGAGGATTGCCATTCGCGTTGCTTCAATCCCGGAAGCAATTTCACCCGCTGGGGTAAAGTGCTGTTGATAAACTAGGGGCATTTTTTGTTTGAGAAATTCCAGATCGTTGCCCATCTGGGAACGGATTACCAGCAACAGTCCGATATTTTTCTTGGCCGTTTCGTAGTTTTGAGAGGCTTCTGTTTCCAGCCGAACGACTTGGTGGCAAGTAGGAAGTTTTTCTAAGGGAAGTTGATTCCAATTGGTACTGCGATCGCCCCAGGTTCCGTACAGTTGCACGTAAAGCGATTCCCATCGCGGATTGGTTCTGTCGAGTTGATTTAATTGCTGTTCTCCTTCTTGGCAGCGTTGCCGAGCTTGTTGATATTGGGGGCTGTCAAATTGCTTGAGGGTTTCGACTTGCTGTACCTGTTTTTGAATTGATTCTGCTGCTTTGAGCTGGCTCAGACCCGATTGATTGAGCATTAATTCTGTGCCGACTAGAGAGGCGATCGACTGGAGGATATTGATTGATAGGGAGGCATAGATCGCCCATAATTGCCATGTTTTGTTGTATTTTGTACGGGATGAAACAGCCGTCGTCGTGTCGTTAGTGAATTTCAAAATCAGGATGTTGCATAAGGAAGTCAACACCACACCCAAAAAGCCCATGTCCTTAAAGGCAAAGAACAGTAAGGGATAATTTGTGAAGAAGTTAAACAGGCTGCTGACAGTGACTGTGCCGGCAGTCAGTGTTGCTTGCTTCGCCAAGTCTTCGGAAACCACAGCCGTTCCGTGAAAGGCTTTTGGATCGGCGATGACTAACTCCTTTAGTTTGTTGAGGAGTTTTTGGCAGAGATTTTTCGGTTTTTCGGTAGTAGGTGGATTTTTTGCCTGTTCGCGGAGATGGGCGTATTTAGGGTCTTGCTCGATGTATACTAATATTTCTTCTATAACTTTGATGGCATTTTGAGAGTTGGTGTTGTTGAGGGCAACTACGTTAGTTTGAGAGGGAGAACTGGGTTTTGCGCTCATGTTTGCAACCTGTTTACTTATTTTTACTTAATTTGTTGACAAGAAAGGAGATTTATGCAGTCAACCCGGAACCGGTAAAAAATTGGGACGATCGGGTTTTTGTTGGTTAAACATCTCTTCGTATTGCCTGTTAGTGCCGATATCTAGCAGCAGGAAGAAGGCTTCAGTTATGTACGAGATAAGGAAAAGGCAATCCTGGCAAGGGTTTCAGAGATAGAGAATGTCTCGATAGGCTTGGCGGTTGCTATATCTGTAATTTCCCACAGGCAACACAAATAAAACAGCGGAGAAGAGGGAGAAATAAAAAAAAGTTAACTCCCTTAACTCCCCTTTTGTGACTCCGATCGGAATTTGAGCCTAAACTAGGGATATCCGCAACAGATAGGCAGTTGCGCCGCTAGCACATTTGTTCTGGCTGGGACATCTCGCCATAACAGAGTGTGTTGCCTGATGTTTCTATATCTGCGATCGCACCAGCTTTTATGCAAAATGGGAAAATTTTTTTGATGCGTGTATCGGCGAAGTTATTCAAAAGTCAAGGATTTTAGTGCGATCGTATAGGTTGAGTCAACGAACGAAACCCAGCTATAGCAATTGTTGCGGTTGGGTTGAATGCAGTGAAAGCCAACCTACTGATTCTTAGTTAGTTAAGTTTGAATTCACCAACCGCAGAGAACGCTGCCCAATAGAAAGGATCTTGAAAGGGCTTAGAGTTATCTTGCATTGTCTGAAACATACGATGCAAAGCCATTTTTTGTGCGCTATTCAAAGGTAACTGTTTTCGATCGATCCACAGTTTCAGTTCAGCCATAGTGATATCTCGCAGCCATAATTGAGCTTGACAAAGTGCTGTAGCTACAGATGTTTGACTTTGCAGATTTTCGTAAAACCTAATCATTAAAAAACTTGTAGAAAAGTCGTTGACTGCCCAAAGGCTACTGACTACACTCGAAGTGCCTGCAAGCAGGAAGCCGCTGGGAAAACCGATGTACTCATCACTTTTACTGGTGAAGTCAATCAACCCACTTTCACAAGCTGAAAGAGTTACTAGGCAACATTGGCTGAGATCTAGCTTAAGGATTTCTTCCAATGTCAGGCATTTGTCTAAATTAATTTTTGTACTTTCTAGTGAACGATTATTTTCACTTGCAGTTCCCTGTAATTGTCCGTTAGAACCTCCAGCCTCAGCTAGAATCAAAGCCGACTCCAGAGGTGATTCAAAGTTAAAGTAGCCGTGACAAGAGAAATGGACGCAATTAGCATCAAGAAAATGCTTGTTATCTAATATCTCTTTTTTAGTAGCAGCTTCTTTCACTAAGACATAATCGTTAGGAGCAAAGTAACGCCTGATATTTTCAACTTCAATATCACTAAAATTTAGGTCTTGGGTAGGGTTTTGAATAGCAAATAAGTGGATCAAATCGGAAGGTTTTTGAGCGAGACTTAATTGCAGAAGTTGACAACTAGGAGCATAACTCACACCTCTCAAGAAATGGTCTAGGATATTGTAGTTTTGACCTTCATTTAGAGGCAAAGCATGGAGAGGTAGCAGGTGCAGGAAGCGATGGGGTACAAAAATTATTCGGTCACAATCCGCAGGCAAATAGTTGATGACTCGATCGATATGCAGTATTTCAGCGAGATCCTGAAGACGGGCTGAAAGTTGCTCTTGCCATTGTCTCGTGTTCTGCCCATAATCCTCCAAGTATTCCCCAAACCAAGTAAGTAAGTTTTCTATATCCTCATGGGAGGATTGCCAAACTATAGGACTTTTGCCTTGATTGGTAATTATAAAAGTGAAGATTTTATTGCTAACAATATACCATTCTATGATGGCTGTTTTTTCATCAAACTCAAATTTTAGTAAAGCTTGAATTTGATCGAACGAGATTGGTTGAACTTGGCAACTGAATTTTAAATCATGGTCAGTTAGAATCTTTTTTTTAGGGTAGAGTTCCCGACTGGATAGAATATCCACAAGATTACGGGCTTTGCTGCGTTCGACATATTCAATAGCTCGATCGTGTCGATCGATATTAACGTAGCTTTGGACTATTTTTTCATAAATATCAATGGCTTCTTCAATAATCTCTTGTTTTCTAAATTCAGAAGCCGCCCAACTCCGACTTTGTTCTACGGCTTCAATTGCTACCGCAAAGCTATCTATTGCTATGTGCCATAATTCAGCATCAAAAGCTGTATTACCCAGATTTTTTGCTGTTTTCAAACAGTCCAAAGGAAATGTTTGGGGTGTGAAAATTTCTAAAGCTCTTTGATAAGCTTCAATTGCTTCTGCAACATTCTGAGATTTGAAGCCGCAAATTCTGTCACCGTAGGCATTAGCCAAATTACTTTGAGTAGCAGCCCATTGTTCGGGAAAAGCGTCGAGAGTACGGACTTTCAAAGCAGCTTGATAACAACAAATAGCCCTTTCCAAATTTTCGGATCTATTTCCTTTTATGCGGGATTGATAGGCTGTACCTAAGTTATTCTGAGTACCAGCCCACTCTTCGGGAAAAGCTTCAAGGGTACGGACTTGTAAAGCAGATTCATAACAACAAATAGCGATTTCCAAATTATCGGCTTTATCCCCCATAATTCTCTCCGAGTATGCCTTGCCTAAATTATTCTGAGTCATCGCCCATTGATAAGGAAAAGTTTCGCGAGTATAAACTGTTAGGACATCATGATAACAAGAGATGGATTTTTCAATATTCTGGGCTCTATCACCTTTGATTCTATCGCTATAAAATGTAGCTAAATTATTTTGAGTGGCGGCCCACTGTTCGGGAAAAGCTTCACGGCTACGGACTTCTAAAGCAGCTTGATAATAACAAATAGCATTTTCCAAATTCTCGGCTTTATCTCCGCAAATCCTGTCTTGGTAAACAATACCAAGATTATTTATAATCATTGCCCAATCCGACGGAAAATTCTCGCGCGTGTAAACTTGTAAAGCATATTGATAGCAACTAATAGCTATTTCTAAGTTCTCAGCCCTATTTCCTCGAATTCTATCTCTGTAAACTGTAGCTAAATTGTTTTGAGTAGCAGCCCACTGTTCTGGAAAATCTTCAGGAGTATGGACTTTTAAAGCAGCTATATAATAACAAATAGCCATTTCTAAATTTTCTGCTTGCTCTCCCCGTATCAGGGATTTATAGGCTGTTCCTAAGTTGTTTTGAGTAGTAGCCCATTGTTCTGGAAAATGGTCGCGACTGTACACTGCTAAAGCGCTTGTATAAAGCTCGATAGCTTTTTCTAAATTGTCCGATCGCACTCCAAAAATACGATCGCTGTAAGCATTAGCAAGGCTATTTTGCAAGCTAGCCCACTGTTGAGGAAAAGCGGCGCGAGTGTACACAGCTAAAGCTGCCGAGTAACACTGAATAGCTATTTCTAAGTTTTCACTTCTTTGGCCTATAATCCTATGACTGTATGCCCTACCCAAATTCGTTTCACAAAGCGCCCAATTTTCCGGGTATAATTCTCTAGTAAAAAAACTCAATCCAATTTGATAAGCAACGATAGCTAATTCTATATTGACATTTCTACTTCCTAAAGGAAACTGCTGAATTAAACTACCAAAATTGCAAATTATTGAGACTACAGATTCAGCTTCGTCGGCAGTCGATTCAGATAAGAAAGTAGTTGCCCATTCCAGTAAAGCAGCACTTAATTTGACATCCAATTTGTCTAAATTTGATTGTAAAAACGGGTAAAAAAACCGTGGATCGGCACCTATATCGGAAACTATTTGTAAAACCTGCAACAAAAAAGTCAAATACTCTTGTGATTCAGCTATTGATGGGTTTTCTACTAATTCTATTATTTGAGTAGCAACACTTTGCAGGAAATCCGCTGCATTTTTATCTCCATTTTCAGCAAGATTTTCTGCTACTTCTGTCATCACCTGAACTAAGCCAGCATCAAGAAGTTCTGAGTTAGCATTTAAGATAGCTGCTTCTTCTCCACTTGGACAGCTTAGCAGTGCTTGTACGAGATGTAGGTAGCCCTGTAGACGCTGCTCGTTCATTCTTGATGCTCGCTTACGCTATTGTCAGATTTGATTTGGTTAATGGGTATCTCCAAAATTCAGGAGGATTGCCATAATAAACAAAAATTGTGCCAGATACAATTTTACCACGGCTATCAGTTTTTTGTCTTTGATAGCTCGCTGAAAAAAAGAACTAATCGAACCAATTATGACATCGGCACCAATTTTGGCTGACAAATTGTCAGATATTTCCTGCCAAGTGTATCCATCTAACCAGAGAACGAATATTTCTTGCAGAGCAATATCTGGGTGTATTCTCATGGGCTTGCTGAAAATATTTTCAGGATTTTCTAGCGCTATTTCCCGCATTTTTTCCAGAAAAGAAGGTTCAGGGATATCGGACGTAAATTGGTCTAAGTAGGTCGTCTTTGATTCATCACCATCTGCCGATCGAGCATTGCTGATTTGTCTGTCGGCTGACACTAGGATATCAGTGACTTTTTTTCCTTTTTCAGTTCTCTGATGAATACCTTGGTGACTACCAATGAAATCGATCTGTTTTTTGGACTGAGTAAACCTCGCGTAGTTTAATACGTTTCCTTTTTTCGGATCGAACTTCCCCTTTTGTATAAACTCGAAAAGTGCCAAGTCTGTTTCTTGCTTAATGTCTTCCGAAACTTGGTGGTTTTCGGCGAGAGATAAGCTGGGTGAATGTTTTGGGAGTGAAACGCGGCTGGGTTTCCTGAGTTCTGAAACCAATCTAGTTAAGGCTAACTGGCGATCGGGACTTTCAAGGGGATGCCTTTGGGCTTCCAAGGCCAGATCGTTCAGATGGTTGTTCAGTTGGGCTTCGGTGAACTTTTCGTTTGCTTCTGGAGATGGCTGCTTTTCTTTGTCGTCCATAAATCAATACTCCTCTGAGAGTAGAAGTTTTTGAGAACCACCAAAAAGGTATCAAGCCCTTATATCCGCTTGTTGTTTATAGGTTAGCCACTACGGGTTTTGCCTGACAAGAGTCCGATCGGCCCTTTAGTCCCGAGTTCTGCATCACTCTACATACTGTAGTGGTGTGGTTTGCTATTATCTAGAAATATCGCCAAATTTCTGCAAGTTACTCAAATTTTTTTCTGCTGTGGGAATCCCTGATGGCTGTATCTGGCTGCAAGCCTTACACCATAAAGCTTTTAAGTAGGTACTCACAAGCAGTTGACAGTTTACAGTTACGTATGAGAATCAAAAGGAAGATATTTTTGCACCAACTTCCAATCTTCAACTGTCGATCGTACGGCAAATGGTGCTAATGTTGCCACGGCAATCGCCCATCGCCAGAATGCCAGACCGATCGGCAAAATATCCTGATTCAAAGCTCTAGCAACAATGAAATTGCCAGCCCAAATAACAGTGGCAATTACTGCTAAAAAATAGCCCGTTGATATTCTGTTATTCATTTATTTGGGTTAATTTTTATGGCCAACTCTAGCTTCCCCGTAGGGACACGGCAGTGCCCATAGGTGTCAACTTAAGGTCAAACCCAGTCAGAGACTGTTGTTTGACTATTCAATCCAGATCCCCCCTAGCCCCCCTTCAGAAGGGGGGGAAAGGGGGGGTCAAAGTCCCCCTTCAGAAGGGGGATTTAGGGGGATCTGGACTATGGTAAAAATGACATTTATCAATGCTTTCAGGCTTAAGTTGACACTAATGGGCAGTGCCGTGTCCCTACACTTCACAAACCTGGAATACGCTGTATTCATTTACTTTGCTTAATTTTTATGACCACTTTTAGACAACTTCATTTGAATTAAGCTAAATAAAGGAACGAGATACAAATAAAAGGCATAGGGGATAAAATCCGCATTCACACTCAAGACAGTTGCCGGAACTAATCCGGCAATATTCCAAGGTATTAAGGGAGAAATCACAACAGCGGTATTTTCTAAGTCTACAGCAAGTTGAGCGTCATCTAATTTTAGTTGGCTATACTTTGATTCGACTAATTGATGAGTCAAGATAATTGCGATTGTTTGGGTGCAGCCAAATGCTGCTGAGAAAATGCTAATTACTGTTGTCCCAAAGAATAAATCTCCTCTGGATCGAGCTTTATTTAGATACACTTCCACAAACTCTAAAATTCTGGTTCCGGCAAAAATTCCAGCAAATGCTGTCGAGACAACTACAACTAATGAAACTTTTGCCATAGACAAAATCCCTCCTCCCGCCACAATATCTTTTAAACTAGAAGTTGATGCTAATTTAAATCCGCCGATCGCAAATTGCAGAATCTCGATCGCCGAA
Source organism: Cyanobacteria bacterium VAR_87_metabat_62 (assembly GCA_031427135.1). Lineage (GTDB taxonomy): Bacteria > Cyanobacteriota > Cyanobacteriia > Cyanobacteriales > Microcoleaceae > Microcoleus. The sequence continues at coordinate 8,916 of JANPMV010000032.1, read as the reverse complement.
TAACCTTGGACGAAATGGGCGATCGCACTTCCAGCAATGATACTCACAGCCATCGCGATTTTGACTTCGACTCGCAATACACAAAGTATCAGAATTGTCAAGGCGGGGAGCAAAGTTATCCAGCTAAGATTGAAGGCTTTGCCCAGTTCCAAATCTAGGTTGCTGCCGCTAAGTTCGACGGGATTAAAAGCCGATAAAATTAAATACAACAAGCTGGAAACGAGCAGCGGTAATAAGCCCGTCACCGCCATATTTTTGAGATTGGTATAAATTTCGGTTTTGGTAAGGATGGCAATCAAATTAGCGCTCGAAGACATCGGAGAACACCGATCGCCCACATAAGCTCCCGCCACAATCGCTCCGGCGATCGGATTCGGATTCACACCGCTGCCGTTGGCTATTATCATTAAAGCAATGCCGATCGTACTCACAGCACCAAAAGATGTTCCCAGGAGTACAGAAAAAACGCTCGTCAAGACAAACGCCCAAAAAATAAAATACTGAGGGTCGATCGATTTAATCCCCCAATATACCAGAACCGGAACTGTCCCCGCCGCCATCCAGACAGCCATTACTGCTCCGATTAAAAGTAAAATAGCGATAACTGAAAAAGACTTTTGACTGCCAGCAACGGCCATTTGTATCAAGGTTTTTAGCGGAAATCCCCTCCTCAACAAAATGGCAATCAAAATTGCCATCGAAGCCAGAAGTGGAGCAACTATAAAATAACCTTTGATGGCACTGACTACAAGTAGAATAAATGAGATAATTACAAAAAATAGCAAATCCATCAGACATCTCCCAAAAATCTAAGATTACTCCTACGAATAAATTCGGGGCTTCAGACCAAATTGTTTTGGCTCTGGCTGATACAACAGCCGATCGAGAAGAAAACGTTAAAATACTAGACATCATACAATTTAGGAGTTAATATTTGACACTTTCACCCGCGCGCGAAAACGTCCTAGCTTGGCTCTCTGACCGCGTTCCTGCTGCTCGCATCACACATATCCTCGGAGTCGAACAGACAGCAGGTGATTTGGCTCGCCATTACGGCCTCGACGAAGCAAAAGCCCGATCGGCTGGATTGTTGCACGACGCAGCAAAATACTTCAAACCTCAAGTGCTGCTGCAAATGGCCCAGAAGGAAGGTTTAGAGTTAGACTCAGTGTTGGAAGCACACCCGCACTTGCTGCACGCAGACGCGAGCGCGATCGTCGCTAGAGACGAATTCGGGGTGGTCGATCGAGAAATTTTGGAAGCAATCGCCAATCATACCCTCGGCAGACCAAACATGAGTCAGCTCAGTTGTACCGTATTTGTAGCAGATACTATAGAGCCGAGCCGCGGCAACACAGCCGAACTAGAAGCGCTGCGCGAGGCAAGCTGGCAAAATCTTTATGCAGTCGTGTGGCAAACTAGCGATTATTCTCTCAAATATTTGCTAGAAACTCGCTGCTACATCCACCCCCGTACCGTACTTACCCGCAATTGGGCGCTGCAAATGGCCCGCGCCCAATCGCCGGAAATAGGAAATTCGACTCAGAAGTCGATCGAACAAATCACAAGTTAACAGTAAAATTTACCAGCAATCCTGTACTTACTTTTGGCTTGAACCTAACTCCTATTTTCAGTCTCAAACTGCCAACAACCGATCGCTCAAACGCGCACGCTCATTTTCCGTTACTTTATCAATTAGGAACTTAAACACTTGTCAGATCTAACCCAACTCGAATACTCCACGGCCCAGTCTACAGCAATAGACAGCACCCCCTCAGACGAAGCCCGCGGCTTGATCATGACCGTTGCTCAAGCAGCCGAAGACCGCAAAGCAGTTGATATTGTATTGCTCCAGGTGTCAGAAGTATGCTATTTGGCAGACTATTTTGCGATCGTCACCGGATTTTCCAACGTGCAGGTACGAGCCATCTCCCAAGCGATCGCCGACCAAGTAGAAGAAGAATGGCAACGCTTGCCACTGCGTACACAAGGGCTATCAGACGCAAGTTGGGTCGTCATGGACTACGGCGATGCGATCGTCCACATCTTTAAACCTCAAGAGCGCGAATTCTACAATTTAGAAGCGTTCTGGGGACACGCAGATCGCCTTGACTTTTCCACCACGCCAGAGGATAGCTAATGTGAAAAACGCTTCTGTTTCTATTTGTCCCGTTCCGCAAGAACAGCGACCGGTCAACGAATACCAAGAACTTACAGAATCCTGGTTTTTTAGCTGGGGAACTCTCGATAGGCCTCAGTATCTGGCAAAGCTAGCTTGGGTATGGGGTTGGAGTTGCTTGGTATCCGGGCCTTTAGCAGCAGCCAGCTTTGCTCCAGGCAAGTATCCAGCTCAATTTGCCCTTAGCGCCGCCGCCGGTGCCGGTTTTATTCTAGGATTAGCTTTGCTGCGACTCTACTTGGGTTGGTTCTACGTGCGATCGCGCCTTTCAAATCCCACCGTCGTCTACGAAGAGTCTGGTTGGTACGATTGTCAATCTTGGCCTAAAACTCCCGAAGTTTTGGTTCAAGACCAGTTGATAGTCAACTATGAACTAGAACCAATTCTGAAGCGTCTGCGACAGACGTTTTATGGTTTGGTATCATTGCTGGTTGCCGGGGGGCTAATTTGGAATTGTTTGTAATCGGGAGCCAAAACAGGGAAGTTATGAGTTTTTGCCGAAAAAATTGACTTTTTAAATGACAACTCATATCGTTTCTGGTTGGATCGGTATTGTCCAAACAGTTAACAGTCAACAGTTAACAGTCAACAGTTAACAGTCAACAGTTAACAGTTAACAGTCATGTCAAAGAGTACAACCGGAATTGATATCATAATTTCCCTGTACCCCAGTCTAAAATCTAAAATCTAAAATCTAAAATTGATATGACAAGGGGAAAACGAACCCAAGCTCCCGAACTGGAAGTCACACTGCTGCGCGAAGGTATTGTGGAATCGAAGCACCGCGTCCAGGCCGCCGTCTGCGACAAACGCGGGCGCGTTCTGTCTGTTGCGGGTAACTCGGAAACGGCGACATTTGTCCGTTCTTCACTCAAACCGTTTCAAGCTTTGGCTGTGACGGCGAGTGGCACTTTAGAGCGCTACGAATTGACCGATCGAGACTTAGCGATTATTTGCAGTTCTCATCAAGGTACGATCGAGCAATCGCGACAGGTATTTAACGTCCTGTGGCGCTGCGACATAGACCCATCTAAACTTCAATGCCCCATTCCCGAAGGCAAAAAGAGCGCCCTGCAATACAACTGCTCCGGCAAACACGCCGGAATGCTGGCTGTCTGTCAACTACGGCACTGGGATCTAAAAAATTATTTGAGTCGCAAACATCCCGTCCAGCAGTTGATTTTGGACAAGGTGGCTGACTTGCTAGGAATGCCTGCCGAAGAGTTTATCAGCGCTCGGGACGACTGTGGCGCTCCTACCTATTTCTTGCAGTTGGGGCAAATGGCATCTTTGTACGCTCAGTTAGCCTCCGGCGACAATGTGGATATGGAGCGGATTGTCCGCGCTATGACTCACCACCCGATGATGGTTGCTGGTGAGGGCAAATTTGACACGCAACTGATGCAGTTGACTCAAGGGGAATTGGTCAGCAAGTCCGGCGCCGAAGGAGTGCAGTGCATTGGCCAAGTTGGCGAAGGCATGGGCTTGGCAATTAAGGTAACGGATGGCGGAAAGCGTGCTCAATTTGCTGTGGCGATTCACTTGCTCAAGCAGTTGGGCTGGATTACTCCGACGATCGCCGAAACTCTTTCGGACACTTACCTGACTCTCAGCGATTTTAAGCGCTTGGAGGTAGTTGGCGAAGTTTCGATGCTTTAGTGCGATCGACGCTCGATCGCCAATTTCAGCAACCCCTCCCACAATCTCAAAAGTTTTTTTGATTTAGGGGTTGCAATTTTTAGAAAGGTATGGTTATATTAGAGAGAGACAAAACGACGCGGGATAGAGCAGCCTGGTAGCTCGTCGGGCTCATAACCCGAAGGTCAGTGGTTCAAATCCACTTCCCGCCACCAAATCAAATAAAGCAAGCCCTGTAATCGTTAAGATTGCAGGTCTCTGTTTTTTGAAACTACTAGAGAGAAACAAAGCGACGCGGGATAGAGCAGCCTGGTAGCTCGTCGGGCTCATAACCCGAAGGTCAGTGGTTCAAATCCACTTCCCGCCACCAAATTCGATCGGACAAACCCCGGCTACCTAAAAGTTGCTGGGGTTTGTTTTATGCCGTTTCTGACAGGTTGAAACCAGTCTATTTGACCTCTATCTGCAAAACAGATCGGGACACAGCAGTGCTAATAGGTGTCAACTTAAGCCTGAAATCCCTGATAAATATCGCTTTTAGGCAAAGTCTAGATCCCCCTAAATCCCCCTTCTTAAGGGGGACTTTGATCGGACTCTTGTCCCCCCCTTCTTAAGGGGGGCTAGGGGGGATCTGGCCTTAATAGTCAAACAGCAGTCTCTGACTACGTTTTACCTTAAGTTGACACTAATGAGCATTGCTGTGTCCCTACCGCATACTTGTGTTTTTCCAAATCACAAAAATCAGACCGAACCTCAACCTAAACACTTAACCCTATACTTTTCCACGACCCTTTCTGTAAGCTTTATTTGTCAAAAATCTGCAATCAGATATCCCTGTTTTTAAACTCTAAATTTAAAAATTGCTAAGCCGGCTGAGTTTGCAGCCAATCAAAAATTAGGTTTAACTGTTCCAATGTAACTAACCCATACTGCCACAGAATCATTGGCAGTTGGCTGGCATCTTGTTCGCCGTGTCGCAGAGCAACAGATATCGCAGAATTCGATATCGCCAACTCCCCCCGCAAATAATCGATCAGTTGAGCCTTTGCCATCACCTTCACCGCCAGTTTTATGCGCTCTTGTAAAGATATGTAGTCGATCGGACTGAATCGGAAGTGGAATTGCTATCACTCTAGGTTCAGAATAGAGCATCTCCTGTGATGGAAACCACATAAAAATCGTGATAAAACTCCGATCGAAAAGCGATCGCAGTCACAATATATCCGAGTGTCAAAAATAGGGTTCGGCGCTCGCTGGCTTTAAATCAATTAATTTAAAATTGCTAAAGTCCTAGCTGAAGCTGAACTCCGGCTTCTGTCCCGCCGTCGTTAGGTTTGAGAGGGAACGGATTTCCTTGGCGCCAGGCGTCGGAAGGAGTAGTGATAAATTCCAATTCGCGATCGATTTTGAGGCGAAATGTGTCACCCAAACTACGGCGCCTTGTAGCAGAATTAGCCGCAGTTTCTCCTTCACCAATCAAGTTTTGGTAATCCGAGTCTACTGTTCTGTCCTCCACAGTCCTGAGAGAGTCCCCAGATAAAGTCGTTTCCGAATTTTGGGGCGCTGGTTGCAGTCTTGGTTGGGCGAGAACCGCCGGAGTCAAGCCGATAAAAATTGAGCTCAGTCCGAGAGCAGTGCCAAAAGTAGCAATAACTGCGTTCATCATCAATCTCTCCGCTAGTTGCATCCTACTAATGCTGATTATACTCACGCAAAATTAACTTGCTATCTATCCAAAGTAGTTCAAGAGTGGAGATCGACTGAGGCGAATCTAAATTTTACAGTGAAGTTTGATGAAATTCTGGTGGGTGGGCGGCAGAGCCCGCCCAACGCGAACTACCCAAATCTTAAATCGAAAATGGAAAATCTTAAATAGCATCAGCGTCTAGAATGCGATCGCCGGCGCGATACTGTAAAAGCTCGTAGCTTGCGGGGCGGGACGCCATCGTCCGTGTTCCCAAAGCGACCGATCGCGCTAAGATGGCGGTGGCAGCCGTTAAAAATTCTCTTACCAGCGGCAGATTCCGAGTTTTTAACAGCACTTCGCCTGCTCAAACGATCTCAACTTCAAAATCTGCGCTCATCAGGTTGTACTCTACTGAAATGTTGTGGGTTCGTAATATTTCTGCTTCACCATGCCAATCAAATATCTGACCGACCAGATTTTAAAAATGTCGGGAAAAGTACCAATTCGCATCATCCTGGTTGTGCCTTTCGTCCTCCAGACTTTCGCTGCTGTAGGGCTGACAGGGTGGCTATCGCTGCGGAACGGACAACGTGCTGTAAATGATGTTGCCGCACAACTGCGGGCCGAAGTCACATCGCGCATCCAGCAACACATTCACAGTTATATTGAAACGCCGCACCAAGTCAATCAGCTAAATGTAGATGCCATCCGTCTCGGCATTTTGAACGTTCAGGATCAAGTTACTTTGGGCAAATACTTCTCCAAACAAATCAAAACTTTTGATAAAATTAGCTACATTCAATTCGGCTCCGAACAAAAAAGTTTTATAGGAGTTGAACGCCTCGATGACGGCAAGTTGCAAGCTCGGATTTCTAATAAATCTACTGGATATAAATTTTACAGCTACGCAGCGTCCGATTCGGGAGAACCAACCAATCTATTAAAAATTACTCCCAACTACGACCCCCGCATCCGCCCCTGGTACACAGCACCCGTGCTTGCAAAAAAACCAGTATGGAGCAAAATTTATACTTATTTTGACGTACAAAAACTGGCAATTACCGCAGCTCAACCAGTTTATGACGGTCGCAATAAACTAATTGGAGTGGTGGCTTGTGACTTGCGGCTTTCCCAAATAAATCAATTCTTGGACAGTCTAAAAATCGGGAAGTCGGGAGAGACTTTTATTGTAGAAAGGTCGGGAGAATTGGTGGCAAATTCTACTCCAGAACCGTCATTTATTGTGAGTAACGGCGCACAAAAACGGCTGGCGGCGACGAGCAGCAAAAGTGCTTTAATTCGATCGACTGCTCGCTATCTGACAAAACGTTTCGGGGATTTAAGCAAAGTTGACAGCACTTACCAGTTAGATTTTACGATCGACGGGGAACGCCAATTTCTACAAGTAACGCCCCTGTCTGACGGGAGGGGCCTCGACTGGCTGATTGTGGTGGCGGTTCCTGAAGCCGATTTTATGGAAAGAATTAACAAAAACACTCGCTATACTGTGTTGCTGTGTTTGGGTGCTTTGGTGGTGGCGACGGCTCTAGGGTGTCTGACTTCGAGGTGGATTGTAGGGCCTATTGAGCGCCTCAGCAAGGCTGCGGAGGCTTTGTCGCGGGGAGAATGGGACTCGACGGCGCTAGATGCGCGGTTAATGGCGTCTGTAGAGCGCTCTGATGAGGTGGGTATCCTGGCTCGATCCTTTAATAGGATGGCCGATCAGTTGGAAGAGTCGTTTACTACTCTCGAAGATCGGGTGGAAGCTGCGATCGCAGATAAGACTCAATTAATTAGCTCTCTGAAAAAATCTCAGCAAAAACTCGCTCTCCACCTCTATCAAACTCCTTTGGGGGCGATCGAATGGAATCTCAATTTTGAAGTTGCCGAGTGGAATCTGTCAGCGGAAAGAATTTTTGGATACAACCGTTTGGAAGCTGTGGGACAGCACGGAGTCGATCTAATAGTTCCTGAAAATGCTAAGGAGTATGTCAGGCAACTATCTATAACTTTGCTAACTAATCAAGGAGGAGTTACCAGCCTTAACCAGAACATTAGAAAGGACGGCAAAATTATTCTTTGCGAGTGGTACAATACGACTTTGGTTGATGCTGACGGCTGTATCATCGGGGTGGCATCGCTGGTTCAAGATGTGACAGATTTTCACTCTGCTGTAGAGCAGTTGCGGGCCAGCGAGGAGCGGTTTCGCCAGTTGGCTGAAAATATTCATGAGGTATTTTGGATTAGAGAACCCAATCAAAAGCACATAGTTTATGTGAGCCCTGCTTGCGAGAAAATATGGAATTTGAGCTGTCAGAGTTTGCAGTCAGAACCGGAGGCTTTTTGGGATGCGATTCACCCCGACGATCGCTCTCGCGTCAAGGCTGCTTTTGAAAAACAAGTGCGGGGGGATTACGATGAGGAGTATCGGGTAGTGCGATCCGACGGTTCAGTTTGCTGGGTGCGCGATCGGGCTTTTCCAGTCATGGGCGAAACCGGACAAATTTACCGCATCGTCGGCATTGCTGAAGACATTACCCAGCGCAAATTAGCCGAAGAATTCCAAAAAGTCGCTCAAACCGCTCAAGCTGCAAGCCAAGCCAAAAGCGCCTTTTTAGCGAATATGAGCCACGAATTGCGTACTCCCCTCAACGCCATCATCGGTTACAGCGATATGCTCAAAGAAGACGCCGAGGATTCAGGTCACGAAGATTTTATCCCCGACTTGCACAAAATTCAAACTGCCGGCAAACACTTGCTATCTTTAATTAGCGACATTCTCGATATTTCTAAGATTGAAGCAGGGCGGATGGAACTTTACTTAGAAAGTTTCAACCCGGTTAATTTAATTGAGGATGTAGTTTCGACAGTCGCATCCCTCGTGGAGAAAAATTCTAATAAGTTTGAAGTTGATTGTGCTAGCGACTTGGGAATGATGTATGCTGACATTACCAAAACTCGTCAAATATTGCTCAACCTGCTGAGCAATGCAGCCAAATTTACAGAAGGCGGCACTATTACCCTCTGCGTTAAAAGAGTTAAACATGACAGCTTAACAACTCAAGAAATAGCAGAACCTTCCGACTTAATAATTTTTCGCGTAGCTGATACGGGCATTGGGATTCCCCCCGAACAAATGCAGCATTTATTTCAAGCTTTCATGCAGGGCGACGCCTCAACTACGCGGAAGTACGGCGGCACGGGTTTGGGATTGACTATTAGCCGTCACTTTTGCTTGATGATGGGCGGCGATATGCAAGTTCAAAGCCAGTTAAGTAGGTAGGTGGGAAAATTTATCTTTATGTAACGAAACATTAACTACCCGCATTGGAGTTAAATTTAACACGTTGTGTACGGTAGTTTCCTCTTTCTCCTCTAACTTCTACTCCCTGAATTACGGCGTAGGCGAGAT
>JANPMV010000031.1:0-98613 GCA_031427135.1 Cyanobacteria bacterium VAR_87_metabat_62 | reverse complement strand
AATGCGGCGGGCGCGGTAATTATTTAGCGGACCGGCCTGGGCCGGTCCCCAACATTTGACCCCTGTAGGCACCCGCCACTGCCGTCTCCGACCTATTCTCCATATTCTCCGTTTATATCATTCCGATGCAAACGGATTTGATATAACTCGTTAATTTCTTTTTTGCCGCAGCGGAATCTCGATCGCAAATTCGGAACCTTCTCCCAATACAGAATTGCAGTCAAGCTCGCCGCCGTGTTTTTCTACGATAATAGAGTGAGAAATTGCCAATCCTAGGCCAGTTCCTTTACCGATAGGTTTCGTCGTAAAAAATGGGTCAAACAAGCGCTTTTTCACGTCTTCGCTCATCCCGGGGCCGCTGTCAGCTATCCGCATTACAACGCAGTTATTATCGGTGACTTCGGTGCGAATTGTAATTGCCAGATTTTTGCCCTGGCCATCTGGTTTATTCATCTCCATTTCCAAGGCGTCGATCGCATTGCTCAACAAATTCATAAATACTTGATTTAACTGACCGGGATAACATTCAACTAAAGGCAAATTCCCGTATTCTTTAATCAGATTAATTGGCGGGCGATCTGGTTTATTTTTCAGGCGGTTTTGCAAAATCAGCAGCGTGCTTTCAATGCCTTCGTGAATGTCTACTTGTTTCATTTCGGCTTCGTCAAGTCTGGAGAAAGTCCGCAGACTCAAAACTATGTCGCGGATGCGATCGGCTCCGACTTTCATAGATGCTACAATTTTCGGTAAATCTTCAACAATGTAATCAATTTCAAAGGCTTCTATTGCCTCTAAAATTGTGGCGGTAGGCTGCGGGTATTGCTGCTGGTAAAGTTGCAGTAGTTTGAGCAAATTTTCAGTGTATTCGCTGGTGTAGCTGAGATTTCCATAAATAAAATTAACCGGGTTGTTGATTTCGTGGGCGACACCTGCTACTAACTGTCCCAAACTCGACATTTTTTCACTTTGAATTAATTGAGTTTGGGTGCGCTGGAGTTGGCGCAAAGTTTGTTCTAGCTGTTGAGTTTGAGCTTGAGCTAATCGGGCAGTTGTCCGGGTTTGGGTGTAGAGTTCGGCGTGGTCGATCGCGATCGCAATTTGAGCCGCCACCGCTTGCATCAATTCCACTTCCGAATCGCTCCAATTTCGCGCTTCTGCAGCCTGATAGCAGCAAATCGCCCCCATATCGCCTGAAGCAGTTTGAACTGGCAGCGACAGTACAGAATTAATTCCAAAAGCCTGGTAAATCTGGCGCACTTCTAAGTCGCCTAGAGTGCCGACATCATTTAATCGCAGGATTTCCAACCGCAAAATCTGCTGCACCATAGGGCTAGATTGCCCCTCAACGGCATAAGAACCAATTAAACTTGGTAAATCTGGATTTTTCGCTTCGCAGACTATATCCCAAACCGGGGGATGGCTGTTGGGGCGATACCAAATGAAGACGCACCAATCTAGCTCCATTAGGTGATGAATTTCTTGAACGGCGGTTGCTAAAATTGTGTCTAAATCTAAAGAATTGCGGATTTGGTTGGCAATTTGATTGAGCAGTTGTTCTCTCTGAGCTTGCTGTCTGAGGGCTTGTTCCGATCGCACTAATGTTTCTTCTGCAAAAAAGCGATCGGTTAAATCTTGGACGACGGCTTGGATAACTTTTTCATTTCCAACTTGGATGACTGTCAGCACGACTTCGGCGGGAAAATCCGTACCGTCTAAGCGCTGGTGAAGCCAGTCAAAACGGTAGTTTCCCCGTTCAAAGGCGATCGCAATCATCTCATTAGCCATACTTAAAGAGTCTCTGCCACTGGCTTGGAAAGGCGGCGAAAATTCGCCTGGATTCTTGCCGACAAACGACCCTTGGCTAGTGGCTCCAAATAGTTCTATGGTGGCGTTGTTGACATTGCGGATACCGTTTTCATCTAACATTAAAACAGCCAAACTGGTTAATTCGTAAAGTAATCGAAATTTGGCTTCTGACTGCTGCAATGCGGCTTCTGTTTGCTTGCGATCGGTAATGTCAGCAACCATTGCCAAAGCGCCGATATAGCGCCCTTCTTTGTCCGACAGGGGATTACTAGAAACTATCGCCCACAACTCGCTACCGTCTCGGCGACGGAACTTAAAATCGTGCTGTTCGCGAATTCCGGCGCGGCGGCGGTTGAGATTGGCTTCGGCGATCGCCATTCCTTCTGCATCCATGAAAGAAAATAGCGGTTGCCCGATCGTTTCCTCTGCGGTACAACCGAGCATATCTGCCATTTTTTGGTTGACAAAAGTAGTTTTACCCTCCGCATCTATCATCCAAATTCCTTCGTCTGCTGTCTCGACAATGCACCGGTATTTTTCCTCGCTTTCCTTGAGGGCTTCTTCTGCTAATCGGCGAGCGGTAATGTTTTGAGTCATTAGCAATCCGCCGGTGATTTCTTGCCGTTCGTTTCTGACTGGCAAAGTGTAAGCGAGGTAGATGCGATCGCGGTAAGTAAATTCTGTAACAACTGTTTCTCCTGCGAGTGCTGCTCGATAATTTGGCTCGACTTCAGCGCAAAAATCTGGCTCGAATACTTCCCAGATTGTCTTGCCTTCCATCAACTCTTTGGAAAGCCCGACTGCTGCTAATTCCGTACCTTCTACCAGGGTGTAGCGCATTTCTCGATCGAACAACATCACCGCACCGTTAGGAATGTTGCTTGCCATTGTGCGGTAGAGCTGTTCGCTTTTTTGCAGTGCGGCTTCTGTTTGTTTGCGATCGGTAATTTCAACGATTACTGAACCGATGCCGATCGCCTCGCCGCTTTCATCTAACAGCGGAAAGTAAGAGGCTACGATGTGTCGCAGTAGCCCTGGCTGTCTGAAGTTTTCGCCGCTGATTTCTATGTTGAGTATAGGCTGTTTTGTGGTCAAAATTTGCTGGTAAAGAGGCTCCATCACTGGGGCGATATCCGGCAAGATTTCTCGCAAAGTTTTGCCAATATGTTCTGCTGGGCTGGCACCATTGATTTGAGCCAGCATTTTATTAATTTGTACGAACCGCAGTCGATCGTCCAAAATACACAATCCCACAGGGGATTCTAAGAAAAAAGCATCAAATCGTACTTGTCGCAGAGCTAGTTCTTTTTCGAGAGCTTTGCGATCGCTGATGTCCCTGATGCAGCCAACACTCCCCAATTCTTCGCCGCCAACATCTTTCACCAGACAAACTGACAAGTGCGAGTAGAAGTCTTCCCCGGACTTGCGGCGCATTCTGATTTCTAGTTCTGCCTCGCCTTTTTCAAATAGCTGCTTCCCAACTAATTGTAATATTAATTCCCGCTGTTGGGGCGTGTAAATCAAACTAATATTTTGACCGATAACTTCACTTGGATCGTACCCATACAGCCTTTGAGCGGCTTTATTCCAACTGGTAATCGAACCCTTCGCATCCGTGCCAATTACGGCTTCGCGAATTTGGTCGATCATCTGATTTTGCAGCCGCAGTTGCGATTTTGCTTCTTCCAGTTCGGCGATTTTTTCTTGGAGTAGTTCCTGAGTTTTTGCCAGTTCGTCTGTCTGATTTGCCAGCAATTTGTCGAGAGATGAATTGCAGTGCGTCGCTGATTCCAGTGGCTGACTATTTTCATCCCGATCGTTGACAAGTTCGTGAAGCGAAGCTATCCCGTAGGGAATCGCACTCAGCCAAATCGTGCGCTCTCCCTCTGTTTCCATTTCCCGATCGGAAACTCGCACGGGTACGAGATGACCATCTTTGTGTTTGTATGCTGCCAGACAGCGGTCTGTGCAGTTATGTTTGACCTGACTTTCTAGATATTTTTTTTCTTGATCGGCGCATTCAGCGTGCAGAATTTCCCAGTAGTTGAGGTTGAGAGTTTCTGCCACTGTGTAGCCCATAATACTTGCAAAAGCTGGATTTATCTCTAGAAAAGTCCCGTCTATGCGACACAATGCCAGCCCGACTGGGGACAGTTCTAACAATTTGCTGTTGTGGCGATCGGGCGTAGTTTTTCCTAACTGGCTTTGCATCTGACCTAGCTGGACTTGGGATATCTAATTATATCTTTTCTTGTGTCTATCGTTGTGATTTTTATCACTCAGTAAGGAAGAAGGAATAACTTCCTCCTTCCTTCTTAGTTTAATTAATCGCGGGCGATACCTTCGGATCGGGCGGCCAACTGCACTGCGCCGGCGACAGCAACGGCAACTCTTTCGTCAAAAACTGACGGTATAATATGTTCTTTGTCAAGCTGGGAAGGGCTGACTAAAGAGGCGATCGCGTAAGCTGCACCCAAATACATACTTGTCGTAATCGTGCTAGCTTTGCAGTCCAAAGCACCTCGAAATATCCCCGGAAATGCCAAAACATTGTTAATTTGATTCGGGTAATCGCTGCGCCCAGTTGCAATAATCGCCGCATCTTCCATAATTAATTCGGGCTGAATTTCGGGAATGGGATTTGCCATTGCAAACACGATCGGATTCTCGGCCATCGATCGCACCATCGATCGCGTCAGCACGCCTGGAGCGCTAACACCTAAAAATACATCGGCACCGGCGATCGCATCTTCCAAAGTACCGATCGAATCAACAGCAAATTCTAATTTTTCTGGGTTCATATCCGTGCGGTCTTTTGACAGGACGCCTTTGGAGTCGCACATGATGATATTTTCGGCACCTGCTTTACGCAGCAAGCGGGCGATCGCGACTCCGGCCGCACCGGCTCCGTTAATCACGATACACACTTCTTCGATGGTTTTTTTGACGATTTTCAAGGCATTAATTAATGCTGCCAAACTAACAATCGCCGTACCGTGCTGGTCGTCGTGAAAAATCGGAATATCTAAAGTTGCTCGCAATCTTGCTTCGATTTCAAAGCAGCGAGGAGAAGAAATATCTTCGAGGTTAACTCCCCCAAAAACCGGGGCGATATTCTGCACTGTGCGAATAATTTCCTCGGTATCTTGGGTGTCCAAACAGATAGGAAAGGCGTCAATTCCGGCAAATTCTTTAAATAGCATGGCTTTGCCTTCCATGACTGGCATTGCCGCCATTGGGCCGAGATTTCCCAATCCCAAAATTGCGCTACCGTCGGTAACAATAGCAACAGTATTTTGTTTGATTGTGAGGTTGTAAACTTGTTGGGGGTCGTTGGCGATCGCAGTACAGATGCGGGCGACGCCCGGGGTGTATGCCATTGCTAAATCGGACTGGCGTTTGAGGGAAATTTTGCTAACTACGCTGATTTTTCCGCCCCGGTGCAAGTTGAAAGTCCGATCGTACACGTCGAGCACTTTGACATCCGGTAGCGCTTTGACTGCTTGCACAATTTCTTCGTTGTGCTCGATGCTGTAGGCATCAACGGTGATATCGCGAACGGTAGTGGCGCGGGTTTGCTCAATTAAGTCGATTTGACCGAAGTTGCCGCCCACAGAGGCGATCGCGCTAGTAACGCTTGCGAGCATTCCCGGCTGGTTCGGCAGAGCCACACGAATCGTTAAACTAAAGCTGGGGTTCGGTGTCAGTTTTACCATGATGGCTTGATTTCAGATTTGAGAATTTCAATCTTAGATTTTATCGCCAATGTTAGGTATAAAATTTAATAATTCAAATTTTCAACTGAAATTTTTAACAAATTCTATTTTTCTGTCAAGTTCGCAGCGAACCGCGAATCTGAAGCACAATTCTATTTTTTGAAATATTTCTGCTCGCTGTGAACCAGGAGAATCCTTCGCCGAGATTTATTTTCCTGCGATACCGGCTAATTCCTGCTGCTGTCTTTTGAAGTGAGACACTCAGGAGAGGAAAGCGAGGCTTTTTGGCAGCCGGGAATTTGGAGGAGAAAAGTAGATGCACGACTGTCTGAGCCGAAAAATAAACATTATATCGACTGACAAGCGGGCATTTTGTATATAAATTGTTGCTGCTTAATACTTGCATTCGATCGCGAGTGCAACTTTACAAACGATCGAACTACTTGCACCCTGTGCACGAAAATTTCAGCGACTGTTACTAACAGCCAATCTACCTCGTCCTTCCTCATAGGCACAGCTTGGGCCAAGCACAGCGATTTGCTGGTTGCTAACTGTCAATTTTAGCGATCGGTCGCAGCATCCGCACAGATAATCGTAAAGATTTTGCAAGCGATACAATCGGGGGGAACTTTTTCTAAGTCTTGCAGATCTACCGATCGATCTATCTCACTGCCGGCGGGAATGACGCACAGGGCAACTTGTCCGACTCCAGCCATCAGTTCGGCAACTCGCTCCAAAATACTGTCGATTTTTGCGATTAATTGGTCTGCTGCATCCAGACTCGGCGCGATGATGAAAAAGGTTTTGACTCCATCGGGACAAGGCGCAAAGCCGAGGGTGCACTCTTCTAATAGCGCTTGAGTCGAGAGACTCAAAGGCTCATGGAAGCGATTGATTACAGCTTGATAAAAGGCTTGGGTCAGAGAACGATCGCCAAAAACAGGTTGAGATAACATAACTACTTCCTTTCGTAAAATTTTCGCGAGCATTAAACTGAATGTTAACATACCTTAATATAAGTCATTTAATTAAATTATGTAGCGATCGGCATCATCATCGAATGTGATAATTTTGGGCTTGTCAAGCGATCGCCATTGTGATAAAATGTATCCTCAGTTACCAAAGCCTGTAATTTCGATCGTATCTTCAGCAAAAGCTAAGTACAAATACATAAATTAGTTGAAAAGACTAAGTATCAAATCAAAATATTAAAGATGAACTCGATCGCCCAACAGTTAAAAGCAAGATTTGAAAAAGCATTCACCGCTGCATTCGGCGAAGGTTATTCGGGTACAGATCCGATGCTAGCCGCCGCCAGCAATCCCAAATTTGGGGACTTTCAATGCAACGCGGCGATGAGTTTGGGGAAAAAGTTAGGCAAGTCCCCACGGGCGATCGCCTCTACGATCGTCGAAAACCTAGATATTGCCGACATCTGCGAAACCCCAGAAATCGCTGGGCCTGGCTTTATCAATTTAAAGCTGAAACCGGCTTATTTGGAAGCGCAAGTTAGGGCGATCGCCACTGACTCCCGTTTGGGGATTTCGCAAACAGAAGCGCCTCAGAGAATCGCGATCGACTTTTCGAGCCCGAATATCGCCAAAGAAATGCACGTCGGCCATTTGCGATCGACAATCATCGGCGATGCGATCGCCCGCACCCTCGAATTTATCGGCCACGACGTAATCAGAATCAACCACATCGGCGACTGGGGCACCCAATTCGGAATGCTGATCGCCTACTTGCGCGAAGTGCACCCCGAAGCATTAACAACCGCTGACGCCCTAGACTTAGGCGATTTAGTCGCATTTTACCGCCAAGCAAAACAGCGCTTCGACGCAGACGAAACATTCAAAGAAACCGCCCGCCAAGAAGTAGTAAAACTGCAAGCCGGTGCCGAAGACACCCGTCGCGCTTGGAAATTGCTGTGCGATCAATCTCGTCGCGAATTTGGAGTAATCTACGACTTACTCGACATCAAATTAATCGAACGCGGCGAATCATTTTACAATCCGTTATTAGCCGCAGTAGTCGAAGATTTAACCAGTCTCGGTTTGCTAGTAGAAAGTGACGGCGCGAAATGCGTTTTTGTAGACGGTTTCACCAACTTTGAAGGCGAACCATTGCCGCTAATCGTCCAAAAAACCGACGGCGGCTACAACTACGCCACCACCGATTTAGCCGCCATCCGCTACCGCATCAAAGAAGACGGTGCAAAACGCATAATTTATGTCACCGATTCGGGACAAGCCAACCATTTCGCCCAAGTATTTGCAGTCGCCAGAAAAGCCGGTTGGATTCCCGAAGATGTCGAAATTGTCCATATTCCCTTTGGTTTGGTATGCGGAGAAGATGGCAAAAGATTAAAAACTCGTTCTGGGGATGCAGTGCGGCTGCAAGATTTGCTCGATGAGGCGATCGTCCGTACGCGCAAAGATTTAGAAGAGAGATTAGTAACAGAAGAAAGACAGGAAACTGAAGAATTTATAGCCAACGTAGCTCAAGTAGCTGGTTTGAGTGCCGTTAAGTACGCCGATTTAAGTCAAAACCGGGCGAGCAATTACACTTTTAGTTACGACAAAATGCTCGCATTGCAAGGAAACACCGCACCTTATATGCTCTATGCTTACGTGCGCGTGCAGGGAATTCGCCGCAAAGGAGAGATTAATTTTGACAACTTAGATGCGAGTGCAAAAATTATTTTGGAGTCGGATGCAGAGTTAGTATTAGCAAAGCATTTATTGCAGTTGAGTGAAGTTATAAATGCTGTTGGCGGCGATTTATTACCGAATCGGATTTGTCAGTATTTGTTTGAATTGAGTCAAAAGTTCAATCAATTTTTTGAACAGTGTCCGGTGTTGAAAGCTGAGGAACCGTTGCGGACTTCGCGGTTAATTTTGTGCGACTTGACAGCTAGGACTTTGAAGTTGGGGTTAGGATTGTTAGGAATTCAGGTGTTGGAGAGAATGTAATCTAAGGTTCGTAGTGAGGACTTTAGTCCTTCCAAAGCTAGGAATTCAAGTGTTAGAAAGAATGTAATCTAAGGTTCGTAGTGAGGACTTTAGTCCTTCCAAAGCGATGTAAGGGCGGGTTAACCAACAATAATTACCTGAAACCAACCATCTCAAAAACCCGCCCCGGCCTGATTACTAGAAAAAACGTTCATAATCATCGTGGTTCCCAATCCAAAACCATGTCATGGTATCTCCTTCTAAAATGCCCACTGATCGATGGTTCCGCGTGATTCTCGCAGACCAGATATTTTCTTCTTGGTTGATGCACTTAAAGTGCAAAGATGGATAAAATGGATTTTCAATCCACAAACGATAAGCTTTTCTAGCTTGCTCTTTTACTCTACTGTCAAGAGAATTGTAGTTTTCCCAAAAGGAAGGCAGAGTGGCAGATTTCATAGGTCATTCAGTTTCATTTCCCGTGCCTTTCCTTCAGCAATTTCTTGTTTTGCGCGTTTGGCAGCAGCTACAAGTTGCGGTTGCGTTTTCTTGAAAGATTCATCCCATTGAAGCTCATCTTTTAAGTCTGCGATATACTCTTTCAAGTATTCTACTACTTGCTGCTGTAAAGTTTCTGGCAGAGACTGCATCATCTCAACGATCCCTGCATCAATACCTTCCCACAGTTCCGATACAGGTCTAGTTTTCCCGGTCTTTATTTCCAGCCATGCTTGCCGAAAACTTTCTTCTGGAGATGGGAGTGCCTCTTCATCTTCGTTAGCAAGAACGATGATGCGGACTCGGCGTCCAGCAAATTTTGCCGCTTGGGCGAGAATTTCTTCCCAGGTTCCCTCTAGTTCTAACACTTGTGCTGTCATTTTTTTGATGGAATTGTGACTAAGTTTATTTTAGCATAGGAAGAAGTGCGCTCTCGTACAATGACAGTAGCTTAAGGAATTATGGAGAAGAATTTAGAATTACTTTAATACCTTTTTCCACTCTCTGAATTTCTGTCCATTGCGAATCAATCCAGGCTCTTTCAGCCTGACGTTGTGCAGGTGTTTCTTGCTGATATCTATCTTGCTTTTCCAGAAATTCATTGTAAAATATCATGGCTTCAACCAAAGCTTGACTTCCTACTTTTAATCTGTCATCAAAGATTGAATTAATGAAATTATCGATCGCGGTTGAAACCTGCTTTTTGAAATTTACAACCTCTTCCCATAAAATATCGCCTAAACGGTATTTGGATAAATTATCCAGAGCCGAAATAAGTTCAGACCTCAGTGATTTGGTGTTCTCAGGCAAGTAAACTGTCGGCTGCTCAAATTTATTTGCTATCTCGCTAAAAGTTAAATTCCTCTGATGATTCAACACATCTTTTGTCTGCTTATCTAAATTTTGGAAATACTGGGTAAGCACTTTTAAATTAATCGTCCTAAAGTCTTGATAAACTAGACCTAGGCTGCGCTTAATGATTTGATCAATTTCCATATAAACAAGATTCATAACGATGGGAATATCTTTAATAAAGTTATCTTTTTCGCTCCAGCCAATTCCTTTTTTTTGTTTGTTTGCTGCATCAATAAACCACTTCTGTTTCACGCGAACATCAAATATTTTATCCCAATAATCTTGAGATTGAGCGAGCGCCGAACTTTGACATTGACGACCTAGTTCATTAATTCTGACATGACAGCCGCTCAGTTCCCCAAGCTGTTGCCATATTTCCTGTTTTGAAGCTTGGACAATCCCAAATTTGCAAGTCCAAACGTCTTCAGCGCGATCGATATCTTTCCGGCATTTTTGCACAATTTTATCAAGTCTGGTAGCTGATCCCATTAATTCATCGAACCCAGGCTGGACTGACTTAATCACGGTTGTAGCAGATTCCTTAATCTCTAAGGATTTATCATCATCCGCCGCGACGAGAGCCGCATATTGGGCGATGTTCTGAAATGCTTTCATGAATTCGTTCATTTAAGTAATTTCACTTTAGACTGACAGAGTTAACCATAATCATATAGTATATTATAATATGTAACATTAATCGCTATTCAGGTAAAAAATATGATTTTTGTGTTTCCTCCTCACATACAGGCTGGCATCATCTCCGGCACTTATGAAGTCGTAAAGAATAGTGCAGGAGTATTATTGGGAATAGCTAGAGACAGGGCAACAGGTCACTTTGTAGGTTCGGCAATTGGTATGGTTGCCGAGCCGTTGTTAGCTATTCCAGATTTTGTATTAGGTGTAGCGCAAATGGTTCAAACCGATCGCGGTTTTAAAGAAACTTACAGAAGACTAGATGTAATTCAGTATGGCTTAAAATCTCTTGAGGCTAATGTGGGCATTCTGTCAGCATCTACTGCCGTCATTGGTGTCGGCGTGGTGGCCATAACGGCATTGTCAGCCGTTAACCTTCATCAGACCTTGAAAATGAGGGAAGATATTAAGGAATTGAAGCTAACAGTTACACATGGCTTTATTGATATAGCGGCACTGCTGAAAGACGATAAAGCAGAAGTTATTGCTGAAATTAAACTGTTAGCTGAAAGCATTAATTTTGAGCAACATCGTTTAATCTTAAGTCGAGGTTATCAGAAATTCGCTCAAGCACAGAGACTAATTCAAAATGCTTTATTAATGGAAGATAAACATACCATGAATTCTACCTTAACAAGCGCACAACACATTTTAGCTAATGCTTTAGCTGACTATAATAATCCTGACTTATTCAAAGCTACTTGTGCAGTGGGCTATCTTCGTAGAGTTGAATGTGCTTGGGCAATTGAGCAGACAATTTCATTAACTTATCAATTGCTGAACGAGCCTGCGTCTGTAAGTAATTCCCTTTCCCACCTCCAAGAAAGAATACGCCAAGACATTCTCACCGTGATTGAGCGCTGCACAAAAGATGAAATTGATTTTATATTTCCAGAAATCACACGGATTTATAATCAGGATCTAGTAGTTTTGAACTCTTGGCAAAATCAGGTAGATTGGATGCTAAGTTTATCGGCTGATGAGCGTAAACAATTGGCTAGTTTAAATATGGAAACAACACCAGTTTCAACCACTAAAGAAGAAGTTAGTATAGTAGCAGAACCAGAAGAAATGGCGCTCTACCAAAACTTGCAACAAAAGTCCCACTTCAAGTCGCTACTGGATCAATTACGATTTTTTATCAAACCTAGCTTGCGTCAACAACATGAATCTTATATCAGTCAAAAAGCCAATACTTCTGGCTATAAAGCTTTAGCCCCCTCAAGTTGGCAAGAAATCAATGATTTAACTGTTGCTAATCTTTACTGGTATTTTCAAAGCATGGAGTGATATCGTTTTCGGTTGCATCGGAATTATTAGCCGAAATTAGGAGACGGCAGTGCCGTCTCCCTACAATGTTATTTTGGGTAGGGACACGGCACTGCCGTCTCCTCTATCATAAGGAGTGCAACCGGAATTGATATGACGTTTAAAATATGTAGTTGGGTTGAGGTTTTCGTTACTCAACTCTTTATTTCAAATAAGGTGTTTTGTTAACAATCAAGCTCTCCAAGATGCTTTTAAACATGGTTACGACAATTTGGCGATCGTTGCGATCACTCACAAAAATTTCCAAGTTGCGCGCGGATTTTAGTTAAGTTTAATATTTTTTTAACACAACTATTACATCGGTAACAAACTTATAGTAAACTTACAATTTATCGGGGAATGCACAGCCATTACCTATTAATGCCTCATCGATAAAAATTAAAAACATGAACGAAACAAAAGTTTTCGGAATGCCAGCAGAAAAAGGCCGCTGGTTGTTCGTTCCGCTGGGAATCACGGTCTTGCTTTGTCTGGGTACAGTTTATTCTTGGAGTATCTTTAGAAAGCCGCTAGAAAAGCAGCTCGATATCGGTGCAACGGATAGTTTATTGCCGTTTACCGTATTGTTAGTAGTTTTTGCCGTAGTGATGCCAATTACCGGCTTTTTTATCGATCGATACGGTTCTCGCACCGTGACCGCAGTCGGCGGCGTCGTGACGGGAATCGGCTATATTTTATCGGCATTTGCACCTAATATTACTGTCCTGGTACTCACCTATGGAATTATCGCCGGTGCCGGGGTGGGAATTGCTTACGGCGTACCGCTAGCAGTAGCAGCCAAGTGGTTTCCCGATAAAAAAGGATTGGCAGTTGGGCTAACAGTAATAGGGTTTGGTTTGTCGCCTTTAATTACTGCACCGATTGCCAAATATTTAATCGATACCTATCAAATATCGCAAACATTTCTGATTTTAGGCATCGCTTTTACCGTCATTATTTTGGCAATTTCGACCGCTTTGAAAATGCCGCCAACTGGATGGACGCCTGCGGGATTTGTGGCCGCCCGATCGGGAACAGCGGTAAATAGCCAGGCACCGATGATGAAATCTCCCGCATTTTACGGGCTGTGGGTGTGCTACACAATTGGCACGCTGGTGGGATTGGGCGCGATCGGAATTTCTTCTTCCGTGGCGCAGGAAATTATTAAATTAGACGCGGGAACGGCTGCGGCAACGGTTTCTCTGTTTGCCATATTTAACGGTATGGGGCGTCCGATGTTTGGTTGGATAACCGATCGATTTAAGCCAAAATATGCCGCGATCGCCAACTACATTCTCATCTTAATCGCATCGATTATGATGACTCAGGCAGGCGTTGGACAAGTCGCAACTTATATCATTGCGTTTTGTTTGTTCTGGCTGTCGTTAGGAGGATGGCTGGCGATCGCGCCCACGGCAACTTTAACTTTATTCGACCCCACAGACTACCCGAAAAACTACGGCATTGTGTTTACAGCCTACGGAGTTGGAGCGTTTTTCGGTACAATTGCTGCGGGGAAAATTCGCGATACTTTTGGCAGCTATACCAACGCTTTTTACATTACGGCAATTCTTGCGGTTGTTGGCATCATCACCGCCGTGTTTGCGCTGAAGGGAGCGGTTAAAATTGCAGCCGAAGCCGATGTTTCTTAATCGGGACTTGCGCACCCCCGATCGAAGAAACCGGGTTTTTTAGGAAAATATGGGATTTGAGCCGTGAATATCGGTGAACAACCCGGTTTCTCGGCTTTTCCAATTTTCTAAGATATCTTTAAACATCTTTACAGCAATTTGGCGATCGTTATCTCTCACAAATATATCGTAATTGGGGCTTGAGTTAATTTCAATCAACCAATATACTCCTTTTGTATCTTGCGCGATGTCAAAGCCAGCATAATTAATCGCAATTTCAGCAAAAACAGGTTTAACAAAATCTTCAATCTCAGACATGAGTTTGGGGTTAATTATATGTTTAGCTTTTGCACCTTCCCAGTGCAGCGGACTCAGATTTCCCGCAAATTCAGCCTGAGATTTGTCTTTTTCGTACAGCAAAACGAGCTTTTCTTTGCAGAATACCGCCCGATATTCGTGTTCAATTTCGATATACTCTTGAGCTAGCGCCACATAGTCATAATCTTTACTGTTGACGTTAAAGATAATTTCTAGAGCTTCTTTGATTTGCTCTCCACTTTCACACAAAAAAACATTGTTGCCACCCGAACCACGATTTCGCTTGATAATTACCGGAAAAGCAAAATTTTTATTGACTTCTAAAACTATTGATTCAATATCGGGAAAACTCAAATACTTTTTATACTTATCCTCGCAGTGAGGCGAGACAAAACTAAGAGTTTTAGGAGTATTTATCTTGGCTTTTAAAAGTTGATAAGTATATTCTTTATCTTTAAAAATTTGTGCTAATGACCCGCTATCAAATGCCGTCATGTAATTGACAAAAAAATAATCCTCGCCACCGTGTCTGATTCTAATCAAGTTTTGGGAAGGATGCAAGATTTCGTAAGGGATATTTAATTCTTGACAAGCTTCGAGTAGGATTGCAATATTAGTTAGCATAAAATGAAATTTAACTTGTGATTTTTCATTTTTTATCCAGCATCAGTCAATATCTCGCCAGTGACGAGCATCCACAAATCGCGACAAATGCCCGACATTTGTTGTAGCAATAACAACTCCTTCTCCACCTTCAACAATCAGCAAAGCTTGAGCCGCTAAAATCACATCTCCGTCAAGTTCTTTGGGATCTGCTGTTGGCATTCCTGCCTGACGGGATGTTGCCCACAACTGAGCTGCTTTGAGCATTGTAGGTGTGGTTATTGGCAAGTATTCCAGCCATCTTAATTTGCATTCGTTAAGGCGTTTAATACCTGCGAGCTTATTGGCCAGCACCAACTCCCGTCGCACTTCGTAATCTGCTATTTCAGGTAATATCACCCTATAATTTTTTAATAGCAAAGATTCTACCCAAAGTTGACACTCTAAAGTTACAGGCGGCCCCTTGGGATTAGTTAATATTCCCAGAGGCCCGGAATCCAATAAAACTATCATTTTTGTTACACAAATAGGAGTTTTTCAGATGAAATTTGGTCTTCATCTAATACTTTTTGTAAGTATTCAAATGTTTCTGTTTGTTCCTCGGCGTCTCCTTCTTCTCGCCACTTGCGCAACCACTCAATTGCAGCTAGATTGATCTCCATTTGTTCTTCTTTAGTTCGCGAAGGAAGCACAGGGGATGAATTTTTATTGACTAAATTTAGCCAGTGATTCAACCGTATATCTACTACTTCGGCAATTATCTCTTTCAATTCTCCAACGGTCAAGTCCGATACTCGTTTAGTTTTGAGAATAATCGCTTCCAGTTCTTCAACTGTCAAATCTGCTACGAGTTTTGTTTCCATTCTGTTGCCTCCTTGCGTAAAAGTGATTTTAAATATTTGAGATTAGAGAATCGATCGCACTTCTCGAATCTCAAATCTTATCCAAACAACCGCTGCTGTCCGTTTGCAGCATCTTTCCCCGCATAAATCTCGCGGGTTCCCTTGGGAATGTAAATCCAACCGAATTCTTGCAAGCGATTGGTCAAATTAGAAATACTCACTCCCAATTCGTCTCTAATTTTGTATAAATGCGACCACTTGGTTAAATCCTTCCCTTGTCTTTTATCCTCCAAAATACACCGAGGCATCAACAAACAGCTTGCAAAATATTGCGCTTGCCATTCGATCGACGCAATCTTGGTATTCGCGATCGCACCCCGACACACAAATGGTTCCTCGACATCGTGGGCAGTTTTTTCTAGATTGCCTAAATTTAGTTCCAACTGTTCGACAGTGCCGTCTGCTTCGTCTTGATTGATGTGCAGCACCCAGTGGCCGATTTCGTGGGCGATCGTCGATTCGATGAACCCCGGCGGTTTTTCGAGAATCAATTCGTTGATTTCGATTAACCGCTGCTGCGGCAAAATCCTCGCGGCGATCGCACCTTCTTCATCCGGCTCAATGCACTCCCAAACTACGCCCAAGTCCAGAAAATCAGCAACCGTTGTCGCATCAATTGGCCATTTCGGAGCAAAATTTTGCGTTTTCTGCATTTGCATCAGGATGTCATTTGCCAAACGCTCGATCGTTTCTTTGGGATAGAAGCAATACGGTTTAAAAATACTCACTATGAGCGGCCTCTCTTACGCTTCAAAAGATTGTTTGAGCCAATCTGGATTTTCTTGCATCCGGCGGAAAAGAGCCTGCATTTCCTTCGGATTCTGCTTCAGCAGCGCTTCGTACTGCTGCGGCAGTCTCCCTGCCAAAAAAATCAATTCCTCTTCGTTGATGTCTAGATTCCGCGCTAGCGATCGAATTACCTCCTCTTTTGGCGCGTAATCAGCTCGATCGTTCTCCAGCTTCGACAAATAAGTAAAGTCCACACTTAGCATACCTGCTAGCTCACGTTGTGAGTAAGCTTTGTCCTTGCGAGCTTGACGGATCAGTTTTCCAAATGTTTGTTCCACGGTTTTTTGCCTCCTGACAAGCATTCTAGCCTGTTTTGATCAAAAGTTCAACAAAATACTTGACTACAAAATCAACATACGCTACCATGAGGTAAGTTGACAGATTAGTCAACCAATTTAACCACACTGCTGTGGTATAAAATGTAAATTAGGCAAATAAAACACTACATATAGCGTCGCAAACTGAGAGAGGAGCGATCGGCGCCGCGCATCAAAACGCTTGTACGCAGCAAATAAAAAGGAGGAGACAGCAAATGCTAAGAACCTGGACAGACACGCATTACAAGCTCGAAGACGAGGACTGGCTATACATCGCCACCCACGAAGAACAAAGCTCAGCCTCACTGGTTTGTCCTGGCTACGCGCGGGATGGCGAAGGCTTCAGCATCCACTTCACCCCAGCGCACTTAGAAACGTTGGAGAATTTGCTCGCCGCGCTGCGGATTATTCAAGCTCAACAAGAGGCGATGCTCGATTATACATATCCAGAGCCAAAAGCGACAAAACATCTGATTCGGCGATCGAAAATGGCAGGAAGTTCAACAACTGAACCTATAACCCATTGAACCGATGGATGTTTAGGAAAGACAGAATCAGAAACAGAAAAGGCTGTAAAGGCGCGATTTAATTGCGCCTTTACCATAACTGTTAAAGCAAAGTAAAATGAAGAAATTAACGAGACTCAGAACCAAACTAAACCTGCAAGAAAACCGTTTGAGAGAGAATTTTGAGATGCTCGACCAAATTCGGGCAGACGCAATTAACGACATCGAAAACCTCACCGAAGATTTCCAACACATGACTTTAGTTGCCGAATCTATCCGGCGGAATTACCGAGCTTTGCTAGGACAAAATCAATTGCTAAAAGACACGCTTTTAAGTATAGTTGACGAGTGCGAATGCTGGCCACAAAATCGGTGCGATCGTTGCCAGCAAATTCTCAAAATTATCGCCAGCGATTATTCGGAACAAAAACCCGATGCAGTCAGAAAATACGGAGCAATTCTCAGCCAACTGCGGAACTTAGGATAACTGAGAACGTCTCATAAAAAAGCATCAACAAATTAGAATCAGGAGCAAAAAAAATATGACACTCGCAACTGCCAAAGATAGCAAAGCCCAAATTTTGCAAAACTTTCAGCAGATTTTAGCTGACAACAAAAAGATCGAATCCAAAGTAGAAACCAAAGAACAGTCAGCCGACAAAGCCAAAAATAAACAACTCCTCGAAGTCGCTTCTACCTACACAATTGACAGCATCGTCAAAGGCTTAGCCGACTTGCAATTAGATTTTGGTAGCATCACTAGCGGACTTTCCGAAAAACTGAAGCAGGAATCTTCAAAATTAGACGAATTAAAACGGGCGATCGAAATTGAAGCAGAACAACTGCAACAGTTACAAAAAATTCGAGTTGTCGCAGACGCCCTCCACATCTTAACTCAAGAGCACCAAGAAAAATTGACTGTGCTGGAACAAAAAAGCACAAAAGAGCGCGAAATTATCGAAAAAGATACGACCCAAAAACGTAAGATTTGGGGGAAAGAACAGCAAGAATTTGATGCAGAAGTTCAAGAAAAAACTGTACTGACAATTAAACAGCGCCAGGGTGAAGTAGCCGATCACCAATACGATTTACAGCGGGAACGAAAAATCGAAACCGACGCCTACGAAGAAACGAAGCGCACATCGGAACGAGATATCCAAGAATCCACCCGCGAAAAAGAAAAGAATTGGACAGAAAGAGAAAAATTACTTAGCGACAATCAAGCAGAATTTGAAAAGAATCAAACCAAAGCCGCAGGGTTTGAAGAAGAACTGAAACAGGCTTATACAAAAGCCAAAGAAGAAGCGATTCAGGAAGTTTCTCGCGAAGCTAAAGTCAAGGCAGATTTAGTTGACAAAGAATGGGAAGGAAGTAAGCAAGGATACGAATTAAAAGTGCAATCTTTGCAGCAGACAATCTCGCTGCAAACCGAACAAATCGCCGAAATATCTGCGCAACTGCAAGCCACAATGAAGCAAGCGCAAGATTTAGCAATGAAAGCTTTTGCTAGCAAAGCTTAAGGTTTGTAGGGTGCGCATTGCGCACTTTACGAAAAAATGACATAGCTTTTCCCAACTATTAGCAAATGAAAAACCATGAACAAAAAAGTAACTGACAAAAGTACCAAGGCTGAAATATTGGAAGCGTACAAGGAAGCAGCAGAAGCAAAGACTGCTTTGGAATCGCAACTGAAGCAGGTCAATAATAATCAACCAACAAATGCTTCTATGAAGCAAACAGCAGTCCCAGAAAAACCGCTTGTGGAGGCACAAAAACCAATGGCTTTAACTCAAAATCAACAAAAAATGCAGTCTACAATCGACAATTTAATTTTGCTGCAATTTGGCTTTGGCGGCGCTGTCAGCGAGTTGTCTGAAAAATTAACTTCTGAAGCTGCTAAACTCGGAGAATTGCGCCGTACTGTGGGCGAGGAAGTTCAACAACTGCAAGAGTTGCACAGTTTAGAAGATGTTGCGGAAGATACGCTGGATAATTTAATTCAACAGTACGAAGAAAGCGCGAAAACATTTACTAACGAACTCAGCGAACAGCGCGAAACTGTTGAACAGGAATTGTTGGAACAGCGCCAAGCTTGGGAAAAAGAGCAGGAATTGCAAAAATTGGCAGTTAAAGAACGCGATGAGAATCAGCGAAAAGCTAGCAATCGGGATGAAGAGTTGTATAATTACGATTTGGAACTCCAGCGAAATCTGGACATCGAAGAATATGACCAGCGCCAAGAAAGGCTGCATAAAGACATCGAAGAGTCTGAACGCGAACAGGAGAAGCAGTGGGCGGAACGGGAAAAATTAATTGCGGAACGGGAAAAAGTTTCTGCGGAAGTTAAAGCTAAGGTTGAAGCTTTCCCGAAAGAATTGGAAGCTAACATTAAGAACGGAAAAGATAACGGTCGCAATATTGGCAATTACCAAGCTAAAATCAAGTCTGATTTGTTGCAGAAAGACATGGAAGGTCAAAAGCAAAATTATGAACTGCAAATTCAAGGGATGTTGCAGACTATGCAAAATCAAGATGCGCGGATTGCTAGTTTGTCGAAACAGCTTGATTCTGCTTTGAAACAGGTTCAAGATTTGGCGGTGAAGGCGATTGAAGGTTCGTCGAATTTGAGTTCTTTCCAAGCTGTGAGGGAAATTGCGATCGAGCAGGCGAAGACTCAGCAAAAAAATAAGTAGTTCGCAGCATTTTGAAAAGTTAATTATATCGCTTTAGATACCCGATTTCTTGAAGAAGTCGGGTATCTGAGTATTGAAGGGAGAGATTTTTGCGATCGCCCTTCCAACCCTTCCAACCCTTCCAACCCTCATAAGCTATACTAAAATCAGCACCTCAACCATCAAAAAGCATGGTACAACAACTCACCCCTGAAACTAAACCAGAAATCATCTACCCAGACAACGACGGAGAACCAATGTCAGACAACACCAAACAATTCCGATGGATTGTCACTATTAAAGAAAATCTAGAAATCCTGTTTGCTAGCATCCTAGATGTCTTCGTCGCTGGAGATTTGCTTTGGTATCCCGTTGAAGGAAATAACAAAATTCGCCAAGCACCGGATACAATGGTAGTCTTTGGCAGGCCAAAAGGTGACAGAGGTTCTTACAGACAGTGGGAAGAAGATAATATCCCTCCCCAAGTCGCCTTTGAAATCTTATCCCCTGGGAACCGTCCTGGAAAAATGGCAGAAAAACTCTTGTTTTATCAGCGCTATGGAGTTCAAGAATATTACATTTACGATCCAGACAACATCGAATTGAGCGGCTTTGTTCGCAATGAAGATTGGTTTGAACCAATTGCAGAAATGAATGGCTGGGTGAGTCCGTTATTAGAAATTCGTTTTCAACTAACAGAAAATACCCTAGAAATTTATCGGCCAGATGGGCGGAGGTTTCTCACTCCTGTGGAAATGGATCAACTCAGAGAACAGGAACGAGAAGAGAAAGAACTTGCTCAATCTCAAGTCCAACAGGAACGACAGCGTGCAGAGGAAGCGATCGCCCAACTTGAAGAAGAGCGACAACGTTATCAAGCTTTGCTACAAAAAATGCAGCAGCAAAGCATAGACTCTGGCCCTAGTAATTAACAAAATGAATCCAACTCAATCCATCCCCCTTAGTCCAGTTTCTAGATTGTCTGTTCCTATCCAGGCTGCTTGAGGCCCAAACCCTATTTGTAGCGATCGAGTTTTTGGTCAAAAGCCCGATCGCCCTGTGCGCTTATCGAAACTGTCCCTTCCTCTCCTGAACGCTTCACTTACGCTCTTTATTCTTTAAGTTAATCAACCAAAAGATATATTTGAGTTAGAGGCACTATGCAGAAACAAATCTTACGTCAAAAAGATACTAATGCTTGGATACTTCAGTGCTGGGTTTCTTTTATTGTTGCCATTTCCGCAACTACTGTAGGTGTGATTTATTTACAGGTCGATCCCTGGCAAAAAGCTTTTATGGGCATGGGTTTAACTTTTTCAGTCGGCTCGTCTTTTACTTTAGCAAAAACGATTCGCGATAACAACGAAGCAACAACATTAACTGCCAGAATTGACGAAGCGAGAGTTGAGAAAATTCTCGCCGAACACCATCCTCTCAAATAAATTTTGATTATACAATGTATAGAAACAAAGCCCGCGCGCGCGGGCTTTGTTTGTTGAGTTACAGGTTTTAAGCTGTGGATTTTGATTGAGGATTTCAATGGCCGCCTTTGAACTTGCGATCGCCCAACGCCGCTTTTTTTTTTCGAGTAGTGCGAATCGTCGCATACTCCACCGGAAAAGCAACCACAGGAATCACCTGATCCTGGCGTTCTTCTTCCAGATTCTTGAGTTCGGTGTAATCAACCCAGTGAATGCAATTCACCGGACAAGTATCCATCGCCTCAACAATCAACTCTTCTGAATCCCCGTCTTGTCGAACTACGCGCGATCGCGCTCGAATCTTCCCCTGTTCTTTTAACTTGTTCAGGGCGTCCATTGTTTCTGCAATTGGGACTAACTCAGAATTCCAAGTGCCGGCGGGCCAGTGGATTTGGTAAAGGTCGATATAATCGGTGTTGAGGTTTTTTAGCGATCGATCGTACGCTGCGATTACTAAATCCGATTTCAGGTGATTGGCGAAAACTTTGCTAGCATAAACTACTTGCGATCGCACGTCTGAAAGTGCTTCACCGATAATTTGTTCCGAATGCCCTTCTCCGTAAACCTCAGCCGTATCAAAGGTAGTAATACCGGCCTCAAAAGCGGCGCGCATCGCTTTGACAGTTTCCGCATCCTCAATTCCCACCCACATCCGCTTGCCGGCTTGCCAAGTCCCCATAATTATCGGGGTTATCTGAATTTCCGATGTCCCCAATTGTCGCTTTTCCATACCCTAAGTCATCATTTAGATTTTTACTATTCACCCTGAAACTATCTAATTTTAGCAGAAAAAAGCTGCTATACTTGATTTGATGGATAGATTTTGTTACTATTGCTAAAACAAAACTAAATTCCTATGAAATCAACTACTCGCGCGCTGAAAGAATGGAATGTAGCGGTTAATGCTCTGGCTGATGGCGAAACAATTCTGCTGTTGCGAAAGGGCGGAATTCGCGAGCAAGCAGGACAGTTTAATGTGGCTGACAAGCAAGTTTTGCTATATCCAACTTTTGAACACCAACAGCCTGATTTATTAAAGCCGGATTTTGCGAGTCAAGTAAAAAAAGTTGAATCTGGTTGGCATCCAGAAATTATTAAAATTGGCAGTTGGGCTGAGATTACCGATGTTTTTTTGGTAGCTTGGGAACCGGCAATTGCCGCGCTTTTTCCTTACCATATTTGGCATGAAAAGTTTGTCAGCGATCGCCTGAAATGGAAACAAAATCAGCCAATTTATATTTTATTGCTGCGGACTTATCGGTTAGCAGAAACAGTAGAAATTCCGTACATTTCTGAATACGGGGGTTGCCGTTCTTGGATCGATTTGGCTGCTCCTATTTCGCTGGAGGGAAGCGAGGCTGTTTTGAGAGATAAAGAGTACATTGAACGCTCAAATGAAATCCGCAATCTGATAGCGAATCCTCCGAATGCTTCTAATTTGCAGAAAGTCACAACCTTGACTGTTTCTAGTGAGAATTTTAGTCCTCATTCATAGTTTTTAATGTACTTTTTGAGAGGCGCGTTTCCACAAAACCCAGCCCAAAATCGGCAGTTAATGCCATCAAAGCGGCCGGAATTGCCCCAGCCAAAAGTAACTGATTGTTGACTGTAGCAACTCCCCGAAAAATAAACACGCCCAAGCCGCCGGCACCAATTGCAGCCGCGATCGTTGCTAGCCCGATCGCAATTACCGCAGCAACTCGCACGCCCGCCAAAATCACGCCCAGCGCCAGGGGAAGTTCCACTTGCCATAACAGTTGCATATCGGTCATTCCCATGCCTGTTCCGGCTGCCACAATCGCCGGATCGACACCGACAATACCGGTGTAAGTATTGCGGATTATTGGCAGTAAAGAATAGAGAGTGAGGGCGATGATTGCCGTGCGATCGCCTATTCCACCCAATACCGGCACCGGAATTAGCAAGCCAAACAAAGCTAAACTGGGAATTGTTTGCATAATATTAGCAAATCCCAAAATCGGCTTTTTCAATTTTGGTTTTCTCGTGACTAAAATCCCGAGGGGAATTCCCACAATAATAGCAATAAAAATTGCCACAGTTACTAAATATAAGTGTTCGATCGCGCGCTGAATAATCTGGGCACCATAGCGGTTGACAAAAGTGATCATTGGGTAATTAGTTATTGCTGATTGCTGTTAATCTGATAAATGATATCAATTCCGGTTACATCGGAATTAATATAACTCGAAATCAGGACACGGCAGTGCCGTTTCCCTACAATAAATCATGGTAGGGACACGGCAGTGCCGTGTCCTCTATATCATTCCGGCTGCGCCGGAATTGATATCATTTTCCATTTCAGGACTTGCTTCACCAGGATAGAAGCGAGAGTCCAGAATTTCCTCTAAGCTGTAAAGGCAATTTTGAGGAAATGTTTTGAAAGGTAAATCGGTTTCTCCTACTGCCAAATCTCTACCGTTTTGATAAGCTTCTGGGAAAGCTTCTTGCAAGTAAGGTTTCAGACTTGGGTTATCCTGTATCAGTCTCTGAGTGTCCCGCCGCTGCACTCGAATTGTAGATAGCCAGCTACGACTGCGCTGCTGGGGTTGATATTGCCACTTCAGTAAATTTCCCAGCAAAATGCTCAAACGATTTCTAAGTTCTTGACGTTCTTGTTTGCCCAAAGATTCAATCTCCTCAATTAAATTTGGCAAGTCAAGTTGGCTCCACTGACACTTGCGAAGTAACTTGGCTTGTTCTTGCGTCCAAGCATAGAAATCTGTCTCATAAAGACTGTGCATTGTTTGATTATCAGCTTATTTACTAAAACTATTTTATCAAATTCTTGCTGAAATTATTCTAATCTGGCTAACTGCAAACAATCAAGAAATGCGCGAGCTTCTGGATGTTGAGATTGCAGAAAATCATCGGGGGTTGCCAATTCAACTAACCGCCCATCTTGCATCAAACCAATTTTAGAAGCTAACAAAAAAGCTTCTTGAATACCGTGGGTCACAAAAATCACAGTTTTGCCCAGTTGCTGCTGCAATTGACCGAATTCCCGCTGCAATTCCAGGCGAGTAATGGGGTCTAAAGCACCAAACGGTTCGTCCATTAACAACATCGGAGGGTCAGCCGCGAGTGCTCTGGCGACGCCCACCCGCTGGCGCTGTCCGCCGGATAACTGATGGGGATAGCGTTTGGCGAAGTGCTGGGGGTCGAGGTTGACTAATTCTAACAGTTGGCGGACGCGAGATTTAATGCGATCGACCTCCCAACCTTCCAATTTCGGTACTAAACCAACGTTTTGCTCGACGGTAAAATGCGGAAACAAACCGATTTCTTGAATTACATAGCCAATTTTTCGTCGCAGTTGAATAGGGTTCCACTGAGTTGTCGGTTTTCCCATAACAATCACTTCGCCGCTGCTTGGTGTCAGTAGATTGTTAATCAATTTCATGGTAGTAGTTTTGCCGCTCCCGCTGCGTCCCAGCAATACTAAAACTTCTCCTTGCAGCACTTTGAAATTGAGTTTGTCTACTAAAGACCTGCGGTTGAGGCGATATGTAACGTCGAGGCATTCGACAGCAATTTCATTGTTGAAAGCCATGATTAGTTTTGGTGAGGTTGGTTTTTAGTAAGTTAAATTATCAGGGAAAAATTGGTTTTACCCGCTACTTTTAAAAGTAAAGTGCGGACTGCCTACCTACTTAATTTACAATAAATAAGCGTCTGGAACCATCTAAAATTTAAAATCAGCTTGGTTTTGCCATTCTAGTAACAATGCTCGACATTGGAGGCAAGTTAATTTTTTGAGCAAGTCGCGGATTCCGTCCTGGGTAGCAGGATATGCTGCACCGATAAGTTCGGGGTTTACTGGTGCTGTGGGGTGCAATTGGGCAACAAAACCGTAGAGTTTTTGATTGGAAAATGAACTGTTGATTGCCCAGCCGATCGTATTGAGCGGTTGGATGCGGGCGATCGCACTTTCAGTCACGCCTAATTCCTTCTTGATTATAGCTGGAACGGCCTCTGCTGGCGTCGATTCGGCTGGTACGCGACCGCCGGGGAAATCGAGGGTTGCGGATGCCACGCCGGGGCGATACATCGGTGGGGGAAATAGTAATTTGTCAGCTTGAATGGTCAAGATTACCACTGAATCTGCTCTTTCTACTCGCCAATATTCTACTGTTTGTCCTTCGGTTGTTTCGAGATGTTCAGCGATTAGTTTTACCCAATGAGACTTGATTTCTACGAAACGGTCTAGAGTTTTCCACTGGGATTTTGCAGTTTGGTTCATGTCGGAATTTTTGAAATAAATCAGATGTTTTTTGCTATGGTAATCGATCGCTGGCGATCGGCTAATCTGGCGATCGGCTAATCTGGCGATCGGTCTTTTGAGCTTTGAGCCAGTTTTTTGCTCTCGATTGTAAATTTTTGCTACAACCATACACATTCTTCTAGATAATTCCGTAACATAGACTACATAATTCCAATTTATCTGCGCCTTCGCTCTGCGTTGTTTCAACCCCGCAAGGAGTGCAGACTCTTAGCTCGACAGGAGTAGTTATGCAACTGCAAACAGATATCCGTACTTGGCAACCGCCAGCAAGCGTCGCGAGTGCCCGCAACTGGGAAAAATTTGGCTGCGCCGTACCTGCGCCAAAATTGGTTCCTTCTATGTGGGTCAAATTGTTCAATCCGCCCACAGCATTCAGTTTTGACGAAGCGTGGCTTTTGTGTGAGTGTTCGGAGGAAAAGTGGCTGGCTTGGATTCCTGATTATGGAGAAATTCTGCTGAGTACACATGAATTTTGTGCTACTTAATCGGGAATTAAGTAAGTCGGCGGGGAAATTCACAAGTATGTAATCAAACATTAAGTAGGTTGACCGGACTTAAATTTAAGACGTTGTGTACGGTAGTCTCCTCTTTTTCCTCTAACTTCTACTCCATTAATTACGGCGTAGGCGAGTTCTAATTCATCATCAAACATTTGTCGCAGCTAATTCATCTTCTTTAATGTGTTGCCACTCTAATTCAATTGGGTTCATTTCGGAACAATATTTGAGCAAGAAAAAGATACAGCACTTTTCAGGTTAGTGAGGTACATAACAGAGGTAGGGACACTCAAGCGTGCCCATAGGTGTCAACTTAAGCCTGAAACCCCTGATAAATGTCGCTTTTAGGCAAAGTCTAGATCCCCCTAAATCCCCCTTAGGTCGGGGGACTTTGATCGGACTCTTGTCCCCCCCTTCTTAAGGGGGGCTAGGGGGGATCTGGCCTTAATAGTCAAACAGCAGTCTGTGATTGGGTTTCACCTTAAGTTGACACCAATGGGCGGTGCCGTGTCCCTAGGGCAATAGAAGAGCAATCGGGGTGTACTTCATGAACCTCGAATCTGCTGTATATAAACCCTGACCTTCCCACTTTGACCATAAAAAAATTACTCTTGTGGAACAGGCCGGAAAGCCTGTTAAGCAAGAAAGGTGCAAAACATCCCAGCAAAAAAATATTTCACAAAGGGGTTGACAAACTTAGGGAAGTTTGGTAATGTAATGAAGTCGAGCGAGAGAGATGCAGCGCATCAAGTTTAACGCAGACACAGGATTCAAAGTTTTCAAAGCTTTCCTGGTGCTTATGATGTAATGGAACCACTCCGATCCATCCCGAACTCGGTTGTTAAACGTTGCTATGGCGAAGATACTCGGCGGGTCACTGCCCGGTAAAATAGCTCGGTGCCAGGTTAATAATAAATTAAAGCTCTTTTCCCGCAACAACGGAAAAGGGCTTTAGTTTTTTGGAGAGTTGTTAGTCGTTATCTTTCCGACGATGGCGACGAGCGGCAATCCGTTTAGCTAAAGCTAAAGCAGCTTCATTTGCAACATAACCACCAGTCTTAAGGGCATGAGCAAGTTTTTGAACTTCGCTACCTGAGACTGGCTTGGAAACAGTATGCAGTGGGTACTTCATTACGAAACCTGATTCACTAACTCTATCGTAGTATACATTCTATTTTTGAGGTAAAAGTTTATGAAGATTAGTTATGATTCCGAAATTGATGCTCTCTACATTAGACTTGTAGAAGGTAAGCATCAGTGTCGCACTTTACAGTTAACTGACGAAATTGCTTTAAATATTGGGGAAAATGAGCTATTGGTAGGGATAGAAGTTTTAGATGCTACACAGGTTTTAGGTAGTGGAAATACACCTAATGTGGTGCTAGAAAATATAGCTTTTACTGTAGCTTAAATAGAAAGAGCGATCGCTACCTGTGCAAATCTAAGTAAGGATGAGTGGAAAAATGATCCGTACTTTTGATGCAAAATCTTATACAGATTTACTGGTTCGGTATCAACCAAAACCGATCGCAAATGAAGCAGAAAACGAGGCCGCGATCGCTCTTGCTTGCGAACTGGAACACGGCCCTATGCGATCGCTGGAGGAAGAGCTATTTCTGGAGCTTTTGATAACACTGATTGAAAAATTTGAATCTGAAAATTATCCAACTCCCGCAGGAAATGCTGCTTCAATGTTGCAACATTTAATGGATGCGAGAGATTTGGACAAATCTGATTTGATTCCTGTTTTGGGAACGGAAACAGAGGTTGAGAAAATTTTTGTTAGTGGAAGGGATCTCGAAATAGATGAAGCGAGGAAATTAGCTAGTTTTTTCCAAGTGGATATTAGTTTTTTTCTCTAATTGCGATCGGTAACTCGTATTCCAAATCAAAACTACTCAGATTCGATCGTCTTCAAAAACTCGTCTGCTGTGATTACTACCACACCACGAAATGGGTGCAATACGAGCAAATCCCTGTCACCAGTGATGATATAGTTCGCTTCTCCATTTAATGCCAACTCCAAAACCTTGTCATCTTTTGGATCGCGACACTTTTGCACATTGTCAATTATCTCCACCAGCACTGCCCTGTCCACCAAGGCAGCTAAAAATTCCTCCCTTTCTTCACTTGTGACATACCGATTAAATTTTTCGCGATCCAATACCTCATTCAATTCTTCTAACAGTTCAAGTGATAGTAACACCTCTCCGTTTGCTAAAGCATATCGAAGGGCGCGATCGGGTTTACTGTTATCAAACAGAATTGCACTGACAATTGCATTTGTATCAAAAACGTAGCGCATCTTACTCATCAAAAAGAATTGAATCCAAAATTTCTGGGGTCAATCCTCGCGCTTGAGCATTCCGACTAATCTCACTCATTACATCCTCTAGGGGTCTTTTGCGTCGAATTGCATCACTAAGTTTCAGGCTAAGTAATGCCTCTAATTTACGACGCTGTTCTTCAGAAGCAGCCTCAAATATCTTAGCAACTTCAGCATTAACGCGAATTGCGATCGTTTTGGTTTGCATGATGGTTATGTGATGTTTCAATGACTGTTTCAAATAAGCTAGAATTGCGATCGACCTCCTCGAACCATTTTGCCCAAGCTTTAGCAATATCGTCTGGGAGTTTTGGCTCAGCTATTCTATATTGGTGCTTGTGCATCACACAGTCGATGAAGTCGCTGATTTCTGGCAAAAATGATTCTGGAAGTTGCTGCAATTTGGCGATCGCGAGCTCACGAATAGTCATAATAATTGCCTCTTTCAGTCGTCTTTATTTTAACACAATCATCACCACATCGGAAGTCGGCCTAATGTAGTGCTAAAAATAGATATTTTACCATAGCTTAAAGAGGAAATATGATCGAAACGAAGCGTAAAGAGTCCGATCGCCGATCCAACATATTTTTAGACCTCTACGTCATAAAGTAGTTTCATTTTCATGTTCGATGACGCTTACTAAGAACGAGCAACGGAATAGATACAAGCTGAATCAGAACCGAAAATGCAATCAGCAGATTGATTGATTGATCGTACAATACCCCCATTAACGCACTCCCCAAAAACCAAGCAACTCCATAGCCTGCATTGAAAATGCCGTAAGCTGCCCCGCGTCGATCGGCAGACACCATCCCCGCTACGGCTGCTTTCAAAATAGATTCTTGTGCCCCCATCCCAACTCCCCACAACACCATGCCCACAATGACTAAGGAGGAATTTCCTAGAAAAACAAACGGGGCAAAAGCAGCAGAGATCAAGACTGCAATCATTAAACTAGACAACCCAATGCGGTCAAACAAACGACCAAAAATAAGTGCCGCGATCGCATCGACACCCATCGCCAACGCATACAATAATGGAATTTGAGTCTGACTGAACGTTTTAGACTGTTGTAGATGATAAGCAATCAGGGGGAAATCAGCGTAGCCTGCGGCAATCAGCGCGATCGCAGCTAAATAAACCCAAAAGATGCGCGGGAGTCCGTCTCGATTTAAGTTAAGATTCTTCGGTTCAAATTCGCGAGGATTTGGGTAAATCCGTTGCCCGATCAGTAAAAGGCTCAGTCCCAAAACGGCTGGAACGACGAGAATGGCAAACCCGGCTCGATAGCCTCCACTCATACTAATTGCAACTGCAACCAAGATCGGACCCAAAACCGCCCCAATTTGATCTAATGCTTCATGTAGTCCAAACCCAAAGCCACGCCCTACTTGCAGGGCAGCGTGAGACAGCAAAACGTCTCGTGCAGGGGTGCGAATTGCTTTCCCCGTGCGTTCTGCGATCATCAGTCCAGCAACGGCTTCCCAAGAGCCAGCCAGCGCCATCAGCGGAACCGCAGCCGTATTGATCAGATATCCAAGCGTTGTGATCTTCCAATGTTGACGGGTGCGATCGCTCAGATAGCCCGTCAATAGACGTAACCCGTAACCGATTAGCTCACCAACACCCGCGACCAACCCTACAACTGAGCCACTCGCACCTAGCGCACCAAGATACGCCCCGGTGACGCTTCGCGCCCCTTCATAGGTTGCATCAGCAAAAAGACTCACACACCCTAACAAAATCACGAATTTGAGTGCCGAGGATGAATGATTTTGCACAGCTAAACTCCAACGGAATCGATCGCAACTTCAAGCAGACTATCACACGCCGCGATGTGGAATCAGAGAAAACCAGGCAAACATGGTTCCAAGTATCACCAGCAGTTCTGCACCCAGTAAAATAAAATTGTGCTTTTGTACTGAGAGATGCGTTTTCAGGAATGCCACGACCCATTTTGGTGAAAGCCAAGAACGAACAGCTTGCAGCAAGACAGAGGGGCGATCGTAAGCACGGTATTTGATGTCAATCATCGACAGCAGTAAGGGAACACCGCCGATTCGAGCGCTCATGAGTAGATGAGTCGCAAGGCAAACAAATATAACCACCCAGGATGTAAGATGCAGCGTATACCAGACGTGGGTTAACTCGCCTCGCGACATCCAACCCTCGTCCATTTCTCGACCTGACACCAAAGCAAACGCGGCTCCGAGTAGCAGCAGTGTATTGACGATGCGGTGTAAGCTGTACCACCAAATTGGCTTGCCAACTACAGACATTTGCTGGATTGAGTCGGCTTGAAGCAATCGGCGGCGACCTGCGTGAAAGCTATACAGCGCAAAAAATGGCATGACCAATAAAAATGCTCGTCCAAAGAGTTTATGAATACCCATAATTCTGGGAACGGTTGGAATTTGTAAATGTCCAATGCGTCCGTCGTAAATGTTGTAAATCAAAACCCCTGTTGCGATCGCAAGGATGATTAGGGCAGCTATCGCTCCGTGGAGCAGCCTTAAAGCCAAAGGTTGATACGGTTTCGCTTGAGCCATTTTATTTGGATTCAATGTCAGAAAGTTAAGTTTAGCACTAAGCTCAGTGCAAGTTTAGCATTAGTAACGTGTCATACATTATTAGGGATATCCAGTAGAATATTCATGTTTACATATAATCCTTTAAATCTTCAAGAAGTTCATCAAAGTCATCAGACATCCAGATTTTACCTTTCCACATTCCAAGCCCGCCTCGCTTTGTCGGCTTTTCTTGGGTTGAGTTTTTAGCCTGCTTTTCAATCAAAAACTCAATATAATGAAGCACTTCTGTCTGAAGAGACTCTGGGAGTTCTGCTAGTTTTTCTAAGATGACTGGCTGTATCATTTTTTTTACTCGCGATCGCCCTCTCCATTCCATTAAACCACCAAAACCCAATGTCAGCAACAAAATAACCTATTATCTAGCCCGATCGCCCAAAATCGCACTCACACCATCATCATCTTGCAACTTGCCTAAAATTACCCGATCGACTATCGTTTCTAGTAGCAGAAATAACAAAGAAAACATGACAGCAATATTGCCACCTTGGATAGTTTTAGACTCCCTATTGCACAACTGGCTACTAGAAGATATCGGTAGGGGCGATCGCACAACATCGGCCTTATTCCCCGCAGCCAGCATCCAGGGTACTGCTAAATGGATAGTCAAAGAAGCTGGAGTCATTGCCGGATTGCCGATCGCACATCGCACATTTAAACTTTTAGACAGCAGCCTCAGTTTCATCCCCCAAGTACCGGAAGGGAAACTGTGCCAAAAAGGAGAAGTAATCGCCGAGATTTCCGGCAATTTCGATGCGCTGCTAACCGGAGAAAGAGTAGCATTAAACTTGGCAATGCGTTTGAGTGGCATCGCTACTTTAACTCAGAAATATGTTGACAAAATTGCCGATTTGCCAGTGCAATTGGTGGATACGCGCAAGACAACGCCGGGGTTGAGATTGTTGGAAAAATACGCGACTCAAGTCGGCGGTGCTTGCAATCATCGCATGGGATTAGATGACGCGGTGATGATTAAAGACAATCACATTGCGGCGGCTGGGGGAATTGCCGAGGCGATCGCCCTGATTCGCAATTCTATCCCCTATCCGCTGACAATCGAAGTCGAAACGGAAACTCTGGCTGAAGTGGAGACAGCTTTGCAGCACAAGGCGGATATTATCATGTTAGATAATATGTCCTGCGGTTTGATGCGGCAGGCTGTGGCAATAATTCGTGAAAAGGGCGATCGGGTGAAAATTGAAGCTTCCGGGAATGTGACTTTGGAAACTATTCGGAGTGTTGCGGAAACGGGAGTTGATTATATTTCTACGAGTGCTCCGATTACGCGATCGACTTGGCTGGATTTGAGCATGAAAATTAATAGTTAGTTGACAGTTGACAGTTGGCAGTTTGTGTCAACTTAATGTCAAAGGTAGTATCGGTATTCTCTCTGACTCACAATCTTATTGATCTCTGCTAGGGCGCGTTTTCTCTCCCCGGAGATCCCCCCTAACCCCCCTTAACAAGGGGGGGACAAGAGCATTCAAAGTCCCCCTTCCCCCTTGGGGGGGCTAGGGGGGGTGGGGATTTAGGGGGATCGAGACTTCGATTAACAATTACCAATTCCCAATTTCCCATGCCCAATTACCAATTCCCCATGCCCAATTACCAATTCCCGATTACCAATTACTTCGATATAAAATGAACCCAAAAATTCCCGTCAGCCATACAGACGTTGCGAATTAAGCGATAGGAATAGTGCAAGTATGCACCGCTGACAGTTGTGTCGTAACCGGTTGGGAACCACTCGCCATAGGGATCGTGAACGAAGAATCCTTCGCTGTCGTAGCCTGCGGCAACTATAATGTGACCGAAAGAGGTGAAATATCCGTGAATTACAGCCGGATTTCCGCTGGCTAGCCAATCTTGAACGTCATTAATAGTTGCATTCTCCGTATAGAAATCTTGAGCGCCGTAATCTTTGACAATCTTTGCTAAATCGTACGGATCCCAGCGACTGTAACCTTTGGCGATCGCATATTCGTAGAGTTCGTCCTCAAATTGCCCGGTTCTTTTGCGCCGGGGAATTCTCAAAAAGTCCAGACACATCGCTAAAGAAGTTACATTGCAAGCACCTGTAGGATTGTTCAAGTTATCCATTTGCGATCGATAAGGAATGCCAAGTCTGACAGTAGGCGGATTCGGTTTGGGATAAAGCACAACACCGTCTTGAGTAATTTGAGCGTGTGTTCCGAAAACATACCAAATCCCTGAACCTTTGAAAGACTCGTTCCGCAAAGCAACTCTCACATGGCCGCGAATCGGAGCAAAAGCAAGCAGCTCAAACTCTTTTCCGGCTGGTATTAATTGTTTTTCTGATTCCTGAAGTTGAGAAGACGCTAGCGGTTTTGATTTAAAAACGGTGTCTTTTGTTATCTTCAGGATCATCCGAGGTGTGGGAATGTCCTTCGGTTTGGTTTCGATCAGCTTTTCGGCTGTGACTGCTCCTAAAAAACCCGGTTCGCCACACTTCATCAGGGTTTGAAATCGGTGGAGGGCGGCGGTAGAGAGAGGGCCAAATATGCCATCTACGGGAGGTTTCAGTAAACCTAGGTCAATGAGGCGGCTTTGAATTTGACGGCTGAGGTCGTCGTCAGCGGCGATCGCCTTAGAATCGTATCTAATTTTTGACTTTAGAAAGTTTTGTAATCTCATGTTTGCCTACCCGTGTCAATCGATTTTAGATTTTAGATTTTAGATTTACGATCGCCGATAAATCCGGTTTCCCTAGATTAAATTGCTCGATCGCCAATAATTCCCAGTTTATCGTCTCATAAAATTACGTTAATTTTGCCGATCGACTCTACCTGAAAGGTTTTGTATTGATGATTCGATACAAAACTTTAAAGGTAAGGTCGATCGAGATTTCAGCAAACGAGTCCAACTTGGGTTCACTCAGCAGTCGGGCGAATTACCACAACACCGATCGCATCGGGAGACAGATATTTGACTGCGGCTTCCCGGAGATCCTG
This sequence comes from Cyanobacteria bacterium VAR_87_metabat_62, assembly GCA_031427135.1. Lineage (GTDB taxonomy): Bacteria > Cyanobacteriota > Cyanobacteriia > Cyanobacteriales > Microcoleaceae > Microcoleus. Next base: position 64,880 of record JANPMV010000031.1, on the reverse strand, counting down.
TGCTGTCAAAGCTTGGATGCAGGCGGCATAGTTGAGTGCAGGAGCGATATCTCCTACCATCGACTGATAGTAACCGTACAAACTTGCTCGATCGCTCGGAGTTTCGTTAGCAAACACAAACCGATTTGCTACTTGGGTGCGGATGCGGGAAATTTCGGCATCTGTCACCAGTTCGGTTTGGAGAGTGCGGATGTGTCCGACGATCGCTGATTCCACCGCTGGCAAGTTTTCTGCCGCTAGTTGAGCGGAAATCGAGAATACGCCACCGAGTCGCTGAGTCATGTTGCTGACCGAAATTGACGAAACTAGCCCTTGATCTTCGCGCAAATCCTGAACCAAGCGAGTTGTGCGGCCGTGACCCAATATTGTCGCTAAAACGTCGAGGGCATAGGTTTCGGACATTTCCATGAAACCGGGCACTCGCCACATCATAATTAGTCGGGCTTGCTGAAGGGCAGAGTCTACAAATTCGCGGCGGACTGTTTCTGTAAATGCCGATTCTTGGCTGTAGTCAGGGCTTGGGAATTCTGGGTGAAAGTTGCCCACAGCAGGCACATTTATTTTGCCGTTTTGTGCTGTGCTTTTTGCTGCAAAACTGTCTGCGACAATTTCAATTAGTCGATCGACCGGCAAATTGCCTACAGCTACGGCTGTCATCGCCCCTGGCTGATATCTGCTGCTGTGGAAATCCCGCATTTGTTGGGCCCTCAACTGTTCGATTACCGCAGTCGGGCCGAGTACCGGTCGCTTGTAGGGCAGAACTTCAAACGCTAATTCCATCGATCGCTGATAGGTGCGACGGCGGGGATTGTCTTCCGATCGTCTAATTTCTTCCAATACTACCAACCGTTCGCGATCGAAGGCATCGTCGGGAATGCTCGCATTCAGCAACACATCGACTTGTAGGGGAGCTAGTTCGGCAAAATCCTTGGGGGCTGTGGTGATGTAATAGTTTGTGTAATCTTGGCTGGTAGCAGCATTGGTGACAGCGCCGCGTTGTTCGATCGCCCGCTCAAATTCCCCGCTGGGAATGCTGGGAGTCCCTTTAAAAATCATGTGTTCCAAAAAGTGAGCCATACCGTTAATTGCGTCTGGTTCGACGGCTGAGCCTAAATTGAGCCACACGCTGAGGTTAACCGCATCGACCGGCAAGTGTTCGGCTATAACTGTGAGGCCGTTGGGGAAATGGCGGACTGTTGGAGCGTTTAAGGGCGATCGGGCGGAGGATTTGAGCAGGGTTGATGTCATTGCGCTTTTAAATTTATCTTGTTCTCTATATCTTAAAGGGTCTTTAAGGAAGTCATCAGTCAGGAGCAGGCGATCGATCGCGTGGCTGGTGGTTGGTGGGGATGTCGTCTGGGGCGATCGGGTAACACCAGATACAGAATATTCTACCTAGACATGATATAATCTCTACAGTCGAAACTTGTTTACCAATTGCTAAAGAGTGTAATTGATAAACTTAGAGTTTTTTGTAAGTCAGGGTGTTCAGATTTAGCGACGTTGAGATTTATGTGGGTTGTCAAGTCAAACGAGCCAAAAAAAAATCATGAGCCAAAATTCTCGGAAATCTAATCACCCTAAATTGGGCTTTTCATTAGGTCTTGCTATTGCTTTAGTAATACCAACTCTAGCTGCTTCTTCACCTGCGGCACCTCCAAAACCTACTATTCGTACAACCGAGCAATTTCGGTGCCAACTAATGTACGGAAGTGCAAACCAGAAGTATGATAACTTAATTACTATTGGCAAGCGCACTGAGGAACCTATAGGCCGTTCTTACATTTCCTCTTCAAGTCCCAAATCCTTTACGTGTAAAATCATTAATAACCCAGGTGAAATAAAACTAGCTTACGGTTTACCTGACAACTCTAATTTGATTCGTGTATCTGTCAAGATTTATGTCGATGGTGAACTCAGAAAAACTTTAGATTTTGGTCGTGGCGAAGCTATTCGTGAGTCAATAGATATTACGGGTGCGTCGGGGTATACCATCGATTCCAAAGTTATTTTGCCAAAAAATGAATACGGTTATATCTATTTGTTGCCTGAGTCCTGAGTTTTTTTAGGTAGCAGCAGAAGATGTAAAATAGTCTTGGATACACTCCAACCAAAGAAACCGGGTTTTTTACTAAATCTATGGAATGCAACGAAGTATTTCGGAAAAACCCGGTTTCTGACACCCATTAGTCATTCCTCGATTTCAGACTCCAGAAATCAATGAGTCTGTATCTGAATTGCTCATCCTTGTCAATGAATTAATCAGTTTATTGGCACCTTCAACGTCCTTGCAATAGTCGTTCAGCAGTTAGTTCCAACAGGCCCAAGACCGGAGATACTAACGCACTTTCGCCCGTATACACAACCTCTTCATACAAACCCTCAACCCACTCCAACACCGTCACCCGCTGCTGCATCGGGTCAACAATCCAATACTCTGGAATCCTGCGCGCCGCATACTCAGAACGTTTGTAGCGATAATCTCGATTTTCTTGATGAGGACTCACCACTTCTACTACCAGCAATGGCGGTGGCATATCCATCATAATAGTAGCTCGCCTACTCCCCTCCAAAGCCGTAGCCAATTCCTCCGATAGCACCATCAAATCCGGTACACGACTCCCAGCCCGCGAACTACTTACCACAATTTCAGCGCCAACTCTCAATCGATGAGATGGAATACCCTGTTGTGCAAAGTAGATCAATAGAAATATCGCAATTCGCTGATTCAGATCGCTTTCTGGGGGCATGACAATCAGTTCTCCATTTTCCAGTTCGTACCGAGTATCTGTACCATCATCAAAGTTCAGATACTCTTCAAGGCTCATTTTTTGGGATGCAACGGTCATCGCAACTACGCCTCTGCTAAAAATTGTTCAGGTGTACTCATCATTTTAACAATATTTCTAACTAATCTAAAATTGAATCTCAGCCACTTTTTCAACGTCCTTGCAATAGCCTTTGGGCCGTCAATTCCAATACGCCCAATACCGGAGATACGATCGCGCTATCACCCGTATACACAACCTCTTCATACAAACCCTCAACCCACTCCAAAACCGTCACCCGCTGCTGCATCGGGTCAACAATCCAATACTCTGGAATCCTTCGCGCCGCATACTCAGAACGTTTGTAGCGATAATCTCGATTTTCTTGATGAGGACTCACCACTTCTACTACCAGCAATGGCGGTGGCATATCACTCATAATAGTCGATCGGCTACTTCCCTCCAAAGCCGCAGCCAATTCTTCCGATAGCACCATCACATCGGGAAAACGAGTTCCCACCCGCGAACTATTCACCACAATTTCAGTCTTCATTGTCAATCGATGAGATGGAATACCCTGTTGTGCAAAGTATATATATAGCAATGAGGCAATTCGGCGATTGAGTTCGCTTTCTGGGGGCATGACAATCAGTTCTCCATTTTCCAGTTCGTACCGAGTCTCTGTACCATCATCAAAGTTCAGATACTCTTCAAGGCTCATTTTTTGAGATGCAACGGTCATCGCAACTACGCCTCTGCTAAAAATTGTTCAGATATGCTCATCATTTTAACAAGATATTGGGTGCATCTCATTTCTGCAAATATATTCGTAGGGGCGAAGCATTTCGGCAGTAAATCTCTGGTTGTCACTAACAAATTATCTGCCGAAATGCTTCGCCCTTGCACTCATAGAGATGCACCCAAGATATCTAGCTCCTCTCAAGACCATCTTGTTAGTCATAAAAATAAAAATCTAAAGTTAGTTGACAATTTTGGCAAATCGTGAATAGCTCTCCTTCATCCCAGCCGATCGCTCTCCAATAGCGGTTGCAAATATTCACCGATCGTGCATCACTTGACTGATCTGGCAATATACGCGAAACTTTACATAACACTGATGTATTGCTTCTATTTATTAATAACTTCTGTTAAGTTCTGACTCAAAACCTATCAATTTGTCAAAATTGATATAGCGATTTGCAAGTCAGCCAACTCTCAAGAAGCAACTTCAGGAGGCATCGTCCCCGGCGTGCTGGTGTCGGTGTCTGGTCTCACTATTCCTATTCAGTCAGCCCGGATTATGGAAACACTAGAGTTTGTGATTTATCCAGACGGCCGCGTACAGGAAACAGTCACCGGCATTGTCGGTGCTTCCTGCGCTGAGGTAACGGCTGCAATCGAAGCTCAGCTTGGAGTTGTGCTTCATCAAGAGTCTACATCTGAATATTTCGCCCAAGCGCTCAATCAGTCAGCCGAAGCGACAACCCAAGTAGCTTTTAGCGATTGGTAACTTTTTTTTGTTGAGTTCACTTAAATTTTTTTGGAATCACCATGTCACACTTTAGCCAAATTAAGACCCAGATCCGCAATTTGAATTCTTTGGAAGCTGCTTTAACTGACTTGGGAATCGACTGGAAGTCGGGCCCGACCGAGGTACGCGGCTATCGCGGCCTCACCAGCACCGCTGAAGTAGTTATCGAGCAACAAAACGGCTATGACTTAGGTTTTAGCTGGAACGGGACTGAGTATGAATTAGTGGCTGACTTGCAATTTTGGCAGCAAGCTTGGTCTGTAGACCGTTTTCTGAATAAGGTGACTCAGCGCTACGCTTACCATACGGTGGTGAATGAGAGCACCAAACAGGGTTTCCAAGTTTCTGAGCAAAAGCAAAATCAAGATGGTTCGATCCGTTTGGTGATGCAACGCTGGTGCGCTTAATCGTTTTTCGTTTTGGCAATCTGGTCTCATCAAAGTCCGCCTGCGCGGACTTATTTATTATTGGAAGAGGTTTAAATGTCTGAGCTTTCTCCATTCCAAACAGACAGCAGGGACGATCGCACTGGTTTAGAGCCGGAGTTGGGAGGATTTTTGAGGGATGCGCCCGATCGCACTGGTTTAGAGCCGGAGTTGGGCGGCGTGTTGCGTCAAAAAGGAGTCTATGTTGACGAGATTACCTGCATTGGCTGCAAGCATTGTGCTCATGTTGCTCGTAATACTTTCTACATTGAACCCGATTACGGGCGATCGCGCGTAGTTCGACAAGATGGGGATTCTGAAGAGTTGATTGTTGAGGCGATGGATACTTGTCCGGTGAATTGCATTCACTGGGTTGATTATACCGAACTCAAAAATCTGGAAGAGGAACGCCAGGATCAGGTGATTCCTGTAGTTGGTTTTCCCGCAGAGTATGCGACGATTCGCACCCGTACTCACCAGCGCCAAAAACGTAAACTGGGCGATCGCAAGTTCAAAGGTGGCCATTGAAATCCCCAATCAAAATCCACAGCTTGAAACAATCAGCTAAAAACAAAGCCCGCCTACGCGGGCATTTTTTATACAAAATATAACTTTCACTTACTGCTGATGTTGATGCTCAACACTTGCTCAGAGCGTGAGACACAATTAGGTTAGGTGTTGAGCTTCACAGGCCCTGTACGGCCTGACTCTAGTTGGCAACAAAAAGCTAAGCTGGGCTTTGAGCTTTCTGGTTTTACGGTCGATTGGGAGCATGGCCATGCTACTTGTCCGCAAGGGCGCATACGAAGTCCACTCCAAGCGGACTAAGAAAAAATTAAAATTTAAAATCAAATGAGTTACTGTCTAAATCCTAACTGTTCCAAGCCGCAAAATCCCCCCGCAGTCAAATTATGCAAAAATTGCCGATCGAAATTACTGTTGCGCGATCGCTACCGGGCCATAAAGGCGATCGGACAAGGCGGCTTTGGCAGAACATTTCTCGCCGTTGACGAAGACAAACCCTCAAAACCCCGCTGCGTCATCAAGCAATTTTTACCAGACAGCCAACTCATTCCATCTTCAGTCGATCGCAACAGCAAAAAAGCAGCCCAACTGTTTGAACAAGAAGCAATGCGATTAGACGAATTGGGCAAACACCCCCAAATTCCCGAACTATTAGCTTATTCCATCCAAGACAGCCGACAATACGTAGTACAAGAATTTATCGACGGACAAAATCTAGCACAAATCGTCGAACAAGAAGGCACATTTACAGAAACTCAAATTAAAGACTTACTCAATAGCTTACTACCTGTAATTCACTTCATTCATTCTCACAACGTTATTCACCGAGACATCAAACCCGGAAACATCATCCGCCGCGCCGACAAACAATTAGTTTTAGTTGACTTTGGCGCTGCTAAAATTGCCACAGGTACGGCTTTACTCAAAACAGGAACCAGCATCGGCAGCCCCGAATACATCGCCCCCGAACAAGCCAGAGGCAAAGCATTTTTTACCAGCGATTTGTACAGTTTAGGCGTAACTTGCCTTTATTTGCTAACTCAAGTTTCCCCATTCGATTTGTTCGATCCGGGTGAAGATGCCTGGATCTGGCGACAATATTTATCGAATAACTCAGTCAGTGAAGAACTCGGTCAAATTTTAGATAAAATGATTGAGAATGCTACTAACCGCCGCTATCAAACGGCTGTTGAAGTATTAAAAGATATAAATCCGCAATGTGCGATCGACCTAGCAATTCCCCAAACAATTTCCAAGTTAGTTAAACCCGTTTCCACTCCAAACCCGCCCCAGCAGCAAACCTATAACTGGCAATGTGTTCACACCTTAACTGGTCACAAAAAGTTAATTTACTCTGTTGCTTTCAGCCCCAACGGAGAAGTTATAGCCAGCGCTAGCGATGACAAAACAATCAAGCTGTGGCGAGTAGAAGACGGACAAGAAATAGTAACTCTCGCAGGCCATACAAACTCAGTTTATACAGTAGCTTTCAGCCCCGACGGACTGATGCTAGCCAGCAGCAGCCACGACAAAACTGTCAAACTTTGGCGGATGAAAGACGGGCAAGAAATTCGCACCTTAATCGGTCATAGTAACTCTGTTTACGGTGTAGCTTTCAGTCCCGATGGCACTCTGATTGCTAGCAGTAGTTGGGACAGAACAATCAAGATTTGGCGAGTCAAAGACGGGCAAGAAATTTGCACGCTGGCGGGTCATATCAATTTAGTTTATTGTGTTGCTTTTAGCCCGGATGGTGAAACTCTTGCTAGCAGCAGTTGGGACAGAACAATTAAGATTTGGCGTGTCAAAGATGGTAAGCTAATTCGCACGCTTACAGGTCATACAGACTGTGTTCGCTGCATAGCTTTTAGTCCGAATGGCGAGTTTTTGGCTAGTGGCAGTCATGACAATACGATTAAAATTTGGTGGGTCAAAGATTGGCAAGAAGTTTTAACGATCGCAGGCCATTCATGGTATGTTGATTCGATCGCTTTTAGTCCAGATGGCGAGATTCTGGCTAGTAGCAGCAATCAAACTATCAAGATTTGGCGGGTTAAAGATGGTGAAGAAATTTGCAATATTGCGGGTCATAGTAACTCGGTTTATTCCGTTAATTTTAGCCCGGAAGGAGAGTTTTTGGCTAGCGGTAGTAGTGATAAAACTATTAAGATTTGGGGGTGCAAGGGATAAAATATTAGAAGTTCCTTTATGACTCGGCGGTTGAAACCGCGTCTACACAAACGAAGTCCGCCTACGCGGACTGAAAAAACCGAGGTAAAACAATGGATACCAGCGCGGCCTATCGAGAAATCGTAAAACAGGTGATTCTTCAATACGCTAAGTTGCGTCCTTCTCATGGAGACATTAGACTAGATGCCGTGTTTGATGAAACACGCGATCGCTATGCTCTCATGCAAGTGGGTTGGGATAGAGGACGGCGAGTGAGAGGGAATTTAATTTACATTACCCTACAAGATGGAAAAGTTTATATTGAATACGATGGCATGGAATGTGGAATTACCCAAAACTTCATAGAGCAAGGCATTCCAGAAAATGATATTGTTTTAGCTTTTCTTCCATAATCTTTAACAGCTTTCAGTGCCGCCGTTTAGTAATGAATAACAAGAGAGCGAGCAGAAAATAAACTGATTTTTTTCAATCTATCTGCTTCACGACCTCCAAGGCTAGTCCTAGCACCTCTGCAATTTGCTCATCCTTCAATCCCAACTGTCGTAGTTTACCAACCATTTCAATTTTAACTTGATTTGTGCTGGCCTGGTAGTCGGGAGTCGGAGGCTGACTTTTATCTGGGGTAGGAGTGGGTAATTCTGAGCAACCATTGATATAGTTAACTGTATTGCTATCACCAAAATTAGTAGTGTTGCGATCGCCAAAATTTATATTCAGATTTAATTGCCGTTCTAGAACAGATTCCAGATTACCTTTATCAACTGGTTCATCAAAAGCATCAGATAACATATGCAAAAGCTTGTAACCTACATCCTTAGCATGACCCGCCGTACAACCGTAAGTATCTGCAATATCAGAATACTTTTGTCGATTCAGTATTCCCTCGATAATTTTACGCTGCAAGTCATTGAGATGTTTGCCTGTCCTGGCGCTGAGCACTTTATCTACAAATTGCAAGATATCGGCAGTGTCCATCAGTAGGGGGGTCGGAGAACTATCGTTAGTATACCCGACTTTATCCGTCTTTATCAGTCTTTTTCCGCCTTGCATCGCGATTTTAGAAATGCCCGTCTTTTTCCGTCTTTTTTCGCTTTGCAGTTTTGTGCGATCGGTCTATGATACGGAAGAGCTAAAAAGCAGCCTCGTCGCTAGAGAAAGTAGCCGCCAAATTAATCCCGTTACTGAATAGCGACCGCTCATGCTTTTGCTTGTCAAGTAGTTATCATACAAGATAAGGTTGGTGCTATGGGAAGGTATTTTCATTCAGGAATAATTTTTTCTCTTACTCTTGCAGCTATTTTATTGTTTCAATCTCTATCAGTAGCATCACCTAATTACCAAGAACGTAACGGTATATTTGGTGAAATAAAATATGCTGAATTCTGTAATTACTCTAACAGCGTTAGGTATAGGGTCAAAGGTGAAGCAGGCAGTAGAGATGCTCGTGTTGAATCCGTAGATTTCAAAATTTTTTGGAGACCAGTTAAGGGAATTAACATTAGCGGTCAACCATTGGGCTATATTAGAGGAGCTGAATGGAGAAGTTTTTTACCTACTTACAATACTAAGTCAGGAGATAGAAGGTGGTATGAGAGATCAGAACAAACTCCTCTTACGTCAGCAGATGTCACAACACCTGTAAAATTCGCGATGCACGTGTACAGAAAATCTCCTGGATACAGCGACTATGTGGTTGACTTGGGAGGAATTGTCAATCTTGGTATGATCCCGCTGAATTCTTGTCGTGTTTATGATGATGGGAATATTAGGTAGAGTATTGTGGAATTTAACGAATAATTACATCTAAGGGAGAGGTTAGGTGAGATTAGCTATCTTGCTTGTTCAAGGGTATTCCATCAAGAAGTGCGATCGCCCTTTTTCCACCTCTTCAACAATTCCGGCGTCACCAAACCTTGCGGAAAAAATATCGTCCCCAAAACAATCAGCACCCCAAACACAATTAACCGCCCATCTCGCAGAAATTGCGCCAACCAAACCGGCAGTACGATCGCCCCTTACTTTTTTTAGCGATAGGCGATCGCCCCTCTCTTTTTTATCGATCAACATCGACGCTGATTAGAAGCGGATAATCTCGATCGTGCATAGCGATCGCTTACTTGCCCGCAGAACCCAGCAAGAAGTATATTGAAATTTCAAGCTGACGAGAACTTCGATAATTACGATCGTTCGAGAAGATTATTTCGCCGCAACCCAACACTTGATATCGTTACTGACTGATATGGGAAAGGCTTATGTTATGCTAATTAGAGAAGACTTTAGGAATAAGATGCAATGAAAAATCGCAGCTTTACAGTTCTTCTGTACAAAGAAGATGATATGTACATAGCTGAATGTCCAGAGGTTGGAACAGTAGATCAAGGTGAAACAATCGAGCAGGCGATTGCGGGTTTGAGAGAGGCTACGCGGTTATATTTGGAGGAATTTCCCGTACCTGAAACATCTCCGAGATTTGTGACCAGCATTGAAATCAGCTATGCCTAAAATGCCGCGAATTTCAACTAGAGAAGCAATTCGTGCATTGGAGCGTTTAGGATTCGAGCAAGTTCGTCAAACTGGCAGTCATGTTGTTCTGAAGAAGGCAACCGAAGAAGGCGAAATTGGTTGCGTTGTTCCTGTGCATCAAGAATTGAAGGTTGGTACGTTGAGCGGCATTCTCAAGCAGGCGCAAGTCACAGTCGAGGAGTTCATTGAGAGTTTGTGAAGTCTAACAATAGAAAAGGGAAACTCGATCGTACTAGGCATGAGTAGATGCCTCTCGGTCATCCCGAATCATCTGCATCAGAATGTTTGCAGCTTCCGTTGCGTCGTAGGGCGACCAAACCGGATACTCTGATGCAGAAAAGATAACTTGTAGTTCAGCCTTTGGGATTTGCACAGCTAGGAGTTTGAAGAGTGATAATTTGTCTGGCTGGCTCAGACTGTTCACCAAAGGAATTAACTCAGCGAGAGACATGGTTTAAACTCCCAGACATACGAGGATACATTTATCATAAACTATCTGTGAGACACGGTTTTATAGATAGGCGATTGTGCACCCTACAAATAAAGCTAACCACAAAACTTTTCCACACATCGCACAAACATTTCTACACCCATCCCCAACGCAGTTTCATCAAAATCAAAACGCGGGTGATGGTGCGGGTAAGCCAAGTTTTTTTCTGGATTTGCTGAACCTAAAAAGAAATAGCAACCGGGGACTTCTTGCAAAAAGAATGACATATCTTCCCCGCCCATTGTTTGACATTCCGGCACGATTCCCGCAGGAGTTTCTACAACTGATTCCGCAACACTTCGCACAAACTCAGCCATCTTGGCATCGTTGATTGTCGGCGGGTAATAGGAACAATAATCGAATTTGTAGTTAGCGCCGTAACTCTGACAAATTCCGGCAATTACTTGCTCGATTCGCTGGTTAAAATAACCTTGATATGCTGGCTTGAAATAGCGCACCGTGCCGCCAATTTGAGCGGTATCGGCGATGACGTTGTGGGTTTTGCCGGCGTGGAATTTACCGACGGTAACGACTGCGGAGTCGATCGGGTCAATGTTCCGTGATACGATCGACTGCAAGGCATTGACAATTTGGGCTGCAACGACGATCGCATCCACAGTCTGATGCGGCATTGCACCGTGTCCGCCTTTGCCCAAAATCGTGCAATCAAAAGTTTCTACAGCCGCCATCAGCGCGCCGCTGCGAACGCCTACAGTGCCTAAAGGTAGATTGTTCCACAAATGCAAACCGACGATCGCATCAACATCAGGATTCTTCAAGACTCCGGCTTCAATCATCGGTTTTGCGCCGCCGGGGCCTTCTTCGGCGGGCTGAAAGATCAACTTTACTTTACCCGAAAAACTGTGTTTGTGCTTTGCCAGATAGCAAGCAGTACCGAGGGCGATCGCAGTATGGCCGTCGTGGCCGCAAGCGTGCATAATTCCGTTATGCTGCGATCGATAATCCACCTCATTTTCCTCTTGAATCGGCAAAGCATCCATATCAGCCCGAATTGCCAAAACCGGCCCCGGTTTCCCGCTGTCTATAGTTGCCACAATACCAGTTTTAGCAATATTAGTTTGATGCTCAATTCCCCATTCCTGCAACTTTTGCGACACAAACTCTGCCGTTAAATTTTCTTCAAAACTCAACTCAGGTTTTTGGTGCAAAAGGCGACGCCACGCGACTAACTGAGGCTGCAAATTTCTAATTTCAAGCCGCAATTGAGATAAATCGACAGAAGTTAAATTTGGTAAAGTAGAAACCATATTACTTGTTAGTTGTTAGTTGTTAGTTGTTATTTTACTCGTTACCAGGCTCTGCCTGGTAACACAGATCCGGAGGCAGAGCCTCCAAATTTCCAAGGCTATCGAGGCAGAGCCTCTAGATATCGGTTCCTAGGCAGAGCCTAGAAACCAGTTAAAATTAGAGTACGGTTATTTAGCAGTCTGAGGTATTAAATTAGCCCCCGGAAGTAAGCGCTCTAAATCTAATTCTGAGGCTGCTTTAGCTAATTTGGTAAGGTCATTTGGGTCGTCTAAATGCGGCAGAATACCTAACACAGGCATTTGAGTTAGCGACTCAATTAAATCCACCGGTGCTCGATCGGCAATTTCTGGTTCCGAATAAGCTTGAACGCAATTAAGCACAATACCTCTAAGCTTAAAACCAGTATGTCTGGCGAGAGCAACATTCGCCACAGCTTGCCCGATCGCCCCTAACTTCACAGGAACCACCAAAACTCCCCTCAGCCGCCAATCCCGGGCAATATCGGCCACCGTCAGTTCCCGGGTTACAGGCGAGCCCAGTCCTCCCAAAGCTTCCACTAACACAAAATCCTTGCGTTCAGAGAGGCTTTGCCACGCCGTCCAGACCTTTTCCAGCTCGATATGTCTCCCCTCCTGTTCGGCGGCAACTGGCGGTGCTAGAGGCGCACTGAAGTGCAGCGGATTGAGTTCTTCGGGGGATTGGTCGAGGGTAAACAAACGGGTGTAGAGTTCCCGATCGCCCGTTCCTGTTTGCAACAGCTTCATAATTCCCAAACTGCGATCGGGGAAATACATTTGCCAATAAGCAGCCAGAGCACAGGTCAAAACAGTTTTTCCCGCGTCGGTATCAGTTCCAGCAATTAGCAGCGAGTTCATTGGGAAATAGCTAGTAAGTAATTGGTAATTAGCCTCAACTTTAGTCTAGGGGAATTTTGCTAGAAGTTTAGAGCGAAGGCGACGGAGCGGGAGTTGGTGCTGGTTCCGGCGACGGTGCGGGAGTTGGTGCTGGTTCCGGCGACGGTGCGGGCGCGGGAGTTATTGCCGGAGTTGGTGCCGGAGTCGGTGCCGGAGTCGGTGCCGGAGTTGGCGCTGGAGTTGGTGACGGCGCTGGAGTTGGTTTCGGCGCGGGTGCGGGAGTTGGTTTCGGTGCGGGTGCAGGAGTTGGTTTCGGCGCTGGAGTTGGCGCTGGAGTTGGTTTCGGCGCTGGAGTTGGCGCTGGAGTTGGTTCCGGGGTTGGCGCTGGAGTTGGTTCCGGGGTTGGTGCTGGGGTTGGTAAGGGTTCTGGGGTTGGTTCTGGTAAAGGTTCTGGGCTTGGTTCTGGTAAAGGTTCTGGGGTTGGTTCTGGTAAAGGTTCTGGGCTTGGGCTTGGCAAAGGTGTGGGAGTGGGCGCTGGAGTTGGTTCTGGGGTTGGGGTTGGGGTTGGCAAAGGTTCCGGGTTTGGTACTGGAGTTAGTCTGGGTGCTGGAGTTGCGAGTTCTGGCGGTGTTGGAGTGGGTTTGGGGCGCGGATTGTTGTTGAGAAATGAGCCGACTAAAGCCCAGGAACCGAAGCCTGTCAAGATTACTAAGCCCGCCAACAGACCGATCGCTGCAACGGGATTGTCCCAAAGAGTGCCGCCAGTCGGCTCAATTAGCGGGTCTGGCTGGTTTTGGGGGTGGGAACTCTGGGCGGCTCGCTCAGGCCCACGGCCCACGGCCACGGTTGCGATTAGCGAAGGGTCTGGTTGAACCACTGGTGGCGCGGGCGGTACAGTTGGCTGGTTAGACTGAGGATTAGTTTGGCCGTCGAGTGCTTGGGCGACTTCGCTGACAGATTGATAACGATCGCCCGGAGAGCGATTTAACATCCGATTTAGCACCAAAGCTAAACCTGGGCTCACTTGCACTCGCTGTTGCCAATTCCACTGAAGTGTTGTTTGATCGATCAATTCCTGCGGTTCTTTCCCCGTCAGCAGGACGATCGCCGTTACAGCTAAAGCATACAGATCGCTACTGGCTGTGGCTCGTCCACTTTGCAATTGTTCGATCGGTGCGTAGCCGATTTTACCGACAGTTGTCGCGTGGGCTGTGCCTTCGGGAGATTGGACTTTGGTGGCCAGTTCTTTCACCACTCCAAAGTCAATCAGTACCGGCAACTTATCCATTTCACGGAGGATGATATTTTCCGGGGAGATGTCGCGGTGGATGATGCCGCGGGCGTGGATGTGAGCCAGTACCGGCAGCATTTGCCGGATAAATACTAAAACTTCGGCTTCACTGAAGGTGCGATTTGTTGAAGTTCGATCGAGCAACAGTTCGCGGTAAGTCATCCCTTCCACGTAATCCTGCACTAAAAACAAACGCTGGTTCTCTTCAAATATTGCTCGAAACTGGGGGATTTGCGGATGTGCAATTTTGTAAAGAATTGCCGCCTCTCTTTCAAACAATTCCTTCGATTTTTCCAAAACGTAAGGCCCGCTTTGCACCGGAATCAATTCTTTCAAGGCGCAGCGTTCTTGAAACCGCCCCAAATCTTCTACTAAATAAGTGCGGCCAAATCCCCCTTGACCTAAAATATTCACCAAGCGGTAGCGGTTTTGCAGGAGAGTTCCAATAGCAATAGGTGGCTGCATAAGTTTAAGTAGAAACTGTTAAATAATAGGCGATCGCTGGCAGACTTAGAATCTAAATCTTTAATGCTCAAGATCGTACTTCACTGTCTGTAGTTCCCAATCCCGACCAAACTTAGCATTTTACGTTTTTTTACGCAACTTTGAGAAACCAGTTTTTTATTGCAAATTTAATTCGGGGCAACCGCGGGCGGTTTGCCCCTACATTTCCGATGTTTTGGGGTTGATCGAATGACTGCTGATGGTACTGTCAACTAACAACTGTCAACTGCGTCGCCCTAATCCCTTCGACTACGCTCAGGATAAACTACGTCGAAGGGTCAACTGTCAACTGTCAACTGACTAAGCTTTGCTTTCACCATGTCTTGAATTTTATTACCATCTGCTTTGCCTTTAAGCTGCTGCATTGCCTTGCCCATCACCTTGCCCATCTCTTTTGCAGAAGTAGCACCAACAGAGGCAATCACTTCGTCAACGACTTGACTTACCTCTTCGTCTGACATCTGCGGTGGCAAATACTCTTCAACAATTACCAACTCCGCCTCCTCTTGTGCCACTAAATCTTCGCGGCCACCTTTGCGGTATTGTTCGATCGAATCCCGGCGCTGTTTGGCTATTTGCATCAAAATTTCCAACTCTTGAGCTTCCGTCAGCGTATCTTGCCCGGAGGGACGGAGGCTGACTTCTTTTTCGAGAATAAATTTCTTGATGCCGCGAACTGTTTCCAAGCGAATTTTGTCCTTGGATTTCATGGCTGTTTTGATTTCTGCGTCAATCCGTTCTCTTAAGCTCATCGATTTCTACCTTGCTTTACCCGATATCAAAAATCTGGAGTATGCTTCCGATTCTTAACTTTTTTTACAGTATTTTTCAAGTTTATTGCCTGTCGGTGGCATTTTTATCCGGTTTAGCCCCGATAGCTTTGGGGTTTTGACCGAATTTGGGGCGACTGTACTGTAAATTGACGACGGACGATCGAGCAATCTGGTCTTTTGCCCCCGGATTCATCCGTGGAACCCAAAAAAAGCTCCCAATCCCGATCGCCAGCCCCCAGAGCGATCGGCGGGGTCGCTTTCTCAAATTTCAAATCGATTGACCTGCTTCTGCAACTCCTATTTAGCTCGCCTAACTTAATACTTGCGACCGCCTTGAAAGTTAAATATATCAGAAGATTGGCTGAATAATTCTAATTTCAGATGCTAATATGGCGGTTGAATAAACGTCTTGCAAGAGGCCTGCTGTGATCCGTTCTGCTACTTTACCGCTTCCGCTTCCCGAGCCGCCGGTTTCTGCTCATGACCGTCTGCGACTGTTCTCCGGTTCTGCTAATGTTCCCCTCGCCCAAGAGGTGGCTCGCTATCTGGGGATAGATTTGGGGCCGATGGTTCGCAAGCGGTTCGCTGATGGGGAACTCTACGTTCAAATTCAAGAATCGATTCGGGGTTGCGATGTTTACTTGATTCAGCCAACTTGCTGTCCGGTGAACGATCGCCTCATGGAATTACTGATTATGATCGATGCTTGCCGCCGCGCTTCAGCTAGGCAAATTACTGCCGTCATTCCCTATTACGGATATGCTAGGGCTGACCGCAAAACCGCCGGCAGAGAGTCAATTACTGCAAAATTAGTCGCTAATTTGATCACTGAAGCTGGGGCTGGTCGCGTTTTGGCGATGGATTTGCACTCCGCTCAAATTCAAGGCTATTTTGACATTCCTTTCGACCACGTTTACGGCTCGCCCATACTCCTAGATTATCTCAAGAGCAAGCAGTTGACGGATATTGTTGTGGTTTCGCCAGATGTCGGCGGAGTCGCCAGGGCTAGGGCTTTTGCCAAAAAGCTGAATGACGCGCCACTGGCAATTATTGACAAGCGCCGCCAAGCTCACAACGTCGCTGAAGTAATGAACCTGATCGGGGATGTCAGGGGGAAAACAGCGGTGTTAGTGGACGATATGATCGACACTGCGGGCACGATTTGTGAAGGTGCGAGATTGTTACGCCGCGAAGGTGCAAGACAGGTTTATGCTTGTGCTACTCATGCGGTGTTTTCGCCTCCGGCGATCGAGCGTTTGTCCAGCGGAGTGTTGGAAGAAGTAATTGTGACGAATACAATTCCTGTCCCAGCAGAAAACCATTTCCCACAGTTGACTGTGCTTTCGGTTGCCAACTTACTGGGAGAAACTATTTGGCGGATTCACGAAGACAGTTCAGTTAGTAGTATGTTTCGCTAGGTAGAAAAGCTACTTTTGGAATGTTTGTTTTAGGGTGCGTTAACCAAGTTTAACGCACCATTTTTTTATCAATAGTGCGATCGTTTCCCCGGGTGCATCTCATTTTTGCAAATATCTTCGTAGGGGCGAAGCATTCCGGCAGTAAATCTCTGTTTATCACTAATAAATTGTCTGCCGGAATGCTTCGCCCTTTCCAAATTGAGATGCACCCGTTTCTGCAAACAACGGAGGAAACGGCACTGCGCCGCGTCCTGACTGTGGGTAATATTGATTTTAGTGCCACCGGAAACAGTATCACCGGAACAAGAAATGGTAAAATTCTATCTTGTTGTCTGAAGAGTGCGACCTTTTTTTATTCTAGATAGGTCTCGTCAAAACAAGGGGTAAATAGGGAAAAATTATGAAACATTCACTTTTACGGACTGCGGCCACACTAGCCGGTTCAGCAATTCTAACACTGGGGGCGATCGGTTCGGCTAAAGCATATACTTTTGACGAAACCGAAATTAACCAAAACCGAGTAATTGCGATCGCACAACCGGGCGGTCTGATCGGCTACCAATTACTCATAGTAGAACAGGTGACAGACAGGCGGCAATGCTGGAGCGAAAACGGCTCTAATCCCGTGAGAGTCGATCCGTTATTAGCTACTTTTGATTTCACCGGCATTTGCGGCCGCGCGACTGACAGCAACGGCTTTTCTATTCGCATGGCCGGCACTGATTTAGCATTAAAATACACCCTGATGTTGCAAAGCATTGACGGCAATGTGTTACTAATTGGAACTTCCACCGATCCTAACGTTAAACCGATAATTATCGGCCGCACAAACGGCGATACTAACGGCTTTATGAAAATCACTCTCGATCCTGCTTGGCGCTTGACAAAAAGAGCTTATCAAGGAAAAGTATTGAGTCACTTTTACTTCACTAGCAAGGAATCCGCACCGGGAGAAACTGCCAACACCGGAGGAAATACCGGAGGAAATACTGGCGGAAATACCGGGGGAAATGCAACATTCGGAGATATTTCAACCGATATCTACGCTTCCGAAATTAAAGAAGCTGTAGGCCTTGGGTTTGTAGCCGGATTTGCTCAAGATAATACCTTTCGACCTCAACTTGCTGTTACCAGAGAGCAATTAGTATCTTTAGTTTTAGAATCTTTGAAAGGAATACAAGGTGCTAATATCACATTTCCTAGCAGTGTTTCTATCCGTCCCTACAGCGACGTTGATAGCTCGCGTTGGAGTGCCGGAAAAGTTCAATTTGCGCGGGACAAGAAGATAGTTAGCGGTTATAAAGATGGGACTTTTAAACCTACGCAGCCAGTCACTCGCGCTGAATTGATGGCGGTGCTCCGTCGAGCAGCAGAATTTGGTTTGTCAGCCCGAGGAATGCAGCCGAATTTAGTTGCTAAAGAGCCGTCTAAAACTTTTTCAGACACTCAAAATCATTGGGCTGCTTCTATTATTACTCAAATGTCTGCTTATTGTTCTGTTGCTTCGTCTCTTAACGAAATTGGCAATCGGTTTGCTCCCGATGATTCTGCAAAGCGGAATTACGCAGCCGCAGCTACTTTGCGGATGCTGAAATGCGTTAAGGCTCAGTAATATCAATTCCGGTAGCATCGGAATTATTAGAAATTAGGACACGGCAGTGCCGTGTCCCTACGCCAGATTAATTGTAGGGACACGGCACTGCCGTGTCCTCTTGACATTTCACGCGACACCGTAATCAGTATACGGTCGTTTGTATGGCGGTTGCAATCCCAAAACAATATCCTCTCTCGGCACTCCCATTTCAACTAATTCCTCCGCAGGATTTTGCTCGGTTAGATTTTGCTGGAGCCAGATTTTGCCATCTTTGATATCAATGTGAATGATGGTTTGATAAATCCGGGTTAAGTGTTCCCAGCCGACATTCATCCACTGATAATGATCTCGTTCTGTGTCGCAAATAAGTTGCACTTCGACTTCATCATCGGAAACATCATCTTCGGCATAATGATTTATTAATGTCTGAACATACTGACGATATTGAGCTAGTTTGTCCATTGCACAATTACCTCATTTGTTGGTTAATCAGGACTAAAATTATCATATTATATCGTTTCCGGTTGCATCGGAATTATTAGAAATTAGGAGACGGCAGTGCCCATTGGTGTCAACTTAAGCATGAAAGCCTTGATAAATCTCGTTTTTCCCTGAGTCCAGATCCCCCTAAATCCCCCTTAAGAAGGGGGACTTTGAGAAGACTCCTGTCCCCCCCTTCTTAAGGGGGGCTAGGGGGGATCTGGCCTTAATCGCCAAACAGCCGTCTGTGACTGGGTTTGACGTTAAGTTGACAGCTATGGGCAGTGCCGTGTCCCTACAATGTTATTTTGGGTAGGGAGACGGCACTGCCGTATCCTCTATCATGTCTTTGTTTCCTTGGGTTTCTTCTTAGATGTCGGTTTCCGAGTTTTGGGAGTGGGGATTATTTCGGATTCTTCCAAAATAACATCTCCTGGTAATTTACACAAGTCATTTAATGAAAATTTTTGTTGCGATTCGAGTTCGTTTAGCAAGTTTGATGCTGCTTCTAATATTTGCTCTCCTTGTCGAACTTGAATAGTTGTTTTATTGTCGATCGCACTTAGCAACACAAAAATCGAAACTGTTTGCCAAATATCTAAATCATCGCCGACGACATCACACTTTGACACGATTTTGCCGTTGTCTGGGGCGTGCATTCCTAAGCCGGAAGCTTGAATTAATGGCTGGATTTCGGCTATACTTAAATCCGCAAAATCGGAAATTTGATGTTTGAGGGATACTAAATCTGCTAAATCTGGTAGGTTGAGCGATTCTGCGGCTAAACCATCGAGTTTAAAGGTGAGAGTTTGATTTAAAGGATCGGAGATGGCATAAATTGATTGGATTTGCGATCGACTAACGGCACCTTGATCGAAAAAATCTCTGCCTTGCGGGGCGATAGCAATTTTGCCATTTTCAGACACATCTAAGATTTCCAAACTAACCAGATTCGTCGCCGCAGTCTTCACAAAAATCTCGTCTAACCCCAGCAAATCCGCCAATTCCTTCAAAGTTGGCGCAGGTTCAAACTCAACGCCAGCGCGCAAAATGAACTCTTCCAACACGTTAAACTCGCGAGGTTCGCTAACTGTCACCTCCAGCGGAGTTTGGCGGATTGCAAAGCGGAATTGACGCGCCACCAAAACTGACAAACCCGGATTTTGTTGCTCAATTTGTGCCGCTAGCGAACTTAAATTTGAGTCAATTTCTTTAGTTGAGGATGCTAGCAACATCTACAAAACCTCCACACTGACGCACCGTTTTTGAAACTTCCTGATACATTTTGCCGACAGTACCTGTTTGTTGGGTAAATAAATCGTGACAGCCGACAACTATCAGCAATTCTTGAGCGCGGGAAAATGCCACATTCACCCGTTCTGGTTCCTTAGCAAATCCGATATCGCCCCTAATATTATTGCACACTGTGCTGACAATAATTACAGGTCTTTCCATGCCTTGAAATATGTCAACCGTACCAGTGCGGATGCTCAAAGACGGAAATTTTTCGGGTGCAATTCTATCTTTGATTGCGTTCAATTGAGCGCCGTAAAAGGTGATAATTCCTATTTCTTTGGGCGGTTCGCCGATCGCACATTTGGGCCGCCAAGCAGCCTCCATCTGCTCGCACAAAAGCTCGATCGCATCAATCTCCCTCACATTCAACCGCGAAGTACCCTGTTTTCCCTCTTCAAACCCTTGTCCCACGGGCGTTTTGATCCACAGGATATGATTGTTTTCCTGAATGATTTTGCCTGCGAGGTTGTGGGCGCGCTTGATATCCGCTTCCTGAATGCCGCAGTTGAGTTTTTGCTGGTAAAACTGATTGATTGCGCCCATGATTTGCGGGTGCATTCGATACTGAGTTGTCAGCATTTTTTTGATGCTGTCGCTAGCATTTTCAAACAATACTTTGAACAGCGATTCTTTGACGAAACTAAGTTCGTCTCCGGTACAGCCGATGTCTTCGGCGATATCGTCGATCGTACTTTGATTAAACATCGGCGGCAATTGCCTGTGATCGCCCACTAATACTAACTTTCTGCCTTTCAAAGCGGGAATTAATAACTCTGGCGGCGTACATTTGCTAACTTCGTCAATGATGACTGCATCAAAACTGGGGAAGTTTTTAGTAAAATCAAAGCTAGCAGCTTGCACGCAAGTAATGCCGATTACGTTAGCATTGTCGATATAAATTTGCTTTAAATCGTTGCGGTCTTTTTCGGATGGATTGCGAAGTTTCTGAATCCAATCAGTCACAAAGTTTTGAGAACGATTTAGGGCTGTTTCTTCTTGTTCTAATTTTCGCTGCCAAGTTTTGAACAGACGCTTAATTTTGCTTAAAAAATCGATGCTGAACAATCCTGTATCGGGAACTTCTGGCCCATATTGTTCAGGAACTTTTTGCCATGTTGACTCCCACCAATTCCTCTCAGCAACTAATGTTGGTGCTGGCTGTTGCTGTTTCAGTTGAGCCGTAATTTCGCTTAATTCTGTTTGAAGTTCGGCGAGTTGTTGCTGCGAAGTTGCAGCCGCTGTTTGCAGCGGAGATAAATGCTCATCAAGCGTGGTTTTGATAATCTCTAAAATTCCAAAAGCATCTAAGTCAGCAACGGATTTTTCAAGCCCAATTGTGCTAGCTTTCCATACCTCAACTTGCTTGACAAAATGCTGCGGTTGTTCCCAAATATTCGATTTTTGGGCGAGATATTGTTCGGCTAAAATTCGTAACTTTTCCGGTACTTTTGGCTGTTGGACAATTGCTTGCAATAGATTGGTAACTTCGCTAATTTTTAAGTTGGCCTCTTGCTGCGCTGTTTCTACCTGAAGTTTAGCGGCGGATATTTGCTGCTGGTTCACGGTTTGACCGATTTTATCTAATAGCTGCTGCTGTTTGATTAGTTGTTGGTCGGTTTCATTTTTGAGGGGAACGATGCACTGACGGGCGTTTGCGAGGATGCTGTGCAGCAATTCTTTGACTAGGCGATCGAAGGTAGTCTGGATCTGATTTGGCTGCAATGATTCACTATAAAATTGTTGGATGTTACTTAAGAAAGCGGCAGTTTTTTCGATAATAAATTTGCGCTGACTTGGGCTGATTTGGGAATAGCTGGCGAAGTCTCTGGCTAGTTGTTGCCATTGCGTACGATCGCCCGCAGCGAGCACGATCGGCGTTTGACTCAAATTTAGGTGCAAAAACTCGCTAAACCGGAATTGCTGCCCTTGGATGTCGTTAAAACCGCCGTTTGCTTCGTGGGATACCGCGTTTCGCAACCGATCTAAATCGGGTAAATTAATCTTGCATTTGGGCGGGACGATCGGCAATTTGAGCGATCGGGCAATTTTCAACAATCCCACGGGCAATTCTACCATATCATCAGTCAGCATCGCGCCCGTTTCCCAGCAAGATTTCACAACTTCATAAAGTCCCGTATCCGCAGTCTCAATCCATTCTGCAACGGCGACAACAACGGCGGCAATTTCCGTTTTTCGCAGTTCCAAATTCTTGATTTTCTGTTCGAGATTGTGGCGGTGTGTCTGATTTTGCCGATCGCCCAATTGTAGCTGATTCACCGCATCCGACATCTGGCGCGACAGCCGCAACGACTCCACAACCGTTGACATAGCGTCACAAACATCATCAGCGCGATCGAATGCCACCTTAAATTCCGACATTTGCGCTGCTACAGTTTCCCGCAGCCAAACCGCAATCCCAAACGCACCGCAAGCAGGGCGATCGAAACCTATTTGAATAGCATTGCTAGCACAAATTCGTACATTTGCCATAAAATTTTCGACTAAAACATTGTTTTCAGAATACGGTTTTAGTCGGGGCATAAACTCGGCAACTTCTGGAGATTCCCAGTCAACCTGCGGCGCATCCAGCAGATTTACCAGCCCGGAAACAACAGATTCAATCTCACTTTTATCGGTTAAAATTATTTCATAGTTTTTTGTTTGTTCGTTCCACTTTTCCTCAAAATTTGCCTTACTTTCGTGCAAGTGTTTTAGTTCATTGAAAAAAGCTTTTTCGACGGCAAAATAAGCTGTAAATCGGTCAGATTCTGCCAACAACCGCTGCAAAGACTTGACATTAGTCAGACGTTGCGAGAGCTTTTGTTCGCAATCAGCCGCCGTATTTTGCAGCCAAGTGCCGATCGCATTTTCCTCCAAAAACGGCTGCCCTTCTTCCTGCACCTTATGAGCTTTTCCCTTCCGCAAAGCCCGAATCGCCGGATTGTGAACTAACCGACTCAAAGCATTATCTACAGCCAAATTAGCTTGGGAAGCAATCAAAGTTTTGCCACCTTGACGGGCAATTTGATAACAGATTTCCGCAATCACAGTCGTTTTTCCCGTTCCCGGCGGCCCTTGAATTAGAATCAAATCCCGCGCCGAAAGCACCGTTTCTACCGCCGCAAGTTGGTCGTCATTCGCATTGGGATTTAAGAGATTTTCCCGATCCAATTTAATCAATTTGTCCGGACTTCTCGCCTGAGAAGAGTCGAATAAAAACTCACTCAAATAGGGATTTTGAGCGCGTCCATCTGTCAGCATTTTTAAAGCTTTTTTCTTGCGTTCGATTTGACTGATATCGCCAGCCGCCTCAAAATATAAAAATCCTTGTTTGGGAATCTTATATATACCGCCCGCTAGGCGATCGCCCAAATCAACATCTAACTTAATCCGCAATTTACCAGAGTCAAAATCAATTTCGGTAATGCTACCCAATGTCTCGCCATCGCGACTGCTTCTGCTTCCCGGCGGCGAATCAAACAAAATAATATCTTCATTTCTGGCCTTTTTTAGCCTTTCGCGAAAGTCGCCTACTTGCAAGGGATTTTCATCGTAGCCGTCAAGAGTTGCCGAATTGCGATCGATTTCAAAAGTAACGATTTTGAAGCCAGAACCGTAATTGTGAGCTCGGAAAGGTACGCAAAATTGACGCGCTTCGGCGATACGTTTTTCAACATTTAAAAAAGTGTGCCAAACCTTTAATTGTTCAGTAGTCGGTATGTGTCTGTCGTCCCAGAATGGTATTTGTTGGACGCGGGCGATCGACTTTACCGGAATTGGCGATGGCTGACGCCCCGCTACGCTACGACTTTTAGCCACAAGTCGCAACTGAACCGGCAAAACATACCCATCTTTTCTCCCTCTCGGAACCGCCACCAAACCAGCATCCAGCAATTTCAAGCCACCGATACCATCTTCGCAGCGTACAGTTGCTAGTAAGCGCAAAGTACGATCGGCTTTTTGTAGCAATTGAGGTAATTCAAAACCGTCTCCATCCGTAGCAAGAATCAACTCCCAGATTTCCTCTTCCGAAAATCTTTCATTTACCTTTTGGCGGCGCACATAAAAAAGATTGTGAGATTCGCCGGCTATCTCCGACATCAAAAGTTCCGCACGATCCCTGCACTCCCAATCGCAATATTTGGCTAAAGCCGATTCTCCTTCAACTTGACCAATAAACTTACTAATTGTGCGATCGCCACTAAACTTATATCCCCAATCTTCTGCTACTAAAGATGGCATATTTTGATTTCTGATTTTTGATTCGAGATTTTAGAGTAGCACATCGGAACTTGTGCAGACACATTGGTGTCAACAATCGCCTAAAACCTTTGAGAACACTCTTGTAGGGGCGGTGCCCCCGTGCCCGCCCTCTTGGCTCATCAAACAGTCTAAAATTAAAAGGGCGAATGATGGGAATTGAACCCACGAATGGTGGTACCACAAACCACTGCCTTAACCACTTGGCTACACTCGCCATAACATTTGTAACTATAGCATCACATATTAGTACAAGTCTAGGGGTAAAGCAAAAATATTTTTGAATATCTCTGAGCGTCCCAAAATCAGATAGATACAAATAGCCTCAGACTTCAGATACAGTAAGACTTTAGCAAAATTTTCCGCCAAGGGCGATCGGCAAAAAATCCCGCCCAAAAAGCCTGTAGTCCGAGCTCAACAACTCTGGCAGTCTCCCGATTTCCGCCAGCACATTAAAATAACCTTGTATCCTTCATCTTCCATCTTCCATCTTCCTTCGCGCCCTACCCTTCGGGAACCCCTGCGGGGAACGCGCCTTCGCGGTTCGTTAAAAAAAACCTAAAATCTAAAATCCTATGACTTACTGTCTCAACCCAGAATGTCAAAACCCCGAAAACTCCGACACCGCAGAAAATTGCTCAAACTGCGGATCTAACCTGTTACTCAGACAGAGATATCGCCCGATTCAACTCTTAGGTAAAGGCGGATTTGGCACAACTTTCCTCGCACTCGACGAAGACATTCCATCTCATCCCCGCTGCGCAGTCAAACAATTTCATTTTTACGATCGCGATCCCGAAATCTTCAAGAAAGCAGTCGAATTATTTCATCAAGAAGCCGTCCGTTTAGACGATCTCGGAAAACACCCGCAAATTCCCAACTTATTAGCCTGCTTTGAACAAGAAAGCCAGATTTATTTAGTTCAAGAGTTTATAGAAGGCCCGACTCTCAAACAAGAATTAGACGAAAGCATATACGAGGAATCTCAAATTTGGCAACTGCTGCAAGACTTATTGCCCGTATTGCAATTCATCCACGATAAGTGCGTCATTCATCGCGATATCAAACCAGAAAATATTATTCGCCGCCAATCGGACAGCAAACCCGTATTGATCGACTTCGGCATTGCCAAACTGATGACTGAAACAGCGATACTTCGTCCAGCAACACTCATCGGCAGTCAAGATTATGTAGCACCCGAACAAATGCGCGGTAAAGTATTTCCAGCTAGCGACCTTTACAGTTTTGGTGTTACTTGCATTCGCCTGATGACGCAAGTTCCTCCCTTAGATATGTACGACTATAATACGGAACGCTGGTGGTGGCGGGATTTTGTTCCCAAAAATACGAGTATTAGCGACGAGTTAGGTGAAATTCTAGATAAATTGCTGCAAACTCATCTCAATCAGCGGTACGGTTTTGCTGCGGAAGTTTTGCAAGATATCAATGCAGCTTTGGATAAGCGCGATCGAGCTTTGCTTTTGTCGAAAATGCCGATCGTCCCTACTCTCACTAATACTGAAAATCCCGCAGATTTCACCGCGTCGCAAACTCCCGATCCTCCCATTTTACCCGCACAATCCTTATCTGTTAGTTCAAGTCTGGATTTGAGTCTGATTTCTGAACGCGGAGTTGATTATACCAAACTACGAGACTTTTTGTCAAACAAAAAGTGGAAAGAAGCCGATCGCGAAACTTGGCTTCTGATGTGTCAATCTCTGTCGCTGGAACCGGGAACTCTGCTAGAAATCAGGCAAATTAACCAGCTACCGTGCGAAGATTTGCAAATAGTCGATCGCCTTTGGGTGCACTACAGTCAAGGTCGGTTTGGCTTCAGCGTCCAAAAGCAGATTTACGAAAGCGTCAAGGGAGATTATATCCGATTTTGCGATCGGGTAAACTGGCCGACATACAACTCAGCTACTACTTCAGGACAGATTAAATTTACTCAAAAAGCACCAATCGGACACCTCCCGTCTCGCAGTTGGGTTGGTGGCGTTCAGTGGGTGCGCCACCTCGATGCCTTGTCAGCAAAACTAACCGAGTGCGACAATAGTCTAGGTGCTAAATTGTAATTTTGTCTACCTATTAAATAAGTAAACTTTCATATTTAAAATCTATCTGAAAGCAGAGAAATCTGTCCTGTTAGATGTATCCAGCGACCGAGGTTTAGTGCGACCGCTTGTCGCACAATGGATTCTGAAGCGTGAACACTGCTACAAGTCTGCAATCTGACGACTCTAACAACCGAACTAAAGAGAGGTATCGATCGATGTTTTTTCACAAAAAGCAACTAATGTCTCCGGTGACAGTAGACGAAGCCAACCCACGTTTTGCCCAATTGCTGCTAGAACAGTTTGGCGGAGCCACTGGAGAACTAACAGCAGCTCTGCAATACTGGGTGCAATCCTTTCACTGTGAAAATGCAGAGATTAAGGATATGCTCCAAGATATTGCGATCGAAGAATTCGGCCACTTAGAAATGGTTGGTAAACTAATTGAATCTCACACCAAAAACGTTGACCAAACAGAAGCTTACAAAAGCACTTTGTTTGCAGTTCGTGGCGTAGGCCCGCACTTATTGGACAGCGAAGGTCAAGCTTGGACTGCTGCTTATGTCAACGAAGGCGGCGATGTCGTCCGCGATTTGCGCGCAAATATCGGTGCGGAAGCAGGAGCTCGCCAAACCTATGAAGCATTGATTAAGCTAGCGCCGGATGCCGGAACTAAAAAGACGCTGCATTTCTTGCTGACTCGGGAAATTTCCCACACTCAAATGTTCATGAATGCTCTGCAATCTATGGGCAAACTTACCGATCCGATGTTCGGAAATATCGCGCCAGATTCCACAGTGGATCTTTTCTTCAACTTGTCTAGTGATGGCAAAGACCAGCCAAATGCTTTGAACTCTGAACCTACTTTCAAGTACGTCGCCGATCCGACTCCTCAAGGTTAATCAGAATATTCGGCAACTATTATCCCCGACTTCTTAAAGAAGTCGGCGATTTCGGCGTTCTATTTTTTTAGGAGTTTCGGCTTCGAGATGTTAGAATCATATTGACTCCGGTTGGATCGGAATTAACATTACCCGAGATTAGGACACGGCAGTGCCGTGTCCCTACAATAAATCGCGGTAGGGAAACGGCACTGCCGTGTCCTCTATATCATTTCGGCGCAGCCGGAATTGATATCATTCAACATCCCGATCGACCATTAACACAAAATCCATATTGAAATTGCGATCGACTTACTTATTAGTTTCTCACGGCAGCCGCGACCCCAGACCCCAACTAGCTTTGGAAAACCTAGCTCAACTGCTGTCTCAAAATTTGGCTGACTCGTCCGTGACAGTCGCAACCGCTACCCTAGAACTCGGCCCCGCGCCGCTGCACGAACAAATTTGCAGTTTGGGCGATCGTACTCTCTCCATCGGACTGACAGAATTGCAAATTCTGCCCGTATTTTTATTACCTGGTGTTCACGTCGCCGAAGACATACCGGCAGAGGTGGAAATTGCACAAAAAACTTTTGGTGACAAGCTCAAAATAGAACTACGCCCGCATTTAGGTTCCCAGGAAGCAGGCTTAACAAACTTGCTAAAAACTCAGATGCAAGAGGTGGCTTTTATCCCCAATTTCGGCTCGCCCAAATGGATTTTACTATCTCACGGTAGCCGTCGCCCCGGAGGCAACTCGACTGTTGAAGAAATCGCTAGTAAACTTGGTGCGTTGACAGCTTATTGGTCAGTAAAGCCGAGTTTGGAATCACAAATTGAGAGTTTAGTTCGTGGTGGACAGCAGCAAATCGGCATTGTGCCATACTTCTTATTTAATGGAGGAATCACAGATGCGATCGCCAAAAATGTCGAACAGCTAAAGCAGCAATTTCCCGAGGCGGAAATTCATCTGGCAAATCCTCTAGGCGCAAGTGTAGAATTAGCAGACTTAATCGCGGATTTAATTCAAAAATGAACCGCAGAGGCAAAGAAGACGTAAAGGAAGCAAGAAAAATGTCTTTAGGCAAAGTGTATTTAGTGGGTGCGGGGCCTGGAGATCCGGGTTTGATGACCTTGAAGGGAAAAGCTCTGTTAGAGTGTGCCGATGTAGTGATTTACGACGCTTTAGTCAGCCCTCAAATCTTGGCAGCAATCAACCCGCAAGCAGAAAGAATTGATGCCGGAAAACGCAAAGGCCGTCACTCGTTAATGCAGGACGAAACAACTCAGCTAATGATCGAAAAAGCTCAAGATAATGCGATCGTAGTCCGTCTCAAAGGCGGCGATCCGTTTATCTTCGGGCGCGGCGGCGAAGAAATGGAAGAGTTGGTAAAAGCTGGAGTGTCAGTAGAAGTCGTCCCCGGTGTAACTTCTGGGATTGCGGCTCCTGCCTACGCGGGAATTCCTTTAACACATCGCTCGTACAGTTCGTCAGTCACCTTTGTCACCGGTCACGAATCAGCGGGAAAATATCGGCCGGAAGTAAATTGGCAGGCGATCGCCCGCGGCTCCGAAACCATTGTAGTATACATGGGAATCCACAATTTGCCTCACATTATCGACCAGTTAACAGCAGCCGAATTGAGTGCAGAAACCCCCATAGCCTTAGTGCGCTGGGGAACGCGACCGGAACAAGAAGAATTGATCGGGACTTTGGGTACAATTGTAGAGCAAGTTGAGGCGACTGGATTTGCGGCACCGGCGATCGCAGTAATCGGAAATGTCGTCAATTTGCACGAAACATTGTCTGGATGTCGGCCTGTTTATCAAACTGTAGAGTGAATTTAGATATTGCATCTGTAGTCATTAGTCATGAGTAAAATGACTAATGATATCAATTCCGGTTGCATCGGAATCATAGCAACGGAGGACACGGCAGTGCCGTTTCCCTACCCCGATTAATTGTAGGGACACGGCATTGCCGTGTCCTGACTGTGGGTAATATTAATTCCGAGGCTACCGCATTTGATATGACTACTAACTAATGACTAATGACTAATGACAACTGACTAATAACTTAACGCGCTACCTGCCGCATATACTCCCCCCACAACTGAGCAGCATTTGCACTACCTCCCCCTGTCGGAGAATTATCATCATTTCCCAACCAAACTCCTGTCACGAGTTGCTGACTCGGAATATAACCAACAAACCACAAATCTCTATTATCATTAGTCGTGCCAGTTTTTCCAGCTTCTCCCAACCCCAAAGCAGCACTGCTGCCCGTACCTCCCCGCACCACACCTTGCAGCATATCAGTCATCGTATCCGCTACACCTTCAGAAACTAACTGCCGGTTGGCAACGCCATCTTTTTGATAGTCATAAATCACCCGGCAACTGTTAAAATCATTTCGATCTTTGCAATCGCTGCTGTCAATAATTCGCTTGATTACGTGGGGGCGATTGCCCAAACCCCGGTTAGCCAAAACCCCGAACGCACCCGTTAATTGCAATACGTTAACTTCACTTTCACCTAAAACCAAACCAGGGGACGAATTCAGTGGAGATGTAATCCCCAAACGTCTGGCCATTCCCACTACATTGTCTAAACCGACATCTTGTTGTGCCACTCTCAAAGCAATTGCATTTTCGGACTGTGCTAAACCCCGATACATATCAGCACTGCCACTGGTTCTTTCGCAGCCGTTGTAACTTTGTCCGCCCCAAGAAAGCGGCTCGCAAGAATAAGTTTTGCTAGGCGGTATTCCGCGTTCTAGGGCTGCTGCATAGGTGAAAATCTTAAATGTAGAACCGGGCTGTCTCAAAGCTTGCGTCGCCCGATTAAACTGACTTTGCAAATAATCTACGCCCCCAACTAAAGCTAAGACTTCTCCGGTTGTAGTATTGAGAGTTACCACTGCTCCTTGAGAAAAACCTGCACTTGCTCCAGCATTTTCTACAGCATTTTTGAGGGAGCTTTCTGCTACTTTTTGCAGGCTGGGATTCAAACCTGTTTCTACAATAAAATTGCCTTCTCTGGCTAACTGTGCTCCTAACAAAAACTCCAATTCGTCAAACACATAATTGTAGAAATAAGGAGCGATCGTACTTTGCAGATATTGGCGAGCTTTGGGATTGATGTCAATTCGCGATCGCCTCGCGCGATCGGCTTCTTCCTGAGAAATCGTCCCCATCGCCCGCATTCGTTCGATCACCCGATCGCGATACTGCACAGCCAACTTATAATTTTGAATCGGATTAAAACTGTTTGGCGCTGGCAAAATGCCCGCCAAAGTCGCCGCCTCCGACAAGGTTAAATCCTTCGCCGACTTGCCAAAATAAAACCGAGCAGCATCCTCAAAACCGTAAAGGTCAATTCCCAAAAACACGCGATTTAAATAAGTCAGCAACAGCTCATCTTTGCTGTAATAATTCTCCAGTTTCAAAGCAACTACGGCTTCCCGCAACTTGCGTCCAGCCGAATCTTGAGTTCCCACATAATCTCGAAACAAACTCCTCGCTAACTGCTGCGTCAGAGTGCTGCCGCCTTCGCGAATTCCTCCCCCGCGTACATTGGTCAAAAGCGCCCGCAAAACCCCGAGAGGATCTACCCCCAAATGCCAATTGTAGCGGCTGTCTTCTGAAGCCAGTACCGCCTTGGATAAATAAGGCGAAAAATCCTGCAATCGCTTTAATTCTAAGTGAGCGTTATTCAGAGGAGGACGCAGCGGAGTTTGCCCGTCGCGGGCGTAAACAATCACGGGGCCATTGATACTTCTCGGTAGAGGCCGCACTTGAAATTTGGTCGATTCCATACCTACCAACACCGCAATCAAAGCGGTGATTCCGCTGACGCCGTAAAAGCTGTAACGCACAAGTTCCAAATACCAAGGCGGCGGATCTACGTACTGAACTCTGACAGCGGCGGCTAGTTCCGGCGGGCCTAAAGTGAACACGTCTCCGTGACGCAGGGACATACTTTGAACTCGCCTTTTGCCGCAGTAAATGCCGTTGGTAGAGTCTTCATCTTTGATCACAAAAGGAGTTCGCCGTCGAGTATCTCGCGACAGAGATAAGTGTATGTGACTGACAACGGGATTGCGAACGACTATATCAGAAGATTTGGACGATCGACCTAACAGATATCGATCGCCCAATAGCGGATAAACCTCAGCTTTTGCAGCGCCGGCGTCTTGTACCCAGAGTTCGGGTACTTTGGCATTCGGTTTTAGCGCTAGCTGGTTAAAGTTAACCTTGGCAATAGTCTGGACTGCTTGGGTAATTGCACCCAAGACGGTTTGAGGTTTGCGGGGTGGCTGCGGTGGGGTCATATTTCGCTGTGGACTACGATCGAGCGATCGGCTCTTGCATCATTCTACTCGCAAGTTTTGGCTATTTTCACAATTGAGCCCACTAAGAGTGGGAGATTGTCGCGTCGGGCGATCGATTTTGGGGCTAGGTGCTTATGGTACACCTCAATCCGATTAAACATCAGCCTGCATCGAAAATATACTCCACAAATCCAGAGAAAATTCTGGAAAACCCATAATTCCTACCGTCTCATTCGGCAAAACAATTCTTCTCAACCTGTAACCAAACCTACCTTGACTATCTTGATACGGATCGTTATAAATTTCCAGGCAATTATCAACTAAGTTAAATATCCAGTAATCCGAGATGCCATCTTCAGCATAAACCGATATTTTTTTCCCCTGATCGTAACTCAAAGTCGCATCAGCAATCTCAACTAGCAACAAAATATCCGCAGGTTGTGGCTCAGAAGACAAATAATCATCAGCTCGATTTCTAGCAACCACCACATCCGGCTGAGGTTCCGTATCATCCGTCAAAATAATCGGTTTTTGTCCCCGCACGAGCGCGCTATCGCCCAAAAGTATAACTAAAGAATCAACCAAATTAGCATAACAATCCGAGTGTAATGTTGTATTTTTTGGCAGCAATACAATTTCTCCTCGAATCAACTCTACCCGCTCGTGCGACTCAAAAAACCCCAACTCACCTAGGCGGTGATATTCAGCTATAATAAAGCGTTTTGCAGTAACAATAGTCATAGCTAAGCAAATAGTACATACCAATACCTCATGCTATTGTAGCAACCACAAATCCGGAGTTATATCATTTCCGGTTTCATCGAAATTCATATTACCCGAAATGAGGACACGGCAGTGCCGTTTCCCTACAATGGATCCTGGTAGGGAAACGGCACTGCCGTGTCCTCGCTTGTCATTCCGGTGCAGCCGGAATTGATATGATATAACAACCGCCTTCGCAGTTGCTATAATTAAAACCCCCCTTTTTCAAGGGGGGTTAGAGGCATAAAATACGCCAGATTCTCCTTACATCGAAGAACCCAAACCGGCATAAGCACCGTAGAAGAAAAGACTCAAAATGCTCAGAGCACCGAGACCAGCGACAGTAGCTACCAGCCACAAAGGAATTTTGCCACCACTAGACATAGCCATCACCTCACTAATTCACAGTTAAACAAATTCGATCGAATTATCGAAAACAAACTCAGACACCAGTTAGTTAAAGAAATAACTGGAGAACAAAATACCCAGGGTAAAAATCATTAACAAACCCAAATAAAGCGAAGTCCGGTTTAACTCAACAGGCTGCTCATTGGGATTAGGAACGCGTTCAGGCATTGTAAACTCCTATCGTTGAATAAATTGCATCGCTGCGATCGCGCCCAAAAAGAAAATTGTTGGGACACCTAAAGTATGAACGGCCAACCAACGCACCGTAAAAATCGGATACGAAATTGGCTCGTTGTTTGGGGTTCTGCTCGTCATTTTTCCAGATCCTTGTTAAATTACTTGGCGTTAATGAACTGATCTACTTGTTTCTTCGCTTCAAAGCGATCTGAGATAATCGGCACTTCTTCACGCTGCGGTGTGAAATACTGGTTGGGGCGAGGAGTTCCGAAAGCATCGTAAGCCAAACCCGTTTGCACAAACAGCCATCCAGCAACAAACAAAGCTGGAATAGTCAGGCTGTGAATTACCCAATAACGGATACTTGTAATAATGTCCCCAAACGGACGTTCTCCGGTTGTACCAGCCATTTAGAATCCTCCTTTCAACAACAAATCGACAGACAATCTCTATTACTATTCTACTATCAAGCAGCTTGCGCTGAACCTTGATATTTCAGCAAAGTGCCGTTGGCACCGATCACAAATCCGCGATCGGGGCCCATAAAGACAATCCTGTAAAAATTAGCAGGAACATCCTCAACTTCGCGGTCTTTTTGCCAAGTTTTGCCGCCGTCCAAACTGCACAGCAAATTGCCGCCGCCACCAGCTACCCAAACTTCATTATCGGTTCGGTAAGCCATGTCTAGCAAACCCCAACTCGCCTTGCGATCGGGAAAAAACGGTTTTCCCCAACCTTCAGCCTCGGAGGCATCGCTAAACTGGATCTGACCGCCGCGGGCGATCATCCACAAACGCCCGTCCTTGGTAAAGCCCATATTCTGAAGGCGGCGAGAACTGTTGCGGTTGTGAGGTTCCCAAGCATCCAGTCCCGGTTTCCAGACAGAATAGAAATTTCCCTTCGAGGACACCGCAACATATTGCCCATCTTCAGAACGGTTGATATTGCGAACGACTCCAAAGGAATCTTGCACAATCGCTTTCCAATTTTTACCAGCGTCAGTAGTCCGGTAAATTGCGCCCACATCGGTCGTCATGTCTGCCGAATTCGGGCCCAAAGCGGCGATCGTACTCGGAGAACCCGGTAACTGAGAGCTCAAAGCAATCCGCGTCCAAGACTTGCCTTCATCTTCTGTGTGAAGCAAAACTGAAGGCTGACCAACAATCCAGCCTTCGGAACCCGAAAAACTCACCGATGCAAAACGCGACCTAGTATCGTCGATATCCAGGGCGATCGGCTTCCAGTTCGTACCGCCATCGGAGGTTTCAAACAAAGTCGCCTCAGAACCCACCACCCAGCCGTGCTGAGAATTGCCCGTAAAGGCAATATCCTGCAAATTAGCTTCCGTGGGCAAGGCAATCACCTGCCAGGGGTTGTAACTCACAGAACCGATCGTGCTGCAACTCGTACAGATGAGCGCAGCCGCCAATAACATTACAATTCGTTGCCAAAATCTCACAATCGTTTTACTGCAAACCATACATACTAAGTAACAACAAAAAACCAACGACCAAGCCGCCAAAAATCAGCAAACTTTTCTGACCTTCAGTCATGCCGTTGACACCGACACCGTAACGCTGATTTGCCTTAAATCCCGATACCCCTTCCATCTGACCGAGATTTTGAAACATTGACTTGCGCGCCGCACAAACGGGACATACCCAAGTCATCGGCAAATCTTCAAAAGCTGTGCCCGGGGCAATGTCAATTTTAGGATTGCCCTTTTTCGGATCGTAGACGTAGCCGCAGGCGCGGCACTCGTGCCGATCGAGGGTTTTAGTCTCAGTGGCTGGATCGCTCATAAATCCAAAAGAATAGGCTAGCTGACCGTGAAGTACCTCAGCTAAACTTCGCAGCAGTTGGGGCTTCCAACTAAAACTCAGATTAGGACGGTCTTATTCGTCTTCGAGGTTTCCCGTGTCAACCGCCGATGCCACCGCACACCGCAAGGATGTTTGACACAAAGCGTCGGTGGTGGTCGATCGAGCGCGTCCACAGGCAGCCGCCCGTCTTCGACAGGCAGTTACAAGATTAAAATATACATTAAAAATTATTGCAGAATATGGACGATTTATCTCAACCAAGTCGTAATTTCAGTCACAAAAAATCTATATAATACGTAAAGACAAGTTACAGAACCCTTTCACAGAGGCAGTAATTATTCACTGTGTTTGCACTTAGCGGCTACGAGTATTTTTTAGGTTTTCTGTTAATTTCCAGCCTAGTCCCTATCCTCGCCCTCACGGCGTCTAAGGTGCTGCGGCCCAAAAGTCGTCCCTACGACCGACGGACTACCTACGAATCTGGTGTCGAGCCGATCGGCGGAGCCTGGATTCAATTCAACATCCGATATTATATGTTCGCGCTGGTCTTCGTCATTTTTGATGTAGAGACAGTCTTCCTCTATCCTTGGGCGGTTGCTTTCAACCAACTAGGACTCTTGGCTTTTATCGAAGCCTTGTTTTTCATTACGATCCTCGTTATAGCTCTTGTATATGCTTGGCGCAAAGGAGCCTTAGAATGGTCTTAACTTCGGACAACTCACAAAAATCGCTAATTGTCAATCCGGCTCTTCGACCTGAAGTGACGTCTCAACTCTCAGAGAACATCATCCTGACTACGGTTGATGATTTGTACAACTGGGCGAGACTTTCCAGCCTGTGGCCGCTGCTTTACGGTACGGCTTGCTGCTTCATCGAATTTGCAGCTTTGATTGGTTCGCGCTTTGACTTCGATCGCTTTGGCTTAGTACCTCGATCGAGCCCACGACAAGCCGACCTGCTAATCACCGCCGGCACAATCACCATGAAGTACGCCCCCATTTTGGTGCGGCTGTACGAACAAATGCCCGAACCCAAATACGTGATCGCGATGGGCGCGTGCACGATTACGGGCGGAATGTTCAGCGTAGACTCCCCCACAGCAGTCAGAGGCGTTGACAAACTGATCCCCGTAGACGTGTACATCCCAGGTTGTCCCCCGCGTCCAGAAGCGATTATTGATGCAATTATCAAACTGCGGAAAAAAATCGCCAACGATTCCATGCAAGAACGTGGCAACTTGCTACCAACGCACCGCTACTACACTAGACCCCACAAAATGAAGGTAGTAGACGACATTTTGGATGGCAAATATTTGTCAATTCCCGGCCGGATGGCCCCACCAAAGGAACTCACCGAAGCCATGGGAATGCAAGTTCCACCAGGCTTGCTGACTGCACAAAAACAGGAGGTAAACCGTGGCTGATCAAGAATCTGCGATCGTTGAAGCTGGGAAAACTTCCCAGTGGTTGACTCAGAATGGCTTCGATCACGAAGCACTAGCGGCCGATAATTTGGGTGTGGAGATATTAAAGGTCGATCGCGACTTCTTAATTCCCATGTCAACAGCACTGTACGCCTACGGGTTCAATTATATGCAGTGCCAGTGCGCCTACGACCAAGGCCCTGGACAAGATTTAGTCAGCGTCTACCACTTGGCAAAGCTGACAGACAATGCTTCCAAGCCTGAAGAAGTCCGCGTCAAAGTATTCATCCCCCGCGAAGATCCCAGAGTGCCATCAGTCTACTGGATTTGGAAAGCAGTGGATTTCCAAGAGCGGGAATCCTACGATATGTACGGCATCGTTTACGAAGGACATCCGAATCTGAAACGGATTTTGATGAACGAAGATTGGGTAGGCTGGCCGTTGCGGAAAGATTACATTTCCCCTGATTTCTACGAGTTGCAAGACGCTTATTAAGTGAGTTTTGAGTTTTTTGCTAATTAACTGGTTCCTAGGCTCTGCCTGGGAACCGATGTCTAGAGGCTCTGCCTCGTTGGTAAAAATTGGAGGCAGAGCCTCCTGATCTGCGTTACCAAGCAGAGCCTGGGAACCAGTCAACCCGCCCTCTATTTTTTGCTAATTAACTGGTTCCTAGGCTCTGCCTGGGAACCGATGTCTAGAGGCTCTGCCTCGTTGGTAAAAATTGGAGGCAGAGCCTCCTGATCTGCGTTACCCGGCAGAGCCTGGTAACGAGTAAATATGTATGAAGCAGGGCTTAATGTAGGAGTAAAATATTAAATGATAACTTCAGGTAAAAAGATAAAAGCCTTCTTTCAAGAAAAGATATTAGATGTAGATGACGATGAAATTGATAATTTTTTGAAGGATTATTCTAACGATCAAGTAATTCAATGCTTATTTGATGAATTAAAGTCTTTATCTAAATTGCAATATGGCGATGAGCCTTCATGGCTATTAGGACGAGTTTTTGGGGGTATTTCAAATAAATACTCTGCTGATACACAATTATATTCAGTGTTAAATACTTGTAGCCTTGTTGAAAAAAAATATTCTTGAATTTTTTATGCGGCTATTGGGATAATGCAGAAGCTAATGTTGATATAGTAGTGAACATCGCAGAAGACATTGCATATGCGATCGCTAATCCTGATAAATTAAAATGGGATAGAGAGACAATTTGTCTGGGAATTGAAGCAGTGGCTCTTGGTTATTTGAATAATAAACAGTTATTTCATTTCAATAAAAATATCGAAAATAAACTACTACAAACATTAAAAAGTTTTAGGGAATATGTATCGAATTTTATTTCTGAATATCCAGCTCACCAGTTACTTTTAAATTTTTAATTCGTATGGAAGAGTCATTGAGCGTGCTGGACAACAGGAAGGCGTTATCGCAGTTTATCAATCTAACCGATGAGTTCCAACGATCGCAAAACAAAACTAGAATACGGCGATTTTCAGACACCGCCGACATTAGCCGAGATGGTGTGCCGCAAATTAGTAGAACTTAATGTCAATCCTCGCACCATAATTGAGCCGACGTGCGGTGTCGGTAATTTTATTGAAGCTGCTGCACGTTCTTTTCCATCTGCAGCCAAGATTATCGGGGTTGAAATTAATCAAAATTACTTAACAGAAGTCAGACTAAATAAGCAATTTTTTCAGGATGAGAGATGTGATATTTTCCACGGAGATTTCTTTCAGTTTGATTGGGAATCGTTAGTTAATCAATATACAGATAGACTGCTGGTACTCGGCAACTTTCCTTGGGTGACAAACTCGCAACAAGGAACGATTGGTAGCGAAAATTTACCTAAAAAAAACAACTTTCAAAATCACACAGGCTTAGATGCTCTCACGGGTAAGAGTAACTTTGATATCTCAGAATGGATGCTGATTCAAGCGGTGCAATGGCTGCAAAAGCGGGATGCTTATCTCGCGATGCTTTGCAAGACTTCGACGGCTAGAAAGTTATTGAATTACCTTCATTTTCAAAAACTCAATCTCGCTGACTGTGCAACTTACACAATAGATGCTAAAAAATATTTTGATGCAAATGTTGATGCTTGTTTGTTATTCTGCAAATTTGACGCTGATTCGCGCAACTACTTCTGTGATGTATTTAGCAGTTTAGAAACTTCGGACTGTCACCGAATTGGATATCACAACAATATCCTGGTTAAGGATATAGATGCTTTTAGTAAATTGAGCGATCTATATGCTGTGAATTCAGGGACGAAATGGCGATCGGGTGTAAAGCATGACTGTTCTAGTGTAATGGAATTCAGGAAAATTGACAATTATTTTGTAAATAAATTGGGAGAAGTTGCTGATATTGAGGAAACTTATCTGTTTCCGCTGATCAAAGGATCAGGTGTTGCTCAAAATCGAATTAATGCTACCGATCGCTATATGCTAATTACTCAAAAATTTATTGGGGAATCAACGGAAAATATCCAAACCATAGCTCCTAAAACGGGGCGATATCTGGAGTCTCGCGGGCAATATCTAGATAATCGAAAAAGCAAAATTTATCAAAACAGCCCTAGATTTGCGATTTTTGGAGTGGGCGATTATACCTTCAAACCTTGGAAAATTGCGATCGGCGGGCTGTATAAAAAATTGGAGTTCAGGTTGATCGGTGAAATAGCTGATAAACCTGTGGTTTTCGACGATACTGTTTACTTTCTCGGCTTTGACAACGAGGGACTTGCACGTCAAACTTTTGAGCTTTTGAATTCACCTGCGGCAATTAAGTTTTATTCGTCGATCGTATTTTGGGATGAAAAGCGTCCGATCAAATCCAGTGTCTTAAATTGTCTGAATCTAGCAATGCTGGCAGATTGGGAATTTGTAACCGCAGATAAACGCGGATGAGTATAGTTCTGCTATTTTTGACCAAATACGTAAAAAGTGGTGATATCGTTCCAAATTCCTTGTGGGGTTTGCAATGCTTCGATTTCTGCCTCAAATTCAGCCTTGGCTTGTGCTAATTGCTCGGTTGAAAGTGTTGATAACGGCGGCGGATATTGTCCGGGGGCGGGATGGGAATTGCCAGCCCACATTGCTTTTGCTTTTTCCACAGTTATATAGCTACCGTCTTGCTCAATCTTAATTTCTATTTCCTTAAATCCTGCTTGTTCGAGTAGGTTTCTGCATTTTTCAACAGTGCCTGTGGGTTTACTCATATTGAAGGAAATGCCGTATTTTTCGGCTACTTGCTGCGTCACAATTCCGCCTACAAATGCGGTGTCGGCGAAGGCATGAAAGCCAATTATTCCCCCTGGTTTGATAAATCGATGCCAGTGAGTGAGGGCTGCGTGCAGATTAGACATCCAAATGAAGGCAGAAGAGCAAAAAATGCGATCAAAAGTATTATCTTGCAAGTCGAGATTTTCGGCATCTCCTAGCAAAAACTCTGTATTGTTGAGATTTAATTCTAGAGCTTTGTTTCGAGCTACAGCAAGCATTCCAGGCGAAATATCTATGCCAATAACCCGACCTTCAGAACCGACAATTTGAGCGGCTGCGATCGCCACATGGCCTGTTCCAGTTGCTATGTCTAAAACCTTTTGTCCGCGACTGACTCGCCCGTATTCAACTAGACGGTGAGCAATCTGCAAATGCCAATCGCTATTGTCATAGGTTTGACTTCTGCGGGTGTACAAATCTGCGATTTCTTGCTTGTATTTGTCTAATTCAGATAGATTGTTCATCTAAGTTTTTTCCGTAAGAATTGACGAGCAAGAAGCTTAAGGCGACTTCTGCAAAAGCTAAATCTTCGGCGGCAAACTCGGATTTTAGTACCGCAGCTTCCTCATCAGAAATAGCATCCCACTCTCGAAACAATTGCTTTTTATTGGCAGACGTTTGATTTTGATATAGATTCAATGTACCACTCAATTTCCGCATCCGTGCAAGTAATTCCATTTTGCCAAAGTTCAAATTCACTAAGATCAATATCTTCATTCCAAACCAGTGCATAACCACCAGGCTCAATTTTAAATTTTCTGAAAAATCCAGGATTACCTAACGTCGCAAACATCGGATTCTCTAATAACTTAGAGATGTCATATTTTTTGATTTCAAGATTAGTAAACTTAACCATCAAGGTATTATCGTCAATAACTTTAGCAGAAACAATTCGCTCAGGTTTCATAAAAAAACTCCAGTTATTTTAATGGTGGAAGTTTGCTAAATTCTTGACTATTCCACATATCCAGCAGTTCTTTCTGATACAACGTAGCCCATTCTATTACCAGCTTTTGGGCCCGATTTGGTAAATCTCCTTCAATAATCTCTAAAGACTCAATGCCGATCAAAGCGTTGTACTCACCGTAAACTGCGTGAAAATGAGGAGGTGGGTGATCGCCAAAGAAAATTTTGATGATTATTCCGTAAAATCGTGCAACTTCTGGCATAAAGCTTTTCTCAACAACGATATGAGGATTATTGTAGCGGAGATAATGGCACAATCACAGGCGATCGCCTACTTCATTTCAATCATTGCGTAAAGCTGCGATCGGATCTAAGCGCGCCGCATTCCTCGCTGGTAGCACTCCAGCTAATAAGCCCACAGTAAAGGATAGCCCAAAACCGGCTGCGATCGACCATACTGAAATTACAAACGGAAAACTAAATGTTGTCGCGGCCCCAAAGGCGATCGCAATTCCCAACCCAATACCCGCCGTACCTCCCACCGTCGAAACTAAAACCGATTCAGCCATAAATTGAATCAGAATAGCTGCATTAGTAGCACCTACAGCTTTCCGAATCCCGATTTCCTTAGTGCGTTCCACAACAGACACCAACATAATATTAGCAATCCCGATACCGCCAACTACCAGGGAAATTCCGGCGATCGCCACCACCATCACCGTAAACAAACCTACCACATTGCTAAAAGTATTCACAATATCAACTTGATTAATCACTCGAAAATCATCCGGTTGTGGCGGATAAATATTGTGGCGTAAACGCATGATATTTTCCACTTGAAACTGAGCATCAGCTAAATCCGATTCCCCGGTAGTTTGCAACCAAAAACCAGAAATTGCAATTCCCGCCAAAGAATTTCTACCCACAATCCGAGCCGACATATTTTTGAGGGGAATATACACGCGATCGTCCTGATCGGTACCCCCTACCGACCCCTTCGGTTCCATCACTCCAATGACTTTATAACGGCCTCCCTGAATCCGAACATCAGCCGATAGCGCATTAGCGCCGACTCCAAAAAGTTCATCTCGCACCTTAGAACCGAGGACAACAACTGGTTCAGCAGCATTCAATTCATCCTCATTAAAAAACCGTCCTGCTTGAGGTTGAATGTTCTTGACATCGGGATAATTTAAATCTGTTCCCAAGATAGAAGTAGATGAATTTTGCCCGCCGTAAACAACTTGTACTTGACGCTGCAAAAAAGCGGAAATCGCCTTAACTGCAGGTGCTTGTTTGCCGATCGCCCTAGCGTCATCCCAAGTTAAAGTAGAAGCAGAACCGCTACCCTGACTCACACCGCCCGATCGCGAAGCACCGGATAAAACCAACAAAACATTCGTCCCCAAAGCCTTCAACTGTTCCTCAGTAGACTTTTGCACCCCTTGTCCCACCGAAGTAATCGCAATCACCGAAGATATGCCAATAATCACGCCCAGCATCGTCAAACTGGTACGCAACTTATTATTCCACAGCGCCTCAGTCGCCATGAATACAATTTGAACATTTGAGATTTTGTTAATAACTGGGGGAGTTTTTAATTTCATGTTATTAGTTATTGGGCATGGGGCATCGGGCATCGGGCATGAGCCATTAAAACTTTCTTTCTTCTTCCTTCTTTCTTCTTTTTTCGCGCCCTTAGCGCCTTCGCGGTTCAATAAAAAAATTCAAAACCCTAACGCAAACGACTTCCGCCACCCGGTTGCAAACCCGGAATTCCGCCCGACGATGGATTTTGAGATTTAGGCCGCAATCCGGGCGGGAAACTAATAAAAACTTGTTCATTTCCCTTCAAGCCCGATCGCACTTCCGTCTGATCATCAACCGTCATCCCCGTCTTAATCGGCACAAAAGCCGGCTTCCCACCTTCACCACCAGTCACAAACACCCCCGTTTCCTTTTGTTGGCGGACAATTGCCGCAGTCGGAACCACCAAAACATCTTTCAATTCACCCGCCTTAAACTCCACATTCACATTCATTCCCGATCGCAATAGTTTTTTAGCATCATCAACAATCGAAGTTTTTACCTCAAAACTGGTAACATTTTGCTGGACGATCGACTGAGGTGAAATTTGAGTAACTTTGCCTGTAAAAGTCTTTCCCGTATAAGCATCGGCTTGAATAGACGCATTTAAGCCGAGGCGGATTTGAGCAATATTACTTTCTGCGACATTGGCCACAACCTGATTTTTGGAAGCTAAAGACAAAATCGAAGAAGAAGTCGCCGAAGAAACCGCACTACCAGCCGTTGTCGGAGTCACAAAAGCCCCCGGATCTGCATATTTTCGAGTGACAATACCGCTGAAAGGAGCACGAATTTTCGTATCATTAATCAACGCTTGGACTGTTTGGAGACTACCTTTGGCCGAGAGAACTTGGGCGCGGGCGATCGCGATTTCTTCGGGGCGAGCACCAGCTTCAATTAGCGCCAAAGCTTGCTGTTTTTGCTCTACGGCTGCTTCGGAAGCGGCGATGTCTTCCGATCGCGCCCCCGATCGCACAACGGCCAAAGCTTGCCGTTTTTGCTCCACTGCGGCCCGCCCCGCAGCGATATCTTCGGGGCGAGCACCAGCTTGAATTAGCGCCAAAGCTTGCTGTTTTTGGTCAACGGCGGCCCGCGCAGCAGCGATGTCTTCCGATCGCGAACCCGATCGCAACAAAGCTACAGCTTGTTGAGCTTGTCTGACTTGAGTTTGAGCTCGATCGCGCGCCGTGCGAGAAGTATTCACAATTTGGAGAGGAATTGCTCCCGCTGTGTAGAGTTCCTGATTTCTTTGAAAGTCTTCTGATGCCTGATTTTTGGCGTATTCGGCATCCCTGAGTTTAG
The DNA here is from genome assembly GCA_031427135.1 of Cyanobacteria bacterium VAR_87_metabat_62. Taxonomy (GTDB): domain Bacteria; phylum Cyanobacteriota; class Cyanobacteriia; order Cyanobacteriales; family Microcoleaceae; genus Microcoleus. The sequence goes on along the minus strand of JANPMV010000031.1, from coordinate 21,739 downwards.
CGCTTGCTTGGGCGATATCTTCGGGGCGATTCCCCTTGAGCAATTTTTGGAGAGTTGCTTGTTGTTCAGTTACTTGTGCTTGGGCGACAGCAATATCTTGACTGCGACTACCGTTGAGCAATTTTTGGAGAGTCGCTTGTTGTTCAGTTACTTGTGCTTGGGCGACAGCAATATCTTGAGTTCGATTACCATTGAGTAATTTTTCCAGACTTGCTTGTTGTTCAGCTACTTGTGCCTTTGCTGCAGCAATATCTTCGACTCGATTACCGTTGAGTAATTTTTGCAGGTTGGCTTCAGCGGAGGCGAGTTGTCCGCGATTTTGGGTAAGTTGGCCTTGGAGGTTGGAGTCATCCATTTGGGCGAGAATCTGCCCTGTTTTAACGGTGTCTCCTTCCTTAACCAGCAAACTTTTGAGCACTCCTGAAGTTTTGGGGCTGACGTTAACACTGCGTTCGGGTGCTATTGTCCCGTTTGCTGAAATGGCGATCGGCAAATTGACTCTTTCTACAGCAACGGTTTTTTCCTTGCGTCTGCTGTCGCGTTTCGATTTGACGGTAAGTTGACTGTAAGCTGTGTAGCCTACTCCTGCAAGCAATCCGACGGCGAGGAGCCCGCTTACCCAAGGAGTTAGCCCTTTTTTAATCTGAAACTGCTTTAGGAAGTACATATAAATTAGACCGATCGGGCGTCTGCTTTATTTTGACCGATGGGGAACAGAAAAGGTTCAATTTAAGTCAGATGAAGTTTTTTCGGTTGTAGCGCTGGTATCTTCGGATAATTTTGGATAATTAGGACATCAGCTACGATTAATGAGGATGCACTCTTGGTTGAAGAAGCTGTGAAATATCGTACTTTCCCAGCCGTCACTATCGGATTACTTGCCGTAGGTTGACGCAGCAGTGTAGAATCATCTGAGTAGCCAGCCACCTAACACTGCCAGGACTAAGAACCCAAAAAACTGCTCTGTTAAAGTCTCATGACCGTTAACTGTAACTTTTTTTGGCATGGGTATAAGGCGCTCTTTGCTTCCTTTCCCCGATCGAACAATGATTTAGGTTTGCTGGAAGCTGTCTTAAACCATAGGAGTTAAATTATAATGATTTCTTTCTCTAAGTTGGGGAACTACGGAAGACTCGGGAATCAATTATTTCAATACGCATTCCTTAGAATAACAGCACGGCGTTTGGGAACCCAATTTTTTTGCCCTAAGTGGGATGGAGATGAGCTCTTCAACCTTAATGACGAAGGTGAGCGTGCTAGCGAACCCTCCGGGATTATTCATCATTTCGACCCCCATCCTAAGGCTGGCTTTACATCCGAAGCACTTTCTATCGGTGACAACACTGAAATTCAAGGGTACTTTCAATCTGAAAAATATTACTCAGACAAGGGACTTGTACGTGAGTGGTACACTTTCAATAACGAGATTGTCACTGAGGTGGAAAAGCTCTACGGCGACATTTTGCAAAGGGATTGTGTAAGCTTTTCGCTCCGCCTCGATACCGACTATAACAATACCCGAGAATATTTCCCGCTTTACCCGCTTTCTTTTTACAAGCAGTCCTTAAGTGCGATCGACCCCCAAGGTTCCATTCTTGTCTTCTCCGATCGTCCCGATTTAGCCAGAGAATTTCTTCGTCCCCTTCAAGGGCATGAATTGATCTTTGTAGATAACCTGAATGCTCCTCAGCAGCTTTATTTAATGACCCGATGTCGAGCTAATGTTATTACTAATTCAACTTTTGCCTGGTGGGGCGCTTGGTTGAACGCGCACCCAGGCAAGATAGTAGTAGTTCCGGCAGCTTGGTGCCGCCCTGGGGTGCCCAACCAGATTGAAGATATTCTATGCGATGATTGGGTCAAGCTCTCAGGCACTCATCCCGTCTTAGATCACTTTCAAGTATGGAGGCTCAGACACCCCGTCGCGACAGTCAACAGGCTCTTGAGTCGTGTCCAAAAATAGATACTAATACTTGACCAGGAGGATCATAACAGATTAAGTCTAATAGACATCTCCGAGAAATCCCAAACCATTAACATGAGGCGTTTGTAGTTGTTTGAGCGCAGTTTTCAAACAGCCACAAAGCGCGATTTTTCAATTTTTTTCTCTCTCGTTAAATATTGATTTTTAGTTTGTTTATGTCGAGCGTATTTGTACTATTAACATTGGAATGGTCGGCAATTGGTGCCAAGAAACTAAAGTTAATATAATTTCATCTGCCACTGTTAACTTACGATGTCGCCCGGCTCCACTTTTAATAATGCGCGTTTTTTTTCGCTCTATTTCTGCTTGTTTTTGAGCGTGCAAACCTTCGGCTTGAATAATTAAATCCATCAGTTGTTCGTCTTTCATACCTAGCAACCTTTGAGTTTCGGATGGATGCTGATCGATGAGCGCTCGATCGAACTTTTGAAAAGTTCGATCGCCCATTTCCTCAACCAACAGCCGCCAGCCCAAACTCTGCAATCGCCGCCTCTGGCCCCACCAAAGAAATATACGGTTCGATGAAGAATTTCTGAGCAGCTTCGCGAGCTTCAGAAGCAGTAACTGCCGCAATTTCTGCTTGAAACTGTTCGTCAAATTTAATTCCCAATCCCAAAGTTTCGTACCAGCCGACAACTTGAGCAATTTGCGAATTAGTTTGTTTTCCCAAAGCATATTGACCGAGCATTTTATTCTTGCAAGCTTGCAATTCCTCCTCGCTGAGTTGGGTGTCAGCCAGTCGATCGACCTCAGTACGCAATCCATCAAAAGCAGTCGCCGTATTTTCCGGTGCAGTACCCATGTACACCACAAACTGCGCGGCATCTAAGCGCGTCGCGTAGAGCGCGGAAACATCGTAAGCCAAGCCCCGCTTTTCCCGCAATTCCACAAACAACCGGCTCGACAAACCGTTACCCAAATAAGTATTCAGCAACTTAATCGCTGCGTAATCGGGATCTTTGACAGAGGGTGCGAGGTAGCCGAGCATAATCACTGATTGCTGCGTATCTTGCGCCTTAACCACGGATTGAGGGGAAGGTATGAGAGGGGATAAAGCTAAAGTTGGCAGGGGCGTTAAAGGCGCTTTCCAGTCGCCAAAAGTGCGATCGATCAGGGCGATCGCATCTTCTGTCGATATTCTGCCAGCTACAGAAATAACTACATTATCGGGACGGAAATAGGTTTTGTGGAACTGTTCAAGCTCGGTTCTAGTTAGCTTGGACATGGTATCTTCCGTGCCCAAGGTAGAGAAAGCATAGGGATGTTCTTGGTACATCACGTGCCGCAATTGCTCGAAGGCGATCGCAAATGGCTGTTCTTGTTGGGAACGAATTGCCGATATGGCAATGCGGCGTTCAAGTTCGACTTCAGCTTCCGGGAAAGTGGGCGATCGCATCAATTGGGCCGCCAACTCCAAAATGTCTTGAAAATCCGCAGAAACCGTCTTCAAACTGACTAAAAAATAGTCTGTAGTAGAGTCAGCACTCAACCTCGCGCCCACCGATTCTACACGTTCGGCAATTTCTAGCGAAGACAGGCGATCGGTTCCCTTGGTCATTACCGCCGACAGCAAGTGACACAATCCTGCTTGTTCCGACGGAACGCAGCGGCTACCGGCCCGCAAGAATATCCTAGCTGCAATAATATCTGCTGCTGGATTTTCTGCTGCCAAGACAACAATACCGTTGTCTAAAACCGTGCGCTGGATTTCATTTTTCATGGTTAATTTAGCTGGTAATTGGTAATTGGTAATTGGTAATTGGTAATTGGTAATTGGTAATTGGTAATTACTTGATTGCCATTTTTCTATTTTCCATTTGCATCTTGTTATGATCTCATACCGGGCAGGGTCTGACCCACAACATCTAAATATAACAACATCTACCCCGTAGGGTGCACCACCAGCACAGAAAACGCATGACCCGCACAACATCTAAATGTAACAACATCTATCCTGTAGGGTGCGCCACCAGCACAGAGAACCCCGGACAAACGCCGAACATCTATCAGGTACAAAAGATATTTATATTCACCAGCTTAACGATTAGACTGGTTTGAGTACCACGGCCGCATAGTGGCGCGGAGAAAGATATTGTTGAGCTAGACGCTGGAGGTCTAAGGGCTTAAATGCCTGAATCCTGGTAGGATAGCTGAGGGCTAATTCGGCAGTGGCGATCGTACTGTAATACCCATAAAGACCGGCTAGCTGTCCCGGCGTTTCGATGCTAAAAGCGAAATCGTTGCAGAGCAAACGCTTACAGCGAAGCAGTTCTGCCTCCGAAATTGGCTCAGACTGCAATTCCCAAAGCTGATCGCAAATCCGAGCTTCCACCTGTTCGACATCCTGCGCTTCCAACACTGCACTGATCGTAAACAAACTCGATTCCCGTTGCAGCGAAAAAGAACTCTCGATCGCCTGTACCAATTGTAATTCTTCCCGCAGTTCCCGCACCAAACGCGAAGTCCGCCCGTCTGCGAGCAACACCGACAGCAAATCCAAGCCGCAAGCACTTTGCAACTGTTCGACTCCCGGCCCAGTCCAAGCCATCATCAGTCGCGCTTGCTCCAATCGGGGGAGACGGAGTTCCTGACGGCGAATTTCTACCAGCGGCGGTTCGGCTTCTGCGGTTAATTTGGGACAATCCCACCTGTCAGAAAACTGCTCGAATGCTTTTCCCGTAACTTCTCTGGCTTGTTCTTCCTCAATTCCCCCAACTATCACCACAGTCATATTTTCTGGCTGATAGTGCGATCGATGGAAACAGCGCATTTCGTGAGGTGTTCGCGACATCAGCAACTCTTCTGTACCCAATACCGATCGCCTGTAGGGATGGCGCTGGTAAACTGTTTCCATCATTGCTTGGAAACCCAGCCAATCGGGGTCATCTTGAGCTTGGCGGATTTCTTCGAGCACCACATCTCGCTCGCGATCGAATTCTGCATCTGGAATCGAAGCCCGCAGCAGCAATTCTGCCAACGTAGGCGCAGTTTCTGCTAAATAATCGGCCGCAGCGTTGACAAAAAAATGGGCGTAGTCGTGACTTGTAGCTGCATTGGCGACACCGCCGCGATTTTCGATTACCTGGTCAAATTCTCCAGGGGCGATCGAATCCGTCCCCTTAAATATCATATGTTCTAAAAAATGAGCCATTCCCGACCAAGAATCCGGCTCCAGCGTAGCGCCAGCCCTCACCCACACGTCTAGCGCGACCACCGGTGTGGCCGACATCCGCTGGTGAATGACCGTTAACCCATTATTCAGCTTCCAGACAGTGGCTGGGAACTCTAAGGCAGTGAGCAGTTGAGACAAGCTAGTTATTCTTAAACTTCAGTTAACTTCGGCTGCAACTATGGTAGCGCTTTCGGCTTCAACAATTGGGGTGGATTGATACAAATCTCGAATTTAGAATTTTAAATCTCAAATCGATTCACCTCAATTTATTACCATTTTTAGCTCAAAAAGTCAATAGGTTGTGCGGGATATTAATGAATCAGTCGGGAGAAAGAGGGAGTTATCAGAATATTTACATAGATTAAAAGATGTAAGAACACTAAAGACATCGAGAGGAGAAACGACAGATGGTAGCTACCCTTGAAGATACCAAGCGCCAAGCGATCGGCATGAAATTGGCAGACATGAAAGCGCTGCAAAACCTGCTGATTGCCAACGAGCAATTGTTCATCAACTCCTGCAACGACTCCGAACTGTGCGATCGCTTCCGCAATATGCTTGAGGACGATCGTAAAAACATGGGCGTATTAGAAACCGTAATCGTGCAGTACGGCGTTCAAAGCGAACCCAAAGAAACAACCACAAAAATGATCGAAGAAATTCAGAAACTGATGGAAGGTTCTGAACTCACACTGTTTGAAAAAGTCACCCAGCACGAACTGCTCAAACACAAACAAACCATGGCCGGTTTGTTAATACACAAAGCCGCTCAAGTAGTCGGCGCAGACATCGAAGCCGCCATTGTTCCCCTCAACACAGTCAACTTTGAAAATCGCGCCCACCAAGAACAACTCAAAGGAGTTATGGAAATCTTGGGAGTACGCGAACTGACCGGAAAAGACCCCGACCAAGGCGTTTGGGCCCGCGTCCAAGATGCGATGGCTGCGATGAGTGGCATCATCGGCGGTGCAGTTACCCGCACCAAAGATGAGATGAACATCACCGAAATCATCTCAATGGATCACCGCAAAGTCGATACCCTATTTATGGAAATCGAAAAAACCGAAGATCCGCAAAAACTGCAAGAATTCTTCGGTCAACTTTACAAAGACCTCAGCGTTCACTCCGAAGCCGAAGAACAAATTGTTTACCCAGCAATTCGTAGCTACTACAGCAACACTCAAGAATTGTACGACGAACAAGCAGCAATGAAGCAAATGCTCACACACATTAAAGCTCTCAGCCCCACTGCTACTTCTAATTTCAAAGCCCAAATCCAACAGCTCAAAACAGCGGTTCAGGATCACGTAAAGGAAGAAGAAAATGATATGTTCCCTCAAATTCGCCGCAACCTGAGCGAAGCACAAATGGAACAAATGGCTACTCAATTCAAAGCAGCCAAAAGCACCATCCAGCAAGAAATGGCTGGCATGAGCTAATCGAGCATTCAGACATAATAGAGGACACGGCAATGCCCAAGGAGTGTCAACTTAAGCCTAAAAACCTTTCTTTGTATCTCTCGTTTCTAGCCGAGCCTAGATCCCCCTAAATCCCCCTTAAGAAGGGGGACTTTGAGAAGATTCCTGTTCCCCCCTTCTTAAGGGGGGCTAGGGGGGATCCGGATTTAATAGTCAAACAACCGTCTCTGACTTGGTTTGAGCTTAAGTTGACACCTATGGGCACGCTTGAGTGTCCCTACCGCGAAATTGTAGGGACACGGCACTGCCGTCTCCTCCATCTCCTCCGTTTATATCATTCCGATGCAAACGGATTTGATATCAATACACAAATAAACCCGCCCTCCACAATCAGAGATTGGGAGGGCGGGTTTATCTAAAAACCAGCTACCTGCTAATAGTTGAGTCTCTAATTTGAGACTCAACTTAACATTAAAACAGCGGGCTGGGAGCTGGAGCGCCCAACATTAATTTATCGTCGAGCTTCTGAGCTTCGATAAACGATACAATCGAAGCCTCAGCCGAGATTTTCAACTGGTTGAAGTCAACAACATTAGCCGCACCAGCAGTCTGAGGTGCGATCAAGCTGTCAACCATGCTGACTTGTTGAGCAGCGACTAAGCCACCGCCTGTCAGAGGATCGGAATCGACAACGCTAGAAGCAGTTACCACACCCGCATCATTACCAGTCAAATCAATGCTAGAAGCAGTTCTTGCTGGCGTCGGTGCTACCGTCGCAGGTCTTGTATTGGGGCCGGGTACGTCAAAGCTCACCGGGTTTGGCCCAGTTTGGATCGGGAACGGGTTGGAAACGCCCGGAACATTGAAGACTTCCAACACCGAGTAGGTAGCTGGGGACAAATTAGGAAACACAGCAATCCCACCAGCATCACTGAACACCAGCGGCTCAGTCGCAGCATCATAGCGGCCGTTGCGGTTCAAGTCCAAAGTGAATGGGACATTGGCAAGGGGCGGTTCGCCTCCGTCTCGGATACCGTTACGGTTGTCATCTCGGAATTTAGGAACCAAGAGGTCATAACGGCGAGAGTTGCCTACCAAAGCGCAGGTAAAGATTTGATTCGCACCGAGAACAATATCCAGCGGTTGAGTTGTTTGGAAGTAACCAGGAGGTGTTACTTCGCGAATGCTGTAATTGCCGGGGCGCAAATTGTTGAAAGCAAAGGTACCAAACTGATTGGTAGTAGTAGTGGGTTCATTTGCTTGCAACACACCGTCACGGTTGGTATCGATAAAGATGGTGACATTAGCAATAGCTGGTTCGTTGCCATCTCGATAACCGTTAAGGTTGAAGTCTTCAAACTTACAACCGGTGATGCTGCTGTTGGGCGTGTTGGCAAAGGTAACGTTGGCGTCCTGAGTGCTAAGGGTAACATCGACGCGCTCGGCTGTAGAAGGAGAGAAACCAGATGGTACAACTTCCCGCACCACATAGCTGCCTACTGGCAAGTTGGTAAAAGCTCCTCTACCCTGGTCATTTGTCCTGATTTGCTGTTCTCCAGTGTCGGGAGTACCATTATTGTTGGTGTCGAGGAAGACAGTGACACCGCTAATTGGGGCTTCACCCTGAGCTGGTTCGTAGCGACCGTTTGCATTCAAATCATTGTATTTGAAGACTGTGAGGTTCGGTCGAGTGTTGCCCACGCCGGCATTACTGCCAACACCCAGAGTCGGTGTAACAGGAGAAAAGGTTAGTGCTGGCGACGGGTTGCGCGCTGGTAAAGTTGTATTAGGCGCTGCAAAAATCGGCCGTTCACCAGTTGCAGCGATCGATCTTTCACCTGTTTGTTGAACGCCGTCTAAATTGTTGTCTACGAATTTAGGATCGTTCGGCTTCAGCGTGTAGGTTGAGTCTACTACGATCAAAGGTTGCTCTTTGCTGATCGTACCCTGGAATCGTGCCTGGGGTCCTGGTGCGGAAACCAGAGCGGGATTACCAGTGGTTGGTACTGGAAAATTTATATTCCCCGGGACACCGCCACCTACTTGTGCCGGCAGTACAGATGGAAAAATTTCCAACACTTTGTAATTGCCAGCTCGCAAATCCTTGAACGTAACCACTCCGGCCACATCGCTGATGGCGATGGGTTCAGATCCGGCATCCCAGCGACCGTTATCATTCAGATCTAAAATGAACGGTACTCGGGCAAGTGGGGGTTCGATGACTCCATTGACAATGTTTCGAGAGCCGTTGCGATCGATGTCTTGAAATTTATTAACTTCAATTTGATAGAGCGGAGTGTCGCCAACTTGAGCGCAGGCAAAGGTTTGACCGGCGGCTACTGTCACGTCCAGTACCGGAATGTTGCCGGGGGGAGTGCTTTGGGGGAAATCTTGTGTTTCTAACGGTTCTGCCGTCGGATCGTTAACTTCTAGTCCGGTAACAGGATTAAATTGTTTTCTGATCCGTTCTTCCCGAATCTTGTAGGTTCCCGGTGCTACGTTGAACGACCATGCACCGTTTTTGTCGGATAAGGTGTTGGGTTCTCCTGCATCACGTTGGCCGTTGCCATTGGAATCAATATAGATTCTGACATTTTTAATGCCCGGTTCATTCCCATCTCGAAAACCGTCGGCATCGATGTCGAGGTATTTGCATCCGACAATTCGGCTGCCTACAACTGCGGTGTTGCCAAAGGAAACATTGACATCTCTGTTGCTAACAGTGGCGGCGAGGGGGTTGGGCGTAGTAGCACGGAAACCAGCGGGTATTACTGTTTCTGTGAGTACATAGTTGCCAGGGACAAGATTGATGAATGAAAACGCACCGTTAGCGTCCGTTGTGGTTGTTGATTCTCCAGTACCAGCATTAAATACACCGTTGGTGCTGGTTGCTGATTCGAGGAGGATGGGGACATTCGCCAGACCTGGTTCATTTGCCTGTCTGATGCCATCGGCGTTCAGGTCATTAAACTTGATCCCTAGAATTGCCAAACCAGCATTTCCAACCACAACAGGCCGTAGTTGCTGAGCAATCCGTTCTTGAGTATTATCTTCTGCCATGATTTCTCTCCTTCACACCTAAATTCACGTAAATTACAGACTGCTGTATCTTTTTGTCAATGCCGATCGGCTTTTGCCAATCCCTGACCACCACTACTAGATTTTACATATGTCTGCATTCGATGTAGTGTGTCCCACCTGACACAATAATCTTTTAAGCTTTACCGCAGGCCAGTATATCAGGTTTTGAAGAATGCTGGCAATTTGAGCGCCATATCTTCAAGACTTGCAGGCTGAGTTCTACTTCGCCTGGATAGTTGCTTTTTTGAACTGAAAAAATGCACTCTGGTGACGGCATCTCCGTGAGTCGATCGACCTGGCCGCTCCGGTCGATCGCGCTTGGGGGATTGTCTGAGAATTCCTCAAGACAGAGATGATTAATTCCTCTGAATTTTGTTCCCGATAGACAAGGCAGCTTTGGGCTTCCTCAAGCTCTAATGTTTGCGTTGGGGATTAACAACAACAGGGTATCACGCGATCGTCCGATATTCTTGGTGTCAATCCCCGCAGTTTGAGATTCGTTGCCGGCGGTGTCCTTTAACTTCAAGCAATGTTGAAATCTCTGGCACTTGTCATACTGGGAAAGGGAGCGATATTAATCGCTAAATTTGTCTTGACAAAATCACTGCTTTCTGCATTCAAATTCCGACCGACATTTGGTTGTTCAAAGTGAGGAACATAACCTAAATTCGTCAAAGATCGATCGACCAAAATATCGCTAATTCGATCGCTAATTTGACTTTGGGTCAACAGCAAACTATCTGCCTCAAATTTGCCCGCAGCAGACATCTCACCCTCGTAGTTAGTAGCATCCGTCAGCGGGTCGTCATTCAAGGATTTAGCCGACTTACCCTCAGCATCTCCCGTCAGCAAATCGATGCTGCGGGCCCGAATCTCTGCCGAGACAACAACCACCGCAGGCGCAGTTGTTTGAATAAAACCCGGCCGGGGGACTTCCCTAACTACGTAACTCCCTACGGGAACATTGCGGAAACTGTAATTGCCTTGACTGTCGCTAAAGGTATTCGCTTCACCCGGATCTAAACTGCTGTTGTTATTTAGATCGATGTAAATTTGCTGGTTGGCGATCGGCGGTTCCCCCGGATCGAGGCGGCCGTTGGCGTTAAAATCGTTGAATTTGACACCGCTGATCGTTCCCGTTACTAGCACGTTGCCAAAGCTAATATTAGTGGCATTTGTACCGTTGCCAACAGTCAGGAAAGTTGGATTTGGCGTGGTTTGGCGGAAACCAGGTTGCGGCACTTCCCTGACCAAATAGCTGCCTTGGGGCAAGTTGATGAAGGAGAAATCACCTTGGGCGTTGGTTAAAGTCGAAGGTTCGTTGGGATCTCGGGCGTTGTTGTTGTTGATGTCAAGGTAAATCGGCCAGTTGGCAACTCTCGGTTCTGTGGGTTCGTTGATCCCGTTAGCGTTGAGGTCGTTGAATTTGAAGCCGCTGATGCTACCGGTGGGAAAATTGTTGCCGAAGTTGAGGCCGACAGCGTTGGTATTGCCCGTAATGTCGATCGCCCCTGGATTTGGCGTAGTCTGTACCCAACCCGGTTGCTGGACTTCCCTCACCAAATAGCGGCCCGGGGAAACATTGCCAAAAGTATAATTACCTTGGGGATTGGTGATGGTATTTGGTTCGCCGGAGTCTAATCTCCCGTTACCGTTGATGTCAAGATAAACTTGCCAATTGGCTAGCGGCGGGTCTGTCGCATCTCTGATGCTATTGGCGTTGAGGTCGTTGTATTTGATTCCGCTGATACTACCGACAAAAAAGACATTACCAAAATTAATATTGCCGATCGTCGCGTTGGAAGTAACGTTTACCGGGCCGGGGTCGGGCGTAGTTTGCCGAAAACCTGGTTGCTGGACTTCTCTCACCAAATATGTGTCTGCGGGAATATTGACAAAAGCGTAGTTACCTTGAGGGTTTGTAAAAGTATTCGGTTCGCCGCCGTCAAGTCTGCCGTTCCGGTTGAGATCGAGGTAAATCTGCCAGTTGGCGAGGGGCTGTTCCCCCGGATCGAGGCGGGCGTTGCTGTTGATATCGTTGAATTTTGTACCTGCGATCGTCCCTGCAAAAAAGTTATTACCAAAATTGATATTGCCAGCGTTTGTCCCGCTGGTAATGGTGATGGGCGCTGGGTTCGGCGTGGTTTGGCGGAAGTTGGGCTGCTGGACTTCTCGAACTTGGTATGTACCCGGAGGCAAATTGGCAAAGATGTAGTTTCCTTGCCCGTTGGTGAGGGTAGAAGGTTCGTTAAAGTCCACCCTGCCGTTATTGTTGATGTCCAGGTAGATTTGCCAGTTGGAAATTGGGACTTCTCCCGGATCGGGGCGGCCGTTGGCGTTGAGGTCGTTGTATTTTGTGCCGCTGATGCTACCGACTTGGAAGTTGCCAATATTGACGTTGGGGATGTCTATTTGGCTGGCGGTTCTGATGTCGTTGACTGATTCGGACATGGTGTTGCTGGGCCCAATGAACGCGGTTCAATGTTTGCTGTAGCGCAATCTAGCAGTTTTTTTACCAATTGTGGCTATTCGAGAGGATAAATTTTTTTACCAAAGGGAAGCCCTGACGATGCCCAATGCCCGATGCCCGATGCCCAATTCCCCATTTTTTCCTGATTTGATGTACGATCGCACCAGTTTTGTAAAGGTCAATTTTCTGATGCTCCGAAACCTGACAGCGAGCTGGAACAATGCCCGATCGCTTCCGAGTTGGCTCCGGTGCGCGAGTTTTTGTGGTTTATTGGCAATTGGCTCGATCGCCCCTGCTGCTGCAAACCCGACAACCTCGGAACAGATTAACAGCAACAGCCCGATCGCCCAAACAAATGCGATGATCGTCCGTCCCGCAATCAAATTGGGCAGCCGGGGCTCTTCCGTGAGCGAACTCCAAGCCGCTCTTAAATTGTTGGGATTTTACTCTGAGGCTGTAGACGGGATTTTTTCACAAAGCACAGCCGCCGCTGTGTCTAAGTTCCAGGAAGCTGCTGGCATCGCTCCCGACGGCATAGTGGGTCAAGAGACTTGGAATCGCTTGTTTCCGGCGTCTCCAGGCGCGATCGAAAGCCCGATCGCCAATGCTCCCACAACCGCCGACAACTCAGAGATTAACCCCCAAGCGCCACCAACTAATTTTCCGGTTTTGAGAAGACGAATGCGCGGGCCCGCAGTCAGAGAGTTGCAAGAGCGGCTGCGCGCCAAGGGATTTTTGCGCGTCAGGGCTGACGGCGTGTTCGGCCCAGAAACTCAAGCTGCTGTCAAGGCGGCTCAGCGACAATATCAATTACCCGCCGATGGCATTGTCGGCCGCGCCACTTGGGAAGCTCTGCTGCGGTGAAACGAAGCTAATAAGCTGTGGCGCATTTTAAAGGCAGAACAGCTTACCTGCAAAGGATCTTCCCAATTCCCAATTCCCAATTCCCAATTCCCAATGCGTAATAATCGCTTTCTGAAGTATTTCTACACGTAAAAAAGTGTCAAGTTTGGTAAACAAAGTATTGTCAGGCGCGCAGGTTGTGTTAGTTTAAAAACATGAGGGGCAGAACCAAGTAGCACAAAAAACTTGGATAAAAAAATTGGAATTAGAGCATTTGTCCCGATCGGCTCTGGTTCTCGGGCAACGGTTGAACCGTGTAAGGTATTGGTACGAAAAAAGTTGATATGGCGATCGAGATTAATTAAATAGTTTAGTCTATTGGGTTAGTCGAAATGTGCGATCGGGCAGTCAAACACAGAAGTCTGAATAGACTCCGCCAATACTTAGCTCAGAACAAAGTAGTTGCTCAAAAAGTCCATCCTTAGTCGTAGCTTGCTACTAAAATCAGCTTAGCTAAAAAAACACTTGAATCAACTGAAATTACAACCTTTGAGGGTCTGGCAATCCGATTGCTAGGCCCTCAAAATTTGTTTTTGGTAGTTAAGAATTACCAATTCCCAATTATCAATAATATCATTCCGGCTGCGCCGGAATGACAAGCGAGGACACGGCAGTGCCGTTTCCCTACCCCAGATTAATCGTAGGGACACGGCACTGCCGTATCCTGATTTCGGGTAATATTAATTCCTATGCAACCGGAATTAATATTCCCAATTCCCATCCTAGGGACACGGCACTGCTGTATCCTGATTTATACCCCAGATTAATCGTAGGGACACGGCACTGCCGTATCCTGATTTCGGGTAATATTAATTCCTATGCAACCGGAATTGATATTCCCAATTCCCATAACTATTTTATCTCTTCAATTCGCACATTCAAACCGTTTTGGGCGAGCATTTGTGCTAATTCCTCTGCTTTTTCGATTTCCCGAAAAGCACCGGCTTGGATCACCGATCGCCCGTTGCTAAAAGTACGAAAAGCATCGGGAACTAAAGATTGCATTTTTTCTCTCGTTTCCTGACTCTCGGCATCCACCACTACCCGATACCGGAAACCCAAAGCTTTAGCTCGATCGCCAGATCGCGAACTTTCCCTCGGATCGGGCAAAGAATTATCCCCCGAATCGGGCAAAGAATTTCCCCCTAAATCAGCAGGTACATAGCCGCCCCTTCCTATCGGAATGTTGCGGCCGGGAACCGGCAATTTACCATCGGAAGAAACCGAACTAGCACTATCAAAATTGGGAGGGAGAATTGGCTGGCGCACAGCAATTTCGGGAACCGATCGAGCATCAGGATCGGGGACGGGAATGGCGATCGCCCGTGTCGCAGCAGGCGCAGAATTGGTGTTTCTGGGAGGAAGAAGAGGCTGCAACTGAGTATTTGGCGGTGTCGATCGATTTTCCACTCTTGGCGGTTGTGGCGCTCTTTGAGTCCTTGGAGTTAACGGCCCGGGAGTGTAAGCGGGGAGAGAAGTTTCTGGGCCGCTGGTTCTGGAAGGTCGATCGACCCTGCTCTGCAAACCATTTCCCGCAATGGGCTGCGGCGGGCTAAAAGTTCCCGCCACATCGATCGATCCTGTCGTCCGATTGCTCAACAACTGATTCCCGTAAGCTGGGATTACTTGACCTTTCGCAGCATTGTTCACATCGTATTGACCGTTATTGCGAATCACATTTCCGCCCGGTTCGGCTGAAGTTCCCAAATCTGGCAGCGATCGGGCGATCGCCACAATTCCATCCCGCTGGTTACTTTCGATATAATTGTTACGCAGCACCGGTCTAGCATCAGCTTGTACCACCACGCCGTCCTTATTGCGAGTAATTTTGTTGCCGATCAACAGAGGCGAAGCGTTCTGCGCTACATTTATCCCAAATCCCGTGTTTTCAAACGTATTATCTCGAACTTCCGGCCGGGAACTACCAAAAATCGTGATGCCATTAGCTCCATTTTTCGAGAAAAAATTCCCGCCAATCGTCGGCCTTCCAGTACCTACTACCGAAATCCCGTCGTGAGTGCTCCCCGCAAAAGTATTATTAACCACGATCGGAGAACTCGATTCGATCCACAAAGCGTAACCGCGATAGTTGGTATTCGTCACCGTCACTCCACTAAGTCCCGCTCCGTCTGCTCCTAAAATCGCGATATTTTGACCCGCAGAAGTCGGACTGAGAAAGTCTCCTCCGCCTTTGATCAGAATATTCTGGCCGCGAGTGTTGGGGTTTCCCTGAACAGTCACGCTGGATCTCAGCATTAACGGAAATTTTTCGCCGCTTTGAGCGCTGTAAGTACCGGGAGCCAGCAAAATCGCTGTCTTGGGCGGGGCCACGCTCAAGGCGTAGGTCAAAGTTTTGAACGGAGATCGATCGCTCCCATTCCCCCCCGTGTCGCTGCCCCCGGTAGAACTCACGTACAGTATGTTAATGTCGCTCTCGGGCGCTTGAGAAAGTAGCCCAAGGGAGGGAGTCTCGGCTGCGATAACAGACGGTTGAAGGTAGCAAAAAGCAGTGCTGGCAAAGACGAGCAGAAGGCAAGAAGTGACGCCTTTGTTTGGCGATGGCGTTCCGCCCTCGCCCGTGCTACGACTTTCTTTGCACTTGTTCAGTTCTAATTTTAGGATCATAAAAAAACGTAATTTATCTTTGAGCCGAGTTTCGCATCCCGTGTTTCGTGTCGGGTTTTTGCGATCGAACTTAAAATACTCCTGCCTATTTGGGTTTTTCTCCCTTAATCTTTTGTATTTTTCTGCTAACCTCACGGCTCTCCTCCGAAGTGTGGTATGCAGCTTAACGATTCCACTCTCAACAAGTTTGATCTATTATGCTTTTTTTTCCTTAATTTAAACAAAACTTAAAAATTCTTCAAATTTACCTCTGTAAATGCCAAAATTAAGCCGATCGCATTGCTAGCATCTTCGCGGCGTGGGAGAATGTAGCGGTTTGACTGGTGGGATTAACTATAACTGAGGTGCTTCTGATGACCGATAAACAAAACAGAACTTTACCGGCACAGCCAGCCCTCTGTCGGATTTTAGATGCAAATCTCGATCGCGCGCGCGAAGGGTTGAGAATTATTGAAGAATGGTGCAGGTTTGGTCTCAACAGCAGCGATTTAGCTGCGACGTGCAAGCAACTGCGCCAGGAATTGGCTGCTTGGCACGTCGCAGAATTACGCAGTGCAAGGGATACGCCGGCCGATCCGGGTACGGAGCTGACTCACCCGCAGGAAGAGGTGCGATCGAGCATCCAGCACCTGCTGGAAGCGAATTTTTGTCGAGTGGAAGAAGCGCTGCGGGTACTCGAAGAGTACGGCAAAGTTTACGATCGGAATATGGGCGCGGCTTTTAAGCAGATGCGCTATCGGGTTTATACTCTTGAAAGCAATTTGCTGGCTTATCGGCGCTACCAACAGTTACTTCGATCGCAGTTATACCTGGTAACTTCGCCGAGAGACAATTTGTTATCAGTCGTGGAAGCAGCTTTGCAAGGCGGACTGACTTTGGTACAGTACCGCGACAAAACCTCAGACGATGCGGTGAAGCTGGATAATGCGCGGAAGATGAGCGAGCTTTGTCACCGCTACGATGCTTTGTTGATTGTGAACGATCGCGTAGATTTGGCGATCGCAGCGGATGCCGACGGCGTACACTTAGGACAGCAAGATTTGCCTGTGGCGGAAGCGCGCAAGTTGCTCGGCCCGGGACGCATCATCGGTCGATCGACTACGAATGGCGAGGAAATGCAGCGAGCTATTGAAGAGGGAGCCGACTATATTGGAGTTGGGCCGGTTTACTCCACTCCGACTAAACCTGATAAACAAGCGGCAGGTTTGGATTATGTGCGGTATGCTGCTGATAAGTCACCGATTCCTTGGTTTGCGATCGGCGGAATTGATATCAACAACCTCGATGAAGTATTGAATGCCGGAGCTCAAAGAGTAGCGGCAGTACGGGCGATTGTGGAAGCAGAACAGCCTACATTAGTCACGCAGTTTTTCATCTCGCAGTTAATTCGGATGCAGACTCTCAAAGCTCAGAAAGCTTTGCAGGGGAAAACCTAGTAACCGAGGACACGGCAATGCCGTTTCCCTACCCGGATATAATTGTAGGGACAAAGGCCAAGCCGTGTCCTGACTGTGGGTAATATTAATACCGATGCCACCGGATTTGATATAACTAATAACAAATAATTAATCACAAATGATAAATCAAATTGCCCTGCAAGTTAACGGAGAAACTCGCAATTGTGCGATCGAAACACCGCTACCAGAATTACTAGAACAATTGGGATTAAACCCGCGCTTAGTAGCTGTGGAGTACAACGGCGAAATCCTGCACAAACAATTTTGGCAAACTACACAGATACAAGAAGGCGACATCTTAGAAGTTGTCACAATTGTCGGAGGAGGCTAGCTGCAAATTAGCTAATCAATCCCTTCAAGAGTAATAAATGTCGCTTGTAGGCGAAGTCTAGATCCCCCTAAATCCCCCTTAAGAAGGGGGACTTTGAATTAATTCTCTTGTCCCCCCCTTATTAAGGGGGGCTAGGGGGGATCGAGACTTAAAGAACGCGCCAAATATCGCAATTAAACTGCGACAGCTTCAGCCACAGGTGCAACCACAGTTGCAACCACAGGATAAACGCTGAGTTTCTTGCGAGTCTTGCCCTTTCTTTCAAAAGTCACCACACCATCAATCATGGCAAACAAAGTATCATCTCTGCCGATACCAACATTATTACCGGGGTGAACTTTCGTGCCGCGTTGACGGATCAAAATGTTGCCAGCTCTGACAACTTGACCGCCGTACTTTTTGACACCCAGACGCTGAGAATTAGAATCGCGTCCGTTACGTGTACTGCCTGTACCTTTCTTATGGGCCATAATGTCCTCAACTGTATTTACTATTGTTTATTCTGCGTCAATTTCGCCAGTTTGGGGAGTTTCAACAACTGCTTCAGTTAAATCTCTAGCGGCGATGACTGCACCATTGACTGTAATAGAGTCAATCATAAACCGAGTTGTTTCTTGACGGTGCCCTTTTTTCTTCCGAGTTTTCTTTTTCGGCTTCATCTTGTAGACGAGGACTTTGCGGCCCCGGAAATGCCGCAGAACCGTTCCTTCTACAGTGGCATTTTCTAGTAAAGGCTGGCCGATATGAACCTCGCCTTCATGCTGGATCAGAAATACTTTGTCAATGGTGACTTGTGATTCGGCTTCGACGTGAAGCAGTTCGATGTCGTAGAAGCGGCCTGGTTCTACCCGAAATTGTTTGCCGCCGGTTTCAATAATTGCGTAAGTCATGGGATGGTTGTTGAGATTGCCGTACAGGTAGCTGAGTAGTCAGTTGACAGTAGTCATTAGTCATTAGTTGTAAACTTTTGGCTATGGACTTTTGACTGTGGACTGTTTTGCAGCTTTTGGAATGTCTTAACCTGATCCGAGCCGGATTTAGACAGACAATCTACAATTATTGCTGATCCGGGTGTTTTTGTCAAGTTAAAATGTACTTAATATTTTCTGATTTAGGACTTATGTCAAATCCAGTAGCATCGGAATTATTAGTGGCCGAAATTAGGAGACGGCAGTGCCGTGTCCCTACAAGATTATTTTCGGTAGGGACACGGCACTGCCGTCTCCTCTATATTATTCCGGTGCAACGGTATTGATATTTAACTGGTTCCCAGGCTCTGCCTGGGAACCGATGTCTAGAGGCTCTGCCTCGCTTGCTGCCGCGAACAGAAAATTAGAGGCAGAGCCTCCGGATCTGTGTTACCAGGCTCTGCCTGGGAACGAGTAGACGAGTATAATAATGTAATCTAAAATCGGCTAAAGCGCGGCGGGTAAAAATGGCAAATCGCATATGGACACTCTTAACTACTGATATTAAAGAACTGTGTTCCGCCGAAGCAGCCGAAGGAATCGGAGAAGCTGGGAAAGCAGCCGCTGAATTGGCAAAAATGTTCAAAGAACAAGGCCTGGACAATAGCAACTTGCTGCTAGAAGTTTTGAACTCTCCCTTAGCTCAAGTTGTGGGAACTGGATTGCCATTTGTTGGGATGGCGGCGAAACTACTGGCATTTTTTATCGAAAAAACTCAAGAGCAACCGACTTTAGCTGAGTGCATTTTCCTTGTCAGTCAGGCGGCTTATCTGGAAAGTTTTAAGGGATTTTTGGAACAAGACGCAAGTTTGTTAAATCGCATCGGACAAACTCCAGTTTCCGATAAAGTTAAGCAGTTGCTTAAGAAACTGGCAGATTTGGAATTTAGTGATAAAGCAGCTAAAGAAACTGTGATTTGCTTTCGCGATTCGATATTAGCCAAGGAATTTAATCTAGTGCTGTCAGAGCGACTGGAACAAGCTGGACTAGAAGACAGTCAAGCTAAGATCTTGACAAAGAGAGTTGCTGCTAATACTCACCGCTATTTAATCGAAGCTTGGGCAATCTCTGGTGATGCTATGAAACACCTCGGACAGTCTTCTTTCAGCGAGTGGCGAGAGGAACAGCGGCAATATCAAAGCATTGACGAATACCTGGAAGAGCAGATTTCCGATAAACCAAAAGAAAAAGTATTTGCTGAAGAGTTTACATTTAAAGATATCTACGTACCGCTGAAGGCAAAACCAATTGATAAAAATGGCAAGCCTATTGAAGATGCAGAAGATTTCGATTTGGAAACTTGGGCAAAGCAGTTGCTTGCGGATGAGAAAAAACAGAATTTAGTGATGTTTGTCGAAGCTGGGCCAGGACGCGGGAAAAGCGTTTTTTGTCGGATGTTTGCTGACTGGGTACGACAACATTTGCATCCTGTTTGGACGCCCGTGTTAATTCGATTGCGGGATATTCCTACACTGCAAAATAGTTTTAGAGAAACACTGAAAGATGCAGTTCATGCAGGTTTTACTAGCGATGACGGCTGGTTGACGGATCGAAATACGCGATATTTGTTTTTCTTAGATGGCTTTGATGAGTTGCTGATGGAAGGGAGAAGCAGTGGCGGTTTAGACAAATTTTTAAAGCAAGTAGGGCAATTTCAGCAGGATTGTCAACATAATTCAGAAATGGGACACCGAGTTTTGATTACTGGCAGAACTTTAGCCTTGCAAGGGATTGAAAGGCAAATGCCAGATAACTTGGAGCGAGTCCAAATTCAGGTGATGGATAACGAACTTCAGCAACAGTGGTTGAGCAAGTGGGAAGCCCAATTTGGGGCAGAAAAAACCTTAGCTTTTCAGCAGTTTTTGCAAGATGAATGCTGTCCTGAACAGGTGAAATCAGACTTGGCACGAGAACCGCTATTGCTTTATTTGTTAGCAGCGATGCACCGAGATGGAATCTTGAAAGTTGAGGATTTTCAAGGAACTAACAGCACTCAAGCAAAGATTTTGATTTACAACCAAGCTGTGAATTGGGTACTCACAGAGCAGCGGTCTAAATTGCTGAATCGCGATTTGACAGAATTGGAAACAGAGGATTTGCGGCGCATCCTAACAGAAGCAGGGTTATGCGTGGTGCAGTCGGGAGGGGAATGCGCTTCTGTAGCAATGATTGAGGAACGATTGAAAGCAGATAGTTCGGTGAAAGCATTACTTGAGGAAGCACAACAACGGATTGGTGATAATCCCCTGAGAAATGCTTTGGCGGTTTTTTATCTTCAGCAAGGCAGTAAAGACGGTTCTGTGGAGTTTGTACACAAGAGTTTTGGTGAATTTTTGTGTGCGGAACGATTGAAGGAAAGTCTGGAAGATTGGACGGAACCGGGAAAGAAACGTATTAAATTTAATACTCAAGACTCTCAGATGGACTGGGAGATTTATGATTTGTTGGGTTATGGGGCGTTGACGGCAGAAATTGTGGAATATTTGATGGGCTTGTTAACAACTCCGGCTGTTGTAGGGGAGGAAAGTCCGTTTCGTCCTGTGGAGTTATTCCAGCGTTTGGAAGATTTTTATCTGCGGTGGTGCAAGGGGGAATTTATTGATATGCTGCCGGAAAGTTTGCCTCAGAAGAAGATGCGCTTACTGCGAGAGCAATTGAAAACCGAAGAATTGGGCCAGCGACAAATAGATATTTATGCTGGTTTGAATGTGATGATTTTGCTGTTGAAGTTGCACCGTTATGGTCATGAGAGAGCTGAATTTAAAGACAAAATGGTGTTTTATCCTTGCGGGAAACTGAATGCTGAAGATGAACTTGACGATGCAAGTCGGTTGTTTCGTATCATCGGTTATAGCTGTTATGTTGGCGATTCTGGCTTTCTCCAAACAGTTGGGAGATTCCTCAGCGGCGCATACCTCAGCGGCGCAAACCTCAGCGGCGCAAACCTCAGCCGGGCAAACCTCAGTGGCGCAAACCTCAGCGGCGCAAACCTCAGCGGCGCAAACCTCAGCGGCGCAAACCTCAGCGACGCAAACCTCAGCGACGCAAACCTCAGCGACGCAAACCTCAGCAAAATCGATGTAAGCTAGAACCCGCCTCAACCTCTCCAAATGCCAATACGCCGTTTTATTTTGGTGGTACGTCTCTATTAATTATTGTTGTAGTCACTATGGATTTTACCACTTTGTATTTCCGTTCCATTTGACATCGCTAAAAGCGCCGCTGAGGTTTGCGCCGCTGAGGTTTGCGCCGCTGAGGTATGCGCCGCTGAGGAATCTCCCAACTGTTTGGAGAAAGCCAGAATCGCCAACATAACAGCTATAACCGATG
>JANPMV010000030.1:0-22428 GCA_031427135.1 Cyanobacteria bacterium VAR_87_metabat_62 | reverse complement strand
TTTTTTTTTCTTCCTCCTAAACTAATAAAAAAACCCCTTTCGTGTTTTGTTTAAATCCCTCCTGCCCCTTCCAACAACATCCCCCCCCCCTACTCTAAATTTCGGAGGTAAATCATACTCCTTTCTCAGCAACGCCCATAGTTCTTGTAGGGACACGGCAGTGCCGTCTCCCTACGGGATAGTTACAATCTGCTGTATCTCTTCATCTGCGTTCATCTGCGTATATCCGCCGCCATCTGCGGTTAAGATTTCTTTCTAATACCTATGCTAGAAAAAAGATTATGGTAGAGTTAGCTAGTATCTAATTTTTATAAAGGGATTCAACACAAAGCCAGTGAAAGCCCACTTCATATCAGGACTACCACGCTCAGGCTCAACTCTGCTGGCAGCTTTGTTACGACAAAATCCCCGTTTTCACGCAGCTATGACTAGCCCAGTGGGCGGTTTAGTCGATCGAATGTTGGAAGCCATGAGCGAAGACAACGAATTCTCAGTGTTCATTTCTCCCGAACAAAAACGGGCGCTGATTCTGAGTATATTTTCTGCGTACTACCACCCGCAAGCTGAAAAAGAAGTAATCTTCGACACCAACCGCCTATGGTGCAGCAAATTACCATTAATTCAGGAATTATTTCCCGAAGCAAAAGTGATTTGCTGTGTCAGAAACATCGCTTGGATTATGGACAGCATCGAGCTACTGATTCGGCGCAACGCCTTTGATGTTTCCCGGTTATTTAATAATCCAGCGGAACGAGCTACCGTCTACAGTCGCACCGAGGCATTAAGTCAAGGTTCGCGTTTGGTTGGTTATGCTTATAACGCTTTGAAAGAAGCATTTTATAGCGAACAGAGTGCATCTCTTCTTCTAGTAGATTATGAGTTATTAACTCTAAAGCCAGCTAAAATAATGTCGCTAATTTATCAATTTCTGGGCGAATCACCTTTTGAGCATGATTTCAACAATGTTCAATATCAAGAGCCAGAATTCGATAAAAAACTGCAAACACAGGGATTACATCAAGTGCGTTCTCAAGTCGAGTTTCAACCGAGACAAACGATTTTACCACCCGATTTGTTTGAGCGATTTGATAGCTTATCTTTTTGGACAGAGCCGACAAATAGCCATGCCAGAGCTATTGTAGCGAAGCCAAATAAACTTCTAACATGATTATTTCGGTGTAGGGAAACGGCAGTGCCGTTTCCGAATTTACGATCGTCTCCGATTAAATAATATCAAATCCGGTTGCACCGGAATGATAGAGGAGACGGCAGTGCCGTGTCCTACCGCGATCAATTGTAGGGAAACGACACTGCCCATTAGTGTCAACTTAAGCCTGAAAGCCTTGATAAATCTCGTTTTTACCCCAGTCTAGATCCCCCTAAATCCCCCTTAAGAAGGGGGACTTTGAGAAGACTCCTGTCCCCCCTTCTTAAGGGGGGTTAGGGGGGATCTGGGCATAATCGTCAGACAGTAGACTGGTAATACCTTTAACGTTAAGTTGACACCTATGGGCACTGCCGTCTCCAAATTAGAAATATCAACCATAAATCTCAAGGATTGTAACAACTATGAACTCATCAACCCCGAACCAGCAAATCATTTTCGTAGACTCTTCTGTACAGAATTATCAAAGTCTGATCCAAGGTGTCGATGCTAAGGCCAAAATAGTCATTTTAAATAACAACCGTAGTGGCATTGAGCAAATTACCCAAGCATTGGCGAGTGAAAGTAACATTCAAGCCGTGCATATTCTTTCCCACGGCAGCGAAGGTAGTCTAAAACTCGGTTCAGACGTACTGAATGGGAACGATATAGAAAATTTCAGCACCCAGCTAAAACAGTGGGGAAATGCCATAACCGAAAACGGTGACATCCTATTATATGGATGCGACGTAGCCGCCGGAGACACTGGCAAGAATTTTGTCAAGCGATTGAGTGAAATAACAGGCGCAGATATTGCAGCTTCAAACAATTTGACGGGAAATGCTGCAAAAGGCGGTGACTGGGATTTAGAAATAGTAACGGGCAAGATAGAAGCAGCCGTGCCGTTAGATTCAGAGGCAATGAAAAACTATGAATATACACTAGCAAATTTTAATGTCACGGTGGCAACCGATGATGGCACTGGCGCTGTAGCGGGCACTTTGAGCAAAGCAATTTTAGATGCAAATGCCACAGCCGAAGATGACACGATTACCCTCGCCACAAATGTCAGATTTACGGGGACTCCGACTCAAGTAATTAACAGCAATATCGCTTTTATTGGAGGCGGTTTCACTGTTAGTGGCGATGTGAATAACAGTGGCAGCAATGACGCTGGTGATGTTCGTCCTTTCTTTGTCAATTCGGGAATCGTCAGTTTCTCCAACATGAGCATCTCAGGTGGGAGAGCACAAGGTGGTAATGGTGGGAATGGTTTTGGTGGAGGTGGTGGTAGTGCAGGGATGGGCGGCGGTTTGTTTGTCTATGATGGCGCGATCGAACTCAATGATATTACGTTTAGTAGCAATCAAGCCATTGGCGGCAATGGTGGCAAAGGCACTGCCACCTATAGTGGTGGTGGCGGCGGTGGCATTGGGGGTAATGGTGGCAATAATTCCGGCACAACTGGTGGCACTGGTGGTGGCACTGGTGGTGGCGCTGGTGGCAATCTAACAAGTGGTGGTAATGCCACTTTTGGCGGTGGTGGCGGTGGTGGTGGCACTACCAATTTTGGCACCAAAACCGCAGGTGGCGCTGGTGGGTTTGGCGGCGGCGGCGGTAGTGGCACTGCTGGCTCTGGCGACTACGGCGGTGAGGGGGGCCCAGGTGGCTTTGGCGGTGGTGGCGGCGCAGGTGGCCAAGCTTTCCCTGGCCCTGGGGGCCCTGGGGGCTTTACTGGTTTTGGTGGCTTTGGCGGTGGTGCTGGCGGTGGTGCTGGCGGTGAGGGCGGTGCTGGCGCTGGCATGGGTGGTGCCATTTTCATCCGCACAGGTTCTTTAACCCTGAGAAACGCTACTTTCAGCAGCAATACCGCCACTGGCGGTACAGCCAAAAACCCCGGCAAAGGCTTAGGCGGCGCTATCTTCGCTCTGGCTCTTACCAAAAACCCCAACAACCAGGGAATAACCACAGTTCCTACAGTCACTACATTTGGAGCTACTTTCACTACCAATAGCGCCGCCAACCAAGGAAGCTTTCCCGCTGCTACCACCAGCGCTAATGGTGTCGGCAACAACCAAGACAACAACGATGTTTTCGGCACGATTCTTCTTGGCAACACCGTCAACCTCTCAGCTAGCCCCACCACCGGCACCGAAGCCGGAACAACCGCCATCACCGTCACCGCCACCGCATCTCAAGCAGTTACAGGCGCTCAAACTGTTAACTTAGGCGTCACAGGAACAAATATCACCGCTGGCGACTACAACCTCAGCGGCACAACTATCACCATTCCCAGCGGACAAACTACAGGAACAGTAACATTTACTGTTGCCGATGATACGTTAATTGAAGGCAGCGAAACTGCAACTTTAACTATCAGCAATCCTTCGGCTGGGATACTGTTGGGAACAAACACTACTCAAAATATTGCGATTACTGACAACGACTTCCCTAACGTCAACCTTTCAGCTAGCAGTAACACTGGCACGGAAGCAGGAACAACCAGCATCACCGTCACCGCCACCGCATCTCAAGCAGTTACAAGCGCTCAAACTGTTAACTTAGGCGTAGCAGGAACAAATATCACCGCTGGCGACTACAACCTCAGCGGCACAACCATCACTATTCCCAGCGGACAAACTACAGGTACTGTCACTTTCGCTGTTGTCGATGATGCGTTAATTGAAGGAAGCGAAACTGCAACTTTAACTATCAGCAATCCTTCGGCTGGGATAGTGTTGGGAACAAACCCTACTCAAAATATTGCGATTACTGACAACGACTTCCCCACTGTCAACCTCTCAGTTACCCCCACCACCGGCACCGAAGCGGGAACAACCAGCATCACCGTCACCGCAACTACCAGCGCACCTGTAGTCAGCAACCAAACCGTTAACCTCGGCTTAACAGGCACTGCCACCGCCGCCGATTTCACCGGCACAATTCCCACCCAAATCACCATCGCCAATGGTACAAACAGCGGACAAGTCACCTTCACCATTAACGACGACAAAATCGACGAAATTAACGAAATTGCCAACCTCACCATTAGCAATCCCTCCGCAGGCATTGTGCTAGGAACCACCACCACAGGTAGTTTCACCATCACCGACAACGACACCGCCGGATTTGACATCCTCCCGATTAGCGGCAATACCAGCGAAACAGGTTCCCAAGCCACTTTTGACATCCGCCTCAGAAGCCAACCAACAGCTAATGTCACCATTGGCTTAACCAGCAGCAACACCGCAGAAGGCACCGCTTTACCTGCTAGCCTCACATTTAATTCAACTAATTGGAATGCTTACCAAACTGTCACCGTTACCGGAGTCGATGATTTAGTAGCTGACGGCAATATTAACTACCAAATTATCACCGCCCCCGCTACCAGTACCGACACTAACTATAACAATCTCAATCCAGCCGATGTCGCCCTCACCAACACAGACAACGACACTCCGGGTGTTACCGTCAGTCAATCTGCTGGCAGCACGGAAGTAACAGAGGGCGGCAGCACAGATACTTATACCTTACAATTGAACACCCTCCCCATAGGTAACGTTCAAATTACCGTAACGGCGGATGCTCAAGCACAGGTTAGCCTCAATGGAACAACTTTTGCCGCCACGCAAACTTTAACTTTCACAAATGTTAACGGCATCACTCCCCAAACTGTCACCGTTCGTGCTGTTGATGACACAATACTTGAAAGCAACCATATCGGTGCACTAACCCACGCTATTACCAACAGTGCCGATCTTAATTATCCAACAACATTGCCGATCGGTCCTGTCAACGCTCAGATTACCGATAACGATATTACTTACAGCGTCGCCGGCAGTAGCGCCACTGTGACTGAGGGAAATAGCGGTACTCAAGTGGTAAGTTTCACCGTTACCCGCAGCGGAGAAACCAACCTAAGTAGCAGCATTGATTTTAGTTTTGCCGGAGGCGCAACCGCTGGTGTCGATTACAATAGCCCCAACGTTACCGGCACCGGAGTCACTGCCAGCGGCAGTACGATTACTTTTGCTGCCAATGCTACCACAGCTACAATTGCAGTGGCTGTTGTGGGCGATCGAATTGTCGAACCTAATGAAACTTTAGCACTCACTCTCAGCAACGCGACAGCCCCAGGAACTGCTAATATTATCGGTTCTGGGGTAACAACTACGATTCAAAACGATGATACTGCGGGAATTTCTATCACTCCCACCAGCGGTTTAACCACGACTGAAGCGGGGGATACTGCTACTTTTACGATCGTTCTCAATAGCCAGCCTACAGCAGATGTGTCGATCGGTCTTACCTCTGATAAAACAGCAGAAGGTACAGTAGATAAATCCAATTTAACTTTCAATTCTGCTAACTGGAATACTCCCCAAACCGTCACTGTCACCGGAGTAGACGACAGCGTAGTAGATGGGAATGTTGCTTACAACATTGTCACTGCTGCTGCTACCAGTACCGATATTAATTACAGCGGTGTTAATGCTCTTGATGTCGCAGTTACTAATACTGATAACGACACCGCACCCACACCCACACCAACTCCTGCACCTGTACCCACACCAACACCTGCACCAACACCCGCACCAACTCCTGCACCTGTACCCACGCCAACACCATCGGTAACGCCGACACCAACACCCACCAACATCCCTAACGACGACTGCATCTGCGATCGCATTTCCTATCCCAACTTAAACCAACCCAATGCAGTTGAAAACACCATACTCGGTGTTGTATCTGCCATTCAAATAGGCACTGCCAAAAACGATGAATTACTGGGTAGCAACAGGGGCAATATATTCGATGCCAGATCCGGGAATGACAACTTATATGGCGGCGATAGTCGCGACATCCTCAACGGCAACACAGGCAACGATTTTGTCAGCGGTGGTAGTGGTGATGACATCCTATTTGGAGATGAAGGAAACGACATCATTCTTGGCAACTTGGGCAATGATTCAATTTTCGGAGGCAAAGGCAATGACTCCATAAATAGCCGCGAAGGTGATGACATCGTTTATGCGAATAGAAATGATGACTTTATCGATGGTGGTAAGGATGATGACACCTTATTTGGAGGCAAAGGTGATGACATCATCCTTGGTAGTGAAGGTAATGACTCCCTGTTTGGAAATCAGGGTACAGATACCATCTGCGGCGGGGCTGGCAATGATTTTATCAGCGGTAACGAAGCAGCAGATATCCTGGGAGGATGTGAAGGAAATGATACTCTTTACGGAGGCGAAGACAACGATACTCTCACTGGTGGGAAAGGTGATGATATTCTTTACGGAGATTTGGGAAATGATAGTTTGATTGGCGGTAGCGGTAATGATATCTTTGTATTGCAAGCCGATCGAGGATTTGACATTATCGGTGATTTTACTCTCGGTACTGATGCGATCGCACTAACCGGAGGTTTGAGCTTTAGCCAGTTAGCAATAACTCAAAATACTCAGGGAACTGTCATCAAAAATGCCTTGACAGGAGAGGAGTTAGGTGTTATTGCTGGCGTGAGTGCTTCTTTGATAACATCTGCTAATTTCATACTGATTTAGGGAAGGAAGAAAAGGGAGATCGCCCTTGGTAGTGAATTAAGGGCGATCGTAATTGGTTACTTTTTCCCTACTTTCCCAGCAGTCCTTAGAATTTGACAAGCCAAAATTGCCGCACCAAATCCATTATCAATATTCACCACACCAACACCAGCCGCACAAGAATTCAGCATAGTTAAAAGAGGCGCAATCCCGCCAAAACTCGCGCCATAACCAACACTTGTCGGCACAGCAATCACCGGACAATCTGCCAAACCCGCAACCACACTCGCCAAAGCACCTTCCATACCAGCAACCGCAATCAACACATCAGCATCAGCAATTACGTGCCGGTTGCTCAGCAAGCGGTGAATCCCGGCAACTCCCACATCCCACAAACGCCGCACCCCAAAACCGCAAAGTTCCGCAGTAACTGCCGCTTCTTCGGCTACAGGCAAATCCGCCGTTCCCGCACTGATAATAGTTACAGTACCCAGATGCTGGTGTGTTGCGGAACTAGCAGAAATTGCACAAATGCGAGCCTTTTGGTAGTAGCACAAATCGGGTATTTTTTGCTGCAATTGCTCGAAAACGAACGGTTCAATTCGCGTCGCCATCACCGCCGAATTTCGCCCGCGCATCGCTTCCATAATCTCAACAATTTGGTCTGGTGTTTTTCCCGGGCCCCAGATGACTTCTGGAAAACCCGTTCTGAGAGTGCGGTGGTGGTCAATTTTTGCAAAATCTCCGACTTGTTCAAAGTCAAAGTGTTTTAATTTGTCCAAAGCGACGGCGGGACTGACATCGCCTGTGGCCACCGATTCGAGTAACTTTTGTAAGATTTCAGGTTCCATGTTTTCCTTAGCAGTCCGCGCAGGCGGACTTTGTTTGTGTAGTAGCGACTTACAGTCGCCGATTCCTTAATTAACCAATAACTATTCAGTAATTTTCAACTCATACAAATTCCAGAAACCACCGCCGAGGGCACTGTATTTAATCCCCGAAACGCGATCGCGCACAGCCTCAAAAGTCAAGGGATTCACCATATAGATAAACGGCACTTGTTCGGCTATAATCTGCTGCGTTTCCCCATAAAGTTCTTTACGCTTCGCCTCATCAAGCTCTTGGGAAGCTTTCACGTAAAGGTCATCAATTTTCTGTTCCCAGTCGTATACTTGCCGACCCTTAATCGGTGGTTCTCCGGCTTGCGGGCCCTGGTTGAAACTGTGCAAAGTACCCTTGACTGACCAAATATTGTAGCCGCTGTGCGGTTCAGTACCTCCGCTAAAAGCGCCGAGGTAAGTATCCCAATTTTTGGTCAAACGCAGTTTTTCGACATAAGTGTTAAAACTCAGGAACTGCGTATCAATTTGCATTCCCAGTTTGCCCAAATCTTGCTTAATTTGCGTTCCCATTTGTTCCCGAACTTTTTTACCCGCAGCCATTAACAAAGTAAATCGCACTTTGTTGCCCTCAGCATCCAATAATTCACCTTCACTATTATACTTAAAACCAGCACTTAACAATAAATCTTTCGATTTTTGCAGATCGTAAGTGTAAGTTTTTAGTCCTTCTTCTGGAGATAGATAGAACGGACTTTGCGCTGGAATTGGGGAATGTAATGACGCCCCAAGTCCGCGATAGATGTTGTTAGTCATGGCGTCCCGGTTGATGCCATAGGCGATCGCCTGCCGAAACTCTTTAGTCGCAAACCAGCGAGATTTAATCGGGTCTACAAAGGGCTGATCTTGAGCGTTTCGCCCCTTATTTAGATTGAAACACACAAACACGCTGCCAGTATCCGGGCCGCCGTTAAACACCGTATATTTGCCACGTTTTTCCTCCCGTTTCAGCAGCGGGAACACTTCCGGCTGCACGTCCAAGGTATCCAAATCGCCCGATCGAAAATTCAGCAATTGATTGTCAGTATTTTCGATAATTTGCCAGACAATTTGCTGGATGTAAGGCTGAGCATTTTCTTCAGGATCTTTGCGCCAAAAATAGGGATTTCGTTCCAACACAACTCGCTGATTAGGAGTATAGCTCAGCATTCGGTATTGACCGTTACCAACAATTTTTTTGGGGTCAGTATCCGTACCCCAAGTAGCTAAGAACTTCGGCTTACCATCAGGATTTGTATTGCTAAGAGATTCCTGTAAAATGTGAGCGGGTAAAATTGGGATTCCTCCAGCATATCTAATAAATGGAGCAAAGGGTTCTGCAACAGAAAATTCTACGCGGCGACTGTCGAGTTTTTTGAGTTTTGGAAATTGGCGGCTGATGCCAACTCTGAGAATATCTTTCAAACTGCTAGGGATTTTGTCGTTGAAATAAATCTTTTCATAGCTGAAGATAATGTCATCAGTTGTCATCGGTGCGCCATCAGACCATTTCAATCCTTCTCGCAGGGTGAAGACGATTTTTTTGCCGTCTTTGGAGACTTCCCAGGACTCGGCTAAACCGGGTTCTAGCTCTGATGTTAATCCGTTTTGGTTGATCAATCCTTCGTACATATAGCCGAACACGCTGTATGCAGATTGATTTAGCGGGTAGTTGAAGGTGGACGGGCCACTGGGGGTGGGGACGATGAGTCTGTTTGTTAATTGCGATCGCACTGGAGTGCACGCAGACAGAGTTATCATGGCAATTGCTGCCAGTAAAATTACGAGCGATCGCAGTTTTGAATGTAACATCATAGGAGTTTTCATAATTTTTTTACTATACCACCTGCGTGTAACTACGACTGAGATTGTAGCCAACTGAGAAAGTCTTCAGTGCGCGAAAAATACTTTGTCACTCCAGCCTGTTGCAAAGCATCTTGAACTTCGGGAAGTTGGCGAAATTCTTTGACATTGCCGCTTAAAAATGCTTTGGTTTCTGTGGAGTGCAAGCGGGCATGACTCAGGATACAGTGCAGAATCAAATTGTCTGTTGGATCTTTTTCTATCAAAGTTTCGTTTAAGCTTGCTGCGACTATCTCTGGATTTAATGCAATCATTTCTGCATTTCGCGACATCAGACTTATCGCTTCTCGCAAGCGCGATTTAATTTCACCTACTCGATAGCGAGAGAAAATGAATGACTCTTCTAAGTGAAAAGATAGAGATGCGGCGTGTTCGGATGTCACATCTCGCTTTGTTTCGCTAATTTGGCGGCTTAGCTGTTGCCCAAAAGAGTTTTGTCGCTTCAACTCATCCTCTAAAGCTGACAAAGCTTCCATGTAACAAATGCTGGGTATGACCAACTGAACTGATGAGGACAAATCCCGCAGCAACATCATTGCTTCAGCCTCACGCCCTGTAGCAATACTCATCAAAAAGTTGGTCTCGATATATACGATTGCCACCTAATTCCACTCCTGATTTTGTTGTTCCACCTGCAAGTAACGGCAGCAAACCGATGGCTGCTATTTGTTCCGATGCTGGCGGAATTTCTGATTTCCAATGATAATCTAAGTCATGCAGCCACGATTGGATGAGCGTCTCAATGGTATCTTCAAATATCCATTTACTGCCAAATGTAGGGAGATAATAGCGACATATTTCACCAGTATTGAGAGTGCAAACAGGCTCCGATATTTTTTTTCCGTCCCATTTAAAAATCAAAATTTGTTCCGCGTCAACAAGCATAGCATAGGGAACGATCGCGTTTTTTTCAGATAGCTTAGCTAACACAGCTTTCAGCCAATCGATCGCGCGATCGATAATTTTCTGTTTCGCGGCTGGTTCTTGAGCTTGAATAATTTTAACCTCGATTAGCACGACTATGTTATCGTCCTTATCCAACGCGATCACATCCGCGTCTACGGGTAATTGTAACTCCCAAGTGTCAGTGTCCATGATTTCAGGCTTCCTAGCGATGTTGGATTTGAGATTAACTTTACAGTCAATTAGAGATTCTATAGTTCTATTTTAGCATTAACAAAACTACAGCATAAGCTGCAATTCCTTCCTCTCTCCCCACGGGGCCTAGCTTTTCGTTGGTGGTGGCTTTGATGCCGATTTTGTCTGGGTTGAGGTTGAGGACGGAAGAAAGCCGATCGCGCATCTGCTCAATATGCGGTTTCAGCTTCGGACGTTCTGCTACTACCACGGAATCAATATTGCCGATTTCCCAGCCTTTATCTAATATCAACTGATTGACTTGTTCTAGCAATACGAGACTATCCGCACCCTTCCATTTGGGGTCAGTCGGCGGGAAATACAGCCCGATATCTCCTAAGCTGAGAGCTCCTAACATCGCGTCCATGATAGCGTGGGTAAGTACGTCTGCGTCGCTGTGTCCTAATAAGCCTAATTCGTGAGGAATTTTGACTCCGCCGAGAATGAGGGGACGTTCTGGAACTAAGCAGTGAATGTCGTAGCCGTTGCCGATGCGGATGTTCATATATTAAGAAGGAAGAAGGAAGAAGGAACAAGGAACAAGGAACAAGGAACAAGGAACAAGGAACAAGGAACAAGGAACAAGGAACAAGGAAGAAGGAAGATGTGCTAATAGCAAATGTTTCAGCGATTAAAACTGTCCTAACCGTCCCTATAATTGATCGCGGTTAATTATGGTAGGGAAACGGCACTGCCGTCTCCTCTATATCATAAGGAATGCAACCGGAATGACTGTTGACTGTTAACTGTTGAATATTTGAACAATATCGATGCAAGAAGTCTCGATCGCCCTTTATCCTATTCTGCCTTCTCCTGTAACCAAATTTCGTACAAATCCGGCCGGCGCGATCGAGTTTTTTCAATTTGCCTTTCCCGACGCCAACGGGCAATTTCCGCGTGATTCCCAGATAGCAACACGTCAGGAACCTTTAAACCTCGAAAATCGGCCGGTCGAGTGTACTGCGGATAATCCAACAGTCCGTCTTCAAAACTCTCAAACTTTAGGGAATCTTCCTTCGCCACAGTTCCCCGCAGCAAGCGCAAAACTCCATTAATCAAAGCCAAAGCCGGAATTTCGCCGCCGGTGAGCACAAAATCTCCCAAAGATACTTCGCGAGTGACTAAATCCAAAACTCGATCGTCCACACCCTCATAATGACCGCAGATTAACACCAACTGATCGCACTCAGTGGCAAAACCCCGAAACATCGCCTGCTGCATCGTTTCGCCCTGGGGAGTCAGCAAAATCACCTCGCGCCTCGGCAAAACCGGCAGCGATTCCACCGCCGCAAAAATCGGTTCCGGCTTCATCAGCATCCCCACTCCGCCCCCGTAAGGCTCGTCATCAACTCGGTGGTGCTTGTCTGTGGTAAAATCACGGGGATTGACAAAATTCACCTCAGCAATATTTTTAGCTAAGGCTTTGCCCATCAGTCCCGACTCCAGGGGAGCCAGGAAAAAGTCTGGAAATAGGGTAACAACGTCAAATCGCACAATAATTGGAATTTATTGATACATCACCTCTAGTTTGACCGTTAGAGGGAGATCGGTTTTCAGTAATTGCTTTATTTTTGATAATTTCTTATAATCTCTAAGCATTTTTGCAATTTAAATTCTCTTCCTGTGTCTGCGGGCCGGTATTTTACAAAAATAATCTGTTCTCAGGAGAGCGGCTGCTTTGTAAACTCGCCCCCAAACAACTGCGGTATTGCTTGAAACGGCGATCGCACCTGACTCTCGCTAAAAAATATTCGCTCTTAAAAAGCTCCATTTACCCACTGTCACGGCAAAATTGAATTTCACATCCACCAGAGGAAGACACATCATGCAGCAGTTGACATCTCAACCCGTTGAACACCACAATATTCCCGATCGCCCAAAAACCTCGATTATGGTGATCGGCGGAGCCGAAGACAAAGTACACGGAAGAGAGATTCTGAACACCTTTTTTTGCCGTTCTGGGGGTACGAATGCTCGGCTGGCGATCGTTCCCTGCGCTTCGCGAGATCCCGAAGGAATTAGCAACCGCTACCGCACTATATTTGATGAAATGGGCGTTAGCGCCGTCAAAGTAGTTGACATCCGCGAACGCGAACAAGCCGAAAACCCCGTCTGGAAAGATTACTTAGAAGACTGTACGGGCGTATTCATCACTGGCGGCGACCAACTGCGCCTCTGCGGGCTGCTGGCGGACACCCCGCTGATGGAAAAAATTCGCAAAGAAACTCTCGAAGGCAAGATTACTCTCGCCGGCACCAGCGCGGGTGCTGCGGTGATGGGATATCACATGATTGCAGGCGGCGGGAGCGGCGCCTCACCGAACCGTTCTTTAGTAGACATGGCAAACGGACTTAACATTATTCCTGAGATCATCGTAGACCAGCATTTTCACAACCGGAACCGCATGGCTCGCTTGCTGTCGGCTGTGGCTTCCCATCCCGAGCACATCGCTATTGGTATTGATGAAGATACCTGCGCCTTGTTTGAGGGAGACGATACTATGAAAATCCTCGGTAAAGGCACTGTGACTATTGTTGATCCTAGGGAAAATTTTTATACCAATGAGTCTCAAATAGGAGCGACAGAACCCTTAAGTTTGTTCAATATGCGCTTACACGTCTTGTGTCACGGAGATTGCTACAATATGCCCCTAGGTAAACCGATGCCATCGTCCGCTTGTGCGGAGTCTGGCTGGCCCTCAGAATGCCGTACAGCCAACTGATACAACAATAGAATAGATGCCGAAGCAGCCTCCGGCTGACACCAGAAGGTAGAATTACAGAAAATTTTACCTTCTGCCTTCTAGTTTGTACCTGCGATTAACCTGTACTTGTTTCTCGGACGATCGCGCCCGTGCATGAATTTTGAACACCAGCGGCCCATAACTGCAAATTCAGTGCCAAACTGTTCGCAGCGAACAGTCGATCGAGCAATCAAGCCCGAAATTGAATAAATGATCCAATTACCTATAAAATTTCGCGACCCATACCCCTGTAAATGTCATGAAAATACTTAAAATCCAGACCTTACGCGGCCCCAACTACTGGAGCATCCGACGCCACAAACTCGTCTTGATGCGTCTGGATTTAGAGGAGTTGGCAGATAAAACCACATCTGAAATTCCTGGCTTCTACGAAGGGTTGACCGCCGCGCTCCCAAGTTTGAACGAGCATCACTGTTCTCCCGGCCATCGGGGAGGCTTCCTGCAACGTGTCAGAGAAGGCACAATGATGGGACACGTAATCGAACACGTAGCCCTAGAACTTCAGGAAATGGCAGGAATGCCGGTCGGGTTCGGTCGCACCCGCGAGACGGCGACCCCCGGCACTTACCAAGTCGTAATCGAGTATCAAAACGAACAAGCAGGTCGCTATGCAGCGCGTGCGGGCGTGCGGATGTGCCAGAGCATTGCCGATACTGGCTCTTATCCCGCAGCAGAATTAGTCCAAGATTTAAGAGACCTCAAAGAGTTTGCTTTGTCCGCAGCCCTAGGGCCGAGCACAGAAACACTGATCAAGGAAGCAGAAGCTCGCGGCATTCCCTGGATACCTTTGAGCGCCCGGTTTATGATTCAACTCGGCTACGGAGTTCACCAAAAGCGGATTCAGGCAACTCTGAGCAACCGCACGGGAGTTTTGGGGGTAGAACTAGCCTGCGACAAGGAAGGTACCAAAAATATCCTCGGCGCTGCGGGCGTGCCGGTGCCGAGAGGGACGGTGATCAATTATTTGGACGAACTGCGCGGGGCTATAGAAGATGTCGGCGGTTATCCGATCGTCCTCAAACCCCTAGACGGCAACCACGGCCGCGGGATTACGATCGACATCAATTCCTGGGAAGTAGCAGAAGAAGCCTACGACTTAGCCAGCGCAGCATCGAAAACCAAAAACGTGATTGTCGAGCGCTACTACACCGGCCGCGACCACAGAGTATTAGTAGTCAACGGACAAGTCGTAGCAGTCGCAGAACGAGTCCCCGCTAACGTCGTGGGAGATGGCAAATCTACAGTAGAACAGCTCGTTGAAGAAGTAAACCGCGACCCGCAGCGGGGAGACGGACACGACAACGTGCTCACCCGAATTACGATCGACAAATTGACCCTCGATTTGCTGCAAAAACAAGGCTACGCGATGGACTCGGTATTGCCAGCCGACAAAAGAGTATTTTTGCGGGCGACGGCAAACTTGAGTACGGGTGGCATTGCAGTCGATCGTACCGACGAAATCCACCCCGAAAACGTCTGGCTGTTTTCGAGAGTCGCCAAAATCATCGGTTTAGACATCGCCGGCATTGACGTAGTAACTGACGATATCTCGAAACCATTGCGCGATACGAACGGAGTCATTGTCGAAGTCAACGCAGCACCGGGTTTCAGAATGCACGTCGCGCCGAGTCAGGGTTTGCCCCGCAACGTCGCCGGCGCAGTCTTCGATATGCTCTTCCCATCGCCTCAACCCAGCCGGGTGCCGATTTTAGCGGTAACCGGAACCAACGGCAAAACTACGACTACTCGCCTGCTTGCCCACATTGTCAAGCAAACCGGTCAGGTTACGGGCTACACAACTACCGACGGCACTTACATCGGCGAATATTTAGTAGACAGCGGAGATAATACCGGGCCGCAAAGCGCTCAGTTGATTTTGTCAGATCCGACGGTGGAAGTGGCGGTGCTGGAAACTGCTAGAGGCGGAATTTTGCGATCGGGCTTGGGCTTCGATCAGTGCGATGTCGGCGTCGTCTTGAACGTCGCCGCCGATCACTTAGGCATTGGCGACATCGAAACCGTGGAACAACTGGCTAGGCTCAAAAGCGTCCTCGTCGAGTCGGTAATGCCCAAAGGCTATGCAGTTTTGAATGCAGACGACCCCCTAGTTTCACAAATGGCGCAGCGTGTCAAGGCTCAAATTGCGTATTTTTCGATGAACCCGGACAACGAACTGGTTGCCAGACATACCGCTGCGGGCGGGCTGTCAGCAATTTACGAAAATGGGTATTTGTCGATCTTGAAAGGCGATTGGACGCTGAGAATCGAGCAGGCTGTGAACGTGCCGCTGACGATGGGCGGACGCGCGCCGTTTATGATTGCCAATGCTTTGGCGGCTTGTTTGGCGGCTTTTGCCCAAGGAGTGAAAATAGAAGATATTCGATCGGCTTTGTCAAGCTTCCAAGCATCCGTCGGCCAAACTCCCGGACGGATGAATCTGTTTAATATGGGCAGCTATCACGCTTTGCTAGACTACGCCCACAACCCTCACAGCTACAAAGCTTTGGGCAGTTTCGTGCTGAATTGGCCTGGATTGCGGATCGGGGTAGTTGGCGCTCCCGGAGACAGACGAGATGAGGATTTTGTGACGCTGGGCAGACTTTCGGCCGAAATGTTCGATCGGATTATTGTCAAAGAAGATGTCGATCGGCGCGGGCGAGAACCCGGTGTTGTCGCAAAGTTAATTTGTCAGGGGATTGCAGAGGCGATTTCTGCACGAACGGGCGATCGACCTAAACTTGAATACGAGTTGCTTCTCGACGAAACAACCGCCGTTAACAAAGCTTTAGATGGAGCTCCGGCTGGCAGTTTGGTAGTGATTTTACCTGAAGGTGTCACCAAAGCTCTGACTTTAATCGAAGCCCGGAAACCGATTCAGGAATCTGTGGAAGTTCCAAATGGTTTAGTTAAATCAAAGCCGCAGGAAAGTTTAAAACCAACTGTTGTGAATCAAGGCTAAACTCTTAAATCTCATTTAATTAATAGGTTGGGTTTACTTGTGTTAAACCCAACCTATTTTTTTGAGGTTCCTGCTGCATATAATCTTTACCCATCGATCGCAGTATAGAATAAAAAAACCAACAGCCAAGCCCCCAGCGAAACCTACTTGCAACAATTTTACGAAGTATACCCGCCATCTTAGCTTCCCGTAGGGACACGGCGCTACTTCACAAACCTGGAATACGCTGTATTCTGGCATCTAGCAGAACTTTAGGGCGTTGCAATTGTTATCATAATTTTATCCAGCAAGAGGCGATCTAATGTTAGAAACCACCATCCTAGAAACCCTGGTTAAGTTGCCAGATTCCCTGAAACAGGAAGTTCTGCACTATGTAGAATTCTTAGCGGCAAAATATGCAAATAACGAAGTTGCCGTAAATCCTCCTCAAAAGAAACGTCAAGCCGGGATCATGAAAGGCACATTTGTCTTACCCCTTGCTGATGATTTTGATGCACCATTAGATGATTTCCAGGAGTATATGGAATGAGTGCATTGCTCCTCGATACCCATGCCTTTATTTGGTTTTCAGAAAATGCTCCTAACCTATCAGTTGCATTGAAGGAGCAGATTGAATCCGCCGATAGAGTCTATTTGAGTATTGCCAGTCTTTGGGAAATCGCGATAAAAATCAGCATTGGTAAGCTGACGCTGCAATCAGATTATCCAGACATCGAAGCTCAGTTACCTGCTGCTGGCATCTTGCTACTGCCAATTTCATTTGCGGATACTGTACGGGTTCGTAACCTACCATTCCATCATCGCGATCCATTCGATCGCATTTTAATTGCCCAATCCATTAATCATTCTTTAGTTTTAGTCAGCCGTGATGAAATGTTTGATGCTTATGCTGTTCAAAGACTATGGACATAAACTAGATTATTATCGCCACTGCATCGAAAAGTTACTGCTCGAATCGGGTAAATACCCGCCTGTTAATTGATATTACCCCTTAACAACCGCCCACTGAGTCACCGGTGCAAGCGGCTTCCAACCCTGAAAAGAACCGATCGCACTAACCCGCTGAATCCCAATTCTAATTAGTTCCCCGCCGTGCAAAGAATGCCATTGCAAAACTTTGAGTTCACTCTCAATCGTCACCGCATTTACCACCAATCGGCCACCTTCACCCAAAGCATTCCAACAAGTTTCCAATACAGATTCTGCGGTGACACCGCCACCGATGAAAATAGCATTCGGTTGAGGCAAATTTGTCAAAGCAATCGGTGCTTCTCCCGCGATGATTTTGAGTTCGGGAACACCCAAATTCGATGCGTTTTCAGCGATGTATTGTAGTCGAGTTGGATGGCGTTCGATCGCGATCGCCCGACAACCCCGATGACTCCGCATCCACTCGATCGCGATCGAGCCACAACCCGCACCCACATCCCACAGCAACTCACCCGGAATCGGCGCTAACGTTGACAGCGTAACGGCTCGAATCTCCCGCTTGGTAAGTTGTCCGTCGTGCACATAAGCACTATCTGGTAAACCGGAAGTGCGAGGAAAAATCAGAGTTTCGCGATCGGCTGTAACTTCGATTGCGATCGCATTCAAATCCGCCAAATCCAGCACATTCCAAGCTGCTGCAACCCCCTCAATCCGCCGTTCCGCATCCCCAGACATCCGCTCGAACACAGTCATCAAACTGCTACCAAACCCCCGCTGTGTCAACATTTTTGCTACAAGATCCGGCGTATGTCGATCGGCACTCAAGACTAGCAAGCGTGCACCGGGATACAGAGAAAGTGCGATCGACGCGATCGGGCGATTGGTCAAACTGAAAGTCTCAACATCCGCCAAAGCCCAGCCCAGACGCGCGCACATCAAGCTAAAAGCCGATGCTGCGGGAATTACATTCATTTCTGAAATGGGAATCTGGCGCGACAGCGTGACACCAATCCCGTGACACATCGGATCGCCGCTGGCTAGCACACAAACAGACTCTGGGCGACGGCTGATGATGCTGTCAACTGTTGCTTGTAGTGGTGAAGCCCAAACTAATTTTTCGCGGGTGTCGTCGGTTGGTAGCATTGCGAGGTGACGGGCACCGCCGACAATGATTTTAGATCGATCGAGTAGCGATCGGGCGATCGCACTTAATCCCGATAATCCATCTTCGCCAATTCCCACCACCGAAAGCCATTTGTGCATTAATTTGATGTCTTATCAAGCCTAAAGAATAATATCGGATTTCCATCCACAATTCTTGATTCTACTTGCTTCATTCCGAGTCTTGCTGCTACTTGTTGCGACTCGATGTTTGGGCGATCGCAGCTTGCGACAAGATAGTCAAAGCCAAGTTCGTCAAAACCATATTCTAATATTTTGGTCGATGCTTCAGTAGCGTAACCTTTTTTAAGAGCTTTCGGTAGCAGCGCGTAAACTAACTGCGGCTGTGCTTCCTCAAAAAAATACCACAAACCAACAAATCCCAGAATTACTCGATCGCTCTTTGTCTCTATAAACCACAACCCGAAATTCTTTTCTGCAAACAGCTTTGTATTCTGCTCGATCATTTCTTCCACTGGATCTAGCGACCAGATTTGACCGTCGCACAAATATCTTCTGACATAGGAATCGATAAAAATTGCGTGCAGCGTGTCGAGGTCGCTCTCCACAATCGGTGTCAAAATTAATCTTTGAGTTTCAAGTATCATGCGGATGATTTTTGTAAGATTCAAGAGCGATCGCACATCTGAGTATCTTCGATTTGTGGTCACGCACAAGAGAGTGATTTTGACTCCGAGTAGAGATTATAAAAAACTATTCGGGAATCAGCAAGACAATAAAACAAACTTCCCGCAAAACAAGCGAACTAGCCCAGAGATTTGTTAAGAAAGTCGATCGATCTGGTTTAGGGCGATCGACTTGTGATACATTTCTTAAACCTGAAAGCGGGAAAGTCCGGTGTAATTCCGGCGCTGTGCCGCAACTGTCAAAGCCAGAATGCCGATTTCAGCAGTTTACTTTAGATTCCCTGCGTCGCACGGGGAGGAGTTTCTTTGTTAAGTTTGAGTGAATTACCGACTTGTCCGGGCTTATTTTCCGGTTCCCGCGCCCGAGACGGAATATTATCGAGGATGCGGATTCCGGGCGGAATTTTAAATGTAGCGCAGTGTGGGGCGATCGCACATTTGATCGATAATTACAGCACCGGCTACGTGCAAGTAACAAATCGCGCTAATTTACAAATCAGAGACTTAAACTCGGCAATTTCTCCTGAAGTTTGGCAGAATTTACAAGAATTGGGATTAGCATCTCACTGCGTTGAAATTGACCCGATTCGCAATATTATGGCAAGCCCGACAGCAGGGAACGATCGACAATCATTACTCGATACTCGCCCGCTAGTTCAAGCTTGGGATGATTACCTGCAAAGCCATCCCGAATTGTCAGAACTTTCGCCTAAATTCAGTGTCGGATTTGACGGCGGAGAATCGGTTTCGATCTGCGCTATTCGCAACGATATTTTATTAGCAGCAGAAAGGTTATATGCCAATTCGGAAATTGTATTTAGGCTGCATTTAAACGGCGATACAGGAATTGTAATTCAAGAATCACAATGTACTTTAGTATTAGCAGCCCTCGCTAGCGTCTATCTTGAATATACTCAAAATAACCCTCGAATTGACAGAAAAAAACCGCGTTTGCGTCACCTCCTAGCAGATTGGGGTGTGGAAAGTTATCTAGAACAGGTACAGCATAATTTGCCGTTTTTATTGCAGCGACAGGCGATCGCCTCATCAGACAAATCCATCCCCAATTACCAACACCTCGGCATTCACCCCCAGCAACAATCCGTTTTCTCTTACATCGGAATCGCATTACCATTGGGTAAGCTAGAATCAAAGCAATTGCGAGATTTGGCAAATTTAGCCAAAAACTTCGGTAGAGGCATCTTGAGGCTCACGCCTTGGCAAAATCTGTTGATTTCTGACATTCCCAACTCCCGGATTTGCGAAGTCGAAAAGTTGATCGCCCGTTTAGGATTGCACTCATCCGCAACCAATCTAGACTCGTGCTTAGTTGCTTGTGCCGGCAGTAGCGGTTGTGCTTCCGCGATGACTGATACCCAAAGTCACGCGCTAACAATGGTGAATAATTTAGCACAAAAATTGCAGATCGATCGACCAATCAACATTCATTTCAGCGGTTGCCAAAAATCTTGCGCCCAACATTCTCCAATTGATATCACTTTAGTGGGAATTCAGATAAAACAAGGAAACGAGACGATCGCAGGTTATGACATTTACGCAGGTACAACAGACTCGCCTTTTGGGCGGCAAATTTTCCAGGGCGTGAGAGTTGCAGAGATTGCAAGTTCTACAAATAAATTGCTGGAAATATATCAGCGATGGCGATCGCCCGACGAATCATTGGGCGAATTTGTAGATAAATGTGCGATCGACCAATTGAAACAATGGTTAAACAGTTACCAGTTGACAATTACCAATTACCAATTACCAATTACCCAATAACAAATGCT
Source organism: Cyanobacteria bacterium VAR_87_metabat_62 (assembly GCA_031427135.1). Taxonomy (GTDB): domain Bacteria; phylum Cyanobacteriota; class Cyanobacteriia; order Cyanobacteriales; family Microcoleaceae; genus Microcoleus. The sequence continues at coordinate 1,606 of JANPMV010000030.1, read as the reverse complement.
TGATTACATCCGAGACGGAACAGAAATCTACACCAAATCCTTCGCCACAATTCGCGCCGAAGCAGACTTGTCAAACTTGCCGCCAGACTTAGAATCCGTCGCAGTGCGCCTCATCCACAGTTGCGGCATGACCGATATTGTCGCAGATTTAGCAGCCTCTCCCGGTGCCGCCACCGCTGGATATAACGCCCTCGTCGCCGGCGCGCCCATCCTGTGCGATTCCCGGATGGTGGCCGAAGGCATCACCCGCAAACGTCTCCCTGCCGACAATCCAGTGATTTGCACCCTCTGGCATCCCGAAATCCCCGAATTGGCGCTAAAAATCGGCAATACCCGATCGGCCGCAGCCCTTGATTTGTGGCTAAATGACTTAGATGGCGCGATTGTGGCGATCGGCAATGCCCCGACTGCTTTGTTCCGATTGCTGGAAATGTTAGATGATGGAGCCCCGAAACCAAGTTTAATTCTGGGTTTCCCGGTAGGATTTGTGGGGGCGGCTGAATCCAAAGCGGAACTTGCGGCGAACAGTCGGGGTGTGCCATTTATTACAGTACACGGGCGGCGCGGCGGCAGTGCAATGGCAACGGCTGCCGTGAATGCGTTAGCGAAAAAGGATGAATTATGACTGAGACTACTGGTAAATTGTACGGATTGGGCATTGGGCCTGGCGATCCGGAATTGATTACATTGAAAGCTTATCGGATTTTGCAATCGGTGCCGGTGATTGCCTATCCAGCGATGGAAAATGGTAAGGTGCTCGCGCGGGCGATCGTCGCGGATTACCTGCGCCCAGAACAAATTGAGATTCCGATGCCGCTGCCTTTTAGTCCCACGCGATCGTCTCAACCTTACTATGATATTGCGGCCGAGAAAATTGCCACCCACCTCAGCGAGGGACGGGATGTGGCTGTGTTGTGTGAGGGCGAACCTTTTCTTTACGGCACTTTCATGTATCTATTCAACCGTTTGTCGGGAAAATTTACTACCGAAGTTGTGCCGGGAATTTCTTCTACAATGGCGAGTGCGGCTGCGCTGGGAGTGCCACTGACTTATCGTAACGATGTGTTAAGCATTATGCCTGCGACGCTGGATGCCTCTGTTTTGCGCGATCGACTGGCGGTGGTTGATGCTGCTGTGATTATTAAGCTGGGCCGACACTTCGCGAAAGTCCGGGATGTGTTGATTGAGTTGGGACAGTTCGATCGAGCATTGTATATAGAACGTGCCACAATGCCAAATCAGCGCATTCGGGCGATCGCCGATGTCGATCCGGCTGAGGTTCCCTATTGGGCTCTCATAATGATCCCCAGCCAGCAAAAGTCTGTATCCTAATATTTCCATGCCTGAAGGCGACAAGCTTCCAGGCTTTCCCTACTTTATCGTCTATTCTTGCTCATTTATCCAGCATTCCTAATATTTATAACTCCAGCTTATACTTTTCATAAGTTAATCTGTTGTTAAAATACTTTACAAACTGAAATAAAAGGTTTATGTTATTTACATGGCGGAACACAAAGCCGTCACGAACATTGAAAACCAAATAAAGCAATCATAAAACCATGACCACAACCTTACAGCAGCGCGAAAGCGCCAACCTGTGGGACCA
>JANPMV010000029.1:0-4178 GCA_031427135.1 Cyanobacteria bacterium VAR_87_metabat_62 | reverse complement strand
AGATCCCCCTAAATCCCCCTTAAGAAGGGGGACTTTGAAAAGATTCCTGTCCCCCCCTTCTTAAGGGGGGCTAGGGGGGATCTGGTCTCAATCGTCAAACAGCAGTCTGTGACTGGGTTTGACGTTAAGTTGACACCTATGGGCACTGCCGTGTCCTCCTCCGTTTCGTTTATATCATTCCGATGAAGAGAGGATTTGATATAACTCTACTTCTTCGCCGGCCAGGGAATCATCGGATCTTGAGCCAACTGCTTGGAAACTGCGATCGCCCCGTAGCGGTTGAGGTGGCTGGGATCTGAAAAAGATTCCCGCGTCTCGGGCCACAATAAACTTTTATCTCGGAAAATTAGCCCGCTTTGAGCTGCTAATTGTTGCATATATTTCCGAAATTCTTGTTCGTAACCTGTCCGCACCGGGTCTAAATAATCTTGAGTTAGAGGCATATTCACAAACACGAGATTGATGTTGCGAACTCGGGTAAATTCGATCGTATTTTTGAGTGCTACAGTTTGCTCGCCTGTCAATTTAAAATCTTGATAGTCGGAGTCGTAATAGCCTGATACTTTCGGGTGCTTTTGAAAATAAGTCTCGGGATTGAAGCGGATGTCGATCGGCAAAAAGCCGTTTGGTTGAAAGTCGCTGAGTTCTTTACCCCCAGCAATTGGCTGGGCGTTTTCGGCTGTTTCTTTGTCATTAACTGCGGTTTGGGTGTCGATCGCACGAGGTGCGGATGGATTGGCGAGCGATCGCAAAAATCCTTTAAGCCGATCGCGCTTTTTGTAAGTTGCAGAACTATCCACCAACTTTTGACTCAGCAATTCCTGAACCTTCGCTTGACTTTGTTTCAAATTGTCCACCAATTCACCAGCAGTCGCGATCGGATTATTGGCGCTTTCCTGCGATGTTTTGGGTTCCAATTGATTGGTACGGATCAGAAAACTACCCCGGGCTAATTGTCTGTAACCTTCGGAAGAAGCGATCGCGCTAAAAGTCAAATCCGGCCGCCCGCTGTTGAGAGCCCTCGCCCCGTCAGCCAGCACAATCAATTTCGGCAATTGCTGCGGCGGCAAAATCCGGCGGACGATCGAATCTACAACTTGGAGAGTAGCTCCGTTAACCCCAAAATTGTAAGCTTTGAGTCCTGGATAACCTTGAGCGGCCAAAGCTGTTTCCAAAACCTGCGGGTCGATGCCCCGCAGTGCCCTAGAACTGCCGACAATTAAGATATCCGGCGGTTTTTTGTACTTGCGGATGTACTCTTGGTAGCGCGCAATCTGCTCGTCAAGCTGCTCGCTCCTCAAAGTTGGGAACACCGGAACAGCAGAAACATCAGCCACAGGAACGCTCGTACTTCCCGGTTTCGTAAACCCAGAGCCGTTGAAAGCCTTTTCCCGATTATCCGACGGCGACGGCTCCAACGGAATTTGAGGCAAATTCAGCTCCTGGGACGGCGGAACTGCGATCGGGGATTCTGACGCAGTTACTGAGGCTTTAACGTCGCCCTGAGCCTTGGGGGATAAATTTTGACAATTCTTGCCGCTGCAAACTTCCGAGACGCTAGGAGCTTGACTGACGGTCGTAGATTGCAGAAATAGACCCAGCAACCAATCGGTATTGAAAGTTAGGAGACAGCCAGCGATCGCCCAAATCAAGGCCATTCCTGCCGCCCGATCGGCTCTCACGCCCCCGGGTGCAGCAGCATTCGTTGACAAACCATCGTTAGGAACAAACAAACCCGAAGCGACAAGCGGTTGTACCGCAGCTTGAACCAACCCCTCGCCCAGCTTGTATCCAGGGATTCTGATTTTGAACGGAAGCCGCCAGGACTCGGGGGAGAACTCATCAAGCTTCTCGCCCAAACCCGAAAAATTCCCATCTTGGGCCGATGCAAACTCCGGTAGCGGCTCCTTTTCCAAGACAGCCCGCTGCGAAGAAGCCGATGTCGCCGCCGGTGTTGATTCCCGATCGACCGCCGTTCTGAGGTCAATTCCGTAGCGCCACAAAGGCAGTTTCTGGCCTGCGCGCCGCCCGTAGACTCGCACCCCCGCGACTCCCGGAATTTGCAACTGCCGCAGGAATTTAGCCACCGGCGGCCCTACCTCCGCAGGCGAAGGGCAAGTCAGAGCTTCAGTCATCACGTGGAGCACGTCGGCTTTGTGCAGCGCCACCGCCCGAATTCCCCCGGTTTCCAGCTTGCGGTTGAGATTGGGATTGAGCAACCTGTCGAGCAAAAAAGTCAAGGCCAAGAGGTCGCCTTCGGCCGCCAATATTCTGGGGCTTGCAGCTAAGTCGGGGTGGTGGGCTGCCGGTAAGTCCACCCAGTCTATCCACAGCGGCGATTCCGGCTCGGCTTTGGTGTCGGTAGCTGGTTCTACGCCGTAGATAGTGGCTGCGCGGATGCCTTGGGGCGCGTAGGCCGCTAATAAAGGGGCGATCGCATCGGTGGTTTGCTGCTTGTCTGGGTATTCTTGCCGTTTGGGCTTTTGTCCTTTTTTGGCAGTTTTGCTGCAAAACAGGTGCAGGGTTGCTTCTTTGAGGGTTGCTCGCACTTCGACTTTCGATCCCGCCAAGTGTTGGTTTAGCAGTTTGGCGATCGCAGCTACATCTCCCCACCTGGCCCATTCCTTGAGAATTTTGTCCGGCGCAGTCAAATCAACCCGCAGCAGCCAGTCCGGCTTCGCTTCGCCGCTGACTTGGCTGCCGATTACGGCTTCGCTGAAATCTTCTAGTTTTAGTTTCCGCAGCCTGCTGGCGATCGGTTCTGCTAGCAGCGAGGGTTCGGGGCTGTAAGCTGACTCGCACAGCACTAGCAGCCGGCGCTCTTTGGGCTGGAGATTTTCCGGCGCATTCACTTGCACCGTTTCTCTTTTGACTTCTTTTTCGCGAATGCTGACTTTTACCGAAACTCCCATCGGGCCGAGGATTTCGCTGAGATAGCTGGCGATCGCATCTGGATAGCCCCGCCGCGCCAAAGTTTCTGCTGAAACCGACAATGTGCCACCGCGATCGCTGTCGCCGGAGTCTATTTCGGGGGATTGAATCAAAGCTACCGAGCCGCGATTTCCTCTCGGTGGCGTAGCTGTTCCTATTTCCTGCTGGTAAATTGGGGGATTGAAAGCTTCCCGCGTCGCCGAAGTGTCGATCGTCACGGGGGAAGTTTCAAAAACTTCTGGGTATTCGATGCGGGAAGCAACGGGCAGACTTTCGTGGTCAAAATCGAGTTCTTCTCGCACTTGCGGCGGTTGGGCCGGTGTTGCTACGGGCTGCGGCGTCTGTTTGAGTTTGCGGTTTTCATTCTGGAATTTGCCGAATAATCCGCCTTTTTTAGGACTTACTGGCGGTTCGTCGGGACTCGCTGGTGGCGGCGACACTTCGGAAACTTTTGATGGCTGTTGCTGTTTAATGCTGCTGCAATCGAGCCGGACTGTCCAGTCATTTAGTCGGGAACCGATTTTTCGACCGCACAGAAACAACTGGTAAATTTTAGCTCGATCGGGCAGTAGCCGCGTTAAATCAGTTTGTTCGATCGCATTAGTGAATCTCGCCGTCACCAATTCCTGAGACGGGCATTGTGCTGCTTCGCACAAAATATGCAGGTGATTTCCCCGCAAACGCGCTTGTACCTGAACTTCGGGAAGCCCTAAAGCTTCTTGCGCCCACTGCGACGCGGCCGATCGATTGTCTGCCAATATGCTCCCGTTCGCATTCAACATGGGACTTTAAATTTCGTCAAAGCTGGTTTCGTCTTCTAGAGATACCACATTTTGTCCGTATTTTGGCACATATTAGGCTGCACTTAAGCGAAGTCATCATTTATTCATCGTTAGTAATTATTAAGAATCGCACGACTCGATTCACTTTCGCCCGGGATAGCGTTCAATCTGACTTGTTTACTTTGTCGAGGAATGTAGGGAAGGTTCAAGGATTGGCAACGATCAACCAAGAGACGACATAAACCATCGACGACATCCTCATGTTTGGCTGTGGGTTCACTCAGGGGCATGGCAACTCCATTGACTAGCTCGAATGACCTGCCGGACTCGTCATCCCAGTTGAGAAATTCCTCGAAGGAAAGGGTTTTTTGTGCGATCGCAACCATTAATATTAACCTTTTGCGTAGGTTGGCTCTCTGTTGTCTGTTTCTAGCTTAACGTGGCTCTTGTAGGGTGCGTTAACGA
>JANPMV010000028.1:0-58133 GCA_031427135.1 Cyanobacteria bacterium VAR_87_metabat_62 | reverse complement strand
ACCAGGGCAAGCTCAGCGGGCCGCTGATTGACCGCATTGACCTGCATGTTGAAGTGCCTGCGCTCCCATCAGTCGATTTGCTGCAGGCACCGCCCGGTGAGTCCACCAGCAGCATCCGGGAGCGCTGCACTGCGGCCCGCGCGCGTGCTGTGGCGCGCCAGGGCAAGGCAAACCATGCGCTGCAAGGCAAGGAAATTGATGACCATTTGGTGCTTGACGACGCCGCCGCCAAATTTTTGAATGTGGCCGCAGCCCGGCTGGGCTGGTCAGCCCGCAGCACCCACCGCGCGCTCAAAGTGGCGCGCACCATTGCGGACCTGGCCGGCGCACGCATGACGCAAGTCACGCATGTGGCCGAAGCGATGCAGTACCGGCGGGCCTTGCGCGGCGGCGCCTGAAAACGCGATGCACCCACCGGGCCAACTCGGTGCAATGCTGAAGATCGCGCCGGCTGTCGATGGCAGCCATGTTGGCTCAAGCGGTGTTGATGGCCGCGCTGGGCTCGAGTGCGCAGGCCGCCTGGTATTGCGCTGCAATGCGCTGAACCAGAGTGGCCACCGTCGGCAAGTCGTGGATGGTGGCGATGCCCTGTCCGGCGCTCCACAGGTCTTTCCAGAGCCTGGCGCTGGCGTCATTCAATGACGCCATGTCCGGTGTCTTGGGCGGCAGGCTGGCCACGTCGATGCCGAACCGTTCAAGCGAGGGTTTGAGGAAATTGGCAGGTACGCCCGAGAGCCGGTCGGTGTTGACCAGGTCTGCGAACCCGCACTCCACAACCATGCGTTTGTAGTCTGCCTCGGCATTCGATTCCTGCGTCGCCAGAAAGCGTGTCCCCATGTAGACCAGGTCGGCCCCCAGGACTTCGTAGCTATCAGGACCATCGGAGATTTATCAAAATTGCCAGAGGTTCTTTATATGAAACGAAGCACTGGTTGAGACGGGCTTATACTAGGGAACTACTAACAACTACGCAAGTAGAAACACTCAAGCCAGTTATTGACGAACTGTCGCCGCGGCTAAACGCCTATCTAAAATCCATAGGCAACACATCAGAAAAAAATTAACAAATTTCAACTAAGAGGGCGGGCACGGGGGCACCGCCCCTACCAACTGTCAACTGTCAACTGACTAAGGAGGTAATATGCGATCGCGAACTGTAAGAGAAGGTTCTGTCGGGTTCTTGATTTTAGTAGGAATCGGCTTATTTGGAGGCTTAGTTCTCTGGCTGCGCGGGGTGCAGATTGGCAATCGCAGCTACAAATTTGCCGTAGAGTTTTCTAGCGCCCAGGGAATGCAAATAGGCACGCCCGTCAGGTATCGCGGGGTTGCAGTTGGTAAAATTACGGCCCTCAAACCGGGTTCCAACGGCGTAGACGTGATGCTGGAGATTGCCCCCGGGACTTTAGTTATTCCCCGGGATGTGGCGATCGCAGCGAATAAATCGGGTTTAATTGGCGAATCGTCGATCGACATTACACCTAACTCAATCTTACCAGAATCTTTAGTTACCGCCAATCCCATAAGTGCCGAATGTCCGCCTGAAATTATCTGTCAAAATTCCCGTTTAAAAGGTGAAGCCGGAGTCAGTCTCGACGAACTAATTCGTTCCACAGTCCGCCTCGCTAACTTATACTCAGATCCCGTTCTCTTCAACAATATTAAATCAATTTCTGAAAATACCGCAAATACAGCTAAAGGTGCGGCTAAACTCACTCAAGATTTATCTAGTTTAACCTTAAGTGCGAAAGCAGAAATAAAAACCTTAAGTCAATCAGTAAAAGAAGAGTTTAGCAACTTAAATCAATCGGTAAAAGGCGAACTAGGAACTTTAAATCAATCGGTAAAAGGAGAAATCGGAGTTTTAAGTCAATCCGTCAGAGGAGAAATCGGAAGTTTAAATGAATCAGCTAAAGGAGAACTATCAGCAGTTTCAACCGATATTCGCAAAGTTACCGCAACAGCCGAAAATTCCACAAAAGAAGTAACTACCGCTGCAATAACTTCGGCTAATTCAGTGACTCAAGCAGCCAATCAAATTACCTTAACAGCCAACCAACTCAACTCGTTAGTAGCAACCAACAGAGCCAGTATCGTCTCAACTTTGAACAATATCAATCAAGCCAGTCAAGAACTTCGTGTAACTGTCAGCAGTTTAAGTCCGACAATTAATCGAATCAACCAAGGACAACTACTGAACAATTTAGAAATTTTATCAGCCAATGCAGCCCAAGCTTCTGCTAATTTGCGAGATTTATCTAACAACCTAAACAATCCCGCCAGTTTGCAATTATTACACCAAACATTAGATTCCGCACGCGCTACTTTTCAAAATGTCCAGAAAATCACTTCGGATGTTGATGAAATCACAGGAAATCCGGCTGTCCGTAACAGTATTCGGAAGTTGATTGAGGGACTGGGTAACTTGTTGGGTTCCACCGAACAATTGCGGCAACAAGTTAAAGTTGCTGAAACATTAGCTCCCCTTTCTGAGAAAGTAACTGCGAGTACAACTGCGGGAAATCAATCAGTAGAACCTGGATTTCCCAATTTGCACAAACCACAAAAATTGCCTGTTATACCTTCTCAAACTGCAAAAGCAGGAGAACCAATGGCTCCAGAAAACACACCTTAAAACATGGTATCATATCAATTCCGGCTGCGCCGGAATGACAAGCGAGGACACGGCAGTGCCGTGTCCCTACGCCAGATTAATTGTAGGGAAACGGCACTGCCGTGTCCTGATTTTGGGTTATATTAATTCCGATGCAACCGGAATTGATATCGTTTAACCTAAAATTAAATATACAGCCTATTCCAGGTTAAAAAAAGTTAGGATACGGCTCTTGAAGTGTCCCTACGGGGATTTATCGACATGGGTGTGCTTCACAAACGTGGAATCTGTTATAACTAGAATAAAGGAGCGATAGACATGGTTCAAGCATTAACAAAATTAGTAACATTTGACGAATTCATTGCATGGTATCCTGAGAATTCAGAACATCGCTACGAACTGTACAATGGAGTAATTGTTGAAATGCCCAAAGGAACTGGCCAACATTCAGATTTAGGAGGTTTTTTATTTGGTGAATTTCATTCTGAGATTCGACGACTACATTTACCTTGGTCAATTCCCAAGGAATGTGTCCTTAAGGGCGATCGCACTGAATCGGGATATGAGCCAGATGTCATCGTTCTCGATCGTCAGCAAGTGATAAATGAACCGCGCTGGGCAGCAGAATCGATTATCACCATGGGTTCGTCGGTACGTTTAGCAGTAGAAGTAGTTAGCACTAACTGGCAGACTGACTATCTCACCAAACTGCGGGATTATGAAGAAATGGGCATTTTTGAATACTGGATTGTGGATTATTTGGGATTGGGTGGAAGGCGCTACATAGGCAATCCCAAACAACCAACGCTTTCGGTATATCAATTGGTTGACGGGGAGTACAATTTGAAGCAATTTCGGGGAGATGATAGAATTGAATCGGCTGCTTTTCCAGAGTTGAACTTGACTGCTCAGCAGGTGTTTGATGCAGGAATTATTAATGAATAAGGAGAATTATCATAGAATAAGAGGTATTAACAACTAAAAAACAGAACTCCCAGAACCGCGACTTTTTAAAGAAGTCGGGGTTCTTCTAAGAAAGATCGCATTTTACGTTAATTAGATTAACCTAGTTATATCAAATCCGTTTGCATCGGAATGATATAAACGGAGGAGACGGAGGAGACGGAGGAGACGGAGGAGACGGCAGTGCCGTGTCCCTACAATTGATCGCAGTAGGGAGACGGCACTGCCGTCTCCTCTATATTATTCCGGCGCAGCCGGAATTGATATTACTTGCGGCAAAAAAGTTTATAATAAGTATACAACTCACAGGAAGCACGACCATGACAGCAGTCGTTACCACCCTCAAAACTTCTGAAATCATATACCCTAGCGCTGATGGAGAACCAGTGGCAGAAACTTACGATCATCTTTACGCAATTATCACCACTTTAGAAGTCTTGAAACAATACCTCGCCAACCGTCGAGCTACTGTTTTAGCAAACCAATTTTTATACTACGCTCAAGGTTTTCCAAAATTGCGGGTAGCACCGGATGTGATGGTAATTTTTGATGTAGAACCGGGTGGCAGAGATAATTACAAAATCTGGGAAGAAGGACAAGTGCCGAGAGTGATTTTTGAAATGACATCACCGGGTACAAAGTCGGAAGATATCATCAAGAAAAAAGACTTGTATCAGGGGATGGAAGTTGAGGAATACTGGTTATTCGATCCTAGAGGTGAATGGATTCCTGAACAATTGCGCGGGTATCGATTGGGAGAAGATGGGTATGAATTAATTAGAGATAGTCGTAGTGATGTACTTCAATTACGACTAGAAATAGAAGGAACATTGATTGGGTTTTATCGGGAAGATAATGGAGAGAAATTATTGATTCCCGATGAATTAGCTTCAGCTTTGCAAGCTGAAAGGCAACGGGCTGAAGCCGAAAGTCAACGGGCAGAAGCTGAAAGTCAACGGGCAGAAGCTGAAAGTCAACGTGCGAATGAACTCGAAGCTTTGCTGGCGCGTTATCGATCGCAGTTTGGAGAATTACCACAGGATAACGGATAAAGATACAGGGGTGCGATCGCCCTTCACTCTCGATCGCACTTCTAAATTCTCGGTTAAATACTGTTGACAAATCTAAATTTTTGTGTTAAGGGAATCTCGGAATTTATAACTGATCGTTTTGCGATCGAACTTGGGCATTCTAGATACAGGTACTTTGTGAGTGCCTGAAAACCTTCTAGGCAAAGGATTGATGATGGAAAGTATACAGAAAAAATCTAGTAATATTCCGGTTCGTAAGGGCGATCGAATTAAGCAGATTTTTGCGTTTGTATCAATGGCTGGCTTTGCGGGTTCGGCAATTTTTGGTATGGTAAGTCTGTTCAGCAGCGGTTTGAGCGGTCAGCACCAGCAAAAGCAGGCTCCGGTAGCTGTTTCTCAGGAATCTTTGCTGGCGGCGCAGGAACGGGGTTATATGGGGGTTTTGCAGCGGGAACCGCAGAATCAGACGGCTCTGGAGGGGTTGGCAAATGTGCGGTTGCAGATGGATGATACAGTGGGGGCGATCGAGCCTTTGGAGAAGTTGGTGAAGTTAAATCCTGACAGGGCTGATTATCAGGCGCTTTTGGGGCAGGCGCGACAGAAAATGGAATTAAAAAAATAGAACTAATAAAACTAATAGTTACAATAAGTTAGGAATTTACTATATTATATGCCCCTAAAATGCAAAGTTTGCGAATCGGATTCTCATCATTTTGCCGTTGCTAAGGTACTCGGTAAATATGAAGTAGAATATTTTAAATGTTCAAACTGCGGATTTGTTCAAACTGAGGAACCATACTGGTTAGATGAAGCTTATTCTCAGCCAATAGCGAGCAGTGATGTTGGCTTAGCATTCAGAAATCTGTCATTTTCACAAATAACCCAAAATTTATTATTTAACTTCTTTAATCATCAGTCAAAATTTCTCGACTACGGTGGTGGCTACGGTTTATTTGTCAGGCTGATGAGAGATGCGGGATTTGATTTTTACTGGTTAGACAAGTTTTGTCAAAATATATTTGCTGAAGGATTTGAGATTGGTCAAGCCACCAATGATCAATTTGAGTTAGTGACGGCATTTGAAGTATTTGAGCATCTGGTTTACCCCATAAATGAGGTGGAAGAATTGTTGAAAAATTCCAGAAATATTTTATTTAGTACAGAATTGCTGCCCGAAAGCAATCCTAAACCTGATGAGTGGTGGTACTACGTGCTTCACGAAGGTCAGCACGTTTCACTATACACAGCTAAATCTCTTTCCATAATTGCTACTAAATTTAATCTCAATTTCTACTCCAATGGATCGTCTCTGCATTTATTAACAGAAAAAGAATTGCCGGATGATTTATTTCAACAATTGGCAAAAAGAGAATTGGCTGCGGTTAATAAGGTGTCGCTTCTACAGAATGACTTTTTACAAGCTGTTAGCAAAATTACTAATATTCAACACGGTGCAAAGATACAACTTGCTGAAATAGAAGAAGACGGCGACTCGCGAAGCGGGTTAACAATATTGGTTGATGCCGTATTTTTTCAAATGTACAACACAGGAATTGCCCGTGTTTGGAGGTCGCTACTAGAAGAATGGGCAGAAAATGGTTTTGCCAAATACATAATTGTATTGGATAGGGTGGGGACATCGCCAAAAATTTCGGGAATTAGGTATTGCAACCTACCTACTTATGATTATAGTAAAACTGATGCCGATCGCGAAATGTTACAGCAAGTCTGCGATGAAGAAGGTGCAGATTTATTCATCTCGACTTACTATACAACGCCACTATCAACCCCTTCTGTATTCATGGCTTATGACATGATTCCTGAAGTTTTAGGAGCGAATTTTAATGAACCGATGTGGCAAGAAAAGCACCATGCAATTAGCCACGCATCTGCATACATTTCAATTTCCGAAAATACAGCCCGTGACCTGATAGAGTTCTTTCCTGATATTTCTTCTGAGTTGGTAACAGTTGCTCACTGTGGAATTTCAAGTGTTTTTTCACCAGCCAGTCAAAATGATATTAATCGTTTTAAAACTAAGTATGGGATATCCAAACCCTACTTTATTTCTGTTGGAGGTGGCTCGGACTATAAAAATATTAGATTATTTTTTCAAGCTTTTGGTCAACTTGCCAGCAAACAAGGTTTTGAAATTGTATGTACAGGGAGTGGAGTGTTATTAGAAGGAGAGTTGAGAAATTATACTTTAGGTACTGTAGTTCACAAGCTTCAACTAGACGATCAGGAGTTAAGAGTAGCTTATTCAGGTGCGATCGCCTTAGTTTACCCATCAAAATATGAAGGTTTTGGCTTACCTATTCTTGAAGCCATAACTTGCGGTTGTCCAGTCATTACTTGTCCCAATTCTTCTCTTCCAGAAGTGGCAGGCGAAGCAGCATTATATGTAAAGGATGATGATGTTGATGGATTGGTTGATGCACTTTGCGAGGTACAAAAACCGAAGATTCGCAACTCATTAATTGCGGCTGGATTGGAACAAGCTAAAAAGTTCTCTTGGTCAAAAATGGCTAAAACGGTTAGTTCAGCACTGATTGATGCAACTCTAGTGCGTTTAAACTTGCAAGATATTAATCTAATTATTTTTCCAGATTGGTGGCAGCCAGAAGAGTCTTTTGGTTTAGAATTGGAACGAGTAGTGAGGGCGATCGCAACTCACCCAGACAAAAGTAAGATGACTCTCTTGGTAGACAACAGTAACATTTCTGACGAAGATGCTAATCTCGCTTTATCTAGCGTGGCGATGAATCTTTTAATGGAAGAAGATTTAGATGTTTCCGACGGCCCAGAAATTTCACTGACTGGACAATTGAGCGAAATTCAGTGGGAAGCGCTCATACCTCGCTTTCACGGTAGAATTGTATTGGAGAATGAGAATAGAGAGGCGATCGCTCAGGCAAAAGTGGAGAACATTCCCTCATTAGAATTAGACCATTTTATGAGGCAGAATTAGTGATGAATCCAGCGAATTGCTCCACAAGCTACTCACTCAGATCAGCAGCATCAATGATTTTTGTCAATATATATCTGCCACATTTGCTCGTAAGCTTTCTCCATCTCTCGCGTAAATTGCTTGCCATTCCACAGCGGAGCAGTTTGTCGAGACTGTCGCAGCTTCCAAGATATCTGCTGGCGCAAAACTGGATCTTTCCCTAAACGAATTCCCCATTCTACATACTCTTCATCAGTCCAAGCAATCCCTTCCGAAATACCACAATTCATCATCATTGTGTAGCTGTTTCGGGCGGCAAACTGCTCCCCTACTCGCGTTACCATCGGAACACACATCCACAGCGTTTCCATTGTTGTTGTAGCTCCGTTATAGGGATAGGTATCTAGTACCACATCTGCAATGCCCAAATTAGCTCGGTGTTCTGCCTCCGATCCTGCCAATGCTAAAAATCGCAGGCGATCGGCTTCCACTCCCTCTGATTCCGCAATTTCGACAAAAAACTTTTTGAGTGATTCTTGATCCGCCAAACCTTTAATTAAAAAGTAACTATTCGGTACTTGCTTAAGAATTTGCAGTTGTAGCCGTGCGGTATCGGGGTGATACTTATATCCCCTCTGAGCGCTCAGATAAATCACAGCATCATTGCCAATATCTAAGTGATCGCGTCGCAAGGTTGGTGCTCCAACCTCAAAACCATCGACTGCTATGTAAGTTTGAGGCAAACGCCAGATTTTTTCCGTATAGTAGTCCTGAGCTGATTCTGGTAAAACGTAAGGATCTGCAATATAGTAATCAATACTTGGGACGCTCGACGCATCCCAACCAAGCCAAGTCACCTGAATTGGCGCTGGTTTAATTGCCATAATTTCACAAGTAGAAGTCAGAGTGAGGCTATCGAGATCGACTAAAATATCAATTTCATCTTCATAAATTTTTTCAGCAGCTTCCGAACCCTTTAATCCTAATTTATAAGCTTTGTCAACTTGGCTAATGTACCAATCTTCTAACTTGTCGTGACTCATTTCAGAGCCAAGCAGGTAAGCATTTACTTCAAAACGATCGCGATCGCGGTACTCAAAGATCCACCTGGCCAACCACCCCACAGAATGGCTGCGTAAACAATGAGAAATATATCCAATCTTCAACCGTTTACTAGGCTGCTCACTGCTTAACACAGGCGAACGTCGCTGACTGTATCTAGCTACTTGTTCCTTAGCGTGATTTTCAACGTTTAATTTAGCAAGCTGAGCGACTTGACGGCGGATTTGTAGATTTTCAGCGGGTTTATCCTGAAAGTATGGGAAAAAAAAGACTGCTGAAAACAAGCGAGATATGCCAGTTGAACCCAGGGAGTCCGGTTGCTCCTCCAACAAAGACACTAACAAGGATTTGTTTATTTCCAACGCTAAGCAAAATTCATCCCAGTAGCCACCAGCACTCATCAAACTCCGCATGATTAGGAAATTAGCATAGACTTTATCTGCTAATGTTTCCATTACTGAATAGCACAACTTAGCAGTTTCTATTCCTTTGGTATAGTGACCAGTATCTTGATAAAAACAAGACAAAGTAGCCAGTAATTCTGGATTTTTTGGAGATACACGCAATGCCAAATCTGTGAAACGTGCTCCTAGATCAACTTGTCTTGCCGAGTAAGCAATCTTATAAACCAAGGGTATTAAAAGGTTCACAAAAGTTAATGGCTCTTTGACATGGGCTGTACTAGCTTCCGTCAAGTCAAAGGATGACGGCTCAAAAGGAGCCGTGTCTAAAACATTCTTCAATACTTGCATCAATAGCTCAAAGTCTACGCTGTTTCCTGGTTCTGACTTGAGCAGCTCAATGACGCCAATATCTGTCAATTCCTCCCCTGTATATGTCTCAAGCATAGTAGACAGCCCGATCGAATGCAACAGGTTGTTGATATCTGTAGGATTAATTTCCCTGATATGCTGCCGAATTGCCCAAGCCACCGCATAGTTACCAAGATCCCGCTGTCTATCCGCCTCTGTTTGCAGAACCTCTATTAGTTCTTCAGTCCAACACTCTATTTCTTCAGGTTCTCCGTCCGCCACTGCCAACAGCCAAGTAGTCTGAGCTTCTACCTCTTGTCCCTGCAACAGCAACATCAACCCTAAGTGCCAGTAGTGGGACTTGACGGTCGGTTCATCTTCAATTGCCTGTTCGTAAAGCTTCGCAGCCTGAACGTAATTTCCTTGAAGCAGCAATTGATCAATTTTTTCTTGCCAATTAGATCCTACAGCCGATAAATCACTAGAAACCATAGACTTAAGCTGTTCAAAACAGTTTTTATACAATAGATTAAAGCGGGTAGAACTCTGTGTTCTACCCGCTCTCGTCAAGAAGCCATATTTGTTAGGCTGAACAATTACTTGGTAACGAGTTCCGTGTTTGCTCCACAAGCGAGCTCAGTTGCATTAGCAGTAATAGTAGGCGGAGTAGCCGGGCCAACACCCGCACCCGAAACCTGACAAAGTATGCTCTGGGTGGTTTTTGCCTCACCAGCAGTAACTAACCCTACCCCCCCGGCATATCCTTTGAGAGCCGAAGCCGCAGTGTCAACCGGATTTCCAGTGGTAGTAGCTCCATCTGCTGTACTTCCTACTGCGTAGTCATAATTAGAAGTTTGAGTTTTGAGACCTAGACCCAAAATTGAAACGTTACTCCCAAATTTAGTATTCTCTGCGTAGTAAGCCTGCTGACCCTTGTTAATTGAACTGACATACTGTTTGGCTTCAGACTGCTTGGCTTTGTTTGCTTGGTTGAGGAAGGCTGGCAAAGCGATCGCAGACAAGATACCGATGATGATGATAACAACCAGCAGTTCAATCAGGGTGAAACCTTGATCCTGTCTTCTTTTGTTGATGTGTTGCAGGAACTTGGCTTTAAATTCAGTCTTCATAAGTCTTTTCTCCTTGAGGGGTGGAACGCTCGATTTCTAACTCTTATCTGTAACTTACCCACTTACCGGCGCTTTAATATCACCCCAGAGCAATTTTTTTTTCAACTCCTGGCCTTAATGCTCCAAAAGCACATACAGAAAGAGTTCCAGCCTGAGCAAAAATTCCTTGACTTCCTCAAAGGCTGTCTGTTCATTAACAGGCTCTAGGTTAACAGCTATCTGGGAGCGGATTTGGAGCCACTGCTCGACTAGCGACACCACAGACTGCGGCCCCTCCCACAGAGGTAGCAAGCAAGCGGCCATTGTACAGTCGATCGCCACGGGCGCCAAAGTCGGCACAATAATATAACGGCTAATCTCAAACGGCGTCTGGCTGTCAATGCAATTCATCAAATCTTGCCTAATCTGGGAAGTCCTCAGTTGCGGGTGCAGGTGTACCCGCGCTTCCCGCCATTGGGCTTCCGTCCATTCCGCCACGGGCACAAAATCTTGAGCCTGATGGGGATTGCCGCACCAGAAATCAAACAAACGGTGCAGGGGATGCAACAAGTCAAATAAATGCAGCCGCTCTTCCACAGAAGCTTCTGGCAGACTCATCGCCAAAAACGGAGGCAAATCATCTGCATCTTTGAACAAATCCATCAAATCCCACCTGCGCCAAGCCACCATATTGATAAACTCTAAATCGGCACCTCTCAACATCGCAAAGACTTCAGGAATGCTACAACCTTTATCACCCACCAATAAATAGTTAGCCATAATCCATGACTCATTCTGCGCGCGATCCGAATTCCAGGTAAATGCCTTAAGCCCTACTCCATCTTCTAATGCTTCCATTGTTTCGCGGACTACTTCTATCTCCAATTCTCCCGGACTTCCATCCATTAATCCCATTGCTTTGAAAACAGCTTGACCGCGAAATACTCCAGCTCTACCATTGGCACTATGCAGGTTTGTGCGGATGATGCCGTCTGGTGTCAAAACTGACTTCATCGCTTGCAATCCAGCAATAGCATCGGGCAAGAGATACAAAACTTCGTCAGCATTAATATAGTCAAACTCTAAATTCAAAGTTGGTAAATCTTCTATCTTCAAAGCATAAAACTCTGCATTAGCAACCCCATGATATTGTAAACGTTGCTCAGCTAGTTTCACAGATTCTTCTGATAAATCGATGCCTACTATTTTCGCTCCGGGATTGGCTAGAGCTAAAACCAAGGATTTATAACCGGTGCCGCATCCCGCATCGAGGATAACTTTACCTTCAGTATTGATGACTTTCCGATTTCTGAAGTAGTAAGCAGTGACAAGATTATGAAGGTAGAGCAATTCACTGTTGTCTTTTGGAGATTCTTCCAGCGGGATTCTGGGATAAGGAGTATTGTCAAATTGCTGGCGAATGTTTTCTATTAACTCTAAATTTTCGCGATCCATGTTCAATTACGCTTAATGCTGGCAAATTATCTTAGTATCTCAGAAAATATGCGATCGCCCGCCAAGTCGCAACACATACTTGCCATAATAGTCTGAAACCCCCGCCCTAACTAGAAATTCCCCTTCTAAACTCCCTCATCGCTTCCACAATCATTTGTGAATTTCTTACTCCCTCCCCTTACTAAGGGGAGGGTTGGGGTGGGGTAAAAAGATTTACGACTCATTTAGGATCGCTCTCCTCCAAAAAATCTATAATCTTGCCCTCAACTCATCAGCCGATAACTGTGGCATTTCTTCCACCAACACAGTCAATTCGACCACTGATAATTCCAGTAAATTGCTAACGGCTGTAGCGAGAATATCTGCTGATTCATTAAAGTACCTTTTCAAGACATATTCCGCCAACAATTTAACCGCTTGTTGCTGTCCTGATTCATCGACTGTCAACATTGATATCGCCAACAACATCCGAGTAAATTCCGTCGCCGATAACTTGGATAGAGGCGTTAAAAAAACGCTCATTTTGGGGCTTAATTCTCCGAATCTTCCTGGCAGAAAATCTGATAAAATTAACCGTTGTTGTTCTTGTCGGCCTCGTTCTAGCCCTCGTTCTAGACCTCGTTCTAGACCTCGTTCTAGCCCTCGTTCTAGACCTTCTTCCCTAGCTTGTTGCTGTGCCGCTTGTATTTGTTGTTGAAAAAGTGGTGTAATGGCCATAATTAACTCCCGCTCTTCTGATTCTAATTCTTGTGGGATATCGGTCACTAAATTTGACTGTAACCTATACAATAACTCTAACGCAGTAATCCGCAGCGGATCGTCCGTGGCTAAAGCGCTCAATTCGCCGATCGCCCTTTGCTGCACTTTCCCTTTGCCCAAAATCCTCAACCACAGGGTTTCTGGTGTTTCTGGCAACTGGTGAATCACCACAATTGCCCCTCGCCAGTGCTCCGAGAAAAAATAGATGCCCTCCAGCCAATTAGAGAGGTTTGGTATGCCACCAAAACCTGAAACTAATGATTTCGAGGCTGTCGGTGTCAAAATCCACAGGAAGGGCAACTTAGCATCATCATAGCGAGTATTTTCTCTTCTTGCCTGCCGCTCTAATTCTCTTCGCAAATCGAATAACTTACTCGTACAGTTCCAGACATCGCTGACAGCGATCGGATTGCGAAACGGTTCAAATATTGCCGTCGTACAAGCCATTTTCCCCAACAATCCTAGATTTTCTGTATATTCTGGGATTGGAGTGCCGGGAGTGAAATAGACATCGATTTCTCGGACTTCCGAAGTCACATCGCGACCGATATTGACTGTGCCGATGGGAGAGAGCATTTCTTCCAGGTATTCTTTGGCAAAGCGATCGTGAATGAATCGCGTCATAGAATTTATGATTGATTTTTATCGCTTCATTGTATCATCATTTAATCGTTATGCGATCGCGTCATATCAAATCCGGTAGCATCGGAATTATTAGCTGAAATTAGGAGACGGCAGTGCCGTATCCCTACAATTAATCTGGCGTAGGGACACGGCACTGCCGTCTCCTCTATATCATTCCGGCGCAGCCGGAATTGATATCAGCTCCGGTAAGCTTCAATCTACATAGATAAGCTGTTCTGCATTTAAATTATATATCAAAAAAAAATAAACTATTGTAGGGTGTCCCGCCCACCCTAAATATACAATTTAAATGTGCGATGGCTTACTAGACTTTCAATTCGGCATAATGTCGTCGAGTCTCAGTTGCAAATTGGGAAACAGGTAAGAAGAAATAGGATCTCCCAAGCGATATTGTTGCTGCTGGTATACACCATTAACTAACTGGCAGACTGTGAAAGTCGGTTGCTTTGGATTGCCGATAAATTGCCAACCACCCAAGCCCCGAAAGTCCACAATCCAATATTCTGGGATATTCAAAAAAGCGTATTCCTCCACTTTTCTGGCATAATCATCTTGCCAATTAGTGCTGACCACTTCAGCAACAAGCTTAATGGTATTACCGTTACAAATAACTGGTTCTTTTTGCCAAAGTGGTTCTTGTCTAAGTTCTGCTTTATCTAAAACAACTACGTCAGGACGCAGCGCTGTGGCTTCTGCATATAGAGGTTTTATCAGACAGGTTTTTGGCACCAACCAGTTGAAATTATCCCGAAAAATTTCGACATAGATTCTACCCGCAATACTCCCGGAAACAGCTTCGTGAGGGCCAGTAGGTTCCATCTCTCTGAGTTCTCCGTCAATTAGTTCATAGCGCGTGTTATCCCCATATTGGGCGATAAATTCCTCAAAGCTAAGTAATTTTTGTGTGGTGTAGGTCATATAGCAGTTGACAGTTGACAGTTGACAGTTATGCTACCCGAATCAAACCGTTATTTTCCTATTTTCCCGTATCTAACTCTGATTGGATCAACTGTTCTAATTCTCGGTTTAAAACAATATTCATCGCCTGTTTCCTGTTAAAAACTGTAATGTGCGTGAAGCGAAGCTATCCCGTAGGGAATCGCCCTCAGAAATATTTCAAGACAACCGACTCCGCCATTGATCGGGGTTTTGAGAACCGTGGAAGACTGCAAAGACAACAACTGCTTCTTCTGTCTCTTCATAAAAAACCGCATAAGGAAACCGATGCACCAGCGCTCGGCGATAGCTCTCATGCACCACAGGATAAAGCTTAGGGTTGCCAGAAATCTTATCAAAGCAAGAATCAACGCATTCAAGGAATACTTCTCCTAATCCCTGCTGTTGTTCAGAATACCAATCAAACCCAATGGCAATATCCTCCTCAGCTTCAGACAGGATAATTAGCGATTTTGGTTTCATCTATTTCTGATTCTTGCTTTGGCTTGTTCCCAAGAGCTACCTGTACGGGGGTGCTTCAAATAAGCTGCTTTCCGCCGCGCTAGTTCTTGTTTTTGCCATTCCAAAACAGGAAGTTCCTCAGCATTTGAGGCAATGTCATCCCATAACTGCTGAACCAGTTGCAGTTTTTCTGCTAAGCCTAACTTGGACAAATGAACTTCAAAGGCATTCATAAATTATTAAATGCTGTTAACGTTATTCCTATAATAAGTTGAGATTGCCTTTTTTGCCAAAAGCCCGTTAGCGAAGCCCGCCCCTACGGGGGCTGCGCCAACGAAGAGGATCGCCCTTTCCTTATCTACCCACCCCACACTTAGTCACGGCACAAACTTGCGATAATAGTCTCAATCCCTAATTATACAATCAACCATCACCTACATGAACACCAACATCAGCCCGATCGCCAAAGTATTCACCTTCTCCGCCGCCGTTTCCCTAGCCATCAAGTACGCAGGGCCTAGCTTATCCATCCCCTCCACGGACATCAACGCCCTCATCGCCGTTCTTTCCCCCAGCCTGATTGTAGCGGCTATCCTCGGCTGGCGGGCGTCGCAACAGGCAAGATAGAAGATGGAGGTCGATCGACCCCAAAGACAAGTTAAATTAAGCCAAGAACCCTTCATCCTCACCCACATACACGAGACAGACAATCGCATGGATCTAACCACCTTAAATCTCAAACCCTTAAATTTGCTGATTTTTCCCGACTGGAACCAACCAGAAGAATCACTTTATTTAGAGTTAGAACTAATTATTAGGAATCTTGTCAATCATCCCGATCGCGATTTTATCACTCTGGTCATAGACAGCAGCGAAACCTTAGAAGAATCCGAGTCAGATCCCACTCTAATTATATCAGCAATTGTCCTAAATATTTTCATGGAAGAAGATTTAGATACTAGCTGCGAACCGGAAATTATTTTATTAGAAAACCTCAATCAAAACCAGTGGCTGGATATTTTTCCGCAGATTCAATATCGAATTAAGTTGAATGCGGAAAATCACCAAGCAATAGCCGACTCTGGAACCGAAAAAATCCCAGTCGTAGAAGTCGAAAAACTCAGCGATATCGCCCTTGACTCCCAAGCATTAGCATTGAGAGAATTTGGCAACCAACTCTACCGTCAAGGAAGATACGAAGCAGCCATTCAGCACTATCAAAGATTTTTAGTATCTCAGACAGGAGATATAGAACTGTATTGTAGCTTCAGCGAGTGTTTGAGAAACCTCAACAAAATCGAAGAGGCGATCGCAATTCTGGAATCCGGCATCCGCAATTACCCGACAGCAGGACAACTGCACTTTCAACTCATCAAAATTTGCCAGCAAAACGGACGCACTCAGCAAGCTATATCAAGTGCAGAAACAGCAGCACAATTATTGCCGAATGAATATGTTTTTCAACTTCTCAAACACTTAACATTGCCGATTGTTTACGACACCTCAGATGAGATTCAATTTTACAAAGAAAGATTTGTCCGAGAATTAGATAAATTAATTCAGCAAACATCCCTACAAACTCCAGAATCCAAAATCAATGCTTTCCGGGGTTTTAGTAGTTTCACTAATTTTTATCTGGCATATCAGGCTTACAATGTTGTTGAATCTCAATCAAAATATGCCAACTTAGTGCATCAAGTTATGGCTGCCAACTATCCCCAGTTGGTGCAAGCGCGATCGATGCCTCCACTGCAGGAAAATGGCAAAATTAGAGTTGGTTATATCTCTAATTATTTGCATTCTTATAGCGGCACTTTATGGCTGACTGGTTGGTTGCGTTATGCCGACACCACACAATTTGAAATTTACTGTTACTACACAGGTAACGATCCAGATCCTGTTACAGAACAATTTCGCCAATATAGCACAGAATTTCGCCACATTCCCCACAACCTAGAAGCCGTATGTCAACAAATTATTGATGACAAATTGCACATTCTTGTCTTCCCTGAAATTGGCATGGACGCACCAACTATCCAAATAGCAGCTTTGCGTCTTGCACCCATACAATGTTCGGCGTGGGGACATCCTGTTACCTCTGGTTTACCGACGATTGATTATTTCATTTCCAGTGAATTGATGGAACCAGAAAATGCACGATCGCATTACTCGGAAACCTTAGTTAAGCTGCCGAATATTGGCGTTTCCTACCCAAAACCGATTGTTGGTGAATTAACCCAGACTCGCTCAGATTTTGACCTGCGAGAAGATGCCGTTATTTATTTGTGCTGCCAAGCTCCTTTCAAATACTTACCACAATATGATTTTATTTTAGCAGAAATAGCGCTTCATATTCCGCAAGCTCAGTTTATTTTTCCGCGCGGCGAATTGTTACGGAAACGGCTAAAGCGGGCTTTTGCTGTTGTTAATCTCAACAGTGAAGATTACTGTCTGTTCCTAACTATTTCAACTCGACAAGATTACATGGCAATTAACTTTCTGTCTGATGTTTTTTTAGATACTTTCACTTGGTCTGGTGGGAATACGTCATTGGAGGCGATCGCCTGCCATTTACCCATAGTAACTTGTCCGGGAGAATTCATGCGGGGACTTCATGCTTACAGCTTTCTAAAAATGCTGGGAGTGACAGACACGATCGCCAAAAATGAAGTAGAGTATATTGAAATTGCTGTCAAGTTGGGTACAGATTCACAGTGGCGGCGAGATATTGCAAAACGGATGAGTCAGCAACAAGATAATCTGTTTGACGATCGAGTTTGCGTGACTGCGTTAGAGGCTTTTTATCAACAAGTTGTTCGAGAAAGACTTAAACAGTTGACAGTTGACAGTTGGTAGGGGCGGTGCCCCCGTGCCCGCCCTCTTAATTGACAGTTGACAGTTGACAGTTACCCTCGATAATCGCCCTGAAAATTCGTCTGACGCACCCTACAAGTTTTATAATATAGGTTCGAGCGATCGCAACCAAACTCAAGGCACTCACCATGATTCAAACCATAACAGAATTAGTAACATTCGATGAATTCATTGACTGGTATCCTGAAAACTCAGAACACCATTACGAATTACACAACGGAGAAATTGTTGAAATGCCAAAAGCAACAGGCAAACATTCTAAAGTAGCAGGTTTTACCTCGCTGAAGGTAGGAATTGAGATTGAGCGTCTTAATTTACCCTACTTCATCCCCAAAGAAGCCGTCATCAAACCCATGCGCGAGGAATCTGGATATGAGCCAGATATCATTGTACTCAACGAGCAAACTATTGTAAACGAGCCGCGATGGGAGAAATCATCAATAATTACAATGGGTTCATCAGTTCCCCTAATCATAGAGGTAACTAGCACTAATTGGGGAGATGATTATGCCCTCAAATTAGAGGCGTACGAATCAATGGGCATCCAAGAATATTGGATTATTGACTATTTAGGATTGGGCGGCAGACGGTTTATTGGCAACCCTAAACAACCTACTTTTTCGGTTTATCAACTCGTAGACGGGGAATATCAAGTCAAACAGTTCCGAGGGGGCGATCGTATTGAGTCCCCAATTTTCCCAGAATTGAACCTGACGCCACAGCAGGTTTTCGCCAAAGGGCAATGAGTAGCTTGCTGGCAGAATAGAGCTATTTTTGAAAGATGCGATACCAAACTCAAGGCACTCACCATGATTCAAACCATAACAGAATTAGTAACATTCGATGAATTCATTGACTGGTATCCTGAGAATTCAGAATATCACTACGAACTACATAATGGAGCTATTGTTGAAATGCCAAAAGCAACAGGTAAACACTCTAAACTTACAGGTTTTATGATTGCCGAGCTCAACTTTGAAATCAGACGGCTACAACTACCCTACTTCATCCCCAAAGAATCCGTCATCAAACCAATGCGCGAGGAATCAGGGTATGAACCAGATATTATTGTACTCAATGAGCAAACTATTGTAAACGAGCCGCGATGGGAGAAATCATCAATTATCACAATGGGTTCATCAGTCCCCTTAATCGTAGAGGTAACTAGCACTAATTGGGAAGATGATTATGCTCGCAAATTAGAGGCTTACGAATCAATGGGCATCCAAGAATATTGGATTGTAGACTATCTTGGATTGGGCGGGAGACGGTTTATCGGCAATCCGAAACAACCTACTTTTTCAGTTTATCAACTCGCAGACGGCGAGTATCAAGTCAAGCTGTTCAGAAATGCCGATCGCATTGAGTCCCCAATTTTCCCAGAATTGAACCTGACACCGCAGCAGGTGTTCGCCAAAGGGAAATGAGGAGGTTGCTTCGCTTGGTGTTAGAGTAAGGGTATTTTTTTAAAGATGCGATCGCGCACATCTAAGATATCTTGGAGAGAAGCGATTCTCACGCATCTGTCAAGTCGCACAGCAAATCCTGATTCCCCAATCTTAAATTTCAAACCAAATGAAGCTAGGACAATGGATCGGCTTATTAGCCCTCATCGCATCTTGTTACATCCTCTGGCAAATCCGGCAAGCCCTATTGCTGCTATTTGCCGCCGTCGTCTTAGCCACCTCTTTAAACAGACTAGCACGCTACTTGCAAAAATTCCGACTCAAAAGACCGATCGCAGTTTTACTGTCAATTAGCTTCCTCGTCCTCATCTTTGTAGGCTTATTCCTAATCGTTGTACCACCCTTTGCCCAACAGTTTCAACAACTTACCCAAAGAGCTCCTCAAGGAATAGCAAGATTAAATCAGTGGATAGATCAGATTGAAACTGCCTTTTCTGGACAAATTGGTCAACGACTACCAAATCTTGATATTAACGACATTATCCAGCAACTCCGACCCATATTCAACCAACTTGTCGGCGGTGCAGGAGCCTTTGTTGGCAACACATTAGGTGTTATTCTCAGTTTTTTGCTAGTCCTCGTTTTGACATTAATGACATTAGCAGAACCTTTATCTTACCGCAAAGCATTCATCCAACTATTTCCCTCTTTTTATCGGCGCAGAGTCGATGGCATCTTAGACGAATGCGAAGTGGCTCTCGGCGGATGGGTCATCGGCGCTCTGATTAGCATGAGTGTGATCACTCTTCTCAGCTTAATTGGTTTATCAATATTGCAAGTTCCCCTAGCCTTAGCTCACTCTGTAGTAGCAGGGTTGCTGAACTTAATACCCAATCTCGGGCCTGGTTTGAGCGTCATCCCCCCCATGACGATCGCACTTTTAGACTCTCCCTTAAAATCAGGTTTTGTGCTAATCCTATACTTTCTCATCCAACAATTTGAAACTAATATCCTCACACCCTACGTCATGGCACAGCAAGTAGCACTGCTACCTGCTGTCACCTTAATAGCTCAAGTATTCTTCGCCACCTTCTTTGGATTTTTAGGACTATTACTTGCCCTTCCCCTCACGGTTGTTGCTCAAGTTTGGGTGAGAGAAGTCTTAATTAAAGATATTCTCAATCAGTGGGACACCAATCCCAGAAACCTAGCAGCAATTGACACTGCTATTCACGAGGAATACGAAGCTATAGGAGTAACAGAGAGTCAATCAGAAAGTATGTCAGAACCCAAATCAGAAACTCCCAATAACACAGACAATTCCGATGATTCAGCAGTTAAAACTGATTCTAAACCAACTAAGTCTGCCTCAGCAGACTAAGAGATAAAAGGAGTATTTAAGCCGGATTTAACATTAGATGATTCGGCGGTTAAAACCGCTTTTAAACTTATCGTTAGTTCTCCGCAGGGACACGGCACTGCCCAAGGAGTGTCAACAATCAGGTAAAACCCATAGTCCGGCAAGGGTTAAAACCCCTGACGGGCTGGCAGACTCACTTAGTTTGTATAATTGCTTTTATCTCAAACAATTAGCCGATCGCCAATCCATCAATCTCAAATCTAAATAAAATAATATGATGCGAACGATCGACGAAATCAACGATAAAATCACTCAGCGCAAAGCCACAGTCTGGACAATCGAAGAACTCAAAAACCGAGTCAAAGAAACCAGTATTACCCAAGCCGCCAAAGAAGTCGATGTCATCACCACTGGTACCTTCGAGCCGATGGAATCATCAGGCGCAATCATCAACCTCGGCCATACCGACCCCCCGATAAAAATCCGCCAGTGCTGGCTAGACGGCGTTTTAGCCTACTCCGGCTTTGGGGCAGTAGACCTGTACCTGGGAGCAACCCAAGTAGCCGAAGACGGCGAAGAATCCCGGGAACGGGGCGGCGGACACGTCATCGAAGACCTGATTGCTGGCAAACCCGTGCAGTTGCGGGCTTTGGGACAAGTCACAGACTGCTATCCCCGTGCTTCCTTTGAAACCACAATTACCCGCGATACGATCAACCAGTTTTATTTATTCAATCCTCGGAACGTATATCAAAACTTTATTGTTGGTGTCAATGGGGGCGATCGACCTTTATTCACCTACCTCGGCCCTCTACAACCAAACCTCGGTAACGCCGTCTATTCCAGCCTAGGAGCCATGTCTCCCCTGCTAAATGACCCCGACCTCGAACTTATCGGCATCGGCACTCGCATCTTCCTAGGAGGCGCTCAGGGCTACATCACCTGGGAAGGAACCCAGCACTTTCCGCTGCAAAAACGCCAGCCCAACCGCACCCCCACCGGCCCAGCCGCCACCCTCGCACTCATCGGCGACGCCAAACAGATGAACTCCAAATGGGTACGGGGCTGTTACTTCAAAAACTACGGCCCATCAATCATGCTGGGAATCGGCATCCCCTTTCCAGTCTTAAACGAAACAGTCGTGGCCAACTGTGCAGTATCAGACAAAAAAATAGTCGCGCCGGTGGTAGATTTCTCTATCCCCCGGCGCGTTCGTCCCACCTTTGGTTTAGTTAGCTATGCCCAATTAAAAACAGGTCGCATCTCGATAGAAGGTAAACCCGTGCGGGTAGCCCCCCTAGCGAGTATGTTTCTTTCCCGACAAGTAGCTTTGGAATTGAAGCAGCAAATTGAAGCGGGTAAATTTACCCTCACAGCCCCAGTTGCTTCCCTATCTGCCGATCGAGTATTTCTGCCTCAAGATTTGTGGGGCGCACAAGTCAGGCTGGAATAGACATCGGTTTATTCTTCGCTGGACTTAGGCTTCTTGACCGGCTTAGGAAGGGGTTCCTTCGGGACAGGCGGTGCTGCTGCTGCTGCTGCTGCGGACTTGATAGTAGGACGCCCTACAGGAGTCCCATCACCGATCGGCTTTGGAGTAAAGGGGCGCTTCCCTCCCCCTCCTTTAAAGCCACCTGGCTTCTTGCTACCTGGGGGAAATTTCCGCTTCTTGATGGGTAGCGCGCCAATATTGTTAGCCTGCTGAATCATCAGACTGTCAGCTTGCAATTTGACGTGGAAATCCCAGAAAAACCCGATCGCCTTTGTAGCTAAATCTCCCTTGAGTTTCAGCTTAAAAAACTTCATCTTGTCGTCATTCTTGCGGGGAGCTTGCTTGATTTTGACGATGACATACTTTTCCTCATCTTGCGATTGATAAATCACCTCGCCTCGAATCGAAAAATAGCCATCTTCAACATCAGGTTCCGAGGGCGACAAAGGTGCGATCGATGCTTCGCCGCTAGTCTCAATCTCCCCTGCTTCCTGATTTTCCTCGTCAGAGGAGGCTTGGGCAGGTTTCTTGAGTGTTTCCGGCTCCCAAACTCCCATAATCTGGGCGTGCAAGTTGCCATCTTCTTGTCTGGTGCGGGGATAGACTACCCAGAGGTGTTCTTGTTCCAGATCCAGGTGATTTTTGACTAAACTCATGACTCTACCCAGCAAAACTGCATCGATGGCAGTTCCGTCGGCAGCTATCAGCATACCCCGGGTGAATTGCTCTTCAGATTGCGTGTAGCGACCCCGCACCAAACCAACAGCTCGGTACTGTCTGGGTTCGCTGGGGGGAGGAATCGGATGTTGGCGCATGACGGAGGGTATGTCATCAGCGAGCTGACTTTCATTAGTCGCAGGCTCGGCGACTGGGAGCGCTGGAGTATTGCTAGCAGATGTCGCAGGCGCTGCTTGCTCTGAGAGTGCAGGAGCATCGCTGGGCAAGTCTTTTGGCTTTGTTTTGTCCTTCTTGTCGAGGCCAGAACTGTAGCGTGGTCGTTGCAGCGAGTCCGTTGGCGCTGGGGCGTCCGTTGGCGCTGGTGGTCGATCGCCTTCAACAGGTACAGCCGAGGCCGAAACGGGACTTTCGTCTAGTGTCTCGGGCGCTGGTGGTCGATCGCCTTCAACAGGTGCAGCCGACGGCGCCGAAACGAGACTTTCGTCTAGTGTCTCGGACACGGGGGCTGTAACTGCGGGCTGATTGACGGCCGACTCGGTTGGCAGATCCTTGCGAGCTGAAGTAGATTTGGGCGATTTGGAAGAGCGGTTTGGAGAGGGGTTCATAAAAAACTCCTTGCAGCGGAGACACATCCCTTAAGGGAAATTAGGAATAAACTGAAGAAACTGCTTTAAAAACTACTAGCACCAGACTTAGGGCTTGCGCCGGAAAGTTTGATTTTGACCCGTCAACGTCAACTTTCAACGCTACGAGTGCCTTGGACTCTCTGGCTGCTCAAATCTTTGCTGGCAAGGATTTTGAGAGTTTTTGAATCTAAGGCGGGGAGTCGATATCGCGCAAAAGCTGGCGTTGCTGGCTAATAGCATTTAGGATGTTCAGCTTGCCTATTTTACTTAATCCAATTACCTAATGGGCCGATCCGCCATCTTTTTGGTAATTTTTAGCTCAACCAAACTAAATTGGACAGATGCCGCACTCCTTGGGGCTGTGGGTATCAGTGTCCAAAATTGTTTGGCTAGCTTGGAGTTGTGGGTCTGTTACCATATTAGCTGCAACTAAAAGACTGGTTTGTCAATTGGGACTTTGAAGGTGAACTACCCAGCGCTGATGCTATCGCATACAGCGTGGGCTTCTGTCTTCGCAGGGGAGTGCCTCAGATTGGACTTACGCCCCACATGAAGGACTTACCTTCCCTCCAACAGCAGAAACGGCTGTTCCATCCGTCTTTAGCATTCTGATACCTTCATTCCTGATATTTGTTGCAGCATTGCCATCTCTGTCGTGATGAGTGCCGAGCGTGAGAGCAAGTCCACTCGCGCACATCTAGAGACATTTCTCGAAAGACTTGATGCAAACAAACTGAACAGGTTTTGGAACTAGGGAACCATCGATCAATTTCTACTAACTTACCGCCTTTGCGGTCTAATTTGTAGCTCAGGAAATTGACAAACATTCCCCAGCCAGCATCAGAAATAGCTTTAGCTAAGCAATGATTACGAACCATGCCTTTAACAGGTCGACTTTCTACTATGACAACTTGGTTTTTGTTGACCAGCTTTGCACTGAGTTTATGTAGAAAATCATGCCGACAATTGGCTACCCGTTCGTGTACCTTAGCAACTAATTTTTTAGCTTTTTTGCGAGAATTACTGCCATCCTTTTTACGAGCTAACTTTTGCTGTTTACGCTTGAGATTTTCTTGATGTTTTACAAAATGTTGAGGATTCTCAAACTTAGAAATTTTAGTGCCATCGGAAACGATCGCAAAGTGTTTTAATCCTAAGTCAATCCCAAGAATTTTTCCAGAAGTTGAAATTTCTGGATTTTCACCTTCAATCTCAAATACAATTGCAGCAAAGTATTTACCCGAAGGGTTTTGGCTAACTGTGACAGTTTTGATTTTTCCGTCAATCGGTCTATGTAATTTTGCTTTGACTACTCCAAGTTTAGGGAACTTGAGCTCAGAGTCAGAAACGACTTGAACATTTTGGGGGTATTGAATCGACTGCTTATGCTTTTTTGACTTGAACTTAGGAAACTGAGCTCTTTCGCCTTTAAAAGTTTTTATAGGCAGTCGTGAGATTAAGCGTGGCCGCCTGTAGCACTTGACTGTAGCAGTCACGCTTTCCATTCATATTCCTTTTTTAGCACTGGCAGTAAAGCATTTAATGCAGATTGTCCAAGCCCTTTGCCAGTCTCTTTATAGACTTCAATGGACTCCCCCAGCGCGTAATTCCACCACCAACGAGCGCAACCAAAGCTCTGTGCCAGATGCTGGGACTGCCGATCGGTAGGGTATAAACGAACTTTGACAACTTTGCGTAGCATTTACTTACTGCTAACTGCTATTAATAGTAAATATTATATCAAAGGTTTTGCCGATCGGCAAAGATCGCAAAGCGAAAAAGTGGGCATCGAACCCAGTTTTTCGCGATCGCTTTCATCCCGGCACTCAACGAACTACCATTAGAGTGCGGGACTTCCCGCTTGTTAGTTAAGTTGGGATAGTTGAATTATGGAAAAAGCAAACAAGCGTCGCGGGTTGATTACTGTGGCGGTGGTACTTTCGCTCATCGCTTTTTTGGGATTTTCTCTGGTTCCAATTTTGGACAGTATTCTCAAGGCCAGCCAAGTGCAGAGTCGATCGACTCCAACGCCTACTCAGACGGCGCAGTCTGCGGATAAGCAATCAGAGTTGCTGCAAGCTCAGGCGAAGGGGTATGAATTGGTTTTGCAGCGGGAAGCTGATAATGTAACGGCTCTGCGGGGACTTTTGCAGGTGCGGCTGGAGTTGATCGGACAAGGAGTGGGGAGCATTAAGGATGTAGTGCCTCCTTTGGAAAAATTGGCTGCACTGAATCCTGAAACTACTGAATACGGGATTTTGCTAGCTCAGGCGAAGGAACGCACGAACGATCGCGAAGGAGCTGCTCAGGCTTATCGGTCAATTTTAGCGTCTAAGCCTGGGGAAATTAAGGCTTTGCAGGGGTTGGTGAATCTGCTGTTGGTGCAACAGAGGCCCGAAGCTGCGATCGGACTTTTGCAAGATACGCTGAAGGCGGCTCCGGGCGCAAATCAGGCGAAACCGGGAAGTATTGATGTAACTTCGGTGCAGTTGATTTTGGGGCAGGTTTATGCTGTCGGGAAGCGCTACCCAGAGGCGATCGCGATTTACGACGAATCGGCTAAGAATAATCCGAAAGATTTTCGCCCGATTTTAGCTCATGCGATCGTCCTGAAGGAACAGGGCAAAACTGATGAAGCAAAAACGCTATTTGATAAAGCTACTGAGTTAGCTCCTCCTAACTATAAAGACCAAATCAATCAGTTAGCTAGCGGCACTCCTTCGCCTTCTCCGGCGGAGAAAGCGAGTCCCGAATCGGTGGCTTCTCCGACTCCCGAAGATGCTGCTTCTCCTAGTCCTGAACCTGCGCTACCGAAGCCTTAAGTATAACAGTAGTAGGGACACAGCACTGCTGTGTCCCTAACCTTAAGGACACAGCAGTGCTGTGTCTCTACCCATGCCACATCCTTTAACCTAGATTTGAGATTATAAATTACCGATCGCCAATGATAAAACCTCGGAGGGAATTATGACCCAAAGCGTCGATCGCATTGTTCTACCTCCTGCTTTTGGCGATCGCACTCAATTGCCTGAGAGAGAATGGGGGAAAAGGGCGATCGGTCTTAATAGACTTCATCATGAGAACCCATTTTGAGCAATAAAATAGCTTCCTCCTCATCTTCTGGATCGATCGCAAACTCAAATAAAATCCGATAATCATAATCTATGGAACACGACCAAATACCCGATAAATCTCCTGTCAATTTGTGAGTTCGCAAGCTGGGGTTAAAGCAGTCTTCAGACAAAAGTTCTAGCGTAGCTTCAATTAAAGGGCGAAGCTGAGGATTTTTACGAACTAACTTTTTGAAAGTACGAATAGATTTGGGAGTCCAGCCAATTTTCATCAATCATCCAACTCCGCCATAAAATCGGCTACAGAACCAAATTTAACATTTCCCTCAGCATACTCTTGACGAACTTCTGCCACTTCCTTAATTAATTCATTTCGTCGCTGTTGTCGCAGGCGATTCTGAAGAATATCTAGAAGCATGGCTTGATCTTCTAATGATAAAACTTCGACAGCTTCAAGAGCTTGCTGGAATTGAGATATTTGTGTCATTTTACTCATAGTTATTGTTCAGTAAATTACCAGATTATTTTCATTTCAAACATTAGCCAAACTTATCATATCAATTCCGGCGAAGCCGGAATATAGAGGAGACGGCAGTGCCGTGTCCCTACAATTAATCTAGCGTAGGAACACGGCACTGCCGTCTCCTCATTTCGGGTATTAATTCCGATGCAACCGGAAACGATATCATATCCTAGCATTTTTCACTTCTGCTGTGTGTAAGGTTTTCCTTGTTCCCAAGCTTAGTACAGGAACAAGGATTTCACACTAGCTTCTAGTATTTACGTTCCTGCGGCTCAAACATCGTAATCGCCACCGGCATATAAGCCAAATCAATCCCCGCAGGTGAATAATAGGCCAGCGTATGCTTCAAGAAATTGCCGTCATCCCGCTGCGGAAAATCTTCCCGCGAATGAGCTCCACGACTTTCATGGCGATTCAATGCCGAAGTTAAAATCATTTTCCCCACAATTATCAAACTTCGCAATTCCAAAGCTTCGACAATTTCCGTATTCCACAACTTGCCTTTATCGTCTAAGTAAACCTCCTGATATTGTCGCTCCAATTCATCCAATTTTGTTAAACCTTCTTGCATCAATTCGGCGCTGCGAAATACGCCGCAATATTCAGTCATCGTATCTTGATACTGCTGCCGAATTTGATTGATGCGGTATTTTCCGGGACGCTCTACAAGTGCTTGAATTTGTTCGCTCGCTTCTTTGATATAATGCTGCTCGTCCACTGTTGGCAACTTGCGATTTTGGACGAATTGTGCTATTTTTGCGCCAGTCACTTTGCCGTAAACGACGCATTCTAAAAGCGAATTGCTGCCCAAACGGTTCGCGCCGTGAACTGACACGCAAGCTGCTTCTCCGGCTGCAAAGAAACCGTCCACCAAACCCTCGGCGCTGCTGCGAACTTGCCCGCTAACATTAGTCGGAATTCCGCCCATTGAATAGTGGACTGTCGGACGTACGGGCATCGGCTGATTGACGGCATCAATTCCTAGCAAACGGTGCGCTTCTTCCCAAGCAAAAGGAATTTTGCTCATAATTTTTTCGCGTCCCATGTGCCGCAAATCCATGTAAATAAATGGGCCGCCGGCACTACCGTCAACGTTGATTCCTCGGCCTGCGCGAATTTCGAGGGAGATGGCCCTGGATGTAATATCTCTCGGTGCTAATTCCATCCGCGAGGGGGCATAATTTGCCATGAATCGATCGCCCTCTGAATTGATCAAATAAGCCCCTTCGCCCCGCACAGCCTCGGAAATCAACACTCCCACCGGATACAAACCAGTCGGGTGAAACTGCACAAATTCCATATCTTCCAACGGCAATCCCGCCATAGCAGTCATCGCCAAACCGTCTCCAGTTGAGGCGTAATCGTTCGAGGTCGTGTTGTAAACCCGGCCGTAACCCCCCGTAGCGAACATCACTGCTTTGGCGCGCACAACCTCAATTTGACCGTCATGAAGGCGGTACATAACTACGCCCTTGGCTTGGCCTGATTCCAAAATCAGGCGGGTGACGTACCACTCCTCATAGACATGAACTCCGTTACGGCGCAGATTATTCACCAATTCGTGGAGGATGGCGTGACCGGTTTTGTCGGCGGCGTAGCAGGTGCGGTTGTGGGAGTGTCCGCCGAATGCGCGCTGGGCAATTCGGCCGTCTGGGAGGCGGGAGAAGAGGACTCCCATGTGTTCTAAATCGATGACTACGCCTGGTGCTTCGCGGGTGAGAATTTCGACTGCATCTTGGTCGGCTAAATAGTCTGAACCTTTTACTGTGTCGAAGGCGTGGGCTTTCCAACTGTCTTCTGGATCGACGTTTTGCAGGCTGGAGGCCATACCGCCTTGGGCTGCTACGGAGTGCGATCGAATCGGGTGAGTTTTGGCAACTATAGCTACCTTTAAGCTGGGGTCAGTCCGGGCAATTTCTACCGCTGCACGGCAACCTGCTAAACCGCCGCCTACAATGATTACGTCGTGTTCTAGCATTTTTTGAATTATTTTGAGTGTTCTGCTCAACTTATCGTGACGCAAAAAAAAACTTCCTACCAAAAGATCGGGAAGTTTTTTAACTTTTGATTGGAATCGCAAATCAAAGTCTAAAATCTGAAATTAGACTAGCCGACGGTTTCGACAGACTGCTGATTGGACTGATCTCCCGTTGCAGAAGGTTGAGCTTGGCTGGCGGGGTCTACGGAAAGCACTTGAATGTTATTTAGCAGAGTTGTCACGAAAGCAAACAGCAAGAAGGGCAGAGACAGCACTAAAATCAAGCCGACGGTAGCCAAGGCGTAGATTTGGCGGGCGCTGCTCCAGAGGGCTAGTGCCGACGCTAGACTTAGGAAGATGACTATCAGCCAAACAATGATTTGACCGTAAATGTCGCCAAAGGTGAGGGTACATTTAAGGCGATAGTTTTGGATGTTATTCATTTGATGCCTCGGAGATTGCTATTACGACTTGTCCAAAAATACTTTGACAGTGCGTCAATGCCCACTGTAAATTTCTAAGTTTACCTGCCGTAACTTGGTTTTGGGGCTGTTTTAAACATTCTTTATATTCAAGTCGCCACAACACTTGATAAATTTTTGTTTCAAACGGGAAATTTTGCCCAAACAAAAGCAGAAGTGGAAAGTCTACTTTTTGGCTGAACCCCGACTTCGTAAAGAAATGTTAAGCTGCATGGGGATGGAATTAACCTCGATCGCGTTGTACTTGTCTTTTTGCCCATGTCTTCTGAGAACACATTGCTGATTTCGCGCTGCTTCCTGGCCGGTTTGGGAACGCAGATGTTTTTATACAGGGAGGATCGCATCCCGCAAGAGAGTCCGGTATTGGTGGTAAGCAATCACCGCAGTTTCTTAGATCCTGTGGTATTGACGGCGGCTTTGGGTCGATCGATCCGGTTTGCTTGCCATCATTACATGGGTCAGGTGCCGGTGGTGCGGGAACTGGTAACATCTTTTGGGGCTTTTCCCTTGGAAGCGCCGGAGCACAGACAGCAGCACTTTTTCGCTCAGGCGACGGCGCTGCTGCAAAATAGGGAGATGGTGGGGGTGTTTCCCGAGGGTGCCGAACCGATGGTACAGTTGACTGTGCCGAATGCTGTGGGGAAGTTTCAGCGGGGGTTTGCTCATTTGGCTTTGCGGGCGCCGGTGCGGGATTTGGCGGTGTTGCCGGTGGCGATTAGTACGATCGAGGAACAGTCGGTACGATCGGCGATACCGTTAAAGTTGTTGAGTTTGTTCGATCCTTCAGAACCGCTGTTCGATCGAGCAGGGTGGCATCCTGTGATAGTTTATCAGCGAGTTAATGTTTTAATCGGCCGCCCTTATTGGATTACGTGCGATCGACAGCAGCAATATCGAGGGAAACAAGCCAAAGCAGTGGTTGCTGAACTCACACAACACTGTCACGGAGAAATTGCACAATTACTGCAACGAGGTTGTATTTAGCAGGGGGCTGACTAAAAAATCTTAAAATACACGAAATCAAGCCAGGAGACTCCATGTTTAAACTCAGCCAGTTAAGTGTCAAATCCAAGCTCACGCTGGTGCTCATTTCCTTAAGCTTGGGTTCAATTTTAATTATTAGCTTTCTGGCTTGGAGCAAAGCAAGAAGCACGCTCACCGAAAAAACTTTCAATCAGTTAACCAGCGTCAGAGCCTCCAAATCTTATCAGATTGAATCGTATTTCAAAACTCTGCGAAATCATGTCGATACGCTGTGCGAAGACCGCATGGTAGTGACGGCAATGCTCGATTTCAATAAACAATTTAAAAAACTCGATCAAAAAAATGACCTTCCCGCAGACTTAGACGCGACGCTTGAAAAACATTATACTAAAAATTTCTTTCCCAAATTATCCAAAGCTATTGAAGGCGTGCCTAATTTTCAAACTTACCGTCCCGATAGTAAAGCAGCGAGATATCTCCAGTATCACTACATCGCTAAAAACTCGAATCCGGTTGGTGCAAAAGAAAAGTGGGACGATGCTAACGACGGTAGTGAATATAGCAAATATCACGCTAAATATCACCCGCTGTTTCGCAATTTGATTAAAAAATTTGGCTATTACGATTTGTTTTTGATTGATTTCAAAACCGGAGATATCGCATATACGGTTTATAAGGAAGCGGATTTTGGGACGAACCTGAGCAGCGGGCCTTACCGCGAAAGCAATCTGGCAAAGGTGGTGGATATGGTGCGAAAAAATCCCGATCGCGGATCGATCCAGATGGTCGATTTCCAACCCTACCGCCCTTCCTACGGACAAGCGGCGGCCTTCATCGCAGGCCCTATTTATGACGGGAATTATATAGTGGGAATTTTGGCAATTCAACTGCCAGTTGACGAGATTAATAACGTGTTGACAGGTAACAAAAACTGGGAGAGAGATGGACTGGGAAAGACGGGAGAAACTTACCTGGTGGGAGGGGATTTTCTGATGCGTTCGGTGTCGCGTTTTCTGATTGAAGATCCAGCCGGCTATAAAAAAGCCTTGCGTGCGAGCGGGACAGCAGAAAACACGATGCAATTGATCGAGCAGCTAGGTACTTCGATTTTTTTGCAGAAGGTAGATACGAAACCGGCCAGAGAAGCGCTCGGAGGTAAGGAAGGAACTCAGATTGCGGATGACTATCGGGGCATACCTGTACTTAGTTCCTATTCGCCAGTGAAAATTAAGGGAGTGAATTGGGCGATTTTATCGGAGATGGATCTGACTGAAGCTTATGAGTCGATGTCTAATTTAGAAAAATATTTGTTGATTGCGACGGTAATACTGATGCTGATCATTACTTATTTAGCGAGTATTGTGGCGGCTAATTTAGTGAAGCCGATCGATATCATGATTGCAGGTGCGCGTCAAGTAGGGGTGGGCAAGTTTGAGACTGAATTTCAACTCAATTCTAGCGACGAATTTGGGGAACTTGCGGGAACTTTCAACGAAATGCTGGTGATTTTGCGGGAAAAAAATCAATCGATCGCCCAAAAAGACCGCGAGATTGATACACTACTATTTAATGTGTTGCCCAGGGCGGTTGTGGAGCGGGTGAAAAAAGGCGAAATATCAATTGCCCAGAAGTTTCCGCAACTGACTGTTTTGTTTGCCAGAGTGCTGGGTTTTGCAGAAATTTCCGAATATAAAGATGTAGAAGAAACTGCGGAGATTCTGAATGAATTAGTCAATTTATTTGATGAAGAAGCGGCGCGACATGATGTCGAAAAGCTGAAAACGATCGGCGATCGCTATTTAGCTGTTTGCGGGCTGACAGCGCCGAGACTCGATCGCGAAAAGCGTGTGATAGATTTTGCTTTGGCGATGTTAGATATAGTCGATCGGTGCAATCTCAAATACAAAGTTAAATTGAGCCTGTGCGTGGGGATTCATACAGGTGCGGTGATGGCGGGAATTGTGGGTACCAAAAAGTTTACTTACGAGGTGTGGGGCGAAACTGTGAATATTGCCAGATATTTGAACTACCAAAATCTACCGCAGACGATTCTAGTCACGCAGGAAGTGTACGATCGCATCGACGAATTATATCATTTTGAAGATGGTAAAGAAATTGAATTTGAGCTCAAAGGCAAATTGCAAATTTGGATTTTGAGAAAAAAAATCTTGGCAGGCGCCGAGGGCGAAACTTATTTGTAGGGTGCGTACTTTAGCAACAGAAAGGATGTTTGTTCCACAAGCAAGAAAATGGTGCAATATGCGACTAAAAATGGAGGTGTGACAAGATGATAGAGCGATCTCTGTGGATTTGGGGAATAATTTTAATTATTGGATTCCCGATATTGAACGTAGCCGTCGCAGAAGGCATCGAACGCTTGAACCGGCGCGCGAATCCCCTAGCAAAATTTTTGCACAACGTGCGCCGATTTTTGTTACCGACTTTAACAGTCTTTTTGGTAATGCGAGAACTCTTCGGGTTTACCAAGGCTGACGCAGCTTTACGAATTGTCGAAACTGTGTTTTGGATCGCTGCAATTGTGACTTGCGTGTCGCTGGTGAATGCGGTAATAACTCCCAGCGCCCGAAAAAAGCCTTGGCAAATATACATACCGGGTTTGTTTTTTGAGGTGACGCGCATCGGTATAATTTTATCGATCGCGGCTTATATTCTCGGCGGCGTTTGGGCGGTAGATTTAAGTAAAGTAGCTGAAGCTTTGGGTATCGGTTCCCTGGTGATGGCGCTGGCGCTGCAAGACACGTTAAGCAACTTGGTATCGGGATTTTTGCTGCTGTTTGAGGGGCCGTTCAAAATCGGTGATTGGATTCGGGTGGGCGAACAACAAGGTGAGGTAATTGAATTGAACTGGCGTGCGGTGCGCCTGAAAACTCGGGAGAGAGATGTGATCGTTATTCCTAACAGCGTTTTGGGAAAACAGGCGATTTACAATTACACTTCATTAGATCCGCTGCACACCGAAACAGTGGATTTCAAGTTTTCCGATAAATATCCGCCGAACTTGGTGAAGCGCATCCTGCAAAGTACGGCTATTGCTACAGAAGGGATATTATCCGATCCTGTTCCCGCCGTCATTACCAAATCTTACGACACTTTTTCGATCGTCTACGAAGTAAGATTTTATGTTTTGAACTTCAGCGATTTGATCCAGGTGCGCGATGACTTTATGACGCGGGTTTATTATGCTGCTAAGCGCAATAATTTAACGATGCCGGTGCCAATCTCGATCCCGGGGAACAATTTTGAGCTGAATGCTTTCAAGGCGGACAACAAGCAATTGGACGTAGCAGCCTACTTGCGATCGCTCCCTTATTTCACGGCCATCCCGCCGGAACAGCTAGACAAACTCGCAGCCATTGCGATTTTAGAAGATTATGGAGTCGGCGAACAACTGCTGAAGATCGGAGAGCCAAATCAAGGACTTTATATCATCCGCTCGGGGACTGTTAAACTTTCAGTCAAAGACATCCACGATCGCGATCGAGACTGTGCTTATCTGTCAAAAGACGATATCTTTGGGGAGATGGCTTTGTTAGTCGGGGAACTCAGCCCGGTTACGGCGACAGTGATAGATGACTTGCAGGTGATTATCCTAGATAGCGATTCCGCGAATCAATTAATCGAAAGCAATCCCAAATTTGCGATCGAGATGAATTATTTTATTGAAGAAAGGAGAAAAACTGTACATCTCGCTCAAGGAAGAGAAGAGTCAGAGAAAAAAAATGCCGCCCGCAATCTATGGAGTTATCAAAAAATGGGGTAAGCTGTACCTCAATTAATTAAAAACTGCTATAAAGAAGAAGGAAAAAGTTATTAGTAGCGCGGTGAGTGGTTGTGGGTTATTTGTTATTTGTGACTAGCTTGGGGCTAGGAAAAACCGATAACCGATAACCGATAGCCGATAACCGAGTGCCAATATACAATTTAATTTGCGACTTAAATAATCATGCCAGATGCTAACAAGAAGATTCGTTTTCTAAGACCAAAACCGCCGAAGTTCGTTAGCGCAGCCCGCTCCTACGGGGGCTGCGCCAACGAAGAGGATCGCCCTTTATTTGTATTTCTGCCCGGTATGGATGGTAGCGGTATGCTGCTGCGGCCACAAATTTCTAAATTAGCTCAGGATTTCGACATTCGCTGCTTAACTTTACCGGCTGACGACATGGCCAGTTGGGATGTACTGGTTACCGAAACAATTGCCTTAATTGAAGCAGAAAAGCAAGGCGGAAAGCAGCAGCGGCCGGTTTATCTGTGTGGCGAGTCATTTGGGGGCTGTTTAGCGATGAAAATTGTTTTAGAAGCTCCCCAATTGTGCGATCGACTAATTTTAGTCAATCCAGCTTCTTCATTCCGACAGCAGCCGTGGGTGCAGTGGGGTTCCCATCTAACTCAATGGCTGCCGGCCAATCTTTATCCGCTGTCGGTAATCGGTCTTTTGCCGATATTAGCATCGTTAGGAAAGATTGCGGGCGACGATCGCCGTGCTTTGCTAGAAGCGATGCAAGCGGTGCCGCAACATACGTCTGTGTGGAGATTGGCGTTAGTGCGATCGTTTAATGTTGACGAAAATCAGTTGCGCGGCGTCAAACAGCCGACGCTAGTAATTGCTAGCGGTGCCGATCGGCTGCTGCCTTCAATAGCAGAAGCGAAGCTTTTAGTCAAGGTAATTCCCAATGCTGAAATGGTGATGCTGGCTAACAGCGGTCATGCTTGTTTGTTAGAAACAGATGTTGACCTTCACGCAATTATGAAAGCTCATAATTTTTTGACAAAATCCGAAGAAAATCTGTCATTAGTTAGTAGTCATTAGTTATTGGGAATTGGGAATTGGGGATGGGTAATTGGGAATGGGTAATGGGCAATTGGTAATTGGCAATTGGTAATAGGTGAAAACTAAGAGCTAATAGGAAAAAAAACACCAATGGAATTCTTCAGCCCAATTCCCAATTCCCAATTCCCAATTCCCAATAACTAATTCCCAATTAACTAATTAAGATTTAGCCACTTTTGAGCATTAAGCCGCTGGACGACACCAAATACCATTAAGTCGAGAGTCACCTTGCGCTCGTCGATCAAAAAAGGCTCCAAAGTGCTGGTTTTGGTATTATTTTCAGCGCAGGAAAAGGCTCTTTGACTTTGAATATTTTCTTGAGGAAAATAGAGGTTAAATTGGCGCTGACCTTCTTGAAATTTACCAATTACCTGCCAGCAATCGCCTGCGGAACTCATACCAGCAACGGGGAGTTTTTGCTTGGTCAAACTCACCTCTAAATCCTTAACGCCCTGCTTAGTCAAAGCAGTTTGCAAGGCGGGCAAATAATCTTGTTGCATAAATTCCGCAAAGGGCTTGTCTTCAACAGCAGGTGCTTTTTCCTTTTTAGCTTTAGCTGGGGGCTTGTCGCCTTCGGCCTTGGCTGGGGGCTTTTTAGCAGCCGCTGGAGGTTTGTCAGTGCTGAGAAGATCCGTTGTCTCCGGTGTGTCGGAACTCGGGACGTTCTCGATCGCAGCAGTGGGAGTTTCGGATTCGCCAGCGGTAGGATTTTTCGGTTCTTCTGACATTAACGTTTCCTGTGAAAGGTGATCAATAAGTTGTGAGTTGAGCTGCGGGCGATCGACTCGATCGCACAAACATTTTATCGAAAACCAACCTGAGAGAATTGGTTCTGCCAAAAAATTTGGAAGGAGCAACACTGTCAGGGCGATCGCCCGCAAAGATCACAACTCCGATTATGATTCTAAATCTCAGCTACAGCTCGTTCAATCAAACGGCGGGCGAGAGTTTGAACGCCCGTGTGTTCGTAGTAATTGGTAGTCATGTCAAGAAATGCGCCCACATAGTCCACCTTATCGGCGGAAATTTCCACAAAATTCTGCAAGTGGCCGAGTACGTTTTGGGGAGTCAAACCTCGATCGCTCACAAAAGAGCTCATCCAGCCAGAAACCGAGTTAAAGCTTTCGCCGATAAAGCCGAGTTGGCCTGCGGGAGAGCCCCCAGGAATCATACCGCCGATCGACTTGAAGGCCTGATTATCTTGCAAATCGCTGGGGGAGAGCTTTTGAATCCAAGACTGAGTTGCCATGATAAAGTCTGGGCCCAGGGGAATCAAACCATCAAAACAAACCAAAGCAGCCATCCGCATTAGGGATTCGCCGCCGTAGTCGCCCAAAGCGCCAGCAAAATCGCCGATGCTGTCGCCAGGAAGGCCGTTAATTTGGCAAAAAGCGAGCAACTCAGTGACTAACTTCAAAGAAAGGTCGATCGTTTGAGCTTTTTCGGGCTTGGGGGTGAGATTGCCAAGCATGGACAAAAACGGTACATTTTGAGCAACTTTGTTAGCCATTGCTGCTGCACCCAAGGCACTACCTGCACTGTCGATGCTTTGGTATAACCACAGGGCGCGTTGATAGCCTTCAGATTTATCGTTGTAGAGGGTGATAGCTCGATCGCCAATTTGCTGGATCAAATCTTCGTCAGTTTCGCCTGTTACCGTGCGAATCGTATTTTCAAAGCCAACTAAATTGTTCCACTCGCCTGGAACCACAAAGTCAAGCGCTCGCAGGGCTTTGACAGTCATGTTGTCTTTCGGCAGTTTATCGACTAATTCAAAGACTGTTTGGCTCACAAAAAACTCCTTATGCTGGAATGGGAATCAAAGGTATTACTTTGGGCAGATGGCAAAACTTCACAGTCTCATTGTGGCAGACGCGAGTTGTGATAGCGCCAGACTGGAGTCGGGCGCGGAGTTTGACAAGAGACATTGCTACTTGACGCGGGCGAGACCGCCGAGGTTAAATTTTGACAGCCAAGCTTCGCGCTCGCTCGCGGTAAAAGAGGGATCGCGCGATTGAACTTTCACCTGATAGCGATTGGCGACGAGAACGGCAGTGATATTAGCACCTTGGCTGACAGCGGGATAGCCGCCGATTTGCTTGGTACTATTTTGGAATTTAGCTCCAGCCGAGGAGTTGCCGGCGATGTCGTTGATTGAGAGCATCGCGACATTTTTACCGCCTTTGTTGAGCTTAGCTTCAGCAAAACCGGATTTTTCTTGAGCGAAGACGCGATCGAATCCGCCGCCAGACGACGGGAAATATTTATTTAATTTGCCACCGGCGACGGCCTTCTTGGGCAGATTTTGATTGCTAGCACTTGATTTGTCAGCAGTTGTCTGCTTGGCGTTACCTGGTTTTTGGGTGCTTTCCTGCTGGGCTTTGTCCCAGCGGGATGGGGCCCCAGTTTGACCGCAGGCGGTCACTAACAGCAGTACCGACATCAGGAATGGAGCTAAGATTCGGCGCGCGGAGGGTAATTTCATCGCTGTTGCCTCATGAGGGGGTGGACGATCGCAATTATGGCTTAGGATCTGGCAATTTGCCCGCGATCGATCGGATAATTTGTCTTCCTTGCAAAAAATCCTCTGCCGTGCAGGCGGAGGATTTTTTGCAAGGAAGACGGAAGAATTAGTTCACCGATCAATTCTGGGAAGTCGGGTAAAGAAATCAAATTTTCTGTTTACCAACAATCTCAAAACAATTTTTTCTGATTTTCCCTAGATTTATCTAGAGGATTCAGACTAATTATTCGTCAACCATCGAACTTCAGTCTTGCTTGATGGGTCAAGATTAGGCGTCGCTTTCAATGTAAATAAACAACAAACCCATTACTACAACTGGCATCAGCCAGGTAACTACGGGAATCAAGATCCAAGGTAAAAAAGAAGCAGCGTATGAACCTGTCATATCAAATTCTCCCAGCTAAAGTTAGTGTGTTCCAACAGAGATATTCCCGAGTGCGGTCTAATTATTGACTAAACCACGAAAAATGGCATCAACGCCCTTAAAGTTTTCGAGTAAGAAATAGGCAGCAAAGACGCCACTCATTCCGCCAACAAAGAAACCAGCGGTGAGTTGGCTCCAGCCCTCAGCATTTCTGAGGGAATCAGGAGTCATGGGATTAGCGCTGGGGTAGCTGGTGTTGTCTTGTTTGAAAGAGACCCAACCGTAAGCAGACATACCTAGTGTGCCGAGCAGAACTAAGACGAGGGCTGTAAT
Source organism: Cyanobacteria bacterium VAR_87_metabat_62 (assembly GCA_031427135.1). GTDB lineage: Bacteria > Cyanobacteriota > Cyanobacteriia > Cyanobacteriales > Microcoleaceae > Microcoleus. The sequence goes on along the minus strand of JANPMV010000028.1, from coordinate 19,854 downwards.
TAATCCGCCGAGATTAGCTGCTTCTGGATAATCCCGCAGGGGCCCGAAGACGATTTCTGGGCCAACGAGAAAATAACCATGTGCCAAACCGATTTCTAGACCTCGAACTATGGGCGAGAGTCCTTTGCGGTAGATGGGCAAGTTGCCAATGAATGCTTTGGTAAAATCAGAAGCACTGATCGGGGTTGCTAGATGACCCGTGAAGGGGTCGCCGTTAAAGGGTTGAATAAGTTCTGCATTTCTAGGATCGGCCATATTCTGTTTTTCCTCGCTGTGCGTGAAAATTGAGGCGTTCAAGTCATATTTTACGCAGGGAGGTGTAGCCTATTTGCATAATTGGCAGCGAGCTTTAGAAAAGTTCACTATTCTTTAGTTTTTGGAATAATTTTTCTTTTGTCCCCTATACCAGAAAGCGAGTCTATCGGGCGATACTCCCAGAGAATAAGCAATAATTATTATTTGATTAATCACAGTGGTTTTGAGTACCCCAACCTGCTCCCAGCGGCGGGCGGATGTCAGCACGGGCTGGGGTACTATTTCGATGCGGCCTTGTTTTTTCAATCGGCGCACAAATTCAAAGTCTTCCATGAGGGGCAAGTCGGGAAAACCGCCGATTTTGTCAAAGGTAGCTGAAGAGAGGAAAATGGCTTGATCCCCGTAGGGCATTTGCAGAAAGTTCGATCGCCAGTTTACCCCTATTTCTACCAGCCGCAGACAGAGCCTGCGGGCGTCAATCTTGAGTTCAAATGCCCCCCCTACAGAGGACGGTTTAGCGAGTGCTTGACGGGCGGCAGAGTCGTACCCGCGAGGCAAATGAGTGTCTGCGTGGAGGAACAGCAGAATATCTCCAGTAGCAGCGATCGCACCTGCATTCATTTGCGTGGCCCGGCGGGCGGCAGTGGAGATCACTCGCACGCCCAAAGATTGGGCTATTTCAACAGTACCGTCGCTGCTGCCGCCGTCGGCGACAATTATTTCGACATTTTCGGCATTTCGGGCCGTGGAGATGATTGGGGCGATCGTATGCGCTTCGTTTAAGACTGGAATGATAATCGAAATTTTCAGATTGGGAATTTCTGGCATACAAAATCAAAAACACAGTTAGAGTGGGTTTTGTACAAAGCTTAAGCTGTTATTTGTCAATTGCTTCCACTTAACCCGTCCCTAAATCTCCCCTAAATTCAACCCTAAATCTTAACAGAAATACATCTGGTATTACTGGTTTTTTCTCGCGCCTGAGAGAATTCTCTCAAGCGCTGTCTAACCACTACTGAATTTGGTTAGACAAATACATTTACTATAGTATGACCTTGTGGTTACACAATCAAGTGATTTTAATAAATTTTTGATGATAATCACTAATGAATTATCATCGGTAATAAAAGCTTTAATTATTGTAAAATATTGATATCTAAACCCAACAGATCCTCTGGTAGATCGATATCTGCAAGAGTGGGAAGATCAGCAATACTGAGGTTAAGATTTTGGGCGATCGCCCGCGTACAAGCACATACTTCACTGGTTCCCCAGTTAATGCCCTCGAACAATTCCGGTATCGATCGCCGCAGCCCGATCAGATAATAACCCCCGTCTTTTGCCGGGCCCAAAACTAAATCGCGATCGCTCAGTTGATCAAAAGCCTGTGCCAGAACTTCTGCTTTCAAATCGGGACAATCAGTACCGATAATTGCCACTTTGTCAACCCCAGAATCAAAGGAATTTTGAAACGCTGCTGCCATTCTTGCGCCCAAATCGCCGTCTATTTGATTTTGATAAATCAGATCAGTCCCCAACCAGTCTTGCATCTGTTGTTGGCTGCCGCCTGTGTGGTGAATTTCTACCGATAATTGGCGGGAGTTTTGGAGAAACAGCGATCGGGCGATCGTCCGTTGGGCCATCAAGCGGTGCAGGTTGGCAGCGCCTACTTTTCCCAGCACCGGAATTAGTCGAGTTTTGGTTATTCCCGGCTCGGGATAGCGGGTGAAAACAATTAGTTTTTCTGAAATCATCGATCGTCCATAATTTTTACATTGCTGTTAACTGTTAACTGTTAACTGTTAACTGTTAACTCATTTCTAGCATTCGCTGGATGGGCTGCAAAGCTGCTATTTGCAGGTCTTGGGGCAGGGTAATTTCGGGAGTTTGATTTTTCATAGCTAGATACAATTTTTCCAAGGTATTTAATCTCATGTACGGGCATTCATTACAAGCACAACTGTTATTATTACCAGGGGCGGGAATAAAGTGTTTGTGAGGTGATTGCTTTTGCATTTGGTGAATGATTCCCGGTTCAGTCGCGACAATAAAAGCTTGGCTAGAACTGGATTGAGAATATTTGAGCAAAGCAGTAGTGGAGCCGATATAATTGGCGTGGCGAAGTACGGGAGGTTCGCATTCTGGATGGGCAATTATTTCGGCTTCGGGATTTTCTATTTTGAGTTGAACTATCTTTTTTTCTGAGAAGTTTTCGTGGACAATGCAGGCTCCTTGCCAAACTTCCATGTGTCTGCCGCTTTGTTCCATGACGTAGCGGCCGAGATTGCGATCGGGCGCAAAAATTATCGGCTGATTTTTGGGAATTTGATTGACAATTTTGACGGCGTTGGAGCTGGTACAAATTATGTCGCTCATTGCCTTAATTTGGGCGGTACAATTAATGTAGGAAATGACTATGTGTTCTGGTCGATCGGCTTTGAAAGCTGCAAAGGCCTCGGGAGGGCAACTGTCGGCGAGGGAACACCCAGCATTCAAGTCTGGTAACAATACTAATTTGTCGGGATTGAGGATTTTGGCGGTTTCCGCCATGAAGTGAACTCCGGCAAAAACTATGACCGAAGCATTGGTGTTGGCGGCTTTGCGGGCAAGTTCTAGGGAGTCGCCAATGAAGTCGGCGATGTCTTGAATGTCGGAGTCTTGGTAATAGTGAGCGAGAATGACGGCGTTTAACTCTTGTTTGAGGGCGTTAATTGCTGCAAACAAGTCGTCTGGCAGTCGGGTTTGAGTAAAGTTCGGAGCAGGTGCGGTCGTAAACACAGTTAGAATATTCCGGGGAAGGTGGCGGGTGGACTAAAGTGTATCTTGAATTATAGTTGAATTCACCAAAAAGTGCTGGCACTTCTGTGGAGCCGATCTAAAATCTCAAGTCTCAAATCTAAAATTGCCTGGGGGAGAGTGCAAAAATTGGTCGCTGTTTCTTATCCTGAATAAGAAGGGGCTAGGGATTGATCGCACATGACAAATCAAATGAACAAACTTAAATCTATCAAAATTGCGGTGGTGGGGGACATTCACGATCAGTGGGAACCTGAAGACGGCGAGGCGCTGAAGCATCTGGGCGTTGACTTGGTGCTGTTTGTGGGGGATTTTGGGAATGAGTCGGTGGAGGTGGTACGCGCGATCGCCTCTTTGGACATTCCCAAAGCAGCAGTATTTGGCAACCACGATGCTTGGTACACGGCGACGGAGTGGGGGCGGAGTCGATGCCCTTACGATCGCACTCAAGAAAATTGGGTAAAACAGCAAATAGACTTAATGGGAGAAGCTCACGTCGGTTACTCTAAGCGGGATTTTCCCGAATTGGGCGTAACGGTAGTGGGAAGCCGCCCGTTTACTTGGGGAGGCTCGGATTGGAGGTACAACGATTTTTACTCGGAGTGGTTTGGGGTAGAGAGTTTTGAAGAGTCGGCCAGGCGCATTGCAGAGGCGGCGGCAGACGCAGGCTGCGAAAATGTAATTTTTCTGGGTCACACGGGCCCAACGGGCTTGGGAGAAGCTCCGGGCGACCTCTGCGGGCGAGATTGGAAACCGCTGGGAGGGGATTGGGGCGACCCGGATTTTGCTGTTGCGATCGATCGAACTCGGAGTTCTGGTAAGCAGATACCTCTGGTAACTTTTGGTCATATGCACCACAAATTGCGGCACACAAAGCAGGAGTTGCGGAAGTCGCTAAGCGTGAGTGCGGAGGGTACGGTTTATTTAAATGCGGCCAGCGTACCGCGGATTGTGGAGAGAGAATGCTCAAAACTGCGGAATTTCTCGATCGTCCTGCTGGAATCTGGAGTAGTCTCGGAAGTGTCTCTGATTTGGGTGGGGGAAAATTTCGCGGTAGAAAGAGAACAAATTCTTTATCGGCGCGCTGAATCTGCGACTATTTGTAGTTAGAGACAATTGCTGGTATGATAAAACTTGTGCGCCCGGAGAGGTGGCAGAGTGGTCGAATGCGCTCGACTTGAAATCGAGTGTGGCAGTGATGTCACCGTGGGTTCAAATCCCACCCTCTCCGTTTTTGATAACTACCAAAAGAGCTGGTAAAAAAAACACCCCCGCAGGGGTGCTGTTGCTTACCAGATAATTTGTCTAGCCAACTGACTTAACTAAACTCTTCCTCATCCGCTGGGTCGCCGTAGGGGTCTTCGCTGGCCGGGCTGACATCGCCGAACTGTCCCGCATCTGCTACGTACGAGTCAGCCGGATCGCCGTAGGGGTCTTCGCTGGCTGGGGTCACATTGCCGAACTGTCCGGCATCTGCGTAGTCAGCCGGATCGCCGTAGGGGTCTTCGCTGGCCGGGCGGGCGTTGCCGAACTGTCCGGGATCTTCGTAATTGGCGTCAGGATCGACTTGATCGCTGTCTGGCCCGACGATCGCATCTTTTATTTTTCGCAAAAAACTGTCTACCATGATAAATTTCCTCTTTTTTATGTGCTCAAAAGCGGCTGTTTTAGATTCGGGATTCCAGATTTAATTAAAAATCACCCAACCGGCTATCTAAAATCTCAAATGGTTTGGTTACTGTGCCGGAACAGCAGTTTTAGCTTCCGGCAAGCTAGTAAGCTCTTTACCTGTAGTTTGGTTGTTGTACCCCTTGAAGTCCCGGTAAGCCGCTGCTTCAGACTCCGACACTTTAATTCCTTCAGGCGGCGGCGTTACCCACTGAACGCGATTCTGGGCATCGCGGTAGTAAACGCGACCGTTTTTGGAAAGGTAATGTTTTCCCTGCGGCCCCTTTTCTTGTTTATTTTTGTACTGATTGTAGATGTAGTAAAGGGCGGCTGCCCCTGCTAAAGTAATCCCTACTTTTTGAGCATTGTTCAGTCCTTTTTTCGCTTGTGGGGAAGGAGTGGAGCCACGATTAGTTTGCACTCCTCCAGCGCGAGTGTTGTCAACAGGAGGCGGGGGAGCGGAACTTTCCTTAGAGCCGCAAGCACTCAAAAACGGAAATGTCAGCAGCGTTGTCAGCAGCAGAGCCATGAAGCGCGATCTTCTGGGTTCGGGTTTGATTGTGTGCATTGCCGCTCCGAATTGTCGGGATTACAGGGTATGTTTTGGCGAGGTTGAGGAACCTGAGCTGCTGCCAACCGTTTTGTAAGTAAATTAATTTCTCACAGCAATTCTGAAAAAAGTAGTTGCTGAGAACTCACAACAGCGCAGCTAAGATATTACCTTTCTATTCAATCATCCTCAAATATCTCGAAGATTGACTCATTCCAGGGATATAAATAAAATTTCTGTTATTTCAGTCCGCAGGTATATGTAAATGCGCGCCCTCCGGTAAAATAAATTCCGTTGGTGGACGGCCCCAGCAGCGAAGTGCAGCAGACGGACGCGAGTCCGAAACCCTTTCGCAGCTTTTGAGCGAGAGCAAGGAGGCGTGATTTATTGCGCCTCCCTACTTGTCTAAAATGGTGACAATTTTTTTGTGGAAATTCTGGAGAAGTCGATCGCACTCCTGTATAAATAATTAACCGCGAGATAAAGCCGCCGAAGCTTTTCGGATATTTATGAAATTTAAAAATTTAGTTACTCTTGGATTGTCGATCGCCGTTGTATTCGCTGCCGCCAAATATATACCTGCTTCTATTCAACAAAACCAAGTCAAGCAACTGCTGGAAACTAAACAGTGTCCAGAATGTAACCTGAGCAATGTCAACTTAAAGGGAATGGACTTGCAAGGATTTAACTTGCAGGGAGCCAACCTAAAAAATGCTGACTTATCAGGAGCAAAAATGGCGAATGCAAACCTCAAAAACGCTAACTTAAACCAAGCCAACCTGACTGGAGCTGATTTGGGATGTAGCGGCATCAGTTTCAACCTTGATGCCAATCAAGAAGCAGCAAATATGGATTTTAAAGTCAGTGCCGTCCCCGAAAAGAATAACCCAGAAAATGCAGTAGCTGGTTTCAATATGAAATCAACTGATCGAGGAACCACAGTGCGTTTCAACCTACCGGGATGCGCCGATTTCGAGAATGCTCAATTGCAGGAAACTAAAATGCCCGATGGCAACATTCATCCTTAATTCTTGCAAATATAGCAACCTGCTATCTCATAATTTGTCAACTTCTTTTCATTCTTTCTGCTCTCTTTTTTCTGTTTCTCTGTGTCCTCTGCGGCCTCTGTGGTTAAAAAAAAACCGCCGTCTGTTATTCAGACGGCGGTTTTTTAAGCAACTAACAATCGCCTAAAATTAGTGAGCAGAACCGTTACCGTGATACTTGTCGCTGTCATAGAATCCGTTTTTTGTACCGAAGAACAGACAGCACACGGTGAAAACTGCTGTCAAGACTGCTAAAACTAACTTAACGTCCATAATTTACCTTCTATTGTTTAGTGAGTGCAAATACTCAGATTGTAGAGTCTTTTTGGCTGGCGCGGCCATCTACTAGCGTAGCGTTAGATTTGCTTGGTTGCTCGCTGGTGCGACAGTTTCCCAACGGGGAGACGATTCGGGGATTGATCGTCGAAACCGAAGCCTATGGGCCGGGAGACCCCGCCTGTCACGCTTACGCGCGTCGTACTCCTCGCAATGAGGCAATGTTCGGGGCTGCGGGCGTGAGTTACGTCTATCTAATCTACGGGATGTATCACTGCTTTAATGTGGTGACGGATGCAGACGGAGTTGCTAGCGGTGTGTTAATTAGAGCTTTACAGCTAGATACTGTTCCTAAACAGTTTTTGGATGTCCCCGAAAAGGTGCGATCGCGCCTTGCCTCCGGGCCTGGCAAACTGTGTAAGGTACTTGAGATCGATCGAACTTTAAGCGGTTTTCCCTTGGATGCAGGGGAACCGCTGAGGTTGGAACACCGGAGTGCCCAATTTCAGGAGGCGATCGAGTCAGGTACGATTAATATCGTGCAAACTACGCGGATCGGGATTTCGCAAGGGATGGATTTACCTTGGCGTTGGTATATTGGGAACTGTGCGGCTGTATCTACTTTCAAGTAATCTCAAAGATGTCAGTGTAAATTTTGTCACTTATCTCAATCAAATTATGGCTTACTCTTCTGAAAACCCGATCGTACAACTGAAAAAATGCCTAAGCCTGGTTCAGGATGTTAGCAGCCACGCCGAAGCTACCCGAGCTTTCGAGCAATTGTGCGGGATTATCGATGCTGAAAACCCGATGGCGGCGCAACTTTTGGAGATGCTGTGGGAAGAAGCAATTCTCGCGAGGCGATCGGCTTTATTTTGGCAGCAAATGAGCGATGTTGAGAAAGATATGGCTAATAGAATGATGGAAAATATGACGCAGATGCGGCAAAATTATTTGCGGCTGATGCAGGAAATGTAAGATTTGGTAATTGGGAATGGGGCATCGGGCATGGGGAAATGGAGACTCGACTCTGGCGGAGTGACAATCCCGTCAGCTAGAGCACCTTTTCCCCTGTTTTTTCTAGCTGAGCGAGGAATCAAGGGGTAGAAATAGGTTGTTTTCGATGTGCGATCGGACTTCTACGGAGACATTGCTAATAGCTAGACATTCCCAAAGTAGTTTATTAGCTTCATAATATTGCTTGAGTAGTTTTATTTGCTCCTTGTTAAACTGCCAATCATGACCAATATTACGATACTTTATCATCATATTTCTTAATTGCTTAATCCAAATGAAGCGGTGAGATTTCCATCTTTGCTGGCGGCGCTCAAAATCATCTTCTGGCTCAAGAATACAGTCTTTAAATTCTTGCAATTTACACTGTAATTCTGGGTTTATGGTACTAGAAATAAGATGGTTGAGGTGATTAACTAAGTCAAGGTCTAAAGGTATATTGAAGAAGGAGTAAGCACCAGAAGAAGCAGAGTTATAGAAGTTCTCAAAGCGTAAAGCGTCGTAGAAGTTTAAGTCAAGATTGTCATTAATATGGGGGTCAAGATTGTCGTTAATAGCGGGGTCGATAGCGTAAGCTAGTGTATTCTCATCTGTATAAACGGAATTGGGACCGTCGAGTTCTAAAGCCAGGTCAAAGTAAAGAGATCGAATACTTGCTAGTTTATACCGAAGACTTTCAACTTCTTTAACCTGAGTAGATTTGTCATCTAACCATTGAAGAAAATCCTGAAATACCTGATTTTCTAGTAACCTATCAATCGATTCTTTGATCGACCATAACAGATCGTCGGCGTCGGCAGGCATCAACATCTCAGCCACTAGCAAAAACACTTCTCGCCAGCGTGGTTCAGTAATATGAATGATAAGTTGGCTTAAAAGCTGTTTAGAATTTACGAATTCCTCGGCAGTCAAATACTCTTGAAAAGTTTGATGAGAAAAAGCATATTGTCTCCATCCGTTTTTTATAATAAGACCAGATAAAACTTCAGTAGTGTGTAAAATTTGAGGATAATCCCCAATAAGTGGCGAAATTTCCACTTCTTCAAAATAAGACTTGCCAGTCTCAAAAGTTGTAGCTGCTATCCGTCTTAAGACTTTTTTGAATTCAACTACATCTATGTGTAAACGCTCATTAAATTGATTCCATTTTTCTAGCAATAAATCTATTGCTTCTCTGTAAAGGTCAACTCTTTTAGATGGCAAATCTCCTCTTGCTTGAAAAATCAGACAAATCAGATGGAGTAACAAAGGCGTATCCGTCAGTTCTTGAATGCGCTTATTTTCTGGTTGATCCAGCTTTTTAATTAAGTCATTTGCTTTGACCGATCGTTTTTGTTGTGGAATCACTGCAACTTCATCAAACCATTTTTTAATAAAATCGTCTCTCTGAGTTCTGTCAAAATCGGCTATTTTAACAAAAATAAACCGAGCATATTTTTTAGATTGATATGCTTGAAACTCCTTTCGACAACTGACTATAAATCGATTTCGCGTATATGGATCATCAATTAAGTTGTTAATTTGTGAATTAACACAACTAATTTTTTCTTCTAGAACTTCATCTAAACCATCAAGCAAAAACAACATTCTGCCGTGACTCAGTAAACTTTCAAGTTCTTGTTTAGAAACATTACTACGACAATATTTTTTGTAAATGTATCCTAATATATCAATTCCCTCAGTATGCTTGACATTTTCAACCAAAGTTTTCAGACTGATAAAAACGGGTACTAACTTGGGTTTAAACTCAATTTCATCACAATGAAGCGCAATGTACTGTAGTAATGTAGTTTTACCTGCTCCCGGTTTACCCAACATAATTAACTGGGGATTTCTTAACACTACCTTTTCCCATGATTCCCGTTCCTGACTGAACCCACTCGAATCATAATCTTGGGATTCATTAACCTCGGTCTGAACGTACATACTGCTGAGATTACTCGACCGCATAGGTCTATTAATGAGCGGGTTGAATGTGCGTAAGTTTGCACACTCGTCTTGGATCGTTTCGTTGAAATGCGATCGCACTTTCTGCACCAGGGCCTCTATATCCTCTGAAGGAGAGGATGCGATCGCACAATCACTACTCAAAAACTCTGGACTCTCGAAAGCAGATTTTGCTACAATATCTGCTTGTTGTAATAGTAAATTTTCTGCTGGCAGCGACGAGTGCGATCGCACCGGAGGCTGAGTAACTATTTTAATTAATTCAGTTAAATCAACTCCTAATACACTCGCTATTTTTTCAAACGTTATTGCTTTAGGTTCGGCAGTCTGTCCAGTTGCAATCTTACTAATCGTACCCCTGTCTAAACCAGTTTCTTTCTGCAGCCTATACTGCGAGAAACCTTTTTCTTTCAATAATTTTTTAAATGCTACTCCCGCTGGCTTGTTTTTTTTAGGTCTTGGCACTTCAGAATCCCCTCGCAATTTTGTTCAACTCTTGTTCAACCGTTGCACGTTCAACCAGTTGAACACTTACAACTTTGCAAACTTCAAACAGCAGATCACACTGGTGACATAAGCCAAATATCGAGCTATCAAACAACCCATGAACAATTCCTATTCTCAACTAACTCTTTTTGACCTAGAATCCTACTCAGTCAACCCTCAACCGGAATCTCATAACGCCACCACCAAACGGACTGCATCAATCACAGTTTATCTGACTCCCGTGGAGAAGGCACAACTAGAAAAATATGCCACCAGCGAAGGTAAAACCCTGAGCGACACGATGCGTGAAGCCATTAAGGATTGGATACAGGGGCGTAACTAACTCTCAATCTCTATCACGCCTTTGTATTTTATATGCGAGTAATAACGGAGTTGTCACCCCATCATTACTCGCCCACAAGCGAGAGATACAAGAGTTTTAGGCTTAAGTTGACACGACAAAAGGTAATGCCACACCGCAACTGCCAACTTTTCCTACTGCATTAAAGCAGCGCCGCGGTTGTAAAGTTCCCGCGCGTAATCAGTCCAAGTTCCCTGTCCCCAATAGCGAAAACAACTTGTTTGCACCAACAAGTTGTAAAGCAAAGCTTGTTGGTATTCAAACTGCTTGGTAACGGTGGCATCTTGCTGCACCAGCCGATCGTACTTTTGGTGAAATGCAGCGCTGAGTTGATTCATCGGTTCCAAGACATTTTCATAGCCTTTCACCCAACTCAAATCGTTTGTCCAAGAAGCACCGTCCATGTGAAAATTGTGGTCGGTTTGTTTGAGTTGCGCGATCGCACTTTCCACCTTTTCCGGTGTCGCATTATCAGGATCGACTAACTGCCAGATTTTGTGCTGGTTAACCCCTTGACAAATCGGATAATCATCAGGATTAACACCCGCAGCTTCGATGAGTTCCAAATATTCAGTGCCGTTTAAACCGACAACACCCGATTTTCCGCCACCTTGAGAGCGGTTTTCGTGCCAAGCTTTCATAAAGGCGCTGGGGAATTCATTCATCATCACGCCGCCGTTTTCGCCGTCAGCAATTTGAGTGACTAAAGAGGGAACTGTGACATTGCCAATTTGCTGTTTGTTGCGTCCTTTTGCTTCGTAATACGGCTGCATTTGACCGACCAATTTTGTATCGGAACCTTGGGTTTTAATCAAAGCCGTGATGCTGATTATTTCGCCGCGAGAATTGCGGGCTTGCAAACGGTTTGGAATGTATTTTTGGTCTTGCGACAATCCCGAACCATCGATATTTTCTACAGAATGTTCCTGCACCATCAACCAGCGGTAGCCGCATTCTTTCAAAGCTTTGATGTATTCATAAAGCGTGTCAGGGTGATTGGGAAAGTGCATTTCTGGGGGCGAAAAACCTTTAACGCGCTTCAGGGCATCTATGCCAAAAATGGCGGCAAAATGATGTTGCCATGCTTGGATTTGCAGTTTGATGTCGGGGATTGGAGTTGAGGGAATGACGGCGTGACTCCACATTGTCCCCAGCCATTCTACGTGAGGTTGATATTGCGGATCGCAGGTAATTCGCTTGAGATTGTCGAAGATATCGTCGCGTCCCATTTGGCGCAATCCCCACAGCAAATTGCCCGAATAATCGAGCATGATTCGCGGGTTGCAGCCTTCAGCAATCAGTTGGGGAATGAATTCTCCCATGCGGGAATAGCACCAAGCAAAGACTCCGGCGTTGTGGTTGTCTCCTTGGTTGGGATTTTCAAACATATTCTGGAGATTGCAGATTAGTTCGTCGTTTGCACCGGCCGGAATTGTGGGTTGGTGCATATGCAGGGCGCAGGCGAATCCGGCTTGAATGTTTTCGAGGCGCAGATTTGTGGTAGGTAGAAAGACTGGTTCGTTGCTGTTCGTTGCGGCGCTAATTTCTGCTTCGGAGCCGCAAATGTTGGGCAATCCTGAGTTGATTTCGTTTAAAATGGATGGGTTGGGAGATTGTGCGATCGCAGGCATAAGACTTTCCTCAGTAATTGTGGAGCGGTACTGTCTGCTATTGCTAAAATAGCTGTAAGATTTAAGATTAGCAGAATATGTCTGCAAAAGATAAGTTGATTATCGATACGCACTCTTAGGCGCAAGGGCCTGAAAGACTTTTAGACTTAGCAGTGCGCTTAAATAGTTACAGCAAATTTTTTGTCAGATTGTTTATTCGAGGAGAGTTCTGTAAGAGCAGGAGGCAGAAACATCGCACACAAATTTGCAGGCATGAAAGTGTCTGAGATTCTTAAAAGTAAAAAAGGTAGTATCAAACAAGCACAACTTCCGGCAGGTTCGCCAAGTTGGGAAGAATTTAGCGAAATGAGCTGGGAGCAAATAGAAAGAGGTGCTCAAGAAAATATCCCAGGATTTAGAATGGTTCGCAAGTTGTTGAGCGATAGGAGATTCGATCGATGAAAGCTAATGGATTTGACCGACTAATTTTATTTTTGCAAAATCTGGAAAAACAGACGATCGATTACAGTTTAGCGCATCATCGCGATGAAGCTGTGATGGTAATTGTGGCTGTACCTGGGGAACGGTGGGAAATTGAATTTTTGAGTGATGGTTCGGTGGAGGTAGAGAAGTTTGTCAGTAATGGAGAGATTGCTGGTGAAGAAGCTTTGAGTGAGTTATTCGATCGCTATTCGGAACTAGACGAGACAAAGGGCGATTTGACTCAAAAGATTGAGTTGACAAATGCGATTAAATGAGTTAAGTTTTGCGGGATTTGCGATCGACTTACAGCAATTTTGACTCGCTCAACCGACGATTTCTGCTTTGAAGGAGAGCTTGCGGCTTCGCCTTGATGATATGCTTTTGCGTTAGGTTATTGCCCGTTATCGCCCGCAACAGGCTTAAATCCGGCTGCTGGGAGCGAATGTCGCCCCCTGTATTCCCAATGGCCGGCTTGCTTATTTGCCGATAAATCATATACTTTGTCAAGTTAAGAAAATATTTTTTAGATTCATCCAGGAGCGAGTAAAAAAATGTACATCGTACAAATTGCCTCGGAGTGCGCCCCCGTCATCAAAGCAGGGGGTTTGGGGGATGTAGTTTATGGTTTGAGCCAGGAGTTGCAGAATTCTGACCATACCGTTGAGATTATTCTACCCAAGTACGACTGTATGAGGTACGACCACATTTGGGGACTTCACTATGCTTATCAGGATTTGGCGGTGCCCTGGTACGGTGGGGAAATATTATGTGATGTCTACTGCGGCTGGGTTCACGGGCTGTTGTGTTTTTTCATCGAACCTCGCTCTCAAGATAACTTTTTTAACCGCGGCTGTTATTACGGTTGTGGTGACGATAATCTGCGGTTTGCATTTTTTAGCAAAGCTGCTTTGGAATTTTTGCTCCGAAGCAATAAGCGTCCCGATGTGATTCACTGTCACGATTGGCAAACTGGTTTGATTCCAGTGATGCTGTTTGAAATATACAAATACAACTGGATGGAAAATCAGCGAGTCTGTTATACCATTCACAATTTCAAACATCAAGGAATGGGCGGCAGCGATATTCTGCAAGCAACGGGTTTGAATCGATCGGATTATTATTTTGAGTACGATCGCCTGCAAGATAATTTTAACCCTTTTGCGATCAACTTTATGAAAGGTGGCATTGTTTACTCAAACTTTGTGACTACGGTTTCGCCGCACCATGCTTGGGAAGCTCATGTGGGCGAGTTTGGCTATGGGTTGGGCCACACTTTGCATTTGTATCAGGACAAGTTTCGCGGGGTACTTAACGGCATCGATTATGACGTGTGGAATCCCGAGAGCGATCGCTACATTCCCGATCATTATACTCAGGAGGATTTGGCAGGAAAAGCGGAAACTAAACAAGCTTTGCGCGATCGGCTTTTGATGCGGGAGGCGGACAAGCCGATTGTGGCGTTTATCGGTCGTTTAGACGACCAAAAGGGCGTTCACCTAGTCCATCACGCCATTTATTACGCTCTGAATAAAGGCGCGCAATTTGTGCTTTTGGGCTCGGCGACAGAAGCGGGAATTAACGCGCATTTCCAGCACGAAAAACAAGTTTTAAATGACAATCCAGACTGCCATTTGGAACTCGGTTTTAATGAGGAACTATCGCACTTAATTTATGCTGGTTCGGATCTAATTGTGGTTCCGAGCAATTACGAACCCTGCGGGCTGACTCAGATGATCGGGTTGAGGTACGGTACTGTTCCTGTGGTGCGGGGAGTTGGCGGTTTGGTGAATACTGTGTTCGATCGCGATTACGACACCCGTCACTTGCCGCAAGAGCGCAACGGCTATGTATTCTACCAAACAGATTACAGTGCTTTGGAGTCGGCGCTCGATCGGGCGATCGGATTGTGGTATGACTATCACGATCAATTTGAAAAACTGATGATTCAAGGGATGAATTGCGATAATTCGTGGAAATATCCAGCTAAAGACTATGTGGAAATTTACGAGCTAATTCGACACAAGTAAAACTCTGAGAATTGGGGATTACTCGTTACTAGGCTCTGCCTAGTAACGAAGATCCGGAGGCTCTGCCTCCAGTTTTACACCACGCGAGGCATAGCCTCTAGACATTGGTTCCCAGGCTCCGGCCTGGGAACCAGTTAAAGATATTGGCTATACCTTTAGGAATAGATAAACCCGTCGTTATCTAACCAAACAAACATATGATTTTGAGTAAAAATGTGGGGGTGGAAAGTACGAATGCAGATTGTAGGGTTTCCTTGCCTGTCGTTGTGAATGGCGATCGCCCACAATAAAAGTATAGAAATTAAACGGCTGGTTTTCGCCCGCCCTACAAAAAATGAATTCACAACTAGAACAACAAGTAACGATTTTACAAGACGAAACAGTACCCGTCGATTCAGCCAACCCAACAGTTGAAACTCCTTTATTCGCCTCAGAATTTGCAACCGAGGAAAAAGTCAGAGTCGAAGAATTTAAGATTAGCGCCGATAGTTTAATTGGGAAAGTCAAAGAACTAATTCAGCAAGGAAAACTCCGCCGCCTCGTCATCAAAAACTCGCAAGGGCGGACTTTGGCAGACATTCCGCTGATGGCGGGATTGGTAGGCGGCGTTGCAGGATCGGTAGTATTTCCAATTGCTGCTGTACTGGCCGCAGTTGGGGCTGTGGCGGCTCATTTGACTGTGGCTGTCGAGCGCAAAGAATAGTCATTAGTAGTTAAAAATCTTCTCTTCAAGTCCGCGAAGGCGGACTTTGTTTGTTTAGTAGCGATTTTAATCGCCGAATTGCTATAGCAACGCACATTATCGGATACTTTCGCCGCAGGTTAGTCTAAATAATTGCAGACAATCCGCGAAATCCGGCGCACAAAATCTCTGATAATCGGGTTATTGTAGGGGCGTTTGACGAAAATTGCGCCTAAATAACGCTTGCCATTCGGCATATCAATAATTCCCGCATCGCCAAGTACATCAGACATTTAACTCTTGCCTGGAGCCGTAAATTTTATTATTTTATTTGAGAATGTTCGGTTTCCGGAACTGATATTAAATCCGGTTGTGTTACCCCTTTTTTATTGTCGGAAATAAGGGCGGACAAAAGTTTGTAAATTTGTGAATATATGCGGTTTAGAGTACAAATTCTAGCTGTGCGATCGCCCGATTTCTAGCATCTTCGATCGAGTCGATCGCGCTTTTGACAAAAACTTTTTCTTTATGCACAAATCGGCGATCGCTCAAAGGATCGTAAGCTTCCCAATTACCGCTAACTTCGCAGTCATGCCAGATAAACCAGCCTCGATGGATTTCGCCGCTATCAATATCATCGCACAGCACCAGCCAATCATCGCCCGTGAGAGCGCCCTCATCTAAGGCTACCAATTCAACCCACGCAAGTGCAGTGCAGGCATCGATCGCATCAGCATCAACGGAGTCCGATTTTGGAGTGGTAATTGAGGGCGAACAAATTGTAGATTTCATGATTTCTCCTTAATTAAATTAATGAATTGGCCTATTTCTGAAATTGACCCGGTACGGGAATCGAAAAAACGTTGTTTTGATGAATTTCTGGTTGGTCTAATTTACCAGCGGCTGATGCTTCTGTTAAATTATTAAGTGTATTAATTGTGAAAATGGCTGCGGTTCCTAAAGCTGCCATTGCCAGTCTGTGTAAGATTTTGCTCATTTTGATGCTCCTTTTTGGCCTGATGTATCTACTCTAAAAAATTAAGTCGTTATTGGTGGCGGAGATTGGGGAGTTAAGAAAACTTTTTTCTCCTCAAATATATTCAAAGGTTGAAGCCGTTATCAGGAAGGAGTTTGAGGAGTCGATCGCCCAAAAACCCTCTCTCGGTAAAATTCCTTAAGTTCCGGTTGGCTGATAATCTTCTTTAAAATGGCTTAAAATAGGGACTTAAGGCGTTAAACTTCTTATATTCCTGCTCCCTTTCAGTGCAAGCGAAGTGCTCAAGTCAAAACGCGATCGCGGTCGCATTCTCACCGCCTCGGGCTTAAAAAAACTTAACGAGGCGCTCCAAGAATGGTCAGACCGATATAACATTAGAGGTACTCTGACGGAAATCGAGGCCGAGTCTGGCGTCGGTATCGATACAGTCAGCAAAATTAAGCAGGGTAGAGAAGGTGCGGATTTGAGTAAAATTCGGCAGTTGTTCGCGGCTTTTGAGCTGACTCTGGCGAATGGCGACCACCGATCGGCTAAACTAGACGATGCTGAAGATATCGGTGAGTCGGACAATGTGTCCACTGCTACAGAAACCGTCAGCAACCGCAGCGTAAAAGTATTTATCAGCTATCGCAGCGCCGAACCCGATCGCGAATTGGGAAAACAGTTGGAAATTGCTTTAAGTGCGATCGGGCATACAGTCTTTACCACAGAAAACAGCATTAAATTAGGAGATAATTGGTTCGATCGCATTAACTTCTTCCTCAAAGAATGCGATTATTTATTGTTGCTATTACCGCCAACAGTCAGCCAAAGCGAACTGCTAACATATCAAGTCCAACAAGCAAAAGAACTGCAAGACTCGCGTCCTGACAAGAAACCAATAATTTTACCAATTCGTGTCGGTTTTCCCTTGAACGTGCCTCTAAACCACGATTTGCGGGGCTATCTGTACCGAATCGAACAAAGAGAATGGCAAACCACCGCCGACACTCCGATTTTGATCGAAGAAGTGCTGAAATTGCTAGCAGAAACTCCCGCACCAATCAAAGATGAGCCGGAAGATTTAACGCCAAATCAAGTATTAGAAATTAGCAGCGATCGCATCCCGTTACCAGCCGCCGAACCCGAATTGCCGGGAGGACAAGTTGATGTTGCTTCTCAGTTTTATATAGAGCGCCAACCCATCGAAGAACGCTGCTATCAAACTATTTTGCAGCCCAGCGCGTTAATTAGAATAAAAGCACCCAGACAAATGGGTAAAACTTCCTTGATGGCAAGAATTTTGCATCACGGATCGCGTCAAGGTTATTGCACAGTACCGCTCACTTTTCAGTTAGTAGATAAAGCCGTATTCGCGGACTTGGATAAATTCTTAAAGTGGTTTTGCGCCTATGTCGGGCGCGAGTTGCACTTGCCAAATCAATTAGATGATTATTGGGACGAGATTTTTGGCAGCAAAGTCAACTGCAAAGATTACTTTGAAAAATATATTTTGCCGCAAATCGACAGTCCTTTAATTTTAGGATTAGACGAGATAGATCGCGTTTTCCAATATCCCGACATTGCCGAAGACTTTTTAGGATTGCTGCGGGCTTGGCACGAAGAATCGAAGCGGCGCGACATCTGGAAGAAACTGCGATTAATTGTAGTTCATTCCACCGAAGTTTACATCCCGATGAATATCAATCAATCGCCTTTCAACGTCGGACTTCCCGTCGATTTACCGGAATTCAACGCTGGACAAATCCAAGATTTAGCAGCGCGCCACAATTTAAATTGGTCGAATGCCGAAGTTGAGAAATTGATGGCAATTGTGGGCGGACATCCTTATCTAGTGCGAGTTGCATTATATCACATTTCGCAGTCAGAGTTGACGCTGGATGAATTAACAGAAAGTGCGATCGCAGATTCCGGCATCTACAGCGATCATTTGCGTCGTCAATTGTGGAATTTGGAAGAGTATCCAGAGTTAGCTGCGGGGATGAGAGAGATTGCGGCGGCGGATTCTCCGGTGCAATTAAAGGCGATGCAGGCGTTTAAATTGGACAGTTTGGGGTTAGTGAAGTTGCAGGGAAACGAGTGCGTGCCGAGGTGTGAGTTGTATCGGCAATATTTTAGAACTAATTTGGAAGTTAATTAATTGGAGATCTTAGCTCGTTAATGATGTACAATCGGCAGTAGGGGGAAAGATGAGCACAAATATCGCAAAAAAGCGATCGCCCCGGCTTTCCCCTGTGCAGTATCAACGTAAAATAGGATCGATGACTGAAGAAACCGTCACTCTGAGAAAGTCTCTTGACTTAGATAAATTAATTCCACTTCTGCCACAAGCAGAAGATATTAACTACTGGCGCAATCTCAACCCCAATTTAACTATTTCCGAGCGACCTTTTCAAGGTTTTTCAGAATTTTCGGGAGTCAAACAAGCAGAAATTGACGAGTACGCGCTGCAACTGCGAGAAGAAGGCTATTTCCAAACACCTCCCGTAATACCTGCTGCTACTATTCACCAGATGCGCGACTGTATAGAAAACGTCCGAAAAGCAGGGTTTCCGACAATGTTTGCCCTCGTCTACGATGTCTTCTATCAAGCATTTGGTTACTTCAACTCAACCTTGACAGGAATTCTGGGAAACGGCTACAAGCTAGTTCCAAATTTTTGGGTTTATTACATAGAAACTTCTGACAGCGGCAAAGGATTTGAGCCTCACCGCGACGCCGAGTACGAAAATACTATAGACTCCAACGGTATGCCGACAGTGCTTACTCTCTGGGTGACAATTACTGAGGCCAATCCCCTCAATTCATGTATGTACATGGTTCCGGCAAACCGCGATCCAGAGTATGCTGAAGCTATCAAAAATCTCAAGACGAAAGCGAGTAAATTTGCCTTGGAAGATATCCGGGCTTTACCTACACAAGCTGGTACTCTATCGTGCTGGGATCAATACGTTTTTCACTGGGGAAGCCGCAGCAGCAGTCGGGCTAAATCGCCTCGAATTAGCTATGCCGTATATTGTCAGCGAGGGGATATTCCACCTGTTGATGATGTGATTGTCGATATTCCATCAGTGCTTGATTTTCCAACGCGGTTATCTCTGATTTGCAGAGGTTTGTATCGCTATTCTTACGCCAGTTTACAGCCATCACCGGAGGCGGAAGCATTGTTAGACTTCTTGACTAAGCATACGGCAAATCTAAAGAAAACTTAATAGATATCTCCAGAAAAGCTAGTCATCTCAATTGCGGTTGCATCGTCAGGTGATTTAACCGCTCTTGACGCAGAGCAAGCAGAGGAAGAGAACAGAGAGATGGGGATAAGTAACCTGGATTTGGTATGATTTCTGTAATTAATAATCAGGTGAACGGTGCCCGTGAACGATATTTTTTTGATAACTTCCGACAATTGGCTAGACTGGATCACCGTCTTTGGCTACCTAGGTTTTACAGTTTTCATTATCTGGCGCATTTTGGCTGCAAATTAGATATATTATGAAATTATATCAATTTCGTTTGCATCGGAATGATATAAACGGAGAAGACGGAGGAGACGGCAGTGGCGGGTGCCAACAAAAAATAAAGGGGGGGGACGGGCCAGCCGGGGCCGGGCAAAGTTTAGGGGGTTTTTAGGTGGGGGGGGGGGGGGGGGGGGTTTT
>JANPMV010000027.1:0-16996 GCA_031427135.1 Cyanobacteria bacterium VAR_87_metabat_62 | reverse complement strand
AGGTTTTTAGACAATCGAGATCGTTATCAATAGTTTTAACTTATTGATAATGGGTGACGGAAATCAAGGATTAAAAAAATAAATTTCCGTTTTTTTTGGGTCAATTGATTTCCAACTCGACTTGTGTGTACACCGTAGCTTAAGAAGGGGGGCTAGGGGGGATCGAGGCCTAATCGTCAAACAGCATACCGGTATTACGTTTGACGTTAAGTTGACACTAATGGGCAGTGCCGTGTCCCTACTTGATAAACTACTTATGATGATGAAACAATGCTGCCGTCAGGCATGATTGTTTCTTTCAAACGAGCGCCGCTCAGATTAACTCCGGCCAAGTTCGCTCCTCTGAGATTTGCCCCGGTCAAATTCGCTCCTCTCAAGTCAGCCTTGCTAAGGTTTGACCACCGCAAATCGGCAGCACTCAACTCCGCAAAACTGAGATTTGCTCTAAAAAGATATGCTCCAGTAAAGTGAGCTTCACCGAGGTTAGCTTTAGAGAAATTGGCTGCGTAACAATGTGTTTCAATCAATTCGGCTTGAGTGAGATTAGCTTGACTGAGATTAGCATGATTGAAGTTAGCGCCGATCGCCTTAACTCGAAACATCACTGCACCGATTAGATTCCCATCTCCAAAATCGGTTTGTTGGAGATTCGCACCGCCCAGATCCGCCCCAATTAAATTAGCACCGCTCAAATCTGCTCCTCTGAGGTCTGCCTCTCGGAGGTTTGTTCCAGTTAAATTTGCGTTAATCAAATTAGTTTCGAGCAGTTGCGCTCCGGCAAGATTTGCTAAACTGAGGTTGGATTCGCCGAGGTTTGCCGAAATTAATTTAGCCTTAAATAAGTCTATTTTAAAAAGATTGGATCGCCCAAGCTGCGCACCTCTGAGGTTGGCTTCGGCGAGGTTAGCTTCGCTTAGATCCGGTTCGAGATTGGGGTTGAGATTTCTCCATTCAATCCAAGTAACTGCACCTTTTTTCAGCAGTGCTAAATGCTGTGTATTTGCCATAATTGCATCTCCTTTAACGGCTATTCCTTGCGACCAAAAACGGCTGAATTTTCTCGACCCGTCACGCTTTCCACCGCCGCAATTGCTGCCCGAGAACCTGCTATAATATCTTGTTCTGCTCCGCCCAGGTAAAGCCGCCCAAAACTGCCGACAGCCTGAACTTCTAGGATGTTAATGGATGCGCCTTTTTCTGCTTCATTCGCCGCCAGCGCTGCATAAGCCGCCGGTTCTACTTCTAAGACATAAAGAGTTTGTCCCGCCAGCAGCAACTGTCCGCGGCGAGTGCGGTTGATTAATTGGGTTTGGTGCGGGTCAATGTTGCGAATAATTTGGCTGGAAATCACCCGCGGTTTGATACATTCTTCTCTGCGGACTCCGATGAATTCTAGAATTGCTCTGCCTGCGGCCCGGGTTTCCCCCTGCTGGCCCGAGTGTACTTCCAACAAGCCGTACAAGCGTTCGACTATCTGGATTCCTGGGCGCACGGAGGCAGATTTGAGGGCGACATCGGTAATTCGGTTAATTTCGATACCGGGCGAGATTTCTATCCACAGCGACGCATCCCCAGGTAGCGGCAAGAATCCAGCGGCGATTGTGCCGATGTATGCTGCGTGCTGCGGCTGCAAGTTGTCTAGAAATACGTAGCTGCGTAGCTCTATTCCCAAAGGTTTTTATCTCCGTCGATCGACTTCAAACTGTTGTCTGTGCAATATCTGAGTTTACCTTTTTTTGTCAACAGTACATGGTCTGTATGATTGTTGACGGTTGACTGTTGACTGTTGACTGTTGGCTGTTGACTGTTGACTGTTTGAACAATACTGATGCGGCCGGAAACGATATAAGACGCCCTCCAGAGTGCGGTTGGGGCATGAGCCAGCCATATTGAATTTCGTGCGGCTGCGAAAAAGTGGATATCAATCTGTAGTAATAGGTGGGATTTAGGAATGTTTACTGCTACAGGTGGATTTAACTTTAATAGCCGATCGATATAGTAGTGATAGTTAAAGAATTTTGCCAACAGAGAGCATTTGAATTATGAAACGTTCTGACTTATCCAAAGCAATCGGTGCAGGTATTATAGCTGCTGGTTTAGCGATTGCACCAGCTCATCTGCCAGCTTCGGCTCAGACAAATACAGCTCCTGGTACTAACAGCACCACCACCACAACTCCTCGCTCCGATGTCAACAATGTTGAGACCGATCGCGATTTTGATTGGGGATGGTTGGGCTTGCTCGGCTTATCGGGTTTGCTCGGTTTGATGCCCAAAAAACGCGAAGAAACAGTCCGCCATACCACTACAACAGGCGATCGCGACCCGGCAGTTCGCACCGACTACCGCTAAGGATAGAATCCTAGGGCTGTGGGTATGATGCAGGGACAGGATGTTTTAACCTGTCGTTCGATCGCAAATAATCATCAAAGAACCTCCATCGGCGAGGTTTTTTTATTTGATATCAATTCCAGTTACACTCAGACATGACTGTTGACTGTTTGGACATTATCATTCAGATATAACCGGATTTGATATTATTTATTTCTGCCTTTCTTCTGCCTTTCTTCTTCCCTTCTTCCTTCGCGTTCTTCGCGCCTTCGCGGTTCGTTAAATAAAGATTTATAGCAGCAAAAAACAGTTTAAACAATATTTTCGCCCGATCGATCGAGCAAATCCAACATTGCCTGTACCAACTTGTCTGGATCTAAAGGCTTAGAAAGATGCCGCTGGAACCCCGCAGCCAGCGCTTGCCGGTAGTCAATTTCTCCAGCATAGGCGGTAAGGGCGATCGCCGGCACCAATCCCCCTTGCTCAGGAGGCAGAGCCCGCACCTGCCGCAGCAACATATAACCGTCGGTGTCGGGCATTCCAATATCGCTCAACAGCACATCTGGCACTGACTGGATTAAAACCGCCAAAGCATCGTCAGCGTTAGAAACTGCCGTCACGCACGCGCCGCAATCCTCAAGGAGAAAAACCACCAAATCTCGCGCATCGGCATCATCATCCACCGCTAACACGCGGATACCGCTCAAATTGAAAGATTCCTCCGGTGACTGCGCCGCAGGAGTTGTCGGAGGTTGCACGGGCATCAGGGGTATCCTGACGGTAAATGTCGCGCCTTGTCCTTCCCCTGCACTGTCGGATTTCACTGTGCCGCCGTGGAGTTCCACGAGATGGCGGACGATCGCCAATCCTAAACCCAATCCGCCAAACTTGCGCGTGAAGGTGCTGTCAGCTTGGCGGAAATAGTCGAATACATAGGGCAGAAAATCAGGTTCGATACCTTTTCCGGTATCAGTTACAGTAATTTGGGCGTCGGTGTCAAGGCGATCCTCTTCGTTGGCGCAGCCCCCGTAGGGGCGGGCTGCGCTAACGAGCTTGACTTCGATTTTGCCTCCGGGCGAGGTGAACTTGACGGCATTTGACAGCAAATTCCAGAATACCTGCTGAAGTCTGCCCGCATCGCCTAACACAGAGCCCAGATCCGGTGCAAATTCAGTGCTGATTTGAATCGATTTAACTTCCGCCGACAGACGCACCGTTTCGATCGCACTGCCGATCGCCCCAACCAAATCCACAGGTACAATATTCAAGCTGACTTTGCCTTGCAAAATCCCCGACACGTCGAGCAAATCTTCGATTAGCTGGGTTTGCAGTTTGGCGTTGCGCTCGATCGTCTCTAGGGCGTAAAGCTGTTTTTCCGGTGTCAGACAGTTCGATCGCAGCAGCTTCGTCCAGCCCATAATCGGGTTTAAGGGAGTCCGCAATTCGTGGGACAAAACAGCCAAAAATTCGTCTTTGACGCGGTTAGCGCGCTCTGCTTCTGCTCTGGCGGCCTTTTCGAGCGCTAGCAGGCGTTCCCGTTCCGCTTCTGCATTGAGGCGATCGGTAATGTCGGTGTTGGTGCCGCACCAGCGCAGCACATTGCCGATCGCGTCGCGAATCGGCACGGCGCGGGTGAGAAACCAGCGGTAAGATCCGTCTTTGCCGCGCAGGGGAAAAGTATCTTCCCACGGTTCGCCGGTTTCCATGCAGCGCTTAAATTTTGCGACAACTCGATCGACGTATTCCGGGTGGTGCACTTGGTGCCAGCCCCAGCCCTGGATTTCTTCTACGGTAGTGCCGGTGTAGTCAAACCAGCGCTGGTTGTACCAGAAAGTCCAGCCGGTGGCATCTGTCATCCAGGCTAACTGAGCGATGTTGTCAGCTAGAGCGCGGAACCGATCCTCGCTTTCGTGCAAGTCTTGGACGGCTCGCGCGTGCCCGATCGCAGGCCAGAGGCGAGCCACCACTTCTTGCATCAAGGAAACTTCATCCGGTCGCCAGTGCCGCACCGCCTGTGATGTCACCACCAAAAGACCTACCCAGCGCCCTTCCTGAAGGCAGGGAACATCGACCAAAGCGCGCATCGACAGGGCACCGTAGCTATCGACCGCAGGGGCTGTATGCGGGTCATTAGCGATATCTGAGATGACAAGTGTTTGACCGGCCATAGAGAGAGCTTGCAGTTCTGGCGTCTTAAAGTCGGAGATTTGATAAGTGCCGATGATGCTGGCAAGATCGGGCTGGTGCCAGTCTTGCTGGGCAATTGCCAGGCCGGCTTCTACATCGATTTCGTTCCATATGCAGCGATCGACCTGTAAATATTCTCCCAGACTGTGCATGGCTTCCCACAGCATTTCTGCGGACTCTGAGTGCTGGCGCAAGCGGAGTTCGAGCTCGGAGAGAAACTGCTCGTTGAGTTGGGCTTGCTTGCGATCGTGAATATCGGTATTTGTGCCGATCCACTCGACAATCTCGCCGGATCGGCCGCGAATTGGCACGGCGCGGGACAAATGCCAGCGATCCATTCCGTCGGAAGCCCGCCGCAGGCGGAACTCAGCTTGATAATCTTCTCCGGTGATGAGAGATTCTCGCCAGCGGGCTAAACCTTCTGCCAAATCCGAGGGCGGCATCAGAGACTCCCAATTGTTTTGAGCGGCTTCTGCGTAAGACATTCCCAGATATTCCGACCATTTTTGATTGGCAAAGCGAGTTTCCCCGGCTGAGTCTACATTCCAAATCAGGTGGGGGAGCGACTCTGCCAAAAAGCGGAAACGGCGATCGCTTTCTGCTAAACTTTCTTCGGCTCGTTTGCGATCGTCAATATCAATGCCGATGCCCACCCACTGCACCACCTGTCCCCCGCTGTCTTTGACGGGTACAACTCGCGCTAGATGCCAGCGGTAGGTGCCCTCAAACCTGAGTACCCGACATTCTAGTTCGTAGGATTCCCCGGCTTGAATCGCCTTGTTTCGCGTGGCGACAACTGTTTCCAGCTCCAGAGGATGCACTAAGTCGATCGGCACAGCCATCGGAAATTTTGCCGGCACGATGCCCGTGTAGCTTTGCCAGTGCTGGTTGCAAAATTCTAACCTGCCGTCGGCGGTGTTGATCCACATTAATTGCGGGACGGCATCGGCGATGGTACGGTAGCGATTTTCGCTTTGCCGCAGTGCTTCTTCTATTTGCCGGCGCTCGGTTTTGTCTTGCATGATTTTCAGGAAACCTTGCACTTCGCCTGCTGCGTCGCGCAGGGGCATCATCAGCCCGCTGCCCCAAAAACGGCTGCCGTCTTGGCGGACGTGCCAGCGCTCGTTTTCTCCTCTTCCTTGAGTCAGGGCGAGGTGCATTTCTAGTTCCGGCTTTCCGGCTGCTGAGTCTTCTGGGGTGAAGACGATCCGTCCGTTGTGGCCGACGATTTCGGCTTCGGCATAGCCCAGCAATCGCTCGGCGCCTGCGTTCCAACCCGTAATGCCTCCGCTGGTGTTGACGGTGAAGATGGCGTAGTCTTTGGCGCTGTCGAGAATCAACTGGAGGCGGGTTTCGCGATCGCGCAGGGCTGCTTCTGCTTGTTTGCGCTGGGTAATTTCGGTTGTGAAGCCGACAACTTTGGTCGCTTCGCCTTGCTGGTTCCGGATCGTGCAGCCGCGTTCCCAAACATCGATCCAGCGCCCGTCTTCGTGGCGGACTCGGTACTCGCCTTCGTAGCGATCGACATTTAAAATTGATTTCGGCTCGGCTTCGATGCGGGCTAAATCGACGGGATGGATGCGTTCTTTCCACCACTCTGGTGTTGTTGGTGCATCTTCGGGGCGAACACCGACGAGGGAGGAGAGTCCTTCGGAACGGTAAACACAGTTGGCTGCGAAATCCCACTCAAACAGGATGCCGTCGATCGCCCTTGTCGCTAATTGAAAGCGCTCGTTGCTTGCTAGCAAATCGAGTTCGGCTTGTTTGCGATCGCTGATATCTGTGAGGGAACCCACGGCGCGCACGGGATTGCCTGACTCGTCCCAAATTGCTCGCCCTCTGGCACAAACCCATTTGTAGCGCCCGTCCCGACAGCGGATGCGGTACTCGCAGCAGTAATGTGAGGTTTCTCGATTCAGGTGCTGCTGCCAGTTGCTTTGCACTCTCTCCAAGTCGTCGGGATGAATCCAGGTCAAATATTGGCTGAAGTGGTATAATTCTTGGCGATCGCATTCCAATATCTCTAAACATCGATCGCTCCCTACACAGGAATTTGTTTGCAGGTTGTGATCCCAAATGCCGTCGCTGTTGCCGGCACAGGCAAGTTGCCAGCGTTCTTCGCTTTCTCTGAGCGCTTCTTTGGTGCGATCGGCGCGATCAATTTGCAAAGCGGCAACGGCAAAGTCTGCCAGCGCGATCGCGATCCGCAAGTCTTCGGCATCGAATTGGCGATCGCGATCGTGAGATACAATCCAGATTGCTCCCAGCGGTTGATTTTCTGATCGCAGCGGCAGGACTAATGCTTCGGCGATCGGCAATTCTGGCTTTGGCAAGCCGATAAAGGATTGTTCTGGATGGAAGTACAACTGGGGAGTTTGGAGGTCTCGATCGGCTTCGGGCCAGCGCAATCTGCGGGGCGTGTTTGTCTCTTCTGCGGCTTCCCACGCACCCGCCAAGGCTTCCCAGCGATATATTTGTTCGGAAGTTGCATTTTCTTCGAGCAAGCAGACTCCGACGCTGCCTGCGCCGCACAAATCTCGTGCGCTCGCCACCAGTGTTTTGAGCAGCGTGCGGGGCGAGGTTGCCAGTTGTCGGGCCAGAATTTGCAGCGCCTGGTTTTCTGCTTTGAGATCGGGCGATCGAGGAATGCGGTGCGACAGTTCCTCGGCGATCGGAATGTCGGTTAAATTAGTTTGTGGGGTTTGCCAAGGTTCCATCTATTAGTCGTTTGTATGTCTTTCGGTCTGAACTGGCGATCGATCGGCGCGCACTTTAAAGCATCTGCTATATTATATTATCTATCCAAATACAGAATCTGTTATCTATCTTGGGAATTACTTTTTAGTTTTTCCGGCTAGTTAATTGCCTTGCTTGCCTTTGCTCTTGCTGCCACCTTATGCACAATTTTATTCCAGAATCACGTTTTTTTCCATATCTAACTTGGACAGAAATTCAGTTGATGCCGGACAAGGAAAATACTTTAAACAGTTGACAGTTGACCCTTTAAATCGTTCGCTTCGATTTAAAGCGAACGACTCCGCTCAGGGCGACGCAGTTGACAGTTGACAGCGAAGTGATAAGAACGGAGTTTAAATCTCCGTTCTTATCACTTCGCTGCCTTCATGCTGGGGCTTCAAACCCCTGCTATTCTGCGATCATTCAGCCACTAGGTGCGATCGAACAACACGGCCCCCATTTGCCTTTAATTGTAGATGCGGCAATTAGCGCGGCGGTTACTGGCAAAGCGCTGGCCAAGTTAGATGCAAATATTCCAGCTTACGCTTTGCCACCTTTATACTACGGCAAATCGAACGAACACTGCCATTTTCCTGGTACAATTATGCTCAGCGCTCAGACACTTTTAGCCGTAATTGGTGAAATTGCTGAGAGTATTTATCGGGCAGGATTTCGGAAATTAGTGTTAATGAACCCTCACGGTGGACAGCCGCAGGTAATGGAAATTGCGGCGCGGGATATTCATCAAAAATATCAGGATTTTTCGGTGTTTCCGCTGTTTGTTTGGCGGGTTCCCAATGTGGCCGCAGAATTACTAACTGCGAAGGAGTTAGAATTGGGAATTCACGCGGGCGATGCAGAAACAAGTTTGATGTTGTCAATTTTGCCGGAACAGGTGAAAATGGAACTTGCTGTTTGCGAATATCCGCAGGGTTTGCCGATCGACAGTTTGCTGAGTATGGAAGGTAATTTGCCTTTTGCTTGGCTGACGCGAGAGTTGACACAAAGCGGTGTTTTCGGCGATGCGACGGTGGCTACGAAACAAAAGGGCGATCGTATTTTGGAATCTCTCTCTGACGGCTGGGTACAAGTTATCAAAGATGTGTATAAATTTCGACAGCCGGGAAGTTCGGCAACGAGCAATGTGCGGGATGTGACGGATGTAATACCAATTTAATGGGTCGTTGCACATATCTGGATCCCCCTCGCATCCCCCTTAAGAAGGGGGACTTTGATCGGAATCTTGTCCCCCCCTTATTAAGGGGGCTAGGGGGGATCGGATTCTACGGGGCCTCATAAAAAATTGGTATAACGGATGTAAGATAAAAAATACAGTCCTGGACGCATAACCGACGTATGTAAGGTGATGATAGCTGCACCTTACCGCTATTAAGAATTAAAAATCGAAAATCGTTCTAATTCGTGTCAAAATGAGTCTAACAAATTTTTTTGAATTGGAAAACTAACGATGAGTGTAAATCCTAAATTGCAGCGCGCATTTGAGCAAGGTCGCGCCCTGAAAATTATCAGCGGTTTAAATAATTTTGATGCAGCCAACGTTGCGGCTGTTGTCAAAGCAGCGGATCTTGGCGGTGCAACATTTGTCGATATTGCTTGCGATCGCGATTTGGTATTGATGGCAAAAAACTTGACAAATTTGCCAATTTGTGTATCTGCCGTGGAACCAGAAAAGTTTGCGGCTGCTGTAGAAGCTGGCGCTGATTTGATTGAAATTGGCAACTTTGATGCTTTTTACGCACTGGGCCGCCGCTTTGAAGCTGAGGAAGTTTTGGAGTTGACTCGCCAAACTCGATCGCTATTTCCGAACATCACTCTTTCTGTAACAGTTCCCCACATTTTGACACTCGACAAACAAGTGCAGTTAGCAACAGAATTAGTCAAACTTGGCGCTAACATTATCCAAACTGAAGGCGGCACCAGCGCCCAACCAATTCACGCCGGCACCTTGGGATTGATTGAAAAAGCAGCGCCTACTTTGGCCGCCGCCTTTGAAATTTCCCGCGCCATACAAGTCCCCGTACTCTGCGCTTCTGGCATCTCCAGCGTCACCGCACCACTCGCTATTGGAGCCGGTGCTGCAGGTGTTGGTGTCGGTTCTGCTGTCAGTCAACTTAACAGCGAAGTGGCGATGATTGCTGCTGTTCGCAGTTTGGTTGAAGCTTTGGCTTTGGTTTCGCGATCGCACTTTGCTGCTTCAATTTAATAAGGAAGGAAGAGGGAAGAGGGAATAAGTCAACCCCCCCCCTGCCCCCCCAAGGGGGGAAATTCAGGAATAAGGAATAAGGAATATTTGGCGTTGCTGATTTGGAGTATGATTAGCCTCCAAAATTTAGTATGGGCAATTCATGAATTGCGAGTAGGGGCAATTCATGAATTGCCCCTACTCAGCGAGTTTCAGGGATTGCTATAGCGAGTGAATCATACCTAAATTCAGCAACGCTGAATATTTTTCTCCCTTCTCTATTCTCCCACTCTCCCACTCTCCCCTTCTCCCCTTCTCCCACTTTCCCACTCTGCACTCTTCCAACACTTCCTTAATAATTGATAAACCATACACAATAATCATCTAACAATTCCTGGTTTCGGGAGACTAAATCAACTGATTCTAAATCTACTAAAGGCAAAATAAATTTTCTGGTATCGCTGAGGCGAGTTAATTTCACAAATATGCCGTATTCCTCAATAACTAAATCCTCCAATCGATCAATTGTGAAGGTATCAGTGTGAGAAGGTTTAGTTTTTTTAAGCTTTGCATATTCTTTCTTGCTACCCGAACCCATTGTATATTCTTCTTCCCACTCAAACTCTTCTATGCCGGTAACATGGCATGGAAATTGAATGTTTTGGTTGAGGTATTGTAGATATTTGGTGGAATTTTTAATGCTGGTATCAATATTTTTCACTCCTAAAATCTGCCGAATTTTACTTTCAAATTGCTTGGCATTAAATGGGATATTTTTTTGGAGATGGGCGAAAATTTCTGGATCAAACCCCTCTCTCAATTCCGGTACTTCCATCAGCAGGCGCTCAAAGTCGTTTACCGGTTTCGGTCGTCTGCCTGCTACAATGGTTTCATCTAGCACAACGGCAGGAAGTTCGGCTTCAGAAGGAAAGGATTTACTCTGATTTCGGCGATCGTCGTCAAATTGAGATTTGTTAAGTTTAGGTTTGTCAAATTTAGGCATCGCTCGGTTCCGCTGTACTGGTTTATCAATAAAGTATATCTTGGCATAAGTACATTCGTTTTTGATAGATAGGAGGAAACTGTAATGCAACTACTGAAATCGCCTGATGAATCGGAAGTCTATCAAGGCCAATTCGGCGAATTTACGATTACTCAAAGCGATCGCGCGGGAGTGTTGATTTACCGCGCCGGATTGGGGGTGGCGGCGCTGTGTTTGGCGATCGGCGCTACTCTGGTGCTGCAAAGCGGCGACAACCCAACTGCAATCCAAGCTGTAACGCCTGTTTTTGCTTGTTTCTGGATAGCTTTAGGCGTTAGTTTGGCAACTATTCACATTTACATGATTGCGCTACACCGAACGCTACAGGCATTTTGGGCGATCGGCGGCGCAGCAGCATTCTTTGTCGCTCTACAAAGCAGCGAACCGCTAGCTTTAGCAGTCTACCAACATCCAGCCACCTTGTGGGGAATTGGGTTTACTTTTGCCGCCTTAAATGGCATCTTTTTCAAAGAAGCTTTCTGCTTCAACCGCCTAGAAACTAAGTTTTTAACTCCCGGAGTTCCACTCTTAATTTTAGGACATATGTTCGGCTTTTTGTCGCCGGAAAACGAACAACTTTTGCTGGCATTCTGGGCGGCTTTGTTTATCATCTTTGCCGCGCGCAAGTTTTTTCAAGCAATCCCCCAAGATATCGGCGATAAGAGCGTTTTTGAGTATCTGAAAAGCCAATAATTTGGGAATGGGAATGGGGGATTGGGCATTGAAAATAGAGTAATTTTATCACTTTCTCACTGTTTCCCTCTTTCTGAAACCATTGGCATTCTTTCTTCTTCCCTCTTCCTTCTTCCTGAATTTCCCCCCTTGGGGGGGCAGGGGGGGGTTGACTTCTCCCTTCTTCCTTCTCCTATAAAATGAGAATTCGTCTGATCCGCCGTCGAGAAATGTGGGCAGTTACTCGGGAAGGTTGGGTAATTGCGATCATCGGGTTGATAATTTCAATGACATTAATAATCGCAAATATCCATCCATTTCTAGCGGTGACATTGCCCATTAAAGCAGATGTACTGGTTGTCGAAGGGTGGTTGTCGGATTATGCGATCGAAAGTGCGATCGCCGAATTCAAAAAAGGCGGATACCGCCAATTGATCGCAACAGGGCTGCCGGTAGGTAAAGGCTATCATCTCGCTGAATATAAAAACTATGCCGAACTAACCGCCGCGACCTGTATTGCGCTAGGATTTGATCGGGACAAAGTAGTAGCAGTACCAGCACCGAGTGTTATCAAACACCGCACTGCTGCTTCGGCGATCGCCCTTCGAGATTGGTTTGCTGCTTCCGCCATAAAAGTTGACTCAATCAATCTTTATTCTTTTGGCACTCACGCCCGCAGAAGTTGGATTGTTTTCAAAAAAGTGCTGAATCCAGATATTAAAGTCGGGATAATAGCTGCCCAAGTGCAAAATTACAACCCGAGAGAATGGTGGAAATCCAGCGAAGGTTTTCGGACTGTGACAGGAGAAATAATAGCTTATATTTATGCCCGTTTTGTCGATTGGAAAACCTAGCCAGTAATTGTCAACATCTCTCTTAATTCCCTTCGCGTTCTTAGCGTCTTCGCGGTTAGTTAAAAAAATCTAGATAGCAGTTTTAAATCTGTGTAAATACAGGACACGGCAGTGCCGTTTCCCTACCCAAGAAATACAGGACACGGCAGTGCCGTTTCCCTACTGTATTTAACCAAAAATGATAAAATTATTTTCAGATAAATTGAGGAAAAATCGTTGCTAGAAGAACGCACTTACTGGTTAGCCTGGTCGCAAATTAATGGTATCGGGCCGATTTTGTTGCAAAGATTGCAACAACATTTCAATACTTTGGCAGAAGCTTGGATGGCCAAACCAGTAGATTTAATGCGAGTTGATGGGTTTGGCAGACAGACAATTGAAACAACCTTGCAAGCACGAGAAAAAATTAATCCCGAAGAATTTATCGAAAAACATCTTATCAAAAATCCCTATTTTTGGACACCCGCAGATTCAGATTACCCGCGTTTGTTATTGGAGATTCATAGTCCGCCACCGGTGTTGTATTATCGTGGTAATGTGGATGTAAAAGAGAATCAAGGAATCACGCCGACTGTGGCAATTGTTGGCACTCGCAGCCCTTCGGAATACGGCCGAAAGTGGACTCGCAAATTTAGTGCGGCTTTGGCTAAAAATGGTTTTACTGTTGTTTCGGGATTGGCGGCAGGAATTGATACAGAGGCTCATACAAGCTGTTTGGAGGCGGGAGGCAGGACTTTGGCTGTCTTTGGCACTGGGGTCGATATTGTTTATCCTAAGCCAAATGAGCGGTTGTGCGATCGCATTTTGCAGCAGGGATTGGCAATTAGTGAATATCCGGCGGGCACTCAACCAAATAAAACTAATTTTCCCCGCCGAAATCGCATAATTGCTGGCTTAAGTCGCGCTACAATCGTGATCGAAGCTCCGCATAAATCTGGTGCATTAATTACTGCTTATCAAGCGAATGAATTTTGTCGCGATGTGTATGTTTTGACAGCAAGATTGGATGATGAGCGTTCCTTTGGATGTTTGGAATTGCTGAGTAAAGGTGCTCATCCGATTCTGCCGAGTAGCGATCGACTCTTAAGCGAAGACAGGTTGTTGGAAATGCTCGGAGCTATACCAAAATTGGACACAGCGCAGCAGTTGTCGCTATTTCCGGCAAATCCGACGGTTGAGAAGCAAGTGCCGTCTTTGGAGCCGGAATTGGCGATCGTGTTAAGTGCGATCGACTCTGGGACGATTTCTTTTGATACAATTGTCGAAGCAGCGGGATTGGAAGCGGGAACTGTTTCAAGTATACTTTTGCAACTGGAATTATTGGGATTAGTTTCGCAGTTACCAGGAATGCGATATCAGCGCTGCTAATTTGGTTGTTGCATATATACAGCACTTTTGCGCTTGTTTGTGAGGTACACAGAAACCCGGTTTCACAGAACAAACCGGGTTTCTGGGATGTACTCGATCAACTTGCAATCTACTGTAATTTCAGACCGTTCCGAGGAAGGTTCACCCAGCGATAAGGTGCGCCACAAGCAGCCAGCCTTGTCTGGCGTGGCTGCTGAGCGATAGCTAAAAGTCTAGCTGTAGATAAATGACGGTGGCACGAGTCCCCAATTAGCTTTGCGCTACAGGTTCCTTAGCCAAAAACTTCTCCAACTCAGTCAAAGCATCGGCATCAACCTTAGTCTGCATCGGACAGAACTTAGGCCCACACATCGAACAGAATTCAGCAGTTTTGTAGATATCAGCCGGCAAAGTTTCATCGTGATATTCCTTTGCCCGTTCTGGATCTAATGACAGCTCAAATTGACGGTTCCAATCGAAATTGTAACGCGCTTTCGAGAGTTCATCATCTCTGTCTCGCGCACCCGGACGACCACGCGCAATATCAGCAGCATGAGCCGCAATTTTATAGGCAATCAGCCCATTTCTGACATCCTCAGCATTCGGTAAACCGAGGTGTTCTTTCGGTGTTACATAACAGAGCATTGCAGTGCCGTACCAACCAGCCATCGCTGCGCCGATCGCAGAAGTGATATGGTCATAACCAGGAGCAATATCAGTCACCAACGGCCCCAAAACATAGAAAGGTGCTTCGGAACATTCTTCCATTTGTTTCTTGACATTAAACTCAATTTGATCCATCGGTACGTGGCCTGGGCCTTCCACCATTACTTGGATGTCATGTTCCCAAGCTTTGCGAGTTAATTGTCCCAAAGTTTTGAGTTCAGCTAATTGAGCAGCGTCAGACGCATCGTGGGTGCAACCGGGCCGCAGAGAATCTCCCAAACTAAACGAAACATCGTATTTTTTGAAGATTTCAATGATGTCGTTAAAGTGAGTGTAGAGGGGATTTTGTTTGTGGTGATGCAGCATCCACCGGGCTAAAATGCCACCACCGCGAGAGACAATCCCAGTCAGTCGATCTCTCACCAATGGCAGATGTTCAATCAGAATTCCGGCGTGAATAGTTTGGTAATCTACGCCTTGTTGAGCGTGTTTTTCGATGATGTGCAGAAAGTCGTTCGCGGTCAGACTTTCCATGTTACCATGAACGCTTTCTAGTGCTTGGTAAATCGGTACAGTGCCGATCGGCACTGTTGAAGCTTTGATAATCGTAGTCCGAATTTCATCCAGATTACCACCACCAGTGGACAAGTCCATCACGGTATCAGCACCGTATTTGATTGCTAATACTAACTTGTCAACTTCTTCTTGCATATTAGAAGAGTTGGGAGAAGCACCGATATTAGCATTCACTTTGCATCTGGAAGCAATGCCGATCGCCATCGGTTCCAAATTCGGGTGATTTATGTTAGCGGGAATAATCATCCGTCCCCGCGCCACTTCCGCGCGGATCAGTTCGGGCGGGAGATTTTCTCGCTTAGCGACGTAGTGCATTTCCTCAGTAATCACACCTTGGCGAGCGTAGTGCATTTGAGATACATTGCTCTGCCCGCTACGCTTAGCGATCCATTCGGTACGCATATTTTATTTCCTTGATAAACAGCTTCCCTCCGCTGGTATTACCCAGACTCAGGTTCTAAGGGTGTTTTCTCAGCCCGGATTTTCGGGCACCCCTAGCTAAGCTGTTAATAATACCACTGATGTCAGTACCAGATGAAAGCAGTTAAGGAAATCTTAATAAGGAGGATGGGTGAGGAGATGGGGACTGCGATCGCAGCAAGTAAGAAAATCTTAATATTGAGAGATAGATGAGGTTCGCGATCGCTATATAATATCTAATAACTAAGGCAGAAGCGAGGCTACAAGATGAGTACATTTGAGTCAAACAGCGAAACCTCTCCCCCAAACCATCTAGCGGATGATAAACAGGAAAACGATATTCACGATAGCGGGGAAGATGATAGCGGGGAAGATGAGGAGGACATTATTCCCTCCAGATTTTCCATAGCAGTTTCTCGAATTGATTTTGATGTAGCGGGTCTAGTTAGACGCCTGGATAGCGAAGACGTATTTATTCCCGACTTCCAGCGTGCTTATGTCTGGAAACCAAAACAAGCATCGCGTTTTATAGAATCACTCTTGCTTGGTCTTCCAGTTCCCGGCATATTTCTAGCAAAAGAGCGACAAACAAAAAAACTGCTGGTGATTGATGGTCAGCAAAGATTACGTAGCCTTTTATATTTCTATCAAGGCAAGTTTCTCAACAGTCGGCACTCGTTTGCCCTGAAAGGGGTTCATCCAGAATTTGAGAAGGAGACATATAAATCACTGAAAGACGCATACCGACGCCAGTTAGATGACTCGGTTGTATCGGCTACAGTTGTAGAGCCACTTTATGCAGAGGACGATAGTAGTATTTACTATATCTTTGAAAGGCTAAATACCGGAGGTACTATCCTTAAACCGCAGGAAATTCGTGCTTGCATCTATCACGGCGAACTCAATAATTTGCTAGGGAAACTAAATAAAAACCTAGCGTGGCGTGACATATTTGGTCTCCCAGACAAAAACGGGAAAGATCAAGAACTTATTTTACGATTCCTGGCTTTTTACTTCGAGGAAAACGATTATAAGCCTTCTCTCAAAGAATTTCTTAATCAATACATGAGGCAAAATAGGCACCTTGCCCGCCAATCAGAAGAACAAATAATAAACGCATTTATCCCAACGATTGAAGTGATCCATAAAGGTCTTGGTAACAAAGCTTTTAAACCTCAAAAAATATTGATACCTACTTACTTTGAAGCTGTAATGGTGGTTATTGCCCGCAGGTTAGAACAAGGCAAAATTAATAATCTTGAACAACTGGGAGAACGCTATAAATCACTTATAGAAGATGAGAATTTCAGTGGAGTCGCTCAAAAAATACGTAATCTTACTAGCGCAGATAATGTTAGGGATAGGTTAAAATTTGCGTCCAATTATTTAGGAGATTTGGAATAGTAAGTGTTGCAGAAAAGTAGCGTTAATTATGATTATAGATTCCTGTGTTTCAGCTCTAACCTCTCGCTATAAATGAGCCACAAATTCTCTATAAGTGCAAGACAGCACTTGATTGCCCACCTAATAGAACTTGCGCTGATTTGGGCTGTTAAATATATTGTAAGGTAAGATAGCAGTATGTTTACGAGTGGCGCGATCGCCCTAACCCAAGAGAAAATCAACGCTCACTTCTAAATCGGGAAAAGCCCGCGGCGCAACTTGTTGACCGCGCCAAAACTTGAGCATTAAACTATAACCGTTCGGGCCTGGCTGACAGTAAACTTCCAAACAATTTTCAACTAAATCTACCAGCCAAACTTCCTGAATTAGCGATCGCGCGTAGATAGGGACTTTAATATCTCTGTCATAATCAACTGTACTATAGCAATCCTAAATGATTATACTCGTTACTCGTTACCAGGCTCTGCCTGGTAACGCAGATCCGGAGGCTCTGCCTCCATTTTCGCAGGCGAGGCAGAGCCTCGCTTACATCGGTTCCCAGGTAGAGCCTGGGAACCAG
>JANPMV010000026.1:0-6111 GCA_031427135.1 Cyanobacteria bacterium VAR_87_metabat_62 | reverse complement strand
GTTTTCTCACCTGCATGAATAGTAAGTTGTCGGCGATGAGGGATTAAAGTGCGAACTCTAGCCCTAATGGGTTTACCCCATCGCTGCTAGCCATCCCCCCTTTCGAGTTTCGGCTAAACGAATCGCACTACCCACATTACTATAACATATTGTCGTTACTAGGCTCTGCCTGGAAACGCAGATCCAGAGGCTCCGCCTCGCAATTCACCGCAAACAATCCTAGTCGAGTTCCTGCAAAACCCCACTCAAAATTTCCACAATGCGATCGATATGCTCCTTCTCAATAATCAGCGGTGGCGACAAAGCAATTATATCACCCGTTGTGCGAATCAATAACCCATTTTCGTAGCATTGTAAGAAACAATCAAAAGCCCGTTTCCCCGGCTTCCCAGCAATAGATTCCAACTCAATCCCCGCCACAAGTCCCAAATTGCGAACATCAATCACGTGGCGCACTCCTTTGAAAGAATGCACCGCATCTTCCCAGTAACCAGCCATCTTATCAGCCCGTTCAAACAGCCTTTCTTCCTCATAAATATCCAGCGTCGCCAAAGCAGCAGCACAAGCCACAGGATGCCCCGAATAAGTATAACCGTGAAACAGCTCGATCGCATTTTCAGGAGCATTCATAAAAGCGTCATAAATCCCTTCCTTGACAAACACCGCCCCCATCGGCACCGTACCGTTAGTCAATCCTTTTGCAGCAGTCACAATATCAGGTACTACCCCAAAATATTCAGTCGCAAAACTCGCACCTAAACGCCCAAATCCCGTAATTACCTCATCAAAAATCAGCAGAATTCCGTACTTGTCACAAATCGCCCTGAGCCTTTCCAGATAACCTTTCGGTGGAATCAAAACGCCTGTCGAACCAGCCACCGGTTCCACAATTACTGCCGCAATATTCGACGCATCGTGCAAAGCCACAATCCCTTCCAATTCATCGGCTAAATGCGCTCCCCATTCCGGTTGTTTGCGACTGAAAGCATTATGTTCGAGACTGTGAGTATGAGGTAAATGATCGACTCCTGTCAGCAAACTGCCGAAAAACTTGCGATTTGGGCCAATGCCGCCGACAGAAATTCCCCCGAAACCAACGCCGTGATAACCGCGTACCCTACCAATCAATCTTTGGCGGGTTCCTTCACCTCTAATTCGATGATAAGCAATGGCAATTTTTAACGCAGTCTCCACCGATTCCGAACCGGAATTAGTGAAGAAAACGCGATCGAAATTGCCGGGAATCAGCTTGATCAAACGATCCGCTAATTCAAAAGCAGCCGGATGTCCCATTTGAAAAGCCGGCGCGTAATCTAAATTTAAAACCTGCTGTTTAACTGCTTCGGCAATTGTCTCGCGGGCGTGGCCAGCATTCACGCACCACAGACCCGCAGTACCATCAAGGATTGAGCGATTATCGTCACTGGTAAAGTGCATATCTTTTGCCGAAACCAACATTCGCGGATTCGCTTTAAAGTGTCGGTTGGATGTGAATGGCATCCAGTAAGCGTCCATATTTGTCATGTTTTTTAATCCTTTTATATTGATGCTTCTGCATCCAAACTATACCTTGCTAGGGATTGACTGGGGTTCAACGCTTATTATAATTTTACAAATATCTTTTTGAAACGAACCGCGAAGACGCAAAGAGCGCGAAGGAAGAAAAGAAAGAGCTTTTTCTTATTTTCAAGTATAGTCTTCACCTGAAAAAAATTATCTATCTTCCTCTTCTCTTCCTTCGCGGACTTCGCGCCTTCGCGGTTCGTTAAATAGATATTCTTTGCTATTTGCTAATTAACGATCGCACTTACAGACTCTTGATGCAACAAACCAGTCAGCATTTGTACTGGCTTCTCGTCGTAAGGCCACGCGAAAGAATGGCGAAAAGCGGCACTTTGACACGCTTGCAATTGCCGAAAATCAATGATATCCAGAGTCAATAAATTTTCGTACTCAAAAGGCAGCCGCACGTTGTGCAATCCCGCATTGTCAGTACAAATTGCAATATCGACACCGGCTTCAAAACATCGATCGAACACAACCTTCAATTCCCGCATATCTTGCAAGGTTCCCGTTTTCAGATAGGTAGTCGGGCAAACCTCCAAGCATTGACCTCTACGCGCCACCTCTGGTAACAGTTCGGGATATTTTAACGGAATTTGAATCCCGTGACCGATCCGCATCAGATAGGGCAGAAGTTCGGGATAACAGCCTGATGTAGTTTCGTAGAGGTGTCCGGTTGTGTTGATGCCGATCGACCTTGCATACTGATATAATCCCACAAACTCGTCCAAACGATCGCCAATAGCAGCATCGCCGCCAGCCAGATCGATCGCACAAACATATTCTCCCATTTGTGCCGCCAAATCGACGATCGCCCGATTCACTTCATAGGGCAAACGTGAGTGCATACACAAAATTTGGCTAGTTACAATCGGACAATCGCTAATTTGACTTGCCTTACCCACAACTTGGACAATTTCTGCCATCAAATCAATCCGTTCTGACTGATCCAAATGCTCTGGAGTCCGCAAATAAGGCGTATAGCGCAACTCCAAATAAGCCAGATTTTCAAACACGTAAGCGCCCCGCATCAAGCGATAGATGAAATAAGGCAAAGTCTCAACAGTTTGAACGCTTTCCACCAGCGTGTGCAATTCCAGATACTCATCCAGAGTATTGCGCGGACGAGTGTAAAAATCCTCAAACTCAGAGTATGCTTGAAATCGGCTAGCTATTTCAGCATTGTGGTGGCGATCGAAATACCGCCACAGCACCCTAGGAACCACAGAACCACCCAGATGGCGGTGCAACTCAGCGTGTAAAGTCATGGCAAAATAGCCTCAATTTTCTTGATTGTAACAAAAATTAATTAGTCAATAGTCATTAGTCATTTGTGAGTTCCCATGCCCAATGCCCAATGCCCCATGCCAAAATCCAAAATCCAAAATCCAAAATCCAAAATCCAAAATCTAAAATCCAATGATTGACACTTGGAACACATTCGTACATAATTAGAGATTGTGTCAACTAGAACGGAACGCGAAAAACCCTTGGCTAACGTAGTTGTAATCGGCGCCCAGTGGGGCGATGAAGGAAAAGGCAAAATTACTGATTTGCTCAGCAAATCCGCAGATATCGTTGTCCGCTACCAAGGGGGCGTCAACGCCGGTCATACCGTGGTAGTCAATGGTCAGACTTTTAAGCTGCATCTGATTCCGTCTGGAATTCTGTACCCTGAGACAGAATGTATCATCGGCTGTGGTACGGTCATTGACCCTAAAGTTTTAATTCAAGAATTGGATCAGTTAGAAAAACTGAACATTTCTACTGCCAAGTTGATGATTTCCCAAACTGCTCACATCACCATGCCTTACCACAGATTAATTGATGTGGCATCGGAAGAACAGCGGGGAAATTATAAAATTGGGACAACGGGACGCGGCATCGGCCCTACCTACGCGGATAAGTCCGAACGTACTGGGATTCGGATGCTCGATTTAATGGACTTGGAAGGGTTCCGAGAACAACTGGAATGGACAATTAATTATAAGAATGTCATTCTGGAAAAACTCTACAATTTGCCTCCTCTCAATCCCCAAGATGTGATTGATGAATACCGAGTCTATGCCGAACGTTTGCGCCCCCACGTAGTAGACAGTTCGCTGAAGATTTATGAGGGACTTCACAAGCGGAAAAATATTCTATTTGAAGGCGCGCAAGGCACTTTATTAGACTTAGATCACGGCACTTATCCTTATGTTACTTCCAGCAGTCCGATCGCAGGTGGTGCTTGTGTAGGAACTGGAGTTGGACCAACTGCGATCGATCGCGTTATTGGAGTCGCCAAAGCTTACACAACCCGTGTGGGAGAAGGGCCTTTCCCTACCGAAATGGTAGATGGAGTTGGCGCAATTTTGGGCGAGAGAGGCGCAGAATTCGGCACGACAACTGGTCGGAAACGCCGCTGCGGTTGGTTCGATGCGGTAATCGGCCGCTACGCCGTTCGCATCAACGGACTTGACTGTCTAGCAGTTACCAAACTAGATGTTTTGGATGAATTAGAAGAAATCAAAGTCTGCGTTGCTTACGAAGTTGACGGCGAACGCTGTATCGATTTCCCCAAAAATTCCCGGATATTTGCTCGATGCAAACCAATTTACGAAACCCTTCCCGGTTGGAAACAGTCCACGGAAGAGTGCCGTAATTTGGAAGATTTGCCACAGCAAGCATTGGATTATCTCAAGTTTTTGGCAGATTTGATGGAAGTGCCGATCGCCATTGTATCTCTCGGTGCCGGCCGCGACCAAACTATCATTGTCGAAGACCCAATTCACGGCCCGAAGCGCGGATTATTATCGGTTGATGGTACGGCTGTAGTAGCATCAGCTTAACGTTATTATAGAAGAAACAGAGGACACGGCAGTGCCGTTTCCCTACCCCGATTAATTGTAGGGACACAGCAGTGCCCATATGTGTCAACAACCAGGTCAAACGCAGTCAGAGACTATTGTTTGACTATTAAATCGAGATCCCCCCTAGCCCCCCTTAAGAAGGGGGGGACAGGAATCTATTCAAAGTCCCCCTTTTTAAGGGGGATGCGAGGGGGATCTAGACTTAGGTAAAAGCTAGAGATACCCAGGATTTTCGGCTTAAGTTGACACTAATGGGCAGCGCCACGTCCTGATTGTGGCTAATATTAATTCTGATGCTACCGGATTTAATATTAAATCAGGAAGGTAACGACTTTCGAGATGTTTAGTAGCAGGAGTAATCCCCATGTTTGACATCAGTTTTTATTCAGCCAATGGTGAACCCTCCGATAGTGTAAGAATCACAGCAACTACTTACGAGTGGTTAGCAAAATCAGCATTTTCCAAAATAGGCGGGGAATCAATCGATACCAAAATTTACTTAGATGAAGAAAATGTAATTCTGCCTCTAGTTGAATTAAATCAAGAGATTCGCCAGCAGTTCCAGAAAATGTTCAGCCAAGAAATCATTAGTGAAAGCGATGCAGTTCTCACTAACCTTGGTGATTCCCCTTCCAAAGAAGAGTATCAATCAGGAACGTACCGTTTGAGAAAAATGCTGGAATTGCTGAAGTGTGTGGAAAATGAAAACTATCAATACCTTCAGCGAATTTAATGAAGTGCGATCGCAATATCACAATTCTGGTAAGATGTGAAAACAATCAGCCGAAAGTCAGAAAATGGAACTCGTAGTAGAATGTCAAAAGCGGGCAGAAGGCAGCAAACCTAACGCCCTCCGCCGCTCAGGAATGATTCCCGCCGTCCTCTACGGGCACAAAGGCTGTGAATCGATTTCCCTAACCATCAAAGCCAAAACAGTTGAACAACTCCTCAAAAAGCGCGTAGTCAACAATGCCCTAATTGACCTCAGCATTCCCGAACTCTCTTGGAGCGGAAAAACCTTGCTGCGGGAAGTTCAAGTTCATCCTTGGAAGGGTTATCCTTACCACCTGAGCTTTTTCTCCGTGGCCAGTCAAGACAGCCTGGAAGTTGAATTGTCACTGCGTTTTGTCGGCGAAGCTGTCGGCGTCAAGTTAGAAGGCGGCATCTTGGATACCGTGCTGACACAACTCGCAGTTAAGTGCAAACCAGACAGCATTCCTGAAGCCATTGAAGTAGATATTTCTAATTTAAAGGTAGGGGATGCGCTGCACATTCACGAATTAGTTTTGCCGGCGGGAGTGGTAGCTCTCGGCGAACCAGATCAGGTGGTTGTTACCGTGCTGGGAATTCAAGCAGGTTCTGAAGCTGAAGACACAGAAGAAGCAGCAGCCGCAGCAGCTTAATTATTAATTGCTAAGAGTTGTTAACTAATTGTTGACAAAGGGCGATCGCTTTATCCGAAAAGGGCGATCGTTTTTTGCTATGGGAGAAGGCCCAATGAGATCAATTCTGGCTGCGCCGGAATGATATAAATGAGATCAATTCCGGCTGCGCCGGAATGATATAGAGGAGACGGCAGTGCCGTGTCCCTACCGCGATCAATTGTAGGTGCACTTGGTGGAGCCGCTCGGCTTCAAGCTCGACGACGCGACACTGAAGCGCGCCGGGATGGACTACTGGCAGCAGGTGGAGTGGC
>JANPMV010000025.1:0-14421 GCA_031427135.1 Cyanobacteria bacterium VAR_87_metabat_62 | reverse complement strand
GCCGTTTCCCTACCCCAATTCATGGTAGGGAAACGGCACTGCCGTGTCCTGATTTCGGGTAATATTAATTCCGATGCAACCAGAATTGATATGAGATGAGACGATTGGTAGGGGAAGACTTTTGATCGATCGCGCCGATCGCGGTAAGGTGCGCAGTGCGCACCCTACGATCGCAAAATATGAACAGTCAACAGTCAACTAATGACTATTTAGGCTTAGCAGTAGGTTTAAAACCTTGCTTTTGAAAATAGGTTCGCAATACCTCTTGAGCAATTGGTGCCGCCGATACAGAACCAAATCCGCCGCCTTCAACGATAACTGCGATCGCCACTTCCGGTTTGTCAGCGGGAGCAAAACCCACATACATAGAATTGTCAGGATGACCGGGCATTTCCACCGTCCCAGTTTTGCCACCGCTCAAAGGAATAGTACCATCATTCAGGCGTTTGCCGGTACCTTTTTGTACCACGTCAATCAATCCTTGGCGAACTACATTCAAAGTAGCAGGCTTAATACCTGTGGGAACTTTTTTGGTAATAGGAGTGTTGGTTTGAGAAGCCAATAAGTGCGGCTGAACTCGATAACCGCCATTAGCAACCGTTGACACCATCACAGCCAATTCTAGGGGAGTACAAAGTACCAAACCCTGACCGATCGCCATTGTTACCGTATCGCCGACGTACCAGTCTTCTCCATACATTTTTTGTTTCTCTGATGGG
Organism: Cyanobacteria bacterium VAR_87_metabat_62; assembly: GCA_031427135.1. Taxonomy (GTDB): domain Bacteria; phylum Cyanobacteriota; class Cyanobacteriia; order Cyanobacteriales; family Microcoleaceae; genus Microcoleus. The sequence goes on along the minus strand of JANPMV010000025.1, from coordinate 13,702 downwards.
ATCGGAACTTGACCGTGATTAGCGGCATCTAACCCCAAAAGTTTTAAGTTAATCGTACCGCCAATGCCCATTTTCTTAGCCGCTTTCGCCATTTCTTCGGGGCCGGCAGCCATACCTACTTGATAGAAGAATGTATTGCTGCTGTAGGCTAAAGCGTCGCGGAAACCGATAACTCCGTAACCGCCGCTGTGCTCGTTAAAGGTAATTCCGCCGATCGTAATGGAAGAAGAAGTGCCCAAAGTCGAGTCAGGAGAAAACTTGCCAGACTCCATCCCAGCGACAGAAGTAACAATTTTAAAAGTGCTACCGACTGGATAACCTTGAACGGCTCGATTTAAAAACGGTTTTTCTGGCCCTTGCAAGCGATTCCATTCTTTTTGAGTCACCTTACGGGTGAAAATATTCGGGTCAAATGTCGGCCAACTAGCCATTGTTAAAAGAGCTCCGGTTTTGACATCGATCGCCACAACGGCACCGAGGCGATCGCCCAAAGCTTTTTCGGCAGTTTTCTGCATATCTAAATCTAAAGTTAGCTGCACCGATTTGCCGGGAATCGGATCTTTCACGCCTAAATCTTGAATTTCCTCGCCCTTAGCATTGACTTCGATTAAACGGTTTCCCCAAACGCCTTCTAAAGTTGGATTGGCTAACTTTTCAACTCCCATTTGACCGACGATCATCCCCATCGGATATGCAGGATTAGCTTTTAATTCGTCTAAAGTAGCTTCACCGACGTATCCCAAAAGGTGAGCTGCTAATTGCTGGTGGGGATTGTCTCGGCTGGATTCTACGCGAATTTCTACTCCGCGCAAAGCATTGCTTTGTTCTCCCAAAGCGACGAAAGTACCGACATCGATATCCTTACTAATTCGCACTGGTAGGGCTGATTTATAGCCTGCTTTATCGATTTTTTTGATAATTTCGGCTGCGGGAACTTTGACGATCGGGTCTAGTGTAGCGGCGATTTCTTGCCACTCCTTGGTCGATCGCTCTTTTGGCCACACGTAGACCGATCGAGATACGCGGCTAGCCGCAAAAATTTTGCCGTTGCGGTCTAAAATTTGACCGCGAGTCGCGGCGACTGACACAGGGCGAATGCGGTTATTTTCCGCCCGCTGTCGGTTGTAGGCCCCTTGTACCAGTTGCAGTTCGGCTAAACGAAACATCGGCATAGCCACTAAGGTAGTGACTACCAGCATAAAAATCATAGCTTGGAGCGATCGGCCTTGCCGAGAAGGATTGTCCAAGCCATTTTTGTTAAATCGGGATTTAGAGTTAAAAGAAAAATCGCTAGCCATATTAATCTGCTCTTTTTATTGAATTGACAGCTAGATATGGTCTCCATCCGGATTATTTTGCGGATGATGTGGCGATCGTAACTTCTAATTCCTTAATCGCAGATATAAATTGTGACAGTTTGCAGACAAATAAACCCGTTAAATTCGTGACAAAATCCGTTGCCTAATTTCCTTCTTATTTTCCCATCACGCCTGAAAATTGGGTCTGAAGCCTCCCCGTTTAGGGGGAAATCAAACAAAATGATTCATTGCTCCAATCCTCTTCTATCGACGGCTATGGGTAGCTGTCACAGGTCACAGGTCACAGGTCAACTGTCAACTGTCAACTGATGAACGACATATAGGCTGTCACCTTAAGATCGATCCCAGTAATATCTGCGCCGACAACAACAGCAGTCGCTCCTAGATCCAATGCTTTCTTGGCCATTTCCGGCCCAGCGATGCCGCCTTCACAGATTACAGGAACCTTCAGCTTTTCTACCATTTCCGCCAGCAAATCAAATCCGGGGGGCGAGAAATTTTCCGTGTGGGGAGTGTAGCCAAAAAGAGTAGTACCGACAGTATCTGCACCAGCTTCAACCGCCGCGATCGCAGATGCGATCGTATCGACATCCGCCATCACTAATTTGCCCAATTCGCTGTGAATTCGTGCGATTAACGTCTTTAGGTCTTCGCCAGGAGGACGATTTCTCTGAGTAGCGTCAACGGCGATAATATCAGCTCCACAAAGGGCGATCGCCCGCGCGTCTTCAAACCGAGGAGTAATATAAATCTCGCATCCCGGCAATTGCTGCTTCCAAATCCCAATTATCGGAGCGGATATTTGTTTTCGCACCGCCGCAACGTGAGCCGGAGTATCAATTCGCACGCCCGAGGCTCCCCGATTGACGGCGGTGCGAGCCATTGCCGCAATCACGCTCGGATCGTGCAGGGGCGAGTCAGCAGGTGCTTGACAAGAAACAATTAATCCTGTGGGAATTTGACAATTAATCATGGGGAATGGGGAATGGAGAATTGGGAATGGGGAATGGGGAATTGGGAATGGGGAATTGGGAATTGGGAATTGGGAATCCTAAATAATTACCAATTACCCATTACCAATCCCGGCCATTAAAGAAAGAATTTTGTCAAGCAATTGCTCTGGGTGAATCGGTTTAGCCAAACAATCGTTAGCTCCTGCGGTCACGAAAGATATCCGATCGGCGGGAATTTCCTTAGCGCTTAAAGCCAAAATTTTGAGATTTTGAGTAGCGGGTTTTTGGCGCAGTTGGTGAATTATTTCGCAGCCATTCATACCGGGCAAACGCATATCGACAATCACAGCATTTGGCTGCAAAAGTTCAATTTGTTCTACCGCCGCCGAACCTTCAATCATCCAGACAACTTGCAGTCCTGCTGCTGTCAGAATATCGCAGATCAGCATGGCAGTTTCTTCATCTTCTTCGACGAGGACGAGGCTGCCCCGCAAGGATGAAGAATGCAGCGGTAAAGATGAATTCGATTTTTCATATTTAAATTTTGTGGATTCATCTTTGGTTTTAGTTTGAATGGGTATAAAAACGGTAAAAGTAGAGCCGACATCAACTGTAGAGTTGACTTCGATCGCACCGCCGTGAAGCTCTACTAACTGCTTGGTTAATGCCAATCCCAGACCGGTGCCGCCGTATTCGCGGCGGTAGGGGGAATCCAACTGCTGGAATTTTTGAAATAAGAGCGATCGCTGATTTTCGGGAATTCCAATGCCGGTATCTTTGATTTGAAAAACAGCGGTGCTGCCGGCCGGTGCAGTACCGGGCTGTCGCACTGTGGGCGTTCGGTTTTTATCTTCTGTTACCCAAACTCGCAGGACAACTCGCCCGCCTTCGGGAGTAAATTTAATCGCATTTCCTAAAAGATTGAAGAGAATTTGTTTCAAGCGGCGCGGGTCAGCGGTAAAGCGATCGCACTCTTGTTTGATTCGCTGTTCTTGAATTAGTTCCACACCTTTAGCCACAGCTTTTTCTTTGAGGGCGTGCAGGCTCTGAGAAGCTAATTTGGAAAGTGAAAATTCACTAATTTTTAATACGGCTTTTCCCGCTTCTACTTGCGATAAATCTAAAATATCGTTAATTAATTCTAATAAATGGTCGCCACTATCTCGGATAGTTTGCAGGTACTGGCGCTGCTTTTGTATCGGCACTTCTTTGATACCAACTTTGCCGTAAGACCAGCGCAGCAGCGTATCAGAAATGCCGATGACGCAGGTGAGGGGAGTCCGCAATTCGTGGCTCATAGCTGCCAAAAATTCGCTCTTGGCGAGGCTGGCTGATTGGGCGGCGGCGAGTGCATCGCGCAGTTCTCGGGTGCGCTCTATGACGCGCTGTTCTGAGGTGCACTTTTGCTGCTGGACTTCTGCATAAAGTTCGGCTTGGTAAATGGCGATCGCCAAATGTTCTGCTATTTGCCGCAAAAATGTTATTTTGGTTTCTTCCCACTCCCGAACAGTACACTGGTGGGCAATGAGCAGCCCCCACAATTCGTCTTGAACGACGATCGGCACTAGCAACTTCGCGCGCACCTTCGCCCGCCGCATCAAGTCTAAAAAACAAGGCTGCGAAACATAAGTTGTTTCCACATCCGCCACGGACAAAGCCAAACCTTTGCGATATTTTTCTCTGTCAATGACTCCATCGGGAAAACACTGTGCGCCTTCGCTATAATTCAGTACAGAGGAGATAGCATCGCTGGCTAAAGCTTCGTAGGTGACGCTACCTAAATGTAAGTAAGTACCGGAATTTTGTTTAACTGCGCCCGATCCAGAAACCTGCACAGATATTTCTCGATCTGACTCGCCATTGTGCGGCGCTGGCACTTTTTCAAATTGATAAATTAACAGGCGATCGACTTCCAGAAAATCTCGCACTCTCGAAACTGCTTTTGACAAAATTACGGGCAATTCCAAAGTCTGGCGGATTTGAGTTGTCACCTGATTCAAAAGTCGCTCTTGTTGGAGTTGTTGCTGCAAAGCATCTTCGACTGACTGACAAAATGGAATGCAAGAATTGGGAATTTCTACGCGATTGATGGCTTCGGGAACCGAGACATTAAATGTTTCTGTAGATATAAGTTTGGGTGCAAAATTCTGCTCTATTTTTATGCTGTTTTGTAGGGGCAGATGACTGTTTTTGCTGGCATCGATCGCGAGAATATCCAGCAAATTTAGGGTGAATTCGCTTTGAAGAGCGGCCGAGTTTGGCTGTAGATTTTTTATTGCTTGTTTGAGGGCGGGAATATCAATTTTCCCCTTGGGTACGGGTGTTATTTTTGCGAGTTTGTCTGCGAGGAGAGAGAGGAAACTGCCGATCGCGCCTGGATCGAAAGTCAACTCCACATTTAATTGCGAATTGACCTGTTTTTCGCTATGTTCGCGTCCGTTTGTTGCCAAATCATCTAATAGTTTGCCTCGCAGTAGTGCGCTAAACCCGTCTGATACCACTGCTGCAAACCTTTCCGAGGAGTTTTCCCTATTTTCAGTATCCGCGATCATCGCGTCACTAGCGAGCCAAATCGCCCCTGGGAGTTCAGCCATTTGCTGTAACAACTGGTAAGCAGCCTGAAAGCTGGCTAGCGGCAAAGTCCGATGTAAGGTTTTTGGTTTCAATCTAGGTATTTTCCCGGTGTTTTCAAGAACAAAATATCAAGGCCCATGTTTTGGGGACTGAGCCCGGGGCGCAGCAGGGGCGGCCGCTGGAAAAGACTTGAGATGGAAGTAGTGAGAAGGTAGGGGCTGTTGGGGGTCAGGTGATAGAGACCAATTTCTCCCTATAATTGTGATTACTTTTAACTATCTTAATCCAGTATAATATCAATATATAATTTGTTAACTTCTACTTATACACTATCCGGGTAAATGAGCAATCAAACTCAACTCACCCTCGATTTTACGATCGGACATCTGCCCTATCACCAATTCCAAGTGAGTGCTGCAACTCCTGGACAGGTAGTGGCTGAAAAATTCGAGCAAGAACCAGACCTGCCGGGAGTCATTATAACTCACGAATCACAGGTATTGGGGATGATTTCTCGCGTCAAATTTCGAGAGCAAATGAGTCTTCCCGATCGCGTAGAACTTTACGGGCAGCACCCGATTCGAGCCTTGTTAGATTCTATTAGAATTCCACCTCTGTTGCTTTCTGAAAACTGGAAAGTTGACGATGCCGTGCAAGCGTCTCTCAACAGGCAGAAAGACTTGATTTATGAACCCATTATTGTGGTTATGGAAAACCAGAGTCTTCGCATTTTGGATGTTCAAACTCTGGTGATTTCCCAGTCTAAAATTTTGGGGCAAGCTAACAAAAATATTCACAAATACAGAGTTGAAAGAAAAAAATATCAGGCGATTATTCAACAACAACAGGCAAAAATCCAGGAATGCAAGGAGCTTTTAAAATCCCAACAGCTTCAAGCCGAAAAATCGCAGAATACTCCCAGTTTCCAGGAAGTGGCACTGGTAAAACAAGCTGAAGAAATTGCTCAAATGAATCAGCGATTTGTGAGAATTGCCAAGCTGATTTCCTCGGAAGGTCGCCAAGCATTTCAAGCTACTTTTCAAGGTGCTAATTCTATTTGCAACAATACAGATAAAATTTTGGGCGTTGGCAAAGCAATAGCTAACGATCTAGAAACGGTTAATCGCACTTCCCGAACCATCCGGGAGGCGATCGAACAAGTCAGGCATTTAGCAGTACAGGTAGCTGTAGTTACCAATCAAATGGGAAGTCAGCCCAATGGGCTGAGCCAAGTGAGCCTAGAAATTGGCAGACTGGCAAGTAAAACTTTTGAATTGGGGACTCAAATGGAGCAAATAGGCAGCCGGTTTAAACTTCGCGTTCACCAACTCACGGAGGCTGCAAGAGCGGGTGCAAATGTGGCTAGATCCGTGACCATCAAGATCGATCGCGCGGAAATGGCGCTGTTAGAGTTGGAGGAATTAATAGCGGAAAAAGATTTCTATTCACTTCCACCGAGCGTAGAACATTTGGGTGTCACAAAAAGTGTTACCGCTGATTCTTTAGTTAAGGAGATAGAACACGCAGAAGTCGGGGTTTCTGAGTTGGAAGACATCGTTAAGCAGCAAGATTCATCGCAATATCTGATCCAAAAAATTCAGCAGGCGCTGAAGTCCAAAAAGCCATAAAATATCCGCGATTTGATGAAACATTTGGAGAAATAAACAAACAAAATTAAAAATGTGATTTACCATTTCACTATTCCAAGAATGCTATTTATTTTACTAAGGCTGGGAAAAACTCAACAGTTAGCGATCCCCTACGGGGGCTACGCCAACGCACTCCGACTCCTCGAAACCGGGTTTTTTACCAAATATGTGGGCTGTAATCAGGTATTTTAGTTTATCAAACCCGATTTCTGAGCCTAAGCTGTTACGCATTTAAAATAGTATTGTAGGGTGCCACGGGCCGCAGCGTTTCCCTTGGCATGAAGGGGCCGGCTTACGCCTACGACCCGTGGCACCCTACAGGCCTCGTTAGTGGTTTAACTGCGTAACAGCTTATGAACGTCCAGGACTCTTAAATAAGAGTTGAAAAAGGCTATTTAAATCCCAAAAATTCGATAAAACAAATTACACAAGTAGCTTAATTAACAGGTGAGAATTATGAAAATTCTGCTGGTAGAAGACGACCAAATTACAGTCAATTTGCTGACCAGAGCGCTGAACACTCACAATTATAATGTGAATACGGCAGCAGACGGCGAAACAGCCTTGCAGTTGGCGCAGGCATATGATTATGACTTGATTGTTTTGGATGTGCTGATTCCGAAACTCGACGGCATTAGTTTGTGTCGGGAATTGCGATCGTCCGGCTGCCAAATGCCGATTTTACTGCTGACAGCCCTAGACAGCAGAAGCAATCTAGTCCAAGGTTTAGAAGCGGGTGCAGACGATTATATGGTCAAACCCTTTAATATCGAAGAATTAATGGCTCGAATTCGGGCTTTGCTGCGCCGGGGAAAGGCAACTTTGTCGAGTACAAATTTGACTTGGGAAAAACTGCAAGTCAACCCGGATACAACGGAAGTAATTTATGCCGAAAAAGTGCTGCACTTGACTCCGAAAGAGTACAATTTGCTGGAACTTTTCCTGAGAAATCCCCGGCGGATTTTCAGCCGCAGCGCCATCCTCGATCGCATTTGGTCGGCCGGTGAATTTCCTCAAGAAGAAGCTGTTACCGCTCACATTAAGGGGCTGCGGCACAAACTGAAAGCAGCCGGGATGAGTGTAGATTTAGTCGAAACTGTGTACGGATTGGGCTACCGGCTCAAAAGTCTGCCGGAGGATTTTGAGAGCCAAAAAGTTGCCGGCGAAACGGCAGAAACTGCATCTGAATCCAGGCAGTCGAGCCGGGAATTAAACAATGACGAGCGCCGCCTCAAAGTCCTGACTGTGGTTGCTGAAATTCGGGCCAAGTTAAGAGCCAATTTTATCGAAAAGGTGGCGATTTTCGATCGCGCGATCGCTCAAATCCAAACCAGAACCCTAGAGGAGGAACTGCGGCGGGAAGCTCAGGCCCAAGCTCACAAATTAGTCGGTTCTTTGGGAACTTTAGGACTCCCGCAAGGTTCGGAAGTGGCGCGCAAGCTCGAACATTTGTTCAAGCCTGAAAACGTCTTGAAACCGGGGAGTGTTCAGAAGATTGAGGAATTTATGCATTTGCTTAAACAGATATTCGATCGCCCGCCAGAACCTGAAAGCGAGGTGGTTGCTCAGCTTTCCCAACAGCGGCGCATCCTGATTGTGGATGATGATATTTTGCAGAGCGATCGACTAAAAATAGCAGCATCCGGTTCCGGCTTCGAGATAGAAGTTGCGAACTCTCCGCAAGCGGCAAGAATTATAATTTCTCAACAGCCTCCCGATGCGATTTTGTTGGATTTGACTTTTTCCAGAACTGAGGAAAACGGACTTACTTTGCTAGCCGAACTTCGCAGTGAAAAACCGGACATTCCGGTGATGGTTTTTAGCGGGCACAATCAATTGAGCGATCGAATTGAAGTTGCGCGTTTGGGAGCTTCCGGCTTTTTACACAAATCTATCTCCCCAGCAGATATACTCAAAGCAGTCGCCCAACTCCTCGATCGGACTGGCCCTGCTGCTGAAGCTAAAGTTATGGTGGTAGATGATGACGTGCATCTATTGGCTGCACTGAAAATGATTCTACAACCTTGGGGATTGCAAGTAACAACATTGGATGAACCCGAAAAGTTCTGGGAGGTACTCGAAATCACTTGTCCAGATTTGCTTATTTTAGATGTGGAAATGCCCGGTTATAGCGGTATCGAGCTGTGTTTGGCTGTGCGGAACGATTTGCGCTGGAGCAAGCTTCCAGTGCTATTTTTGACGGCTCATTCCGAGTCGGAAACAGTGCGCCAAATGTTTGTCGCAGGTGCTGACGACTACGTTAATAAGCCGATCGTGGAACCGGAATTGATTGCTCGCCTCCTGAATCGTTTGGAGCGGACTCAACTCCGTCACAGACTGGCTCTAACACAGCGCTAAGCAGGGGTGAACTGGAAGCATCCAAGGCGTGCCAACAAACACGTCAAACGTCCTGGACGCATGGGGGCCAAGAAACCGGGTTTTTTACCGAATCTGCCGTCTACAATCAAGTATTTTCGTAAAAAAACCCGGTTTCTAAACAAGGAGTGCGATCGATCCCGCCGCTCCCCCTAGCTCTCCCCCGTGAAAGCAAAATTGCCGATCGCCAAAAACAAAGGCTAATTTAGAACAGTATTTAAAATAACAAGAAAGTAATGATATTACCCTCAGAGACAGCCGCTCTCAATGACAGCGACTCCGAACCAATTTACTCATCAGCTTCGATTCAACCTCACGGCATCCTGTTGGTGCTGGAATCTCCGGTGTTGAAAATTTTGCAAGTTAGCAACAATACTTTTGAGGCGATCGGCATTTATCCGAAAGAACTTCTGGGCAGTTGTTTACATGATTTTGTGGAGGCTGAGGAAATTGAGGCGATTAAAGAAGCTTTATGGAAAAAGAGCAATAAACGTAACTGTATTAGCTTATCATTTAAAAGTCAAAACCGCAAGTCTTTTTTTCAGGGGACGCTGCATCAATCTGACCTAGCATTAGTTCTCGAAATAGAGCAGGCTGTTTCCCCAAAAGCTAGCAATCGGATCAATTTTTATAATTTAGTCCAAGAGCCGATCGACAAAATCCACGAAACACCAAACCTGCAAGTGCTGTGTCAGACAGTAGTTGAAGAAGTGCGGAGGACGATCGGCTTCGATCGGGCGATCGTCTATCAATTTGATGCCACCGGCGCCGGCAAAGTAATCGCCGAAGACAAAATAGCAAGTTTGGCTCCTTTATTGGGACTGCACTATCCGGCTGGCGATATTCCCGCCCAGGCTAGAAACTTGTTCAGCATGAATTTAATTCGGTTTATTCCCGATATTCACAGTCAGCCTGTAGAACTAATTCCTCACTGCAATCCGCTGACCGGTCGCCCCCTGGATCTGGGCTGCTCTTTGCTCAGAACCGTGTCGCCTTGCCACGTTCAATATCTCAAAAATATGAATATTGGCGCTAGCATGACCCTGACATTAATCAAAGATCGAAAACTCTGGGGATTGATCGCCTGTCACCACCAAACACCAAAGTATGTCAACTACGAAACTAGAACGGCTTGCGAACTGATAGCCAAGTTTCTGAATCTAGAACTCAGCTACAAACAAGATAGCGAAAACTGGGAATATGCAATTTATCTAAAAGAAATTTGCCATAAATTCATCACAAAAATTTCTCTAAAAAACTGCTTTGTAGAAGGTTTACTTACATCCCAAGAAGAATTGCTGACCTTAGTCGGCGCTACAGGTGCAGTTGTGTGTGCCAATGAAAATTTGATCGCGATCGGCAAAACGCCGGGATTGGCAGAAATCGAAAATTTAATTGCTTGGATCAAACCTCAAATAAATAATGATATTTTCCATACAGATGCTCTCTCAAAAGTGTATCCGCCCGCCGAAAACTTTAAAGAAATTGCTAGTGGTTTGCTGGTGCTTGCCATCTCCGAGATGCAAAACTATTACATTTTGTGGTTCCGTCCCGAAGTAATTCAAACTGTCAACTGGGCAGGTCAACCAGACGAGCAAAGTGAATTTAAACCGGATGGGAGCCGACCGATGTCTCCTCGCACTTCCTTTGAGTTGTGGCAAGAAACTGTGAGGTCAAAATCTTTGCCTTGGCAGCGTTGCGAAATCGAAATAGCCCGAGAACTGCGAGTAGCAATTACTAGCATTGAGCTGCGGAAAATAAATCACCAGCTCAACTTAGCTTTGTCGGCTACCAAAATCGGATTTTGGGACTGGGATGTGCAGAAAAATCGTATGGTTTTATCGAGGGAACACGAACAGTTGTTTGGGTTGGCCCCGGGAACTTTTGACGGAACTTATCAAAGTTTTGCAGCTTGCATTCACCTAGAAGATTTAAAAGGTATGGAGAATGCTGTGAATCAGGCGATCGTCCAGCGAGCAGATTACTTTCACGAAAACCGCGTGGTTTGGCCCGATGGCAGCATTCACTGGATGGAGGGGAAAGGTAAGTTTTTTTATAACGAAGCAGGCGATGCAGTGCGGATGGTGGGGACTGTTACAGAAATTACCGATCGCAAAGCTCAAGAAGTACAGTTGCGCCTGTTGGAATCAGCAGTCACCACGACTAACGACGCGGTGTTAATTACCGAAGCTGAGCCGATCGACCAACCGGGCCCGCGCATTCTGTATGCCAACCCAGCTTTCACGCGGATGACCGGCTACACCCTAGAAGAAATTTTGGGCAAAACGCCGCGCATCTTGCAAGGACAAAAAACAGACAGCGCTACTCTCGATCGCATTCGGACAGCTTTGAAAACCGGGCAGTCGGTGCGGGTTGACTTGATCAATTACCGCAAAGACGGGACGGAATTTTGGGTAGAATTGAGCATTGTCCCCATAACTGACAAAAATGGTTGGTTTACCCATTGGGTATCAGTGCAGCGCGATATTAGCGATCGCAAACTTGCTGAAGCCACCCTCAAACAGCTCAACGAACTGTTAGAAATGCGAGTTGTGCAGCGCACCCGAGAACTAGAAATCTCTCAAGCAGAACTCCGGGAAAGCGAAGCTTTATTTCGCTCTTTGAGTGAGAGTTCTCCCGTCGGCATTTTCAAAATCGATACTGAGGGGAAATGTACCTATACAAATCCCCGCTGTCAAGCAATTGGCAGCTTCACATCGGCAGAAGCTTTAGGAAACGGCTGGATGGGGTTTGTTCACCGCGAAGACCTCAAACTAATTCTGTCTATGTGGTCGGAATCGCGATCGCAAGATGGGGAATTTTCCTGCGAATTTCGCCACATCCAGCGAGAGGGAACAATCCGGTTTTGTCGGGTTAAAATAGCTCCGATTTTTTCCGGCCGAGGTCAACTAATCGGTCACGTCGGCACTGTCATAGATATCACAGAAAGTCGGGCAATAGAAAAAATGAAAAATGAGTTTATTTCGATTGTCAGCCACGAACTGCGAACGCCGCTTGCTTCAATTCGCGGTTCTTTAGGTTTGCTGGCGGCTGGGGTGCTGAAAAATAAACCGGAAACTGCCAAACAAATGTTAGAAATCGCGTCGAGCGATACCGAACGGTTAGTGCGTTTGGTCAACGATATTCTCGACTTAGAACGGCTCGAATCGAGCCAAATTACTTTGGTCAAGCAGTGGTGCGACGCGCAGGTTTTGATGCGGAAATCTGCTGAAGCTGTGATGTCTCTGGCTGCTGAGAATAAGATTGATATATCGATTTTGCCCGCCGAAGCAGCCCAAATTTGGGCCGATCCTGACAGGATTGTGCAAATTCTGGTAAATTTGTTGAGCAATGCGATTAAGTTCTCGGCTCCGGGGTGTACAGTAACTGTCAGGGTTGATGATTTGGGCGATTCCCTACGGGATAGCTACGCTTCACGGGCTTTATTTGAAGTCAAAGATCGGGGCCGGGGAATTCCTGCGGATAAACTAGAAACTATCTTTGGACGGTTTCAGCAGGTGGATGCTTCTGACTCCCGCCAAAAAGGAGGTACGGGTTTGGGTTTGGCTATCTGTCGCAGCATCGTGCAGCAGCATGGTGGCAGAATTTGGGTCGAAAGTATTGTCTCCGAAGGTAGCAGTTTCTATTTCACGGTGCCCGCACCCTTTGAAGGCGAAGGGGGAAAAAGTTTTGAATTTTGAGATTGCTTTGCTTATTTTGTAGGATACAGCAGATTCCCGTTTATAAATTACACCTCGGAGCGATCGGCGTAGGGAGACGGCAATGCCCAAGGAGTGTCAACTTAACGTTAAACCGACCGTCTCTCTTGTTTGTATCAAAGTCTAGATCCCCCCTAACCCCCCTTAATAAGGGGGGGACAGGGGGGGTCAAAGTCCCCCTTCTTAAGGGGGATTTAGGGGGATCTGGACTAGAACAAAAGCGATAGTCCTCATGGGCTTTCGGCTTAAGTTGACACTCCTTGGGCTCTTGGAGTGTCCCTACTGCACTTCATAAACTGGGATACGCTGTATTTGCACTTCTTGGATGCTCCCGTTTAAGGCGTGCATTTCTCGTGCGTAAGTCGTCTTTGAGTTTACTATGATTAATTTTAAATTTGGGTTTTAATTATGTCAGTAAAGCGCATTCTCGTAATCGATGATGAAAAAAACCTTTGTAGCGTTATTCAGGCTTGTCTGGAACATTTAGGTGGCTGGACGGTGCTGATCGCGCCCGAGGCAAGCCAAGGATTGCTTTTAGCGGAAACTAAAGTCCCTGACGCTATTTTGCTGGATGTGATGATGCCGAATATGGACGGAGTTACTTTGTTTGGTTTGCTGCAAAAAAATGTGGCTACTCGGGGGATTCCGGTGATTTTTTTGACTGCTAAGGTGCAGGCGATGGATTTGAACGAATTTGCTGATTTGGGGGTTGCAGGGGTGATTGCAAAGCCATTCGATCCTTTGAGTTTGGCACAGGAGGTAGCGGAAATTTTGGGTTGGGAAATGTCGCTGTGAAGTGGGGAAATGCGATCAAATATAAGATTAGATTCGGCGGTTGAAACCGCTACTACATAAACAAAGTCGGCCTCCGCCGACTGAATAATTAATATCAATTTGGTTTGTAGTGGGGACTTTAGTCCTCACTACAAACCAAATTGATTACGGGTAATTGACCTGATATCGTTTCCGGTTGTACTCAGACATGACAAGCGAGGAGACCGCGAGTTCCTTAGTACCAACGCCAGATTAATTGTTGGGACTAAGGCACTCGCGGTCTACTAAATTGGGCGACTAATAATTACGATGCTACCGGATTTGACCGGACACGATAT
>JANPMV010000024.1:0-87036 GCA_031427135.1 Cyanobacteria bacterium VAR_87_metabat_62 | reverse complement strand
AGTTCTAATAGGGTTTTGTTTTGCTTTTGAGTAAGAAATACCCTTAATCTAGCGCCCATATATTGAGTTACCTTAGTATATGTATTCTCTGTGTTTACTTATTTTAACATAGTTAGGTTTTTTCGCGCTGACCTACTTAATTTGCCCAAAAACAACTCAGGCTTGATTGAATTTTGCTATGCTTGAGCGTGACTCCATTTTTCTCCACGAATTGACCGTCTACCCATTCCATGCGATCGCACGGATTAGCCATGAAGTCTTCTATGGTAAAATTATCTTGTAGATCGATCGTCGCCAGCATAGCTGTTTCCTCGATTTTGGAGAGTTGGCTGATCATATTATCGCTGATGCGGTGGGAATTGTTGCGGGTGATGGGTGCGATCGCACTTTTATTGCGAGCATCCGATGAGTGTAAAAATCGGAGTGTTCCCAGCAACAGCTAAGCGTAAACTCGCCCCGACCCGAATCTTGTGGTCGATCGACAGGACATGATATTATTTCCGTTGGTATGATTTTTGTATAAGTGCGATCAGCTCAAACACCAATCCCCTACAATAGCAGATTATACCTAAACCGATTTACCGAGTTGATATGAATGATGCACAAACTCAGCTATTTATCCAATTAATTGCGGCTCAAACCGGTTTACAAATTCGCCCGCAAGATCGATCGGCTTTGTCTCAAAAACTTTTGACTCGGATGAAAGATGTAAAAATAGCCTTTCCCGACAACTATTATCAAATATTAGCCACTCCGAGCCTGGAAAGTCAAAGCGAATGGCGAGAACTCGCCCTGCTGCTGACAACCAACGAAAGTTATTTCATGCGGGACAAAGGACAGTTGTCGCTGCTGGAAAAAGTTATTTTCCCTGAATTGATCGAACACAAAATAAAATTGGAACAGACATTGGGAATTAAGCCAACACTGCGAATCTGGAGTGCCGGCTGCTCGACCGGTGAAGAACCTTATTCTTTAGTTATTATTTTAAAAAAGCTAATTTTGGATTGGGAAAAATGGAAAATTTTAGTTTTAGGTACTGACATCAATCAAGCAGCAATAGAAAAAGCTAAGCGAGGAATTTACAGCCCTTGGTCGTTTCGCTTAGTTGACTCTCAACTGCAAACGCAGTATTTCGACAGACGGAAAACCGAGTGGGAAATCGACAGAAAATTGCGCGAACTTGTCAGCTTTAGTGGGGTAAATTTAGTAACAGATAATTTCCCTAATATTTACAAAGATATTTATAACATGGATTTGATTTTGTGCAGAAATGTTTTTGTTTATTTTGAAGCTCAGTATATTTCACAGGTATTGAAAAAATTTGCCAAGACGCTGAGACCTGGAGGATATTTAATGACCGGTCACGCTGAAGTTCACAGTCACATGATGAACGAGTTTCAAGCAAAGGTTTTTCCGGAGTCGGTTGTTTATCAAGCCCAGAATTTTCCCGGCGAAAAACCAGGTAAAATAGAGTCTTCTAGCGCACCAGCATCCAAGGCAAAATCGGGGTTCGGGGAATCGGGAAAGGAAAAGAAAATTGGCGACTTGCTACCGGGGAGAACGGTTCCAGCTAATTTTGATAACGGCAATGTTGGGGAACTCGGGTCACTATTAGCAGCAGGTAAGGGGCTGGAAAATATGCTGCGAACTGACCATGTAGAGGGTGATATGGTGAGCAAGAAAGTGCCTGCTTTACCTTCAACGCTCGCCGAAAAAGCCGATCGCCAAACGCCGCAGAGCCTGATTTTAGAGGCAAAAAAATGTTTTAAAAATAAAGCTTATGCTGAGGCTATCGATCGAGCCAAACTGGCGCTCGCTCTGCAAGCTCAAAATTTTGAGGCTGATTATTTGCTGGCTCAAATTTATGCGAATTTAGGCAGCTATTCTCAGGCGATCGAACACTGCAAGCGAGCTAGTAAAGCAGATGCTATGTCAGTATTTCCTAATTATTTGCAAGCTCACATTGCTGAAGAACAGGGTGACTTGGAAACTGCTAAAAGTTTTTTGAAAAAAACTATTTATCTTTGCCCATCTTTTGTTTCAGCTTATCTAGAACTCGGGAATATATACAATAAAGAAGGGAAGGTAAACATCGCCATTAAAATGTACAACTCATCTTGCGATATTCTCAAAAAACTACCGCCAAATACTCCGATAGAGCAGCAGGGAAAAATGACATCAAATCAAGTATTGATCGATGTTAAAAAAAAATTGGTAAAATTGTACAGCCAGCAACACTGATGCGCCGAGAGGAAACCAAAAAACCGCTTTTTTTGTAATTGCCTCACTGCCAAATCGAATACGATCGTACAAACCAGTTTTTTTTGCAAGTTCTAGTAAATAAAGTGTCAGGATAAATATGGAAACTAAGCCGTATCTTATATTTAAACAGAACGGTTTGCTCTGCGGTGTAGAAGTCGGCTGCGTTCGGGAAATTTTCTTTCTGCCGGAGTTGACACCGATCGCCGAAGCGCCTCAAGATATTGTTGGGGCGATCGATCTCAGGGGTTCTATTCTACCCGTGATGGATCTGAATCTCCGTTTTGGGTACCTTTGGCAGGAGTATTCTGTGACAGATAGTGCGATCGTCATAGAATGGCAAGAAATTCGAGTTGCGATCGTTGTCAATCAAGTTACCGAAGTTAAGCAGATCCCCGAAGATGCAATAACTCCGCAGCTATCTTACGGGCGAGACAAGCCAGACGCGCCTGATCGTTTTTTAGCTGGATTTGCTCGCTGCGGGGCCGATATTATCATGCTGCTCGATCTCGATCGCCTAATTCGATATTCTCCCGACAAAACAGAGGTCGAAATGCCAGTTTCGGCAAGCGGTACACCCAATGTAGAAACTCAAAATTTGCAGTTAGAAATAGATCCAAGATTCTTAGCAATAGATCCTAAAGTTTGGGCCAAGCCCCACGTTTTTTGTCCGAATGCTACAACCGAAGAAAAGGCCATTTTTCGAGAGCGGGCTGACAATTTGAGGCTTTTGGGCGAGATCGAAAATTCTGCAACAATTGATATGTCCCTGGCGGTAGTTGTTTTGAACAACGAATACTTTGGTATTAATCTGGGGATAGTGCGCGAATTTACCGACATTAGCCAGGTAACTCCGGTTCCTTGCACTCCCGATCGCATTATTGGCAACATGAACTTGCGGGGCGAGATCCTGACGCTAGTAGACATTCGGAGCGTGTTACATATGTCGGCGGATACAAAATCTCTCTCAAAGGCGATCGTTGTTGAAATTGAAGATTTGGTCGCAGGTATAGTAGTTGAAGAAATCTTAGATATTATACATTTGAATCAAGCAGAAATGGCGACTATTCCTGCTGCCCTAAATTTCGCCAACCGCGAATATCTTCGTGGAACCGCTTTTTATGAAGAAAAAATCATCGCTGTTCTAAACTTGCAGCAACTGCTAACAAAAGGGGGAGTTGTTGTTGATGAGGAGGTTTGAAGAAAGATTTACGGCAAAATCATGGGCGCAACGATGTCAACGCAACCCGAAACCAAAGAAAAAAGAGAGTAATAGAATATAATTTGCTATGATACTATTTGCTACTGTTACTGCACAGTATCAAGCCCAGAAGTTGTAGGCTGATTTCTCTTGCCAAGGCTGGACTCCCAACAACCATTGCAGCGTCACAAAATTACTAACAAAAATCCTATCTTAAATTAAGGAAAAAAATGTTTGCTAAAATTAAAAGATTAAACATTAGAAACAAAATGCTGCTCGGATATCTAGCCCCAGCAGCTATCTACTTAGGTCTGCCCGTATTAGTTCTCGCTACTACAAGTCAGGTGTTTAAAACTTTCCAAGAAGTGGAAAGGGTAGAAAATGTCATCGGAGAAACAAGTAAGATGTCCGTAGGTGCAGAGCAAATGGTGCGAGGGATGCGCGGGTATTTAATTAATAAAAATCCGCAGTTTTTAAGTGATTTTAAAATAGGTGCAGAGTTGGCACGCCAGTCAGGGATTAATGTAGCTCCGATCCTTAAAAATCCCCAACAAAAAATTCGTTTGCAGAGGATGCTAGAGCTAGTCAACGAATATTATGATGGTTCTAACGAAATTGTTCGCTTATTCCAGCAAAATCAGACAGCGGAAGCCCTGGCTATATTTAATACAGGCAAGTACACAAAATTTGTGAATGAATTTGTGGAAGTGAACCGAGAATTTCGGGAAACAGAATTAAAGATGATTAAGCAAGAAACCCAAACCACGAAGGCAGCTTTAAGCTTTTTGGTATCGACGCTGGTGATAGGTTCGATGCTGTTAGTGCTGTTTGGTGCGAGTATTGCTTGGGTGATTGCGTCAGGAATTGCTGGAACGATCGATCGCGCAATTAGCTCGATCGCCACTTCTTCCGCCCAGATTGCAGCTACAGTGGAAGAACAGGAACGCATGGCCAGCCAGCAATCAGCTTCCGTCAATCAAACTACGACGACAATGGACGAATTGGGCGCATCTTCTCGGGCCACTTCACAGCAGATAGAAACGGCAGCATCTGAAGCCATACAAGCTTTAACTTTAGCTGGTGGCGGTACAAAAGCTGTCGAACAAACTTTAGAAGCAATGGCCACGCTTAAAACAAAAGTGCAGGATATGCAATGGCAAATTATGCAGTTGAGCGAGCAAACCGATCGCATTGGCAATATTTCAACTGTAGTCAGCGATTTGGCAAATCAAACTAATATGTTAGCGCTAAATGCTGCGGTGGAAGCAGTGCGGGCGGGGGAACACGGCAAGGGTTTCGGCGTTGTGGCCTCAGAAATTCGCAAACTTGCCGATCGCAGTAAAAAATCGGCAGCCCAAATTAACCTGTTAGTTGCTGATATTCAGAGAGCGATTAATTTAACAGTAATGGTGACAGATGAAGGAAGTAAAACTGTGGACTCTGGCGTAAATATTGCATCAGAAACCGCAGCGGCATTTGCTGGAGTCGCTGATGCAATTAACAACGTGGTTTTGAGCTCTCAGCAAATTTCGCTGAATGCCAAACAGCAAGCGATCGCGATCGAGCAAGTCGTGGAAGCTATGAACTCTCTCAACCAAGCAGCCGCCCAAACCGCTTGCGGTATTACTCAAACTAAAATCGGCACTCAAAGATTGAATGAAGCTGCTTTAGATTTAAAAGCCGTTGTTTAGAATAGTTATCAGTTATAATTTCTTAAATTTTAATTATGAAAATAAAATTTAAAAATTTGCCCTTAAGAATTAAAGCGATTATTTTTGCGATCGCCCTCAGTACAATCCCAGTTATATTAACTGGAGCGATCACTTATTTTTTTGCCAGCGAGAACCTCACTAACTACGTAATTAAGTACCAAGAATCACGGGCGATCGCTACAGCAAATGAAATCAGCAACTTTCTGTTTGAACGCTACTTAGACGTTAAGGAACTAGCTAATTTAGGTATACTGAACGACCCCAGAGTCAGCCAAACAACATCAACCAGTCAAAAACAAGCTCTGTTAGATAAGTATGTAAAAGAAGGCGAAGGCTACGACAGTATTGCCGTCGCAGACCTTCAGGGGAATACTATTTTGCAATCGAGCGGAGAACCCGTTACAGATTTCGGCAAGCGCGACTACTTTCAGGAAGTAATAAAAAC
Source organism: Cyanobacteria bacterium VAR_87_metabat_62 (assembly GCA_031427135.1). Classification (GTDB taxonomy): domain Bacteria; phylum Cyanobacteriota; class Cyanobacteriia; order Cyanobacteriales; family Microcoleaceae; genus Microcoleus. The sequence continues at coordinate 81,419 of JANPMV010000024.1, read as the reverse complement.
TAATCGTCCTACACTTGTGCAGCCCAGGAAGTCATTTATCAATGGCAAATACGCCATTTTTGCTGCGGCGCCGGTTGTCGATATAAATACAGGAAAAACTATCGCCGTCATCAGAACTCGCACGCCGACAACTTATTTAGAGCAGGGTTTTCAGGAAAATAAAGATAAATTGATCGCAGACTCGGAGGGATTAAAAGAAGAGAAATATCATTTGATTGATGGTAATGACAAGTTGTTTTCAGCAACAGAAATTTATCATGTGGGCAGAGATGCAAGGTCGGACTTTACTGTTTTTGCCAAAATGCAAGCTGATAGAAAGATTAACAGTGCAATAGATATCCATGACATAGATGGAGCTAAGCAATTAATTACTTACGCTCCTATTGAAACATTAAAAAATCTGCCAAAATTGGGTTGGAGCGTGATTATTGCCAACGATACAAACGATGTATTTGCTCCGCAAAAAGAGTTGCTGTATACTCTAATAGCAGGAGTTGGAATGACGGCTGCTGTTGTTAGCGCGATCGCAATTTTTTTAGCTAGTCGAACTACTCGCTCGATAAATGACATCGTGCGGGCGATCGCCTCTTCTTCCTCGCAAATTGCTGTCACCGTCGAACAGCAGGAACGCATCGCCAGCCAACAACTATATGCTGTCGATCGAACTGCCACTACAATGGACGAATTGGGCGAATCAAGCAAAGCTTGTGCCTCGCAAGCCGAAGCGGCAGCTTTCGGGGCGGCCCTTGCCCTTAAACTCGCAGCAGGAGGCAGTCAAGCAGTAGACAATACCTTGAAAGAAATGGCAACTTTGACCAAAAATGTAGCAGCAATTCAAACGCAAATTTTGCGCTTGAGCGAACAAACCGATCGCATTGGCAATATCTCCAGTTTAGTCAGCGATTTAGCAAACCAAACAAATATGCTCGCCATCAACGCTGCTGTCGAAGCAGTTAGAGCAGGTGAAAGCGGCAAAGGATTTGCTGTTGTTGCTAAGGAGATTCGCAAATTAGCCGATCAAAGCAAGGAATCTGCTAGCAAAATTAATTCTTTAGTTGCAGACATCCAAAAAGCGATTAGTTCGACAGCAACGGTGACGGATGACGGCACAAAAACTGTGGATAATGGAGTGAAACTTGCCCGAAAAACGGCAGATTCCTTTGCGGGAGTGGCCGAGGCAATCGATAGCATTGTTTTGAACAGCAAACAAATTTCTTTTACTGCAAGAAACCAGGCGATCGCCATTGAGGATGTAGTTGAAGCCGTCAACTCTCTTAACCTCGCCGCCCAGGAAACTGCATCCGGCATTTCTCAAGTCAAACTCGGCATTTCTCAACTTAACCAAGCAGCCCAAAATTTAAAATCAGTAGTTTAGTTAGATGAAGAAGGAAGAAGGAAGAAGGAAGAAGGAAGAAGGAAGAAGGAAGAAGGAAGAAGGAAGAAGGAAGAAGGAAGAAGGAAGAAGGAAGAAGGAAGAAGGAAGAAGGAAGAAGGAAGAAATCAACCCTCCCAAGGCGGGAAGGAAGAAGGAAGATTAATTCCGAATTACCCATTTCCAATTTTCAATTTTCCATGCCCAATTCCCAATTCCCAATTCCCAATTCCCAATTCCCAATTCCCAATTCCCAATTCCCAATTCCCCAAAGATATATATGATTGAAGATGAAGAACTACGAGATGTGTTTAAAATTGCTAGTGAAGAACACTTGCAGAAAATAGACGAGGGTTTGCTGTACTTGGAACAACACCCGGGGGATTCAGCTAAGTTAGAAGAATTGCTGCGGGCAACCCATTCTCTTAAAGGCGATGCTGGGATGCTGGCTGTAAAAAATGTAGCATCTTTAGCTCATCAAATAGAGCATATTTTGGGAGGTGTCAAGCGGGGAGAAACTCAACTAAATCGAGATATTAGCGATCGACTTTCGCAAGGTTTAGACGCCATCCGCAAACTCGTTGACGAAGCCGTCACGGGTGAAGATTCCGGTGTCAATACATTTTACGTGCTCGCTAGCATGATGGGTGCTTCTAACAAGCCCCAGCCAGCCGACCCGACAGCAGAGCCAGCATCTTCGCAAGTACCCGAGCCAGAATTAGTAAAAACGCAATTCACTGAGTCGGAAACTGCGCCACCAGAAACAAAGAGTGAAACTTCTTCCGCCACTAATTTAGATAATAATTACTCTTTTTCGACGCTACAATCCGAGCAAGAATTGCTGCTAGCTCAAAACTTGCTTACCGCTTCTGTGCCCGCTGCTGCATCGGGTTCCCAACCCACTGTTAACGGTTCTGCTAGTTCGTCTTACCGCATCGAAACCATTCGGGTTGCTACCCAAAATTTAGACGATTTAATGACTCAAGCTGGGGAACTTACTGTCACCAAAAGTCGGCTAGTACGCCGACTTGATGATATCGAAAAGCTGACCATTTTGTGGGAAAATTGGAGCCGAGAAGCTTTTGTTAATCGGTTGGCTTTTGACCAAATAGAAACTGATAAAAATGGATCTCCACAAAACGCGATCGTAATCCAGTTCCACAATTATTACCAGCGTACAGAAGAACGTTTAGAACGTCTGGGAACTCTAGTAAATCGCTTGAAAAATCGAGTTGATGAAGATACTGCTAGACTCGAATTAATTGCGGAGGAATTAGAATTAGGAATTCGTACTCTCAGACTGCTGCCTTTGTCTACTATTTTTAATCTATTTCCCCGAGCAGTTAGAGACTTGGCGAAGCGGGAAGGCAAAGAAGTTGAATTAGTGATTGAAGGTGCGGAAACTAAAGCTGATAAACGTATTTTAGAAGAAATGAAAGACCCTTTGATGCACATGATTCGGAATGCGATCGACCACGGCATCGAGACGCCGACCGAACGCGAAAATTTCGGCAAACCTCCTGCCGCTACTCTCCGAATTAAAGGCTACCATACTGCTAGCAATATTATCATTGAAGTTGCTGATGATGGCCGGGGGCTGAATCTCGATCGCATTAAACAAACTGCTGTCAAACGCAACATCTGCACGCCGGAAGAACTCGCCACCATGACAGAAAGCCAAATTCACTCGCTGATTTTTGCTGCTGGTTTTTCAACCCGAACATTTGTTACTGAAATCTCTGGACGGGGGGTTGGTTTAGATGTAGTTCGGACTAATGTTGAAGCACTAAAAGGTAGCATTCAAGTTGAATCTATATCAGGAAAAGGATGCACTTTTCTCCTGCAAGTAAGCACCTCGCTAGCTACGGCTAATGTATTAATTTTAGCGGTTGCAGGTATTGCTTACGCCCTGCCAATTGAGTTTGTTGAAATGGCAAAGATGGTTGCTTATGCTGATATTTTTGCAATAGAAGGTAAGGCAACTATACTTTCTGATGATCGGCCGCTATCAGTTGCTTATTTGGCAGATTTACTAGAATTAAATAATACAGAGTTGCTGCCGAAAAATCGGGAGTGGAGACAGGAAAGTTGGAGAGAAATTAACAGGAAAACAGAGAGAGAATCCCTGACATCAGATTCTCCGAAAATGCCTTGTATTATTTTGAAAGTTGGGGAGGAAAGATTGGGGTTATTTATAGATGCTTTGATTGACGAACAGGATGTGGTGATTAAACCTCAAAGTCGATTGCTGAAACGGGTGCGAAATGTTTCAGGCGCAACGATTCTCGGGACGGGAGAAGTTTGTATGGTACTCAATCCCCACGATTTGATAAAATCTGTACGCAAGCAAGTTTTGTCGAGCGGGGTTGGGAGTGCCCGATCGCCGATTGAGACTCTCAGTCGAAAACAAGTTATACTTTTAGCAGAAGATTCGATCGCTACCCGCACTCAAGAAAAGCGCATCCTCGAAGGTGCAGGTTATGAAGTGGTGACAGCAGTAGACGGATTGGATGCTTTAAATAAATTAAAAACTCGCTATTTTGATGCTCTGATTTCTGATGTACAAATGCCGAATCTGGACGGATTGGGACTGACTGTTAAAATTCGCCAGCAGAAAAAATACAGTGAGTTGCCGATTATTTTGGTGACATCTTTGGCGTCGGATGAAGATAGAAAGAGAGGGGCTGATGCCGGGGCTAATGCTTATATTCCTAAAGGTACGTTCAATCAAGATGTGTTGATTGAGACTTTGAAAAGGTTAGTTTAGTTGTTAGTTTAGTTGTTAGTTATTGGTTGTGGGTTATTGGTTATTGGTTATTTACTACCAATTAGCAATTCCCAATTCCCAATTCCCAATTCCCAATTCCCAATTCCCAATTCCCAATTCCCAATTACCTAAAATAACTGATGTTATCGCCGATTAAAGTATTGTTAGTAGAAGATTCGCCAGTCGCTACGATCGTCCTCAAGCGCATTTTTAATGCTTCGCCAGAAATCCAAGTTATAGGAACCGCTTGTAACGGGTTAGAAGCACTTGAATTAATCCCAAAACTTCAGCCGGAAGTCATTTGTACGGATTTGAACATGGCACAAATGAACGGGTTAGAATTCACGCAGGAAGTGATGAAGAAATACCCGCGACCGATTTTAATAATTAGTGCTTCTGTACAAGCAAAAGATACTCAAAATGTATTTAAACTGCTGAAAGCAGGTGCATTAGATGTTTTTCCGAAACCAATTGGCGGGTTGGCGTCAGATTACGATCGCCTCGCTAATGAATTAATCGCTAAAGTTAAAGTTTTGTCGGGGGTTAAAGTATTTACGCGGCATCAAAAGCTGGGAGTAATCGAAACAAGCGATCGCCCGATTAAACAAATTAATCAATTACCAATGCACAGTTACCAATTATCCAGCGGAAAAATCAATTCTCAAACGATTAAGTTATTGGCTGTCGGCGCGTCTACAGGCGGGCCGCAAGCGCTGCACTCAATTATTTCGCAGTTTCCAGCTAATTTGCCAGTGCCGGTAATTTGCATCCAGCACATCAGCGAAGGATTTTTGCAGGGATTGGTTGACTGGTTGGGTTTTGAATCTAAACTGCCGATTAAAATAGCTTGTTTGGGGGAATTGCCGCAAGCTGGTATTGTTTATTTTCCGCCCGAAAAACGTCATTTAGAATTGGATTCTCAAGGGCGATTTATTTATTCGGAAGCTGCTCATGAAGCGGGACACTGCCCGTCAGTAACGGTAACATTTAAGTCAGTTGCTAATTTTTATGGTCGGGCGGCGGCGTCCGTTTTACTAACTGGAATGGGCCGAGATGGTGCTGAGGGTATGCTGGCGATCGCCCGAGGAGGCGGCTTGACAATTGCTCAAGATGAGGCCAGTTCAGTTGTTTTCGGAATGCCGAAAGAGGCGATCGCCCTTGGTGCGGCCCAACACGTTTTACCCCTGGGCGCGATCGCTCCTCTACTGTTGGCGAAATTAAAAGTTTAGGACAAGCGGGAGAATCTAGCGGTTTGCAGTTGAATCAGGGAATGAGGAATGGGGAATTGTCAGGCTGTAGCTTAATTAATAGAAAAATGGTACAATTTTGAGTTGTAAACTAGCAGAAACCGGGTGGCTCGATCGCCATATTTTTTTTTAGCAAGTGGCATTAAATTATCAACCCGGTTTCTTTGATGTAGCGCGGCTAATTTTTATAATTTGAGATTGATAAACTTACCAATTACTTCGCGTAACTTGTCAGCATCAAACGGCTTTGTTAAATACTCTGTCGCTCCGGCCAAACGCCCCTGTACCTTATCAAAGGCTCCATCTCGCGCTGTCAGCATCACGATCGGCAAATTCTGAAACTGAGGCAAGCTGCGAACCGTGCGGCAGAGTTCCAATCCGTCAATCCCAGGCATCGAAACATCGAGCAACAAAACCGAAATTTGTTCGTGATAAATTGTTGACAAAGCATCGACTGCATTGTCTGTCACGAGAACTCGAAACTCTTTGCTTAAAGCCTGTTTGACAAGTCCTTGCATCACGACACTATCATCAACTGCTAAAATAGTTGGTATTTGATTGTTACTTGCCGACATATTCTTCTCCCGGTTTATTTAATAGTTCTTGAAAATAGAAAATATAATTCCAGCCGTCATTTTTTGAGAATTGCTTCTGCGAAATAATTGCCAACCCGGTTGGAGCGTTAGTAGAAACCGCAACCCTGTTTTTTTGACCTCAAACTTGAAAAAAGGGATTGCCACAGAAGTCGATCGGCAATTACAACAGTTGCAAAATGTGCATCCCAACCCAGAAGCCTGCAACCGTCGAGTTTGACTACTTTTACAAATTTTAACATTTTGGCGGTTTTTTCTAGTCGATCTCGTAATTATAGTTGATCCTCTGCCTGCGGCACATCCCGGTAAAGTGCACTGATATTGTGGCACAAACCAATTATTTTAATCTACCAGCAAGCCATCTACCCGCGATTAGACAATTCTGTTAAGATACAATTAAACTTATTAAAAAATTCTGTGTAAGCTATTCGCCATGTATTTATCACAGGTGCTTGCTCCCGACCGAGGCTCTTAGATGAAGCCCCCCCGACCGTATTAAAAAGCATAGTCAACAGGAATTATAATTTATACAGTCTTAAATCTGCGGTGCTATAACTCCCATAACTCAAAAGTTTCCATGTAAGTCAAGAGGTTGGTCACAGTTCGGCGCAAGCCGCCGACGCGCGACTTGCGCCCATCGTCTCCGGGCACAAAATTTATAGCTCGTTTTTCTGGGCAAGTATTGAGAATGGCGGTTGCCAGCAACTAGATGGGCAGTTATACATAATGAAAGCACCCTTGCCTCTTGGTAAAAAAGTGGTCGAGATCCATAACATCGACTTGTATCAGCTTCTGGGCTCAGATCCAGAGGCTTGCTTTGACGATTTGGTCGGCTTGGCAGCTCAGATGAGCGGAACTTCTATGGCTCATCTGAGCTTGATAGACGCCGGACGCCATTGGTTGAAGTCGCAGCTAGGTATCGATCGAACTTTGGCCCACCGTTACCTGAATTTTTGTGCTCGCGCGATCGACCAAACTCCCGAAGAGTTCGCCATCATCTCAAACTCTCTCTCGGAATTTGACTCGGCAATTCCCCTGCAAAAAACGTCGGTTGCTCCCGAATGTGCGATCGAACCCCCTGCAAATTCCTTCAAGAAACCGCAACAAACCGTCATTGTCCGAGACGCTTCCACAGACGTGCGATTTGCCGAACATCCGCTAACCGTTTCCGATCCCTTCGTGAAATTTTACGTTGGAATCCCCGTCGTCACCTCAAACGGGCAGATGCTGGGAGTGCTATCGGTCATGGACTCCGTGCCAAGAGACTTGACAAAAGAAACGATAAATGGTGTGGAAACTTTGGCTCGGCAAGTTGCGAGTTTGGTGGAGCTGCGCTGGCAATTAGCCAAAGCCCAGAAAGAGGCAACAGAAATAGAAGATATCACCTCCGACGGTCAGCAAATCTCGGAGTTAGCTCGATCGAACCAGGAGTTTTTCTCGGCGGTACAGACGCCAGAGAGCGGCACGAGAATATACCGGACAAAAAATCGGACGATTCTCGAAACTGGCAAATCTCAAGATTTGGGGGAAACTTCAGGGCGCATCGAGCGCGAGCCAGATACCAAAGAAATCCCAGAAATAGTCGGCTCGCCCGACACCTCGGAGCGCCAACCAACGGCAGCCTCGCTACAGGAGCGATCGCGCGATCGAGCGCTGCAAGCTAAAGTTGGTGCAGCCCTGGGACAAGGAGGGACAATACCGGCCATCCTCAATTGCTGCACCGAGGCAATGGTAGATTACCTGGACGCGGCAGGGGCGAGCATCTGGACGTTCAACCCGCAGACAGAGCGGTTAGAATTGCAAGCCGCTTCAGGACTCAGCAACCAACAGTGGGAACGGGAAATAGAAGATTGGGTGCGAGCAGAACCGGGAAAACTCCAAACTGCCCCTGTGTTCCTGCTGCCCGAGCCGTCCCTCTGGGCCATTGCCTATCCGCTGATTGTGGAGGAGCGGCTGGTGGGAATGATGGCTCTGTGCAGCCCCGCTTCGGCAACCGAGGGGGCGCTAGAAGTTCTGGGGTGGATGGCTCACGCCATCGCCGTGGCGATCGATCGCGTCAAGGCCCGAGAAGAATTGTTGAGTCGCCGAGAAGGCTTGCTGTTTGGCCTTGCGAGCCAGATGCGGAATTCCCTCGACCTCGACAAAATTTTAGATACGGCTGTGAACGAGATTCGCAACTTGTTGCAGGTTGACCAGTGTTACTTTTTGTGGTATTCAATCTCGCGGCACGGGCAGCCAAGCTTTGCGATGACCCACGAGGCGGCAAATCCCGAACTCAAAGAGCGGCTCGCAGAATATCCGATCGAACAAATAACGCTGCTGGCCGAGAAAATTCGCCACCGCCAAACGCTCAGGATCGGCGACGCAGCAACTGCACCCTGCATAGAACCGCCGACGCGAGCTTTTTTGAGCAGTGTCGGGATTGTTTCCAAGCTGCTGCTGCCACTCAAAACTCACTCCGGTCAAATGGGGGCGGTAGTTTGCAACCATTACAGTAGCCGCCGTTCCTGGGCGACGAGCGAAGTGGAATTGTTGCAAGCGGTGGTGGATCAACTGGCGATCGCGATCGACCAAGCCGAACTTTACGCCCAAACTCGGGCGGCAGCCTTAGCAGCTCAAACTCAAGCCCGCCAACTGACGGAAACTTTGCAGAGTTTGCAGCAGAAAGAAGCTCAGCTCATCCAAAACGAAAAAATGTCTTCTCTTGGTCAAATGGTCGCCGGTGTCGCCCACGAAATTAACAATCCGGTTAATTTTATTTACGGCAACTTGACTTATTGCGAGCAGTACATCAAAGATATTGTGGATTTGCTGTGCTTGTATCAAAAGCACTACCCGGAGCCGGGCAATGAGATTCTCGACAAAAGCGAAGAAATCGATGTTGATTTCATAGTGCCGGATTTGCTGAAAATTCTGTCTTCGATGGAGATGGGAGCCGAACGCATCCGCCAAATTGTCCTGTCTCTGCGGAACTTCGCGCGGCACGATGAAGCCGAGATGAAGCCGGTGGATATTCATGAAGGGATTGACAGCACGCTACTGATTTTGCAGAGCCGCTTGAAGTCAAACGGGCTGATACCGGGAATTGAAATCATTAAAGACTACGGCGCTTTGCCGAAGGTAGATTGCTATGCCGGACAGCTTAACCAAGTGTTTATGAATATTTTGGGGAATGCGATCGACTCTTTGGAAAATCAGCCCGCACCCAAGACGATCAAAATCTCGACGGCGGTGGTTTCCCGAGACTCGGATGCTGCTGATCCAGGAAAGTCGATCGGTCAACTTGCCGTGATTCGGATTCGCGACAGCGGGCCGGGATTGGCCGAAAAAGCAAAATTGCGCTTGTTTGACCCTTTCTTTACCACCAAACCTGTGGGTAAGGGTACGGGACTCGGCTTGTCTATCAGCTACCAGATTGTGGTGGAAAAACACGGAGGAAGCTTGAAGTGTCTCTCCGAACCCGGACAGGGAGCGGAGTTCAGGATTGAAATCCCCCTGGCTCGCCCCGCTGTTGTCAAAAAATAAACCTGCGGGCGATCGGTTGCAAAAAGATTTTTTAAATTTTATTGTCAAAGTGCTTGACAGATTCCCGTGTGTGGGTGTTACTATAGTAAATGTTGAGACGTTGGGGCGTCGCCAAGTGGTAAGGCAGCTGGTTTTGGTCCAGCCATTCAGAGGTTCGAATCCTTTCGCCCCAGTTAAACTATGTTGAGTCCCCGCTGTGGAGACGAGAGAGGAATACACTCCTCACTACGAACAAATTTTATTGTAGTTGTTCGATCGGACATACACCAGATTCCAGGTTTATGAAGTACACCCCGAGCGCTCTTCGAGTGCGGTGTCCGACCTATCATAAAAAATGCAACCGGAATTGATACAAGCAGTAAAAACAAATCTAAAATCTAAAATCGCATGACTCAATATGCTAGACATCCTACTAATTACAACTTTAGGATTTCTCGGTAGTTTCGGCCACTGCGCCGGAATGTGCGGCCCGCTGACAGTGGCGTTTTCCCTGTCGGCGGCGGGAAAACAAAAAGGTGCTTCCCTGCGCTTTCATCTGCTATTAAATTTGGGAAGAATTGCTGCTTATGCCTTAGTTGGTGCTGCCTTTGGCGGATTGGGTTCGGTATTGATTGCAGGTGGACAAATGGCTGGTACTGGTAGCGAATGGCGGCGGGCGATCGCAATTCTGACTGGTACAATGCTAATTTGGTTTGGATTGGTACAAATTAAGCCAGATTTGCTCCCGCGTTTGCCACTACTGCACCCAGTGGAGCACGATCGCATCAGCAATGCAATGACCAAGATTTCAACTCAAAAAAGTTGGTGGATACCATTGGCTTTAGGTTTGCTGTGGGGTTTAATTCCCTGCGGTTTCCTGTCGGCCGCCCAAATCAAAGCGGCGGAAACCGGAAACCCAATTTTGGGTGCGGCAACGATGTTTGCTTTTGGATTGGGCACCTTGCCAACTATGCTGGGAGTGGGGTTTTTTGCTGGTAAATTCAGCGCCCACAAACGCAGTCAACTTTTTCGTGCGGGTGGTTGGGTGACAGTGGCGATCGGCATTATTACTCTGCTGCGAACCGATGCAATGGTTGATGTGACTGGTCACGCATCCCTACTATGCTTAATCCTAGCACTGATTGCCCGTCCAATTAGTCAGTTTTTCCCGCAATTGTTGCGCTACCGTCGCGCTTTGGGTGTGGGAGGGTTTGCGATCGCCCTTGCCCACACATTTCATATGCTAGATCATACGCTGCAATGGAATTTTGACGCTGTATCTTTTATGTTGCCACAGCATCAGTTAGGGATGATAGCTGGGATAGTCGCGCTACTGTTGATGATACCGGCGGCGGTTACAAGTTGCGATCGGCTTCAAGATTATTTAGGCAAACTATGGCGGCAAATTCATTTGCTAGCTGTTCCCGCTTTCTTGCTGTGCAACCTTCACGCAGCCCTCATTGGTTCCCACTATCTCGGCGGTTTTGAATGGAAGTTGCACCATCAACTGCTGACAGCGGTGTTAGCAGTGGTTGCGGTATTAGTTCTGTTTGTGCGATCGCGCTTATTTTGGTCAATTTTATCACTGGATAACTTCTATGTTTCACCTATCAAACAAAAGTAAAAGTTTAGGATTGTTAGTTTTCTTAGGATTGTTAGTACAAGCAGGAATATTTCCCATACCACCATTAAACTCAACTTCAGCTTTAGCCCACGAAGTCGAAGTATCAGGAGATGTCGCCGCTACCTTTCACCTAGAACCCAATCACAATCCCCGCGCCGGAGAAACCGCAAAAGTCTGGTTTGCACTGACTCGCAAGGGCGGTAAAATCATCCCCTTAGAGCAGTGCAATTGCAAATTAGCCGTTTATCCCAAAGGTTATAAACAGGGGGATAAACCACTGATGGAACCGCCTTTAAAAGCAGTATCTGCCGAGCGTTACAAAGGAATTCCGGGAGCTGATATTGTATTTCCAAAGGCAGGGATTTACGAATTAGAACTGAGCGGAACAGCGAAAACCGCAGCTAATTTTAAACCATTTAAACTAACCTATACAGTCACGGTTAGGTAATATCATATCCCCCTCAACAAACATCAATCTTGTAGGGGCTCCCCTCACCAACCATAACTGCCTAAAACCCACAATCTCGTAAACCCGCCCCACCCAACAGTAAATTCAAATGTACCTCTTTCAAGTAAATATATTAGAAAATACAACTCAAATCTGTATAAAACCTTAAAAATTGCCAACTCTACAAATTGTCACGAACTTTTACACTACATTATAACCAGTGTTAATTCTTGAAATTGTGCAAACTAATCTCTGTTGAACTGACCAAAGGATAAAAACATGGATATCTTATCTAACACCGTAGCGCTATCGCGGATGCAATTTGCGCTAACCGCCATATTCCATATGCTGTGGCCAGTCTTAACTACTGGAATGGGAATTTATCTGGTAATTGTTGAGGGAATGTGGCTGAAAACTCGCAATCCTGACTATTACCGTCACGCTCGCTTTTGGTCTCAACTTTATGTCCTGAATTTCGGGATTGGGGTAGCTTCAGGAATTCCAATGGAGTTTCAATTTGGCACAAACTGGGCACCTTTTTCCGAAGCTGTGGGTGACTTTTTTGGCAGCATTTTAGGGTTTGAAGCTTCGATGGCATTTATGTTAGAAGCTGGGTTTTTAGGAATTATGCTGTTCGGTTGGGGGCGCGTTCACCCGATCGTCCATTATTTCGCTACAATCATGGTAGCCTTCGGCGCAAACCTATCCACCGTCTGGATTCTAGTCGCCAACTCTTGGCTGCAAACACCCGCCGGCGGAGAAATGATCGACGGCAAGTTTGTCGTCACCGATTATTTTCAAGCAATTATGAATCCCTTTGCATTAAACAGCATTCTTCATATGTTTTTTGCAACATTAGAAACATCCTTGTTTGTGATTGGTGGGATTAGCGCTTGGTACATTCTTAATAAACGCAACGAAGCCTTTTTTTCCAAATCTTTAAAAATCGCCATAGCGACAGCAATTGCAGTTGCACCTTTGCAGATATTCATCGGACATTTGAGCGCTGAACAAGTCTATCACTATCAGCCAACCAAATTAGCAGCAATCGAAGCTAAATGGGAAACCTCCCCAGCCGGAACTTCAGCCGATTGGACTTTATTAGCTTTACCTAATGAAAAAGCCCAAAAAAATGACTGGGAAATTAAAGTTCCTAATGGCTTAGGATATGTCCTAGAATTCAAACAAAAGCTCTCCGAACCAGTCCTCGGATTAAAGGAATGGAAGCCAGAAGATAGACCTCGGATGGTGGGTTTAATCTACTATTGTTTCCGCATCATGTCCGGGATTGGATTCTTCTTTTTAGGATTGATGTTGTTCAGTATAATTCAGTGGAGTCGAGGCAAACTTTCCGCTGAAAATATTAGCCAGCAACCTTGGCTGATGCGCGCTTGGGTATTAGCAGCACCATTGGGATATATTGCTGTAGAATCTGGTTGGATTGTGCGCTGTGTGGGGAGACAGCCCTGGGTTTTATACGGGCAAATTCGCACGGCTGATGCGGTGTCAAACATCCCCGCTACCAATGTTTTAACTTCTCTCACTTTCTTTGCAGTTATTTACAGCTTTTTGTTTGTTTGCGCCTTGTATTTTGGCAGCCGCATTATCCGCAAAGGCCCTAATTTAAATCTGCCGATTCCAGGTTTAGACAATCAACCTGCAATCGAAACTGAACCCGCAGAGCACATTCCCGATCGCCGTCCCGCAGAAGCACAACAATAGGAGATTTTATGCAAGCTTTGGAGCATTTTCTCCCGCAAGTCTGGTTCGTGATTTTAGGTATCTTTCTGTTGCTCTACGTCATGCTAGACGGCTTTGATTTAGGAGTCGGAATCTTGTCTCTAACTGCGGATGATGATGAACGCCGTGGCATTTTAATGACCAGTTTGGGCAACGTTTGGGATGCGAACGAAACTTGGTTAGTGTTGATGGGAGGCGCTTTGTTTGGGGCATTTCCCCTAGCTTACGGCACGATTTTAACAGCCTTGTACATCCCGATTTGCATGATGCTTTTCGGTTTGATATTTCGGGCTGTAGCCTTTGAGTTTCGCGAGCATTCTAACCGGAAGTTATTTTGGAATTATGCTTTCGGTGCGGGCAGTTTTTTGGCGGCTTTAGCACAAGGATTTGCTCTCGGTGCGGTGCTAGAAGGCATTGCGGTGGATGAAGCTGGCCATTTTGTGGGTACTACTTGGGATTGGCTGGATTGGCGATCGATCTTGGTGGCTTTGACGCTCGTTCAAGGCTACGTGCTGATCGGCTCAACCTATCTAATTATGAAAACGGATGGGGAACTACAAACAACTCACTATCGCACTGCTAAAATTGCGGCGGTGACGACGTTAATCGGAGCAGTTTTAATTACGATTGCAACTCCGATTTTTTATGAAAGTACCAGATCGAGGTTGTTCGAGAAACCGCTAGTTTATGTTTTTGCGGCGATTCCTATGCTGGGATTGTTGTTGGTTGGACTCTTGCTGAAAAGTTTGGAGCAAAAAGAAGAGCGAACACCGTTTATCTGGACAATCTTGATTTTCTTGCTCAGTTTTCTCGGCTTGGGATTGATTGTTTTTCCCTACATTATTCCCACGCAACTCACGATTTACCAAGCGGCGGCAGCGCCCAGCGCCCTGGTATTTATGATTGTGTTCATTGGCTTTCTGATCCCGATTATGATTTTTTACAACATCTACAATTATGTTGTGTTTCGGGGTAAGGTTGCTGGGGGCCACTACGGCGAATAAATAAGCATCAAACCGCAGATATAGCGATCCTAAATCATTCATGCAGATATGTAGGGGCGGTGCCCCTGTGCCCGCCCTCCGAGAGATTGGGCAACCACGGGGGGATTGCCCCTACAAGAATTATGCAAATGATTTAGGATTGCTATATACGTAAATGTACGCAGTGCATCTGAATTTTGGAAGGGCGAAGCATTCCGGCAGATAATTTATTAGTGAGAGCCAGAGATTTACTGCCGTAATGCTTCGCCCCTACGAATATATCTGCGTACATTTACCTGTATCTGCGATCGAAAATTACAGATTCTTGTTTTTTGATGCCAGCAGAACTTACGCACCCATAATACAATACGGTTCAGATAAGACAGATCCCCCCTAGCCCCCCTTAAAAAGGGGGAGAAAGGGGGGGTGAAAGTCCCCCTTCTTAAGGGGGATTTAGGGGGATCTTCGGGGAATTAATAGTGTTAACCCAAGCGTATTGAGCCATAATATACAATGTTTAGTATTATATTTTATTACCACTAGCCTCTAAACAACGGCTAACGTGATAGACATCGATTATTATATAGTCTGGGAGTAGAGGGCTTACAGACGCATTTTTAAGTCATTTTTTTTCCTATGTTAACCAAGCTTATTCAAAACTTAGTTACAAAAGTGTTTGTTTCATTCAATGGTGATACTGCTTTGGAAAGAATTGGCCATCGCCCCAGTTCCCTCACACGAAAAACTCTAATTAACATGGCCTTGCGAGTGGCGCTGGTGACGCTAATTTCAGCAAGCGCTAGCTATTTCTACGTCATGTCTAATCTGGAGAGGCAAACTAAAGAACAACTAGAGAAATATATTCTTGAGAGAGGAGAACGAGAGAGTAGCATTTTTCAACTAGCTGAAAGCAATTTGAATTTTCTCAAACAGCAACTATTGCATCAGTTTAATCAACCGACTACTCGCGATTTTCAAGCAGAATTCAAGCGCTTATTTTTCCCTTGGCCTGATGGCACTATTCGTAATTTCCCCCCGAATCGACCGATTAAAGAATTTGATGCTGTGCAATATCCTACGGCATTTATTGGTCTAAATGTCAAGGTTGACGCCGAACTCAAACAACAATTACTTGCTACCTATAAACTGATTAGTGCTTACGGCCCTGCTTGGAGTAATCGGTTTCCAGATACCTATTTTCAAACAGCTAAAAATACGAGTATTCTTTACTGGCGGGATGTGCCATTTCTTCTGGAATCAAAGCCTAATTTGTATATACCAAGTGAAGAATTTTTTTATATTGGCGACTCTAAGCACAACCCAGAGCGAAAACCTGCTTATACTGGCGTTTATCTCGACCCTAGTGTGAATATTTGGATGGTATCTGTAATTATTCCGGTTTACGATCGCCAAGATCGGTTTATGGGCAGTGTCGGACACGATATTATTCTAACTGATTTGATCAAGAATGCAACTAAAAATCACTTGCCCGGAACATATAACCTAATTTTTAGAGCTGATGGTCGCTTAATTTCCCATCCTGATAGACTTGCACAAATCCAACAGGCTAAGGGAGAATTCAATATTGAGAAGGCGAATGATCCTCATCTTCAGGAAATATTTAAGTTAGTTAAAAATGCTCCACAAGGGCAGATTGTGTTAGAAAATAATCGCGATCGCGAATATCTGGCTTTTACCAAACTTGCCGGGCCAGATTGGTATTTTGTCACGGTATATCCGAAGTCACTTCTATCAAACTTCGCCTGGAGTAGCGTTCAGTTTGTGCTACTGTCAGGGTTAACGGCTTTAATTGTCGAACTGTTGTTGTTAGCCTCTGTCCTGCGGAAACAAATTGCTGTTCCACTGGAACAACTAATCGCTGCTACTAAACACCTGGGTGTCGGACATTTTGATGTTAAACTCGATAAAAATCGCAGTGATGAATTGGGAGAATTAGCGAATTCTTTTACCAATATGGCAACTCAGTTAAATACGTCATTTGAGCAACTAGAAAAAGCTAATGTTGAGTTGGAGGATCGAGTTGACGATCGCACTTCCCAGTTGCAAGAGGCACTAGAAAACCTGCATCGGACTCAATCACACATGGTACAAAGTGAGAAGATGTCAGCCTTGGGGCAAATGGTGGCGGGTATTGCCCATGAAATCAATAACCCGGTTGGTTTTATTCACGGGAATCTGACGCACATCAACCAGTACAGTCAGGATTTATTGCGCCTGATGCGGCTGTATCAGGAATATTTTCCAGATCCTCCAACAGTCATTCAAGAAACTATTGAGGAAATCGATCTAGAATTTATAGAGAAGGATTTGATTAAAGTTTTGGGTTCGATGGAAATTGGCACCGATCGCATTCGTGACATTGTGCTTTCCCTACGCAACTTTTCGCGATTGGATCAAGCCGAATTCAAAGCGGTTGATCTTCATGAAGGCATTGACAGCACTTTAGTTATTCTGCAAAATCGTCTCAAAGGATTAGCCGATATTCCTGAAATTGAAGTCATCAAAAATTACGGTAATTTGCCTCTGGTAGAATGTTATGCCGGACAACTTAATCAAGTATTTATGAATATTCTGGCAAATGCGATTGATGCCTTGGAGGACGATCAAAAATATCAAACATTTAACGAAGTCAAAAATAACTCCTGTAGGATTACGATTGATACTCAAGTCATTCGAGATGAATGGATTTTGATCCAAATTAGCGATAACGGTGGAGGGATAATTCAAGAAATACGATCGCGCATTTTCGATCCATTCTTTACAACTAAACCTGTGGGGAAAGGTACGGGATTAGGTTTATCTATTAGTTATCAAATCATCACTGAAAAGCATGGTGGCAAAATGTGGTGCGAGTCAGTTTTGGGTAAGGGGACGGAATTTGCGATTGAAATTCCAATATCTCTATCGAAGGTTTAGAACCTAGACTTCTTTAAGAAGTCTGGGTTCTAATAGCGATCGCCTTTTATGATTAATTCAGAACCCAATGCACCAGAGTCCGAACTCCAAAACCAGTAGCACCTGGCCCGTTATAGCCATTTTCCTTGTCAGCCCAAACCGGGCCGGCAATATCCAAATGCGCCCAAGCAGTATCTTTCACAAACTGCTTTAAAAATAGCGCCGCCGTAATTGAGCCACCTGCACGCGGCCCAGTGTTTTTCATGTCAGCGTGCAAAGCTTTCAATCCCTCAAAATACTTGTCTTCCATCGGCATTCGCCAAAACTTTTCGCCTGCCATTTCTGAGGCGGCGACTATTTCGGCTGCGACGTTATCTTGAGGACTCCACAAACCAGCGATATCATCTCCCAAAGCAACTACGCAAGCACCGGTCAGAGTTGCTAAATCGACGATCGCATCAACTCCCAATTTATCAGCAAATACCAAAGCATCAGCGAGGGTTAAACGCCCTTCTGCGTCGGTATTGTTAACTTCGATTGTTTTGCCGTTGGAAGCTGTGAGGATGTCTCCAGGGCGCATGGCGCGGCCGCTGATCATGTTTTCAGTGACGGCGCTGATAAAGTGAACTTCGACATCGGGTTTGATGTGCCCGATCGCCAAAGCCGCTCCCAAAGTAGCTGCTGCGCCGCCCATATCGATTTTCATCATTTCAATGCCGCTGCCAACACCTTTGATGTTCAAACCGCCGGAATCAAAGGTCAATCCTTTGCCCACAATTGCTATTTTGCGGCGCGGTTTTCCTTCTGGTTTGTAAGTGAGATGGATAAATTTTGGGGGCAAGTCGGATGCTCTGGCAACGCCGAGAAAGGCTCCCATCCCGAGTTTTTCGCAGTCTTCTTGCTCCAAAATTTCTAATTCTAAATCACATTCGATCGCGAGTTTTTGAGCGGTTTCGGCCATTGTAATCGGGGTCACAAAATTGGCTGGCGCTGCGACTAATTCCCGTGCTAAAATGACTCCGGCGGTGATTTTGCGGGCGCGGGCGATCGCACTTTCGCTACCGGCAAAACCCAGTAAATGAATTTGTTCGATTTGCGGGCTTTTGTCGTCGGGTTCCGATTTGAAACGGTTGTCTTGATGCAGTGAGAGTTCTACACCTTCGGCGATCGCACTGGCTGTAACATCCGGCGCGTTTTTCCACACCGGAAAGCTAATTCCGAGGGTTTTGCATTTCTCCTTTTTGGCTAGCTTGGCGCAAATACCCGCAGCTTGCCGCAAAGTGTCTAATTTTAAATCCTCTGTTTTGCCCAAACCGACGATCGCAATTTTGCGGATCGGATTGTTGCCGCCGACGCGGGCGATCGCGCTTGTCCCGACTTTGCCCTTAAAATCGGCTTCCTGAATCAGCTCTTTCAAAGTGCCTGCAAGCTTTTCATCTAATTGTGCCAAGTCGCCCGCGATCTCTACGGCGTCCTCAAATAGACCAATTGCCAGGGCGTCTCCCGTCCAAACAGAGGGGGCTGTATCGGTGACTAGAAATTCCATGTTTTGATTTACGCTTTATATTTTAGATTTTTGATTGTACTTTGTAGTTGGTGGTTTGTGGTTTTTTGGCGCGGATAAAAAACCGATCGCGCACCCTGAGCCGCTCCGCATCCAAATAAATTCTGGTACTATATCAGCCAAGTCCGCTGGCGATCGGTTTTTTATTGTTATTCTCTTAAATTTTCCCATGCTAAAGCGACGCAAAACCCGAGTTTCTGTTTTAATGGGCGTTTCAGTTTGCGTAATGGCGATCGGCTCTTTGGTTGCTGCGGCGAAATGGATGGGTATCGGCCCGTTTCAGAAGGCTCTGAGCCCCCTGGATGCAGCGAATTCCGAATCGTCCGTCAAGATGCTGGTATCGCTGTCACCCAGCGAGCGATCGGCTAAATTGGTTGAACTCGCCGCCAGTCAGTCTGCAAGTACGAACCCACAGCAGGAAATCTCCCCTCAAAGCCGCGCCCGCTACCTGCTAGCGGGCGATTTAATCCAGCAAGGAAATGCGGCTAAAGCATTAACATTATTAGACAAATTAGAGCAAGAATATCCGATTTTAGCCTCTCATATTGCCGCAAAAAGGGCGGAAGCTTACCAATTGAGCGGCGACAAAGACAAAGCACAAAAAGCTTGGGAAGAACTGCTCAAAAAATATCCAAATGACCCAGTATCTGCCGAAGCTTTATATGTTTTAGGCAAGTCAAAACCGGAATATTGGCAGCAACTCATTACTGAATTTCCCGCTCATCCGCGCAGCGTAGAAATTGCCATCCGCAAGTTAAAAGAAAATCCCAATCAGCCGGAGTTGATGCTGATTGTAGCGAAACACGGTCATTATGTCAAAGATTACGGTACAATTTTAGAACAATTGGTGCAGCGAAACAGCAGCGCTTTGAAACCGGAAGATTGGGAAGAAATTGCCTTTGGCTATTGGGAAAAACAGGATTACGGCAAAGGAGCTATGGCTTACGGGAAAGCTCCCCGCACTGCCAAAAATCTTTACCGCAAAGCTCGCGGTTTGTGGCTCGACGGAAAAATACCGGAATCGAGAATTGCCTATCAAGAATTAGTGCGGGAGTTTCCCGATTCCGAAGATACCGGTATGGGTTTAATTCGGCTGTCGCGGGTGAGCGATCCCAAGGATGCGATGGTTTATCTCGATCGGGTAATTAGCAAATTCCCCAATTATGCCGCTGAAGCTTTGTTAGATAAATCGCAACTTCTCGACAAAGCAGGCAGCCGTCAATCCGCCTCAGAAACCCGCAAGTTGCTATTGACAAAATACAACAATTCTGATAAGGCCGGGGAATTGCGTTGGACGATCGCCCAGCAGTATGCCAAAGGGAAAGATTTAAAATCAGCTTGGCAGTGGGCGAGAGAATTAACAACCAACAATCCCGACAGCGAACAAGCTCCAGAAGCAGCATTTTGGGTCGGGAAATGGGCAAAGCAACTCGGTCGCGAACAAGACGCCAAGACTGCATTTGACTACACAATTTTACGCTATCCAGAATCGTATTTTGCATGGCGATCGGCAGTATTTCTCGGCTGGCCAGTAGGCGACTTTACCACAGTCCGAGACTTGTCTCCCAAAGTAGTCCGCCCCCCCCAGCGCCCCGAACCAACCGCCGGTTCTCCGGCGTTGAAAGAACTTTATCAATTAGGTCAAGATAGAGATGCTTGGACGCTGTGGCAAATAGAATTTATCAACCGCCTAGAGCCAACTATTGCCCAACAGTTTACCGACGGTTTAATGCGAGTTGGAGTCGGAGACAATTTAGACGGTTTGTGGATGATTGGGAGTTTGCGGCAGCGCGAACAACCAGATGATAGAACCGAATACCTCGCTCTCAGACAGCAGCCAGCTTATTGGCAAGCACTATATCCTTTTCCTTACTTAGAAACCATTGTCAAATGGTCGCAAGAACGCAAAATAAATTCCGTATTAGTAACAGCATTGATCCGTCAAGAATCGCGGTTTATGCCCCAGATTAAATCAGTAGTTGGCGCGACAGGTTTAATGCAAGTAATGCCAGAAACTGGATCTTGGGTTGCTGAGAAAATCGGTCTCAAAAAGTATTCCTTGGACAATGTGGACGACAACGTTAAACTCGGCACGTGGTATTTGGATCACACTCACGACGAGTACAAAAATAACTCGATGTTAGCTGTGGCTAGTTACAATGCGGGGCCGAATGCAGTCGCAGATTGGCTGAAGAGGTTTGATTTTAGTGACCCGGATGCTTTTGCAGAAAAGATTCCGTTTCCTGAAACCAAAGGATATGTGAAATCGGTGTTTGAAAATTACTGGAATTATCTGCGAATTTACAATCCAGAAGTCAATCAGTTAATGACTGAGCATTATGCGGCTTCCCAGAAAAAAGCGAAGCCTCAGTAATTCGGGTTTGTAGTAATATCAAGGGTGCATCTCAATGAGTGCAAATATATCCGTAGGGGCGAAGCATGACCGTAGTCAATATGGGATTATAACTAATAACTTATATGCGGTCATGCTTCGCCCTCTTCAAAAGTGAGATGCACCCAATATCAATTCCGATAACATCGGAATGATATAAACGGAGGACACGGCAGTGCCGTTTCCCTACCCAGATTAATTGTAGGGACACGACACTGCCTTTCGTCGTGTCAACTTAAGCCGAAAGCCTTGAGAAATCTCGTTTTTACCGCAGTCTAGATCCCCCTAAATCCCCACCCCCCCTAGCCCCCCCAAGGGGGAAGGGGGACTTTGAGAATACTCATGTCCCCCCCTTCTTAAGGGGGGCTAGGGGGGATCTGGCCTTAATAGTTAAACAGCCGTCTCTGACAGGGTTTGACGTTAAGTTGACACTAATCGGCACTGCCGTGTCCTAATTGTAGTGCTATATCAGCGACACCCCAAAGAATCGCGAGTAGAAACCCCAGTTTGAGAATTAATCCCGCTTGCTTTTGTGCACAATTCTTTAACTTGTGCGCCGTCCATAATGGCGTCGGTAAAATCAGCACCGGTAATATTAACTCCGTCAAAAGTAGAACGCAGCAAAATTGTTTCCGCTAAAATTGCATCGCTTAAATCCGCTTTAGTAAATTTAACTTGATCAATCATGGCATTAGTTAAATTTGCTCCGTGCAAGTTCGCCTCAGTCATCACCGAAGCGCTCATAATTGCTCCCCGCAAATCGGCATTAGAAAAATTAGTCAAGTCCATATTAGCGTTAGAAAACTCAGCCGCCCGCAGCATTTGACCGGAAAAATCGCGTCTTGTCAGTTCGGCGTTGCTAAAGGACAGCGGCGGAGCGTAATATTTAGATTGAGCCTGGGCTGGTTGCGGGAGGATGAAGATAGTTAGGGCCAGTAGGAATGCAGCTAGTTGCAGGAGTTTCATAAATCTGATGTGCTCGCAAGGTGGGTTTCTGGTAGTGTATCCCGAACTTTGGTCGATCGACTAAACAGCTACAATCTTAATTAATAGTGATGGAGATGAAAAAAAAATATGCTAAGTTTTTTCTTGACTTGGATAGTAGCAGCGGTTTCCTTGGTGATTACAGCTAAGATTGTACCAGGTATTCTGGTAGTTAGCTTTCCGGCGGCGATGCTAGCTGCGGTGGTTATCGGATTGGTGAATGCGGTTGTCAGACCAATTATTACATTGTTGACGCTGCCTTTGAGTATTCTTACTTTGGGTTTGTTTTTATTCGTTGTGAATGCAATTTCGCTTTCGGTGGCTTCGTGGTTGGCGGGTGCGTTTAGTATCGGTTTTTCGGTTAACGGTTTTTGGCCTGCTTTGTTCGGTGCGATCGTGTTGTCGTTTGTTTCTGGGTTGATTGGTCGATTTGTGAATGCTGATACTGTGGCTAACTAAAGATATTATCCCAGATAGTCGATCGTACAAACTGACACTGCCACTGTTACCGCCGAACCAACTTTAACCCCTCCTTGTAAAAGGGGGGGATTTTTAGTACGAATTATTTGTTTGGGGACTAAGAGGGAATTTTTGATTAAACTTTCACCGCTAGCTGCACAAAGCGCTGCGGCTTCTGCTACACTTGGCGTCCCCACTTCTTTCGCGACAATATTTGAAGGATTCGGGACTTCTTGTGAACTTAAAACCTCAGCCGAAAAACTTTTTAACGGCCAATTCCGGCCTTGACAAAGTTCCACAATTCCGGTTTCATTGGATTTAGTGTCTATTGTCGCAATACCGGCGATCGCACTTTCGGCCAAATGATAACCGCGACATACATTTTGAATCGCAGTTTCGATTAATTCCCGCGATGTTCCACGTTCGCAACCTATCCCTATCCACAACACTCTCGGATGCCACTGAACCTTTGGCAAAGCAGATTCCGGCGCAAATCTTCTCTGTGTGAAACTAATCCAAATTCTCGCTTTAATAGTTGATAAATTTTCACCTTCCCAATACAAAGAATGTCCTGCCGGCAGACTTTGTTGCCACAAAGTAGAACCAACTTCTTGAATTACTTCGACAGTTTCTCCTCTCTTCATAGCAGCCGCCACTCCAGCCCAATCACCTTCCCCGCGACTCCAACCGGAGGGAATGTCTAGCATATCTAAAGTAAATTCATCGCTCATGATTCAGTTATCTATTCTCTAGTTTCACTGATGCCGCAATCTTTAAAAAAATTAACACTCTGTTTATTGAAAACTTTTGTATAATTCTAGCACAAACTGCAAACAATCAAACATTTAAAATGGTAGAACTAAATCTGTTACTGTTAGAGCTTGAAAGAAACCTCAAATCGGAAAAAGTGACCCAAAAATGGCAAGAGCGCCGGGAAAGTTGGGTTAGCGATGTGGCATCATCAGTTAACCTGACATATCTAGCAGAATTGCTAGTTGAATGGGAATCTAACTTGCAGGGTGAATCGGTGGATATTCAGTGGAAAGCGCGCCGGGGAAGTTGGATAAAAGAATGTCTGGGAGCATCGATTGTTCAAGAACTATCAAGTTTATTGCTGGAACTAGAAACCAATACAAATTCGGAAGCTATGGCCGATGAATGGCAGCAGAATCGCGACAATTGGGTAAAGGAAATGCACGAGTACAAAGAGTAATAATTCACTCAATCAAAATCAACTTTCATAGTGAATGATGTCCCTCCAGTGCGGTTGATTGTCTCGCTTCCCTCAATTACTTTAAAGCCCGATCGCCTGTACAAACTCAGCACCCGATTTGAGCTTCTGACGCTCAGAGATACCGCAGGGTAAGATGCTTTTGCTTCGGACAACAAACGAGCCAACAACTGCGTTCCTAGACCCTGATTTGTATATTCTGGCAGAACCGCGATCGCCAATTCCGGGATAGTACCGTCAACCCAGCCAAACCCCCTGTCATCCCCTGGAAACAAACGCAGCCATGCCGCTCCTACAGGCTGGCTGCCGTTCAATTCCGCTACAAAACCGCGATCGTTTGCGCGTCCCCAATTCTTCACATATTTCGCAATTAAAGGATGATTCACAACAGCTTGCACCGTCGATTCACCCTCTTCTGCGATGTGCGCCGCTTCATAGAGCATTTGCCACAGAAAAGGCTCGTCTTCTGGCGTTAGCGGCCGAATAGAATAGTCTAAAACTGTGCCCATAAAAACTTGTGCCTGTTTGCCTAATTATTCATCTTTAACTAAAACCCCATTCAGAAAAATATCGGCCAATCCTTCCGCCATTTCCTGCATTTGGTGCGGAGAAGCATTTGGCTCCATAATCGTATTTTGACTGAAACCTGCAACGGCAAACATTCCCAAAAATACCTGAGCGACAATCTTCGGATTCATCTTCCGATAAACTCCTTTTTCCATCGCCGTTTCAAAAAAAGCCTCAGCCACAATACTCATTTTTCCGATTACTTCCAACTGAATTTTGTCGCGCAAATCCGGGTGAAATTGCGCTTCCAAAAAACACACCCGCATCATATCGCTATTCTCCCGAATATTCAGCATCCGCCGCCGCATCACCTGAGCCACTGCTTTGTAACTGCCCATCTCGCTCAATTCTGTCAGCAAATCGGTCAGTATTTCCACCCATCCTTCCGTCGCCACTTCAACCAAAATCGCTTTTTTATTATCAAAATGCCGAAATAACGTACCCTCCGCCACCCCCGCCGCCGCTGCTAAATCGCGAGTTGTGGTGCCGTCATATCCGCTGCGGGCAAACAACCGCTGAGCAGCTTGTAAAATCCGCTTCTTGGTGTCTGTTTCAGAAGGAGGAGACTGATTAAAAATTCGCATGGCTTTGCAATCGGTAATTGGCGACTTGGAACAGCGGATTTGGGACGGGCGGGCTAAATAATGTTAAGTTTTAAGTTGTGCGCGGCTTTAATCCCAAACTTAAAACTCCTCGCCGGGCTCCAGACCCTTTTTGAGATTGGCTGTATCAGCCTAACATCTGTGGCGCAACAGATCGCTTATGCCTCAAAAAATCTTTATCCTTAGAAAAGAATCCTTGGCATTCAGCAGAAACATTTTTTTGTTTGACTATCCAAAATCTAAAATCTAAAATCGAATGACTCCGCAGTTCCAAAAACCCTCATCGCCCGTTAGCCAAACTCGATTCATCGCCTCCCTGCTCGCCGCTGTACTGCTGTGGTGGGGAATTTCGCCCGAAATCGCCCTCGCCCGCACCAACCCCGCTAGTGGCTCCCAAGCAGTGTCTGTTCAACCGTCGCTCGATCGAGTAATCAAGCAAGTCACCGAATTCAAGCTCGACAACGGCATGACATTCATCGTACTCGAAAGACCGCGATCGCCCGTAGCATCATTTTTAATTCACGCTGACGTGGGAGGCGCAAACGAACCCGACGGCCAAACCGGAGTCGCCCACTACCTCGAACATTTAGCCTTCAAAGGCACGCCAAAAATCGGCACAACCGACTACAAAGCCGAAAAGCCGCTGCTAGAAAAACAAGACCAACTCTTCGAGCAAATGCAAGCAGCCAAGGCCAGCGGCAAAACCGAAGAAGTTGCCAAATTCCAAGCAGAATTTGACAAAGTTGAAGCCGAAGCTTCGCAATTTGTCAAGCGCAACGAATTTGGGAAAATAGTCGAACAAGCAGGCGGAGTCGGACTAAATGCTGCGACTTCTACCGACGCCACTATGTATTTTTATAGCCTCCCAGCTAACAAATTAGAACTGTGGATGTCGATGGAATCAGAGCGGTTTTTAGAACCGGTATTTCGGGAATTTTACAAAGAAAAACAGGTGATTTTAGAAGAGCGGAGGCTGCGAACCGAGAATTCGGCGATCGGTCAAATGGTCGAAGTTTTTGCCGAAAAAGCCTTTTCAGTCCATCCCTACCGCCGCCCCGTCATTGGCTCCACTGAAGACATTAGAAACCTCACCCGCAGCAACGTACAGAAGTTTTTCGATACTTATTACGTCCCCAGCAAGCTAACTGTTGCGGTGGTAGGAGATGTGAAAGCTGCGGAGGTGAAGCGACTCGCTCAAATTTATTTCGGTCGCTACAAAGCGAAACCAGCGCCTCCAAAATTGCAAATTGTGGAGCCGCCGCAAACGCAAACAAAAGAAGTTACGCTGAAATTAAAAACTCAACCTTGGTATTTGGAAGGATACCACAAGCCGGCGATGAATCATCCCGACAATGCGGTTTATGAAATAATTGGTTCTTTGCTCAGCAGCGGCCGCACTTCTCGGCTTTACAAGTCTTTAGTAGTAGAAAAGCAATTAGCTTTGGCTGCTCAAGGTTTCAGCGGTTATCCGGGGGAAAAGTATCCGAATTTGATGTTATTTTACGCTCAAACTGCTCCGGGCAAGACGGTTGATGAGGTGGCGGTGGCTTTGAGCCAAGAAATCGATCGCCTGAAAACAGAGCCGGTGTCTGATGTGGAATTGGAGCGGGTGAAAACTCAGGCGAGAGCTGGTTTATTGCGATCGCTCAATTCTAATATGGGCATGGCATTTTCGCTGCTGGACTATCAAGTGAAAACTGGTTCGTGGCAAAATTTGTTTAAGCAATTAGACGATCTCGCGGCTGTTGCTCCTGCTGATATTCAACGTGTTTCTCAGGCAACTTTCCGCCCGGAAAATCGCACGGTGGGCAAGCTTTTGCCACTGTAAGAAGGAAGGCACGACACGGATTTTGACACGAATACACGGATGAATTAAGACTTGTTCCTAGGCTCTGCCTGGGAACGTAGATCCAGAGGCTCTGCCTCGATTTGGACTCGGCGGTTGAAACCGCGGCTACAAAAACGAAGTCTGCCTCCGCAGACTAAGAAATAGATTCGCATCTAGGGCGATCGCGGAGCATTGCCCCGATGCTATTTCACGATATAAACATTAGGAGAAAGAATGAAAAGGACTAAATTGAAACTGAAAAAGGTAAAGTTATTTCTGCTATCGCTTTGCTTTTTTACTGTTTCACTAGGCACGTTTAATTTGTTACCTTCCTTAGCGGCTGCACCAAAACACTACGACGAATTAACATTCCCCGGGCTGTCAGAAATTAAACTGCCTAAATACACTCGCTTCGAGCTAAAAAATGGCATCCGGGTGTATCTTATGGAAGACCGGGAACTGCCGCTAGTCGGGGGAACGGCACTATTCCGCACGGGCGATCGCTTTGAACCGGCTGATAAAATCGGACTGGGAGGTTTGACGGGAGAAGTGATGCGAACTGGTGGCACGAGTCGGCATACGGCTGATGAACTAAATCAGTTGCTAGAGCAGCGAGCAGCTTCGGTAGAAACGGGAATTGATGTTAGTTCTGGCAGTGCTAGTTTTAGTGCTTTAGCTGAAGATATAGAACCCGTTTTCGATCTATTTGCGGAAGTGATTCGGGAGCCAATATTTGAAGCAGAAAAGTTGGATTTAGCGAAGAACCAAACTCAAGGTGCGATCGCCCGTCGCAATGATAATCCCGGCGATATTACCAGCCGCGAGTTTGAAAAGTTAATTTATGGCGATCGCAGCCCCTACGCGCGCACTGTAGAATACAAAACTCTGGCGAATATTTCCCGCGACGATTTGGTGAGTTTTTACCAGAAATATTTCCACCCCAAGAATATGATTTTGGGTATTTCTGGCGACTTTGATACTGCTAAAATGCGATCGCTCGTCGAGCAAAAATTCGGTAACTGGGAACCGAGTCAAAGTGCAGAAGTGCCTGCACTACCAGCGGTATCGCCCGCACAGGGCGGCGGCATATTTTTGGTAAATCAGCCGCAATTAAGTCAAAGTTACGTGCAGATGGGGCATTTGGGCGGAATGCTGAACAGTCCAGATTACGGTGCTTTGGACGTAATGAATGGGGTTTTGAACGGTTTCGGCGGGCGTTTGTTCAATAATGTACGATCGCGCCAAGGTTTAGCCTACACAGTATACGCGGCTTGGAGTCCGAGATTTGACTATCCTGGGGTGTTTGTCGCAGGAGGCCAAACGCGATCGGACGCAACAGTACCGTTTATTCAGGCAATTCGCGCTGAGATCGATCGTATCCGCACCGAACCAATTACCGCCGAAGAATTAGCTTTTGCTAAAGATTCCACCCTAAATTCTTTCATCTTCAAATTTGAAAATCCCAGTCAAACTTTGTCGCGACTAATGCGCTACGAATACTACGGTTATCCCGAAGACTTCATTTTCCGCTATCGCCGCAGCATCGAAGCAGCAACAATTGCCGACGTGCAGCGCGTAGCCAAAACTTACTTGAAACCGGATAATCTGGTAACATTAGTAGTCGGAAATACTGCGGGAATTCAACCGCCCTTATCGAGTTTGGGAACTTCGGTAAAAGTGCAATCGGTCGATATCACAATTCCCTCGGCAACTTAATCATCCGATGCCGCCGGAATTGATATTATTCAACAATTTCGCTGCGAGATGCCTTACTATTTCTAGCAGGATTAGGCGTTAATTCCGGCGGCGCAACTTGAACACTTCCCCACTCATTCAAAAAGCTTTTCAGCAAAACCTCTTGCTGAGTCCGAAATGTCTCGACATTTACCCCTCGATTCATAATCACAAACCACACTGTTTGCTGTTTTTGAGTTGGCAGCGCTCCGCCCAAAGCGCTAACATTATCCAATGTACCCGATTTGACTACTGCTAATTTTGGTAGTGGTCGTTCTGAAAGTATTCCTTTGTCTTTTCCAACTACAGTTAAGACATCAGCAACTGTCATGCTGTAAGGTTGAAGATAGCGTTCTAGAGCTATAAACAACGCGCAAGCAGCCCGGGGAGAAATGCGATTTTCTTCGCTCAATCCCGAACCGTTGACGAGTTGAATTTCGGCGGCAGGAACTCCGGTTGCTGCTGCTGCTTTTTGGGCGACTGTTTTCGCGCCGCCAACAGTATCGGCTAACATATCTGCCATCAGGTTGTTGCTGTACTGATTCATTTTTTTGATCAGTTCGGCGAGGGGCAAAGAATAATGTTTGACTAAAGGCTGCACGGCGCTGGGAAGTCCTGGCAAAACTTTTACAGTACCCTCAATTGCTATTTGGGGTTTCGGGGTGTTTGGAGGTAATGTTTGATATTGGGCTGTGGCGACCGCCGGCCAGATTTGACTGTTCAATGCTTGTTTGAGCAATTCTCCTGATTTGAGGGGATTTAATTCAAAATTCATGTAAAATTTATCGACAATTATCAAACTACCAGTGACTCGCTTGATGCCTTTTTGATTTAAGGCGTTACCAAGGGCGATCGCCTCTTCCCACACAAACAACGGATCTTCGCTACCTTGAATAATTAAATCACCTGTTAATACGCCGTCTTTGATTGTGCCGTTGGTACTAATTAACGTAATAAATTGATATTCCGGCCCAAATTGTTGCAGCGCTACCAGAGATGTTGCTACTTTCGTAATAGAAGCGGCTGACAGAGGAACAGTACCTTGATGATTAGCTAGCAAAGTATTGCCCGATTGCATCCAGATCCCTTGGTCTTCTTTGGCAAAACCTTGTGCTGTTAACCCGTTGAGATATTGCTGGATTTTGGTATTTGTGGCGGTTTCGGGATTGTTAGCGCTGACTGTTAACGGCTGACTAGGTTTAATCGGCGGCGGGGAAGATTCAGCTATGGGAGAAGGAGATGCAAGTTGGGGCGATTCAGTAGCAGCGCATCCGGCAATAATTGTGAGAAGGGCGATCGAACTTACAGCAGTCAAGTAGCGGTTTTTCAACATTACCTTAATTTTTTCCATCAAATTTACCATCTGTCGGCACGCCCGATGGAAAGTTTAGCATTGGCGAGCACGTCTTCGAGCCCGCAGATATCCCTTCGATCTTCCTACCCTACCCTTCGGGAACCCCTGCGGGGAACGGGAACCCCTGCGGGGAACGCGCACTTTGCGTCTTCGCGGTTCGTTAAATAGATATTTTTTAAATGCTTCGGGATTTTATCTTCAGCGCCTGGGGAGAAGGCCCCAGGCCGATCGCAAATTTTTCGATAAACTGGTTTACCCAGCCATACTCCCCATACTCAGCGGCACCATTTCGCCGTGCATCGTCAGCCCTAATAACATCGGCCCGCCCGGTCGAATCAACTCTCCTGTAAGCGCGCAGCGTTCCTCCTGCTGTGCTGTGGCATTAATACTGGCTCGAATATCCGATCGACTAAACATCTGACGATACTCTCCAGACTTCTGCTGGACATAATTCCAGAGCAAATCTCGAATCAAAGCTTGATAGCCTTGATTACCCGCAAGCTCTTTTAGTCTCTCCTTGAGTTCTTTTTCCAGTCGAATGCTGGTGACTTCCATTTCGGTGGTTGAGGTTCTAGGTAGGGTATGCATAATTTTTTCTCCGTGACGGTGGACATATCTGTAATATCAGTGTAGTATGTTTAAAGCTAGATTTAAAGGTCTCTTACTACTTTCTGCCTTGTGAAATTTCTCCCCACCTACCCCACCTATCAACTCAAGTGCGATCGCCCCAGGAATCGCACAGAGTCGTCACGGCACGTCTTTATGACGGGTTTGGCTACCGTCACAGCGACCTCGTGGGCCCTGCTAAGCCTAATTAAACCCGGTTATAGTGGATTAGGACAAATTGCAGAAATTAATTACAACGAGGTAGGCCGGGACGGTCTGCAAGTGGCACAGCCACACATAGATACGCGAAGCGGGAGGTACAGCTAAACGACTGTACCAACACTGGATCAAAATTTGCATGAACGCAGTTTTTCTAGCCCCCGTTTCTAAGTAAGAGAAGCGGGGGCATTTGATTGGATATTTGAGCAATTCGATGTGCTTGGGGAACTGGCAAAAAACCAGATGTAGCCAATGCTGAGGAACTACCCAAAATTCAACATCCGACATCCCAAGTTTAAAATCCTAAATTGATGAGGAGGAGCAAGCCGTGAACGTAGTAACTGATGTATTGAGGCAATCTGTGGTGGTGTTTTCTCAGAATTACCTACCGATGAGCCGTGTCAACATCAAACGAGCGATCGTACTTTTGGTAACAGGCAAGGCCCAAGCTCTGGATTTTAGCATCGGCAACGGCTGGCTAGTGCGATCGCCCAGCACCAGCATCCACGTACCCGAACAAATCCGCTTGACTTTTGGCAACAGGGAACGGCTTTGGAAAGTGCCGCCGGTCAATCGCCGGGAAGTTCTGCGCCGCGACGCTCATGTTTGCCAATACTGTGGCAATAATCGGCATTTGACGCTGGATCACGTCATGCCTCGATCGAAGGGCGGGACGCATACTTGGGACAACGTGGTGACGGCTTGCTCGCGGTGCAATTCTCGTAAGGGCGATCGAACTCCCACAGAAGCTGCAATGCCTCTGCGAACCAAGCCAAAGGCTCCTATGCACCCCACTGTTGCTTTTGCCGAAATGTTTTGGCACGAATACCAAATTGGGGAATAGGGAATGGGGGAATGGGGGAATGGGGAATGGAAAATGGGGAATAGGGCATCGGGCATCGGGCATTGGTAATTGGTAATAGCTAATTCAGTCCTGTAATTGAAAAGGATTTTAGCTCGGAATAACAAACTTTTCATTCCGACCTATCCAATGCCCAATTCCCGATTCCCAATTCCCCATTCCCCCATTCCCCCATTCCCTATTCCCAATTTTCAATTTTCAATTTTCAATTCCAAATTTAGGGCTGTCAATATGCTGAAGTTGACTTACACTGAAACGGGCTTTAACCTGGAGCGTTTAGCTCAATCTCCCGAACAGTTAGTGGCGCTGCGAGTTGTGCTGGCTATGCGAGTTGGTCAAAGCATCAGCGTCGAACCGAGCACTGCGGCATTTTTGCTGCCGGCGAATTTGCCGGCGCTGTCTCTGTTGGAATCTGAGGCCCGCCGAGACGAGTGCGAGGCGATCGCCCTTTGTGTTGCTGATGCTGACTTTGTAGAGGTGACGTTGCGCGGTACGTGGATAGGAAGCGCGTCTGAGGGCGCTGATGGGGTGTTTGCGACTGTTTTGGGCGATCGGGCGGAGCTCTTGTTGCTCAAACTCTGGCTCGAAACTCAGGCTGCTGCGGAGGTTGTCGGGGAAGTCGGAGATTAAAATCGGATGTAGAAGGAATTTCGGCAACGGATTTATTTCGCTTGTCTGCGGAGGCGGACTTTGTTTTTGTAGTAGCGGTTTCAACCGCCGAATCATATCAAATCCGGTAAGCTGTTCTGCATTTAAACTACACAGTCAAAAATTGATAAAGTTCTTGTGGGGTGGGCCTAAGAGCCCGCACAAAAAATGCAATTTAGATGTCGAACAGCTTAGCATCGAAATTAGTATTATCCGAAATCAGGACACGGCAGTGCCGTGTCCCTACAATTAATGACGGAATTAATGTTACCCGAAATCAGGATACGGCACTGCCGTATCCCTACAATTCACGGTAGGGATACGGCACTGCCGTATCCTCGCTTATCATTCCGGCACAGCCGAAATTGATATCATCTCTCTTTTTTATTATGGCGTATAAATGATGTTGAAGTAAATGCCGTTATCTTGCAGATTGTCGCCTTTATCGCTAATTCTGACTAAAGGAAAAGCGTAATCTACGCGCAAGTTCACTCGCCGTATCGGTTCCCAGATTACCCCCAAACCCGCACCTGCTAAAAATCGTTGATTGGTTAATTTATTAGGATTGTTGGCAACGTTCCACACCGTACCCGCATCCAAAAAAGGAGCTAATTGAAGTTTGGGATTTCCCGAAGCATCCCGCTGCAAAGTAATCCGATTCTCGATCGAAACTCTGAAGCCGTTATCGCCAGAACGGGCATTTTGGCGGTAGCCGCGCAAAGATTGTCCGCCGCCAATTACAAATTGCTGCGAAGGCAACAAACTATTAGCTGACAACTGCAAGTCTGACTGCAAAATTAATAAATGTTTATCGTTCAATCGCTGTACTCGCTGCACTTGACCCAGCCAACTCAAAAATTGTCCGTCGGGAACGGAACCTTCGTTTTGAGTAGCATCAAACAAGCTAGTGCCGATCGTAAATTGCGATCGCACGGCCCAAGCACCCTGCGGGTCACGCCGAATGTAGTCTTGTCCCAGTTTGATCGCAGTCGTAGTCGTGACACCCTGAGCATCCGGGCCGATGCCAAAAGGAAACGGTTCGCCGGCGAGAAAAGTTCTGCCTGTCTGATAAGTAAGACCGCCAGATAAGGCAAATTCTTCGATCGGCGTTCTCCGCAGCGGCTGGCGGTAACTAAGTTCAAATAAATGCGATTTTCCAGAAATATCAAAAGTGTCAAAAGGTGCTTGTACAATACTGTTGCGGTTCGGCGCTGCCCTCAATTGCAAAGTGCCGTTCATCGCATTTAGGGGCACGCGATAGCTGAAATCGAACACGTCTGAATCACCTAGCGATCGATAATAAGCACCCGCAATTTCGTCGCCATTTCCGGTTATATTGCGGTGCCGCAAACTAACTCCCAATCTTTCGGAACCGACACTCGGAGGAGAGTAATTATCAAAGCTGAAACTGGATTGAAACGGATTAGCTTCCGAGACTCGGACGATCAGAATGCTCTCGCCTTCATTATCACCAGCCCGCAAACTAGCTTCTACATTGTCAAATAAAGGATCGACCCGCAGCAGCCGGAGTTGGTCTTCTAATGAAGCTGTGCTTAAAGGTATTCCGGCACCGAGTCGAATCCGGCTGCGGATGTAACTTTGATGCAGTCTTTTAGCTCCTTCTACCTCAATTTTGGCTAGCTTGCCTTCGATAACTTGAATTTGGACTATGCCTGCTGCGATCGT
Source organism: Cyanobacteria bacterium VAR_87_metabat_62 (assembly GCA_031427135.1). Classification (GTDB taxonomy): domain Bacteria; phylum Cyanobacteriota; class Cyanobacteriia; order Cyanobacteriales; family Microcoleaceae; genus Microcoleus. The sequence goes on along the minus strand of JANPMV010000024.1, from coordinate 47,489 downwards.
TTGAGGTGGCAAGACGGCTCTCGAAGTGATGTAGCCACGATTGAGGTAAATTTCGGTAATTTTGTCGGCAATTTGTTTGAGCTGTTCTAGGGTGGCAGAACGACCCTCTAACGGATTGACTAAGGCATTAATTTCGTCTTGGCTTAAAATTGTGCTGCCAACTACTTGAATTTTCTGCACCTGAATTACCGTATTGGGCAGCGGTTGGGGCACTGGCGACGGGGGCTCTGGTGCAACTGTTGGCGGTACTTGGTTCGGTTCTGCCGAAGGCTGCGGGGCTGGTTGCAGAAATCGATCGCGATTTGGATCTGGTTGAGTCGGCGGAGGTGGCAGGTTTGGAGGTACAGTTTGTTGGTTCTGGGCTAAAACATGGCAATGTAGCTGGTTCTGACATTTTGGATCGTTGTCAACGGGATTTTTTGCTACGGGCAAAATGCCCGCACCACAAGCAGTTTCATCGATTGTGGAACAGGCATCTTGCCTGTTCTCGGCGCGGTTCGATCGTGTTTCTGGTTCAGGATTGCTCTGGCTCGAATCCGGGATTTGATTTAAGTTTGTGGCAGTTTCATCCTGCTGGATTTCGAGTTTTTGCAGTGCTAATACTCTGTTGCCATCTGCTGAGTTGTCAGCGGTGGCGGGCAACTGAGAAATATTGTCCGTTTGGGATATGGCTTTATTTGCATAAAAGCAAGCGATCGGGAGCGCAGTTAGAAGTGAAATCCCCAACCGAAATATTGCAATATTTGGTCTCGGGCGCATAATTAATAATTTTTGTAAAATCAGTTTGTCTGCTGCTTGACTATGCCAGTTTACCATTGAGTATTGGGCGCAATTTGACCATAAAATTTTCAGCAGTCCGGCTTTGAAGATGCCACGAACCCGAACTGCTGGCGAGGACAAAAATTTTAATTTATTGAGGACGATCGACCAAAAAAACCCCAACGTCGCAAAAATCATAAAATAGCTCGGTAAGTGGGAAACTCAGAGACTTTAGTCCTGAGAGGGAAACGACCCGGCGGTTTCAACCGCCTTGAATCTTTCTTTATCCATTACCGCCTTGGGGTTGCTTGACTTGGTGTACTTTTGTAATGTACTTTCGGCAGGACAGTTACCGCCTCAAATCTCACAACCGGCGATCGCATAATGTTTGCTCTTGTGGAGCCTCCCTTGCGGGGTAATGTTCGCCTCGACCTGGTTATAAAGGCTTGTTAGACCTGCGACACTGTTTCAGTGACTTTAAAACTGTTTAATCGCAGATGACAGAGCGGAAAACTGGCGTCGCATTCGCCGGTGTCGTGACCTAAATAACATCTCCTCGCGAGCGAGGGGTCTGGTCAGAACAGCTTGCAATTTCTTACAAGCTCAGTGGCGTTGATTCCCTGAGTTCCTGACCTACTGGCTGAGTGTGGCGCTGCCAAAGACAGCGCTCGAAACCGGGTTTTTGGTATTTGCTGCACCAGTCGAATTATTTTCTGGTTATGGGTGTTAACTCACTTGTGACTAATGGTTCTCGGGCGATTTTGCCGAGTTCGACTGAGTTCAACACTTCTGACCACTTGAGCGCTAAACTAACATCGCTGGGAGACTCGATACGCAATTGAGCTAAAGTGGCCAGGTACTCGTACCAGAGACCTTGTTGGGCGAAGATGCTGAGCTTGGCGCGATCGCCCGATCGATCCAACTCTGTTTTCACGGTTGGGGCGATCGTGGTACGGTTGATCCACCCAGAAACGAGAACATCATCTGTATTTTTTGGGTTGCATTTGATAGTAAAGTACCATTGATAGTTTTTGCCAACTTCCAGGGCTGGGGAGTTGTCGTCGGAGCCGAGGCTGACGCTAACGATACCAGGACGGCTAGTTACCATCCGAAAACTTTTTTTGTATATTGTTTTGTCCCTTTCGTCTGCTAACTCAAACTGAACTGTTTTGTCGAGGGCTACGGGAAGGTAGTAGAAAAATGTCGGCTTTGCTGATATGGTTTTCCCCATAGTTGATTGGGGAATCAAGGCAGTTATGGCAGCAGGGCATACCAAGCCGCGGGTTCCTCCCCCTTCCCGCCTTCCCGGTACTCCCTGCTCCGGCGGTTGAAAGTTATTCCACGTGGCTCCCGGTTGCTGGCTGTTCGGTCTGTTTCTGGTTTGTCCGGGGGGTTGAAGTGTTTGCCAGTTGAGGGGGAGCTGCCGTCGCGAGGGGCGCCCGACGCTGTTTGCAGGGCTGTTGAGAGCAAGAGCTGGTATTAAGAAACTACCGGCGACAACTGCCTGTAAAGACAGAATTAAGGAAAGAGTACCGGTGTTTAGAGCAGACTTCCAATCCATGACGAACCTGCCTTTTGATGAACATAGGAACTTGATCGTACGGTTTTATTCTACCCAAGGTTTTGACGGATATAGTAATCTATTGTACTTAATTTATATCTTCAGGGAGATAGGATTAGTTTGGCTTCTCTGACCAATATGGAATTATGGGTCGCGTTTTTCAGTGGTAGCTTAGTAGTTATACTTACTTGCCTTTACGGCAGCAGGTTGGGTTTAACAAGTTCAACCCAACTTTGAGAAGCACTAATATTCTGGGTTTTTTAACTCTGGCAAGAGGCTACAATGCGTATTTTCGTTAAGAAACTCGGTTGATGCGTCAGTCCTGGATATCAGGAGTGTCAGCAATTTTACCGATGAACCTCAAGCGATCGGCTACAAGTTACGAATCAGGTCTTCTGTACAATACCGGCAAGAAATTTAGCATGAATCTCGATTCACCAGTTCTCTCGGACAAACAGCCTTCGGGGCTGCGGATGGTAAGACCGATCGGAGTCTTGGCACTACATGGCATTACTTTTTTAGGAAATAAGTTGTTCGCGGTCGATCGCGCCGAAGGGCTGCTATTGGAGATCGATCGAGAAACTGACAACACGACTGTTTTGAATCCTTGTCAAACGGCTAAGTTTGCGGGCGCAACCGGGCTGGCTATTTCCGAAGATACTCTCTGGTTCGCGCACGATGAGGATATTTGTTGCTGTCCGGGCGCAATTCAGGATGGGGCGATCGCAGAACTCAAGCCGGAACATTTTGTTTCGCTTCCTTATCCTGTTGACGGGATTGCAGTTTGGAAATCTACGCTTTATGTGACTTGCCAGAGATTGGGCTATATTCTGGTTTTTGACGTGAAAACTGGTCGGGAAATTACGCGATTTTATGCTCCGGGTATTGGGGTAGAAAATATCACTGTCCGGGATGAAGAACTTTGGGTTTGCGATAAGACTGAGCAAACTGTTTACTGTTTGGAACGGGCAACAGGAGAAATTAAATATAGCGTTTTGACTCCCTTTGAGTGGCCTTCGGGTTTGGCTTTTCACAAGGATTCTGAGACTGGGGAAGAGATTTTGTACGTGGCTTATGCCGGGGATGAACTTTACATCCGGGATGACCCGAATGCCGAAGATCCTTTTCAGTTGACGAAGCGCAATCGCACTTTTATTCACCCTTTGCATTTTCACTACAATGAAGCCGAAAACTACGCTCTGTCAAACGGTTTTTTGATGGAAATGTCTTATGTGGAGGAACTGTCCCCTCTCGATGAGGTAGAAATTGATAATTTGGAGTGGCGGATTGCTTTACCTTCGGAAACTCACCGCCAAAAGGTCAGGAAAATTACGCCAATTGGAATGCCTTTTACTGAGGAAATTCAGGAAGGGGAACGGGTGGCGGTGTTTAAGTTCGATCGGCTGCACGCTGGGGAACGCCGAATTTTTGGCTGGAAGGCTTTGTTAGAAGTTCGATCGATTAAGTATCAGTTGTCGCCTCGGAATGTGGAAAAGATTCCGCAACTGTCGCCGGAGTTTGCAGCTAAGTATTTGGTGGATAATGATAATTTGGCGATGGATACGGAGATTGTGCGATCGGCTGCTGTGGCCGCGATTGGCTCAGAAACTAATATTCTGAGACAATTACTGAGTATTCGCAACTTTGTTTACGACCAACTTTCCTACGGGATTCGGCCTCACATTGACACTCCCGATATTGTACTGCGGCGCGGCATCGGTTCTTGCGGCGAGTATGTGGGCGTGTTGTTGGCTTTGGCAAGGTTGAACGGGATTGCTTGTCGCACGATCGGGCGCTACAAGTGTCCGGCTTTTGCTGACAGAAAAGGTTTGCCGCTGGAACCGGATTTCAATCATGTTTGGCTAGAGTTTTACATTCCGGGTTTTGGCTGGGTGCCGATGGAATCTAATCCTGATGATATTCAAGATAGAGGCCCTTATCCTTTGCGATTTTTTATGGGCTTAGCTTGGTATCACGTAGAAATTGGCAAGGGAGTGCGGTTCCAAAGTCTCACGAGTGGTGGTCTTCCTTTGAATAAGGAGGATGTTTCCGTGGGGAGTCTGGCAATTAATCATGTGAGATTTACAATTTTGTCAGAGTTGCCAGCAATTTGACAGAGGAAGGAAGCAGAACTCCCCAAGGGGAGGAAGGAAGAAGGAAGAAGAATAAACTAACTATTCTGTGTTCCCTATTTCCTACTTTTTCATCCTGGTTTTTGGTCTAAAATCTCAATTATCAAGTATTAAGTTTGCCGGAGGCGTTGTGGGATCTTCTATTGCTAATGTTCTTGTTTTAGTGGCTTTTGTACTCCTGATCACCGTAACTGGCGGGGTTGCCTATTTGACTGCGGTTGAGTGGGGCGATCGCAGACGGTTAGATGAGGCTAAACGACAAAAGAAATAGTTATTTGCTATTGACAAATGGCAGTTTTTGTGATATGAAGTCAGGCGACACGATTGGGTCGCCTGACTTTTTGATTTGAGGAGTTTTGACAGCTTCCCCAGGCCGATCGACCTTGGGAATTTGGCAACTAAGTCCATTGTCGGAAAAATGTATTTTCTTGCCAAGCAGCAGCCGTTCGCTTCTCAATTGCTGCCATTTGTGCCTGACTCAGCGGTTTGAATGCTTGGGCGGCTTTGAAGTTTTCTTCCAATTGTTTTACATTGTCGGCGGCGATGACGCAGCAGTGTACGCCCGGGAGTGAAAGCGTGTATCCCATTGCTTGGTGCATTCCATCTAAAACACCGTTCTGAAATAATTTGCCGTAAGCTGGTACTTTCATGGCGATGACGCCGATGTTTTTGGCTTTGGCGACTGGTAAAGCGTTGGCTAGAAAAGAACGGGGATGGTGTTTTTCGGCGGCGTTGAGGCAGATTAATGTTGTGTCAAAAGGATAGCGCTGCAAGCCAGCAGCAATAATCGCTGGTTCGTGGTGTCCGGTGATACCGGAAAAACGAATTATTTTTTGTTGTTTGGCTTCTTCGATCGCCTTGATTGCTCCTTTGGCGCTGAAAATTTGGTCTAATTCTGCTTTGAATGAGACGTGGTGTAACTGCCACAAGTCTAGCCGATCGGTTTTCAATCTTTTGAGCGATCGTTCTAAGTCTCTCCATGCGCCGTCTCTGTCTCGGGCGGCAGTTTTTGTGGCAAGGAATAGGCGCGATCGATATTTTGGCAAAACTTTGCCTAAGTTTTCTTCACTGGGCCCGTAGTCGGCCGCCGTGTCAAAATAGCGAATGCCTAGTTCGATCGCACGTTCAATTTGCGCCGCCGCTTCTGCTTCTCTTCCCGGCTGCGACAGCGGTGTTTGTCCGGCCCCCCCCAAACCGAAAATCGGCACTTTCACGCCGGTTTTGCCTAACAGTCGTTCTGGCATTTTGACTGTGGCGGCCGCCCGGTTATTGGGTGCGGCTGCGATTTCGAGATCCTGCTGTTCGATCGCCTTAGCACCTGCAATGCCGCCGGCAACAGCTATACTGCTCAATATAAAATGGCGGCGAGTTTTTTTGTCGGTCATGGTTTCGTTCTCCTCAGAATGTTTGAGTTGAGATTAACCGGAAAGTTAAATGAAGTCATCAGTCATTAGTCATGAGTCATTAGTCATGAGTCAACCGTCAACCGTCAACCGTCAACCGTCAACCGTCAGCAGTCAGCAGTCAACCGTCAACAATGCCCTAGTCAATTATCCAGGTGCGAATCAGTTCGTTGATTTGTTCTGGTACTTCGTCGTGGGGACAGTGACCGGCTTTGATAAAGTGTTCTGTCAACTGCGGATAGTGTTTGCGAAATTTGGCGCTTCTGTCTGTGGAATTCATCCACGGATCGCCTTCTCCCCACAGCATTAGCAGCCCGCAGGTTAATTGACTCAGCAATACGTCGATTTTTTCGCCTTGGGGTGTTCTGAATACGGAGGCGAATACTTTGGGCGCACCGGGATCGCAGGAGGGTTGGTAAATTTCCTCTACTAATTGGTCTGTGACGGCGCTTTGGTCGAGATAAACTTTTTCTAGGGTTTTCCGAATTGTCGATCGCTGGCGCACGTACTGGAACAGCAGAAAACTTGCCCAATCTTGCTGGAATAAGGTTTTAGCTACCGCAGATATGGCTTTTTGTAAGGGCGGGGCTTCGGGTGCTGGCTGGGGTTCGCTGAAGGGCCCGGCGCTGTTGATTAAGATCAGTCCGGCGGCTGATTCGGGGCGCCCGGCGGCTACACACAAGGCGGCGTAGCCTCCGAGGGAGTTGCCGGCTAGTACGGCGGGCCGGCCGATGATATTGGTGATGAAGTCGTGGAGTTGGTCGCGCCAGAGGTCTCCGCTGTACTGAATTTCGGGTTTTGCCGATCGCCCGAATCCCAAAAGGTCGATCGCCCACACTTCAAATTCTTTGCTCAGCCCGCTGATATTTTTGCGCCAGTGGTCTGTGGACGCTCCAAAACCGTGAATTAACAGCAGGGGAGGGTGTTCTGGATGTCGATCGCCGGTTAGCGGAGCCCTCGAAGAGGATCGAACGTAGTACACTGAATGGCCCCGCCACTGCCAGTATGTGCCGGGAATGGGGGCTGCGGTGATGGCTGGGGTTGTTTGCATGATGTAAAGAAATAATTATTTACTTTAACTATTGTATCGCGACGTTCAGATTTATAAAATTTGGCAAAAGTGCCGGGCCCCGGCCAGCAAAGGATTCGTCAATTTGGGCGAGTTGGGATCTCGCAAGATCCCAACTGGGGCGCAACAAGTTTTGTAACGAATATTTAGTTGGGTGAGGGTCGCAGCAGTGCAAGATATTTGCCCCGATCGGCATTTGGGAAATATATCGGGTTTCGGCTGCAACATACCTAAGTATGATGATTGTGCTTTTTGGGGGTAAGAGAGAGCTCGCGATCGATCGGCGCAAAGCGAGGGCGGCGATGGTCGATCCCCATTGGCGATGGTAGAGGGATCGACTTTTATATAGATATTTCCAATCTTTTTAAGGTGGGGATCGTTTTGTCGGAGAATTGTTGAGGGCTTGGGGATGCAGAGCTCAGCGTTGCGAATTAGGAAAACCCGACATCAAAAATCTGGCAGCCAATGAAACTTATAAGTAAAATTACTGGTGGTTCCCGGCCTTCGTTTCTGAGAATCGCAGAATATTTTGTGATGTTGTTTGCTTTTCTTAACTGCTTTAATACTCTAAGATAGAAGTAGAGCTGCGCCGCTCAATTAATTAGCATTTTGAATACTAGGGAGCCAACTATGCAGGGTGTGAACTTTATCCACCTGAAAGTTAGGGAGTTTTCTGAGTGATTGCTATTTCAGCCCGTCCGGTCGGACGCAATTGGATTACGATTAGCTTCGCTTCTACCCTATACCTTTGTCCCATTTTGGATCTGCTCCTAGCAGAGCTTCCGGATCACTGGCAAGCAGAATTGCGGTTGGGGCTTCAAGAAGCTTTGGTAAATGCTGCTAAGCATGGAAACAAGTTAGACCCCGGTAAAACTGTTGGAGTCCGCTTTTCGATAGTCCAAAACCAATATTGGTGGGTGATATCGGATGAAGGTTCTGGCTTTAATGCCCCTTGCGATTGCAACCTTTATACCGATGATTGCAACAGTCTCCTAGCAGATGACTCTGCACTCCCCCATGTGGAACAGGAATGTGGTAGGGGGTTGTTTATTCTTTACCAAATATTCGATCGGGTAGAGTGGAATTCTCAAGGTACAGAGTTACGGCTGTGCAAAGAACTTCCCAGTCGCTACCGGCTGTCTCGCTCGCGCTAGAACCGCTATTTTGCAGGATTTTTCACTAACGCTAGACCTGCAAATTTTTTCGTTGCCGGGCCCAAGCTGGTGGGATTTAGAATTTGGAGGATCTGGCTATTGATAGCTGATTGTAATCCAAAATGTAAGTTTTGAGTTAAAAAAGTATAAATCTTTTTGATCTCACAATCGCGCCGCTCGATCGTGCGGCGCGATTGTCTAAGTTTTCTGCGACTAATCAAGTCAAAAGTCAATACTCAAAACTCAAAATTATTTACCGTGGGTGGGACAGCCAGGAGCAGAGATCGATCGATCCAACCATCCTGCTGCTTGGTTTAAGCGCGGGAGAGCTTCTTCGGGCTGTTTTTTAAGCAAAAAGACCAAAGCAGCCGCAGCTTGCTCGCAGGCCCGGGCGGAACGGTTGGCTTTGAGGCGGTGCCAATCTTTTTCGGCGATCGCCAGGCGCGCTGCTAGAGCTTGAGCTAGTTCTACCGTGCTTAGCTCGTTGAGGTTGACAGTTTGGGTTGTTTGTGTAGTTTCAAGCATAGGTAAAAATTATAGCAATTTGGCTGCTGTTTTTGAATTTAAAAATATACTGCATATAATAACAACTAAATTGTAAATTAGTTTTTTGAATTATTGTCAGGTTTGCCGATCGAAATGCCTCAACAGCCGTCAGAATTAAATCGAGAAACACCGAGAGAAGATGAAAGCGAGTTTGCTGTAGCGCTGGAAACTGTGGAGCGATCGCTCGTGGCAGTCAGAGAACGGTACACTCAAATTCAGGTCGATCGACAGCGCCAAGCCGAACTTAGGCATAGGCGGGAAGATGTCCGCGAATCAGTGCGCCAAAATCCATTGCCGCAACTGAAGAAAGAATTGCGGGAAATTGAGCAAGAATTGGAAACGATCGAGCTAAATTTAGAAAGCAGTCTGTTTTCTTGGGTTAGCATAAAACAACCTTTTTGGCAAGCTGTTCGCTTTGGGGGACTCGGTATTTTGCTCGGTTGGATTTTGAAATCTTATGCGGGATAGTTTTTAATTTTTTTTTACCGCAGAGGGCGCAGAGGGCGCAGAGGAAGAGAAAAGAGAGAACTATGGTGCAAAATATTAAATAAACAGGAGTAAATATGACAAATCAACGAATTGCAGCAATTTTGCGCGCTGGTGAACCAGACGAAACTGTAACTGTTCAAGGCTGGGTTCGCACCAAACGCGAATTAAAAGAATTTGCCTTTGTCGAAGTCAACGACGGTTCGGCGATGGCTAATTTGCAAGTAGTCATAAATTCCGATTTGCCAGACTTTGAGAATATACTAAAACAACTGAATACAGGCGCATCTTTAGAAGTGTCGGGAGTGCTGGTAGCATCTCCGGCGAAAGGACAGCGGATTGAGTTGAAAGCTTCACAAGTACAAGTTTACGGCGATGCCGATCCGCAAACTTATCCGCTGCAAAAAAAGCGGCATTCATTGGAATTCTTGCGAACAATCGCGCATTTGCGACCGCGCACAAACACCCACGGTGCTGTTTTTCGAGTCCGCAATGCTTGTTCGGCGGCGGTACACCAATTTTTTCAAGAACGCGGCTTTCTGTGGGTTCATACTCCGATTATTGCTGCTAGCGACTGTGAAGGTGCAGGGGAAATGTTCGCCGTTACTAACTTTGACTTAAAGAATGTGCCGCGCACTGATTCCCAAGAAGTTGATTATGCCAAAGACTTTTTTGGAAAGCGCGCCTATTTAACAGTTAGCGGCCAGTTGGAAGCGGAAGTAATGGCGATGGCTTTCGGAAATGTTTACACTTTTGGCCCGACTTTCCGAGCCGAAAATTCTAATACTTCGCGACATTTAGCTGAGTTTTGGATGATTGAACCAGAGATGGCTTTCTGCGATTTGCAGGGAAATATGGATTTGGCTGAGGCGTTTTTAAAGTACATTTTTAAATACGTTTTGGAGCATTGTTCGGAAGATATGGAGTTTTTCAACGAGCGGATAGATAAGACGGTTCTGGCTACTGCGGAAAATATCATTAACAATCAGTTTGAGCGGATTACCTACACGGAGGCGATCGCACTTTTGGAAAAAGCAGACAAAAAATTTGATTTTCCGGTAAGTTGGGGTTTGGATTTGCAGTCGGAACATGAGCGCTATTTGGCTGAGGATTTGTTTAAAAAACCGACAATTGTTAGCGATTATCCCGTCGGGATTAAAGCGTTTTATATGCGTTTAAGCGATGACGAGAAAACCGTGCGAGCAATGGATGTTTTGGCTCCTAATATTGGGGAAATCATCGGCGGTTCGCAGCGGGAAGAACGGCTGGATGTTTTGGAGCGGCGCATGGAAGCTCAAGGTATGAATAAAGACGAATTGTGGTGGTATTTGGATTTGCGCCGCTACGGTACTGTCCCTCACGCTGGCTTTGGTTTGGGGTTTGAACGGCTGGTGCAGTTCATGACGGGAATGGGCAATATTCGGGATGTAATTCCGTTTCCGAGAGCGCCTTTGAGTATTGATTTTTAGCAAAACGTAAGAACACGGCATTGCCGTGTCCTTACCTTACCCGGAGGACACGGCATTGCCGTGTCCCTACAATAAATCACGGTAGGGACACGGCACTGCCGTGTCCTCTACATCATTCCGGCGCAACCGCAATTGATATTATTAGTTTAAATGAAGCTACCGTTCGATCGTACTCACCGCTTTTTTGACTATCGAGTTGCCCTTTTTCTCAATATCATCCCTATTTTCATCATCGGTTTAACTAGCGAATTCTACTCAGGCCCAGGACAAGAGTTTTTTAACGATTACTTTGGCGATTTCCTCTATCAAATTTTCTTAATTCTGCTAATTGTTTTCATATTTCCCCAAGCATCTCCGAGTAAAACTGCGTGGGCAGTTTTAATTTTTAACTGCATAATTGAATTCAGCCAACTGTGGCGACCTGCTTTTTTACAAGCTGTTCGCGCTACATTATTCGGGCGTTTGTTTCTCGGTAGTGGCTTTGCTTGGGAGGATTTTATTGGCTATATTTTGGGATGTATTCTCGGGTGGGTTTTGGTGGTTCGGCTGAAGCGGAAAAATACATAATTAGTTTGTAGGGTGCGTCAGCACAGAGATTTTGAATTGGTAGCTAAAATAATACCAACTGACGCACCCTACGACTACAAACGAATTGGATTAGGTGCTTTCGCTCTAGCTACTACAATGCCGATCGCACTTTCAACTCTGCTAATATATCTGTGCAAGTCGTAAGCTACCGTCACCTGTCCCGCCGGCGAAGCGTGAATTAAACCCATATTCCCGTCAGCATTCCGATAAACAAAGCCCGTGTGGGTGACATCCAATCCTTTAACATCCGTGGCTACCGCCACAATATCTCCTGGTTTTAACTGAGAATAAACACTTTTTATCCGATTGGTCGGTATGTAATTAACAGTAGTTTTGGCTAAGTTTGCTTCTTGGCTAACTATGCACTGATAAGTCGCTTCGTCCTTCACCATTTGCGGGTAACTGCTGCGATGCTGGCTCATGAAATTTAGTTGTTTATTCATGGGAACTCCGCCCAATTTAGCGGTGATGTTTTCCACATTTTGCCGTTTTTGATTGTCGTTAATCCATTCGGAAAAATAGTGCAATCTACTGCAATAACCGTTCATTTTACCGTTTAAATACCGCTGTTCTTCTATGCGATCGACAAAATTTTGATAGTCGTAGTCTTGTACTGCTACGCCTCGGGCGATCGCCAGCACGGTTTCTACAAACAAAACGCAATCAAATTTATTTAAAGTTACGATCAACTTTTCTTCGCCGGATTTGTCCAGCAAACCCTCGGCGTAGGGTTGTCCTAGGAAATTATCGGCGATCGCCTGTACGATTTCTCCGATCGACCGATCGGGCAAATTTTGTTGTTTTGCATACTGTACAACCTTTTGAAAACGTGCTACATCTTCCGGCTGTGCAGCAGTTTCTCTCTCCGTAGAATTTGAGTCTGGTTGTCTCGCCAGCACCTCCAACAATTGGGAATAGGAAATTTTAGGTAAATTATTGAATTCCCAAAACAAACTCGGGAAACTGGAAACCGTTTGCTTGTTTGTTGCTTCCTGATGTTCTATTCCTCCCGTCAACTGGGTTGCTACATCCGCGCTGCGTTGTTCTGTTTGTCTATCGACAACATATCCCGCAGCAGGTTGAGACTGAAATGCCCAAACATCAGGTATCAAAGAATTATTCACGGCGGCGATCGCAAATCCCAAAACAGCCAGACTCCAAAAATTTCTCATGTTTTTCAAAGGATTTTGCTTCAACTCAGTGCTATCCTGAAATTTTTACAATTCTTAGAACTCTCAATCAGCCTAGCAGACAAATAAAATTGACACTACGCGGACTCGATCGACACACTTGTCATTTAGACGCCGCCCCATTGTGACATCACTCCAACAGCCAAGGTGCGGAGCTTCTAAGAATCACTTCTTAGGTTTCCTAGTTGTTCCCTTACGGGATTTCGACATTGACCTAGGCTGAGACATCTCAACCCCCGGTAAACCGTCTGCATAGGCATTTTGAATTCCCGACTGTCCATCGGTACTAATCAATTCTATTCCCCTATTTCTGATCACTTGACCACTAGCAACATCTCTATCCGTTGTATAGCCACAGCTAGAACAAGAATGAACTCTCACACTCAAATCCTTTCTAACTTCTGCACCACACTCAGGACACTCCTGAGAAGTCCCCCTAGCACTAACCTCGCCGAAAAACTTGCCACGCTTCCAACACACGTACTTCGTGATAGTTCGGAACTGTCCAAATCCGGCGTCAAGCATTTGCTTTCCAAGCATACCTTTGGCAAGGATTCGGTAATCCAAGTCTTCCATGAAGACCATATCGCCAGCATCACAAAGAACATGAGCTTTTTTAAAGTGGAAGTCCTTACGGGTGTTGTCAATTTTGTGGTGGATTCTAGCAACCTTAATGCGTTGTTTTTCGTAGTTTTTAGACCGCTTCTTTTTTCGAGAAAGTCTGCGTTGCAGCAATTTCAGCTTGCGTTGCATGACTTTTAAGAACTTAGGCGATTTTACGATTAACCCGTCACTGGTTGCCAGAAACTTAGAAAGTCCAACGTCTACTCCAATTGGATGACCCTGTGGACTGGAGTTGGGGATGTTAACATCACATTGGATGTTAATAGATGCGTACCATCTATCAGCTTTGTTGATGATCCGTACTTGCTTCACCACAAAACCACTGGGAATTGGGCGATGCAAATTAATGGGAATCAACCCAAGTTTCGGTAGGGAAATATGTATCCCACTCACCGGATTCTTGGCAAACTGGGGAAACAACAAAGATTTGAATTGCCCAAACTTTTTAAATCGAGGGAACCCATGCCCAATTTTTTGAAATCCTTCCCATGCTCGGTGCAATTGCTTGAGAGCTTGCTGCAACACTTGGCTTGGTACTTCACCCAACCCTTGGAAACACCTTTTTAGCACTTGGCAGAGCATTAAGCTGTTTTACCTCGCCTGGGAAAGGGCTATCAGCAGGCATGATGTACTCATGACTGATGGAGCATCTGTCAACCATACATTTCCGACTATTGCACCAGTCCTTGATTTCTCGCAGCCCGTAGTTATATGCGACGCGACAAGTGTCCATCCACTCTTTGAGCAATTGTTCTTGAGCGGTATTTGGGTAGACTCGGTAGCGGTAGTTCATGGTTAACATTCTACTATCCTAGCACATTTAGTGGTAACTATGTCTCTAGTAAACATAAAGCCGGCAACTGAAGAAGGGGTTTAAAACCCAATTTCCTGATAAACTGATCCTGCGAGTTTGATACCACACAATTGCAATGCAAGTAGACCGCCGACGCCGCCCGCGCCCAACAATTGAACCCCGACGCCCAAGCCAGCCCCGACGACGCCACAGTAGCGATCGTCCAAGGGTGCATCTCAGTTTTGCAAAGATATTGTTAGTGGCGAAGCATTTTGGCAGTAAATCTTTGCTTCTGATTAATAAATTGCCTGCTGGAATGCTTCGCCCTTTCAAAAGTGCGATACACCCTCATCCAATAGGGCCCCGACGCCACAGCAGCGCCCGACGCCACAGCAGTGATCGTCCAATCCCATCCCGTCGCCAAGTCAGGACGAAATTTTCTCGGCTAAAATACCGTAACATTCTGTGCTTAATTGCTGGGGCGATCGCGATCGCTTGGATTGTCACAATACCCTTCAGAACTCGCCGTCCCCCAGAACCGCCAGTCATCTTACCTCAAGAGGCGATGTCGCCGCCGACAATTGAAACATCGGAAAATTTAGTCGATCGTCAAAGCGAGCCTACCTTCAGCTACAACATCAAAACACCTTCGAGTCCAGTTTACTCTCAAGAATTGCAAGGTATTGTTGATGAAGCTGCGAAGATTGCAACCAGCAAAGGACTGTCCGCAGAAAAACTTTCAATTAGCTTACTTGATGTCAGCAATTCCAAAGCCCACAGCTTCGCCGGATATCAAAATCAAACTCTCAGATTTCCTGCTAGCGTTGCCAAGTTATTTTGGATGGCAGCCTTTTACTCAGCTATGGAAAAAGGCACAATTACGCAAAGAGAATCTGCCTTTAAGAACGACCTAGAACAAATGATTCGCATCTCCAACAATGATGCCGCCAGCAGGATTTTAGACAAAATCACAGATACAGAATCCGGCGGAAGGCTCGCCGGAGAAGAGTTGCAAACATGGCTGAAAAAGCGCAATCAAATTAACACATTTTTCCAGTCAGCAGGATACAATGATATTCGTATAACCACCAAAAACTATCCCATATACTATTTAAGGCAAGAACAGCCAGTTGGTCGCGACTTGCAATTGCGCGGCGATCCTTCTCAGCCAATTCGCAATCAAGTAACTACCGATCAAGCCGCCAGATTAATCTATGAAATCTATACTAGACAAGCGGTTTCCAGCATCGCCAGCCGCAAAATGGCTTACTTGCTGACTAGAGATTTAGACCCCAAAGCCTGGAAAAATGACCCTAGCAACTCGATCCAAGGATTTCTGGGCGAATCTTTACCAACTAATATTTATTTTGGTTCCAAAGTTGGCTACACTTCCAAGTCCCGCAGCGAAGCGGCATTTGTCAGAACTTTAGACGATCGCGCGATTTATATCTTAGTCGTTTTCGCAGACGATCCGGCTTATGCCAAGGATGAAACAGTATTTCCGGCAATTTCTCGATACGTGTTCGATCGGCTAAACGCTCGCGGGCCCAGCAGTTAGGACTAATCTCTATTCCGGTTGCACTCCTTTTGACTGTTAACGTTTTGGACATTTGGACATTTGAACAATGCCTATGCAACCGGATTTGATATTACCCGATGCCCAATGCCAAATGCCCAATTACCCATTTTGAATGCCGATCGCCAAAATCCCCAATATCTGATCAACCTGATTCAAAAAATACTCTAATAAATCTATTTGAACTAATTCACCTTCTAGTATTAAAAACTTCCAAATTTCTCCCGTTGTCACAACCCCGTAAATCTTCGATACCTGATTTCCCTCCCGTTCATTAAACAGTTGAGCTGCATACATTTCCGCGATACATTGACCCAACCCAGCATTAATATTTTCCTTTTTAGCCTCAACGATTAAAATCGCCGGCGCGCTAACAATCAGGAGTTCTACCGATCGACTAATCAGAAAATCGCAACTCCCGTTTAATCCCAAATCGCTGTCAACCGTAAAATCGACTCCCGAAAACAAACTAATGCGATCGGGAAACTGTTTGGTAAGTTCCAGCAAAATCGGCGCAATAATCATTTCTGAGCGTGATTTTTCTGTATTACTCGCCAGAGCAAAAGGCACATTATAAGCTAAAGTTTCTGTTAAATGATTGCTGCATTCTAAAGCGGGTACGGCCGAAAACAAATCTTGTCTGGGCGAAATCGTTAAACTTAAAGATTTTTTGACGCTTGCCAAACTAAAATCGCTGTAAGCCATACATTTTGCCCTAATTTTTTTACTTTGTGACGAATCCCTTCTACCTTTTGCCTTCTTTATGAATACTGAGGGGCGGGTTTATTTATCCCCTGAGTTAGTTACACATATTTCTCGTGAAACCCGCCCCTACAGACTAATGACTAATGACTATTTTTGTTCTGGATGCGCCGCCGCAGGCGTTGCTGCACCCATTTGATTAATCAGAGCAATTAGCTGATACAGCCGCCCTGAATGCCGCTGGTTAAAATGCAAAACTAGGCGCGGCAAATCGAAAGTTTCATCTCCGGCTTCGATGGGCAAAGCTTTACTTTTTTCAATTTTACCCTCTACCAAAATATCGCTGAACTCAGTATTTAGCCGATCGACATTATCGTCAGAAAGTTCAGTTTTCAACCGAATTACCAGTTTTCCACCCACGTAGCGACAGGAGTGATAAACCAGATAAAAACTTGCGATCGCCTCGCAAGCGACATTTACATCGTCAGTAATCGTATACAGGCTGCGATCGTCAGCAGAAATCAAACCCCGTCCCCGCAATTGTTTTTGCACAAAAGTATTCCAATCGTGCCAATAATCGCCTCCTGGTCGATCGATCAATACCAAAGGAGCCGGCCCAAACTTGCCAGTTTGAGTCAAAGTCAGACACTCAAAAGCCTCGTCCAGAGTGCCGAAACCGCCCGGAAACAAAGCTAAAGCATCACTTTCCCGCAGAAAAAATAACTTGCGCGTGAAAAAATATTTAAAATTGAGCAACTTGCGATCGCCCGCAATGAAAGAATTAGAACCCTGCTCAAAAGGTAACTGAATATTCAGCCCAAAAGAACGTTCAGCAGTCGCCCCCTCATTCCCCGCCTGCATAATTCCGCCGCCCCCGCCTGTAATCACCATAAATCCCTGCTGGGCGATCGCCCGCGCGAAGTCTCTGGCCATCAAATATTCCGCCGATTCTGGCGACACCCTCGCCGAACCAAAAATCACAATTTTGCGAACGTGGCGGTAAGGATAAAACAGGGAGAAAGCCTTTTCCATATCTCGCAGAGACGCCGCAATAATCTTCCAGTCTAAGCGATCGAGATCCTCTCCGGCCATTTGCACTATTGTAGAGAGCGATCGTTCGATCCACTCAGAGTGCTTCAACATTGGTAGGCGATCGATCAAATCGATCACTTCAGCTTGGAGGGACTCAAAAGCTTGACCAGAACCAGAAGGAATCATGAATTTTTCCGAAACGGTAACAATTTGTCGAATCATGAAAATTAAGGGGCAAAAGCCAAATTTAGAAGCCCCTAGCGCCCAGCAAATTGCCCTGCTGGCCACTAATGACTTTTTTAGTAGCTTTGCCCCGGTTCGTCCGCGAGTTAGCTTTCGCTGCAAAAAAAAACAGCGCGAAACTGCTCGCAGTGAAGTTAAATGTACTTTTCCAGAGTGTTGGCCAGAGTAGTTTTCGGAACTGCCCCAACCACCATATCAACCCGCTGACCGCCCTTAAATATCATCAGCGTTGGAATGCTGCGGATACCGTATTGGCTTGCCACGTTAGGATTCTCGTCGGTATTAACTTTTACTACCTTCACCTGCCCTTCATATTGCTGGGCAATTTCCTCTACGACAGGCGCCACCATCCGACAGGGCCCACACCAGGGAGCCCAAAAATCCACTAGAACTGGAACTTCGCTATCGAGCACTTCCTGTTTAAAGGTAGAGTCGGTTACTTGCGCGGCTGCTGACATCCCTAGCCATCCTTGTAAATACTATTTCTCGGATAACAAGTTTAGCAAAAAGTGTAACCAGTTGCGTCAACGATTTTAACAAAAGTCTTCCGAAGGAAGAAAGCTTCCGAAGAAAGAAGGAAGAAGGAAGAGGGTAGAAGGTTGAAGGCACAAGGTTTCGGAAGGAACAAGGCACTTATGTAGAAGAAAAATTCTCCCACTCTCCCACTGTCCTACTCTCCCCAAGGCGGTTTCATTCTCCAGAAAACGATGATTTTGACTCTTGTTGTGCCAAGAATGCCGACCCTCCCCATCCACGATTTGCGATCGCGTTTCACTCTCTTGGGGCAGCCACGGGGGGCTGCCCCAAGAGAATGAAACAACCTGCCACTCTCCCTCTCCCGAAGAGGGTACTCTCCGGAGCTATAGCAACCGCCACATCGGTATTGACATTCAGGAACTCATGAATATATCCTCAAACCCGCCATCATAAACAGTCTCACTGTTAAAAACCAACTGCCAACTGTCAACTGTCAACTGTCAACTGCTATAACAGCCTCAGCCCAGTACCTAGTAAGTAACAGCCAAAATTTCCGGCAAAAAAGGAACCGCCCGAACAGTAGTCCGGGCGGAGTGTGGTGTGAGGAGTGAACGGAAACTTGTGTCTCCGCTTCTTCTATTCTGACACCTACTTCTCGATAATTCCAAAAGATTATGTAAATTTCGAGACTATCCCACAAATTTTGTCAAGGTACACTTGTACCCAATCAGCAAATCTACTTACCCATGCCCAACTGCTGAGCTTTTTGATAGACTTTACCCTCAGTCAGCAGAGAAGGAGCAATTACCACCTCCACTTGCTGCATCTCCTTAATATCCTTAGCGCCCAGGGTTCCCATGCTAGTTTTCAGAGCTCCGAGCAAGTTGTGCGTACCGTCATCTAGCAGCGCAGGCCCCCGCAAAATTTGCTCCAAAGTACCCGTAGTCCCCACACGAATCCGAGTACCGCGTGGCAAAACCGGGCTGGGAGTCGCCATCCCCCAGTGAAAGCCATGCCCTGGAGCTTCGGCGGCCCTGGCAAAGGGCGAACCAATCATCACTCCATCGGCACCACAGGCAATGCACTTGCAGATATCGCCGCCGGTAATTAAACCGCCGTCAGCAATCACCGACACGTATTTGCCAGTTTCGCGATAGTAGTCGTCCCGCGCGGCGGCGCAGTCTGCTACCGCTGTCGCTTGGGGAACGCCGACACCCAATACGCCCCGAGATGTGCAAGCAGCACCCGGCCCGATGCCCACGAGAATGCCTGCGGCACCAGTTTTCATTAAATTCATGGCAACTTCGTAGGTGACGCAGTTGCCCAAAATTACTGGTATTGGCATCTCTTGACAAAATTTGGTCAAGTCTAAAGATACGATCGACTCTGGGGAAAGAAAAGCTGTTGAAACCACCGTTGCTTGCACAAAAAATATATCGGCTCCCGCTTCAGCAACCGCCCGGCCGTATCTGCTGGCGCCGGCCGGTGTACCGCTGACAGCGGCAATCCCTCCTCCAGCTTTAATTTCTTTAATTCTCAGGTCGATTAATTCTGGCTTGATGGGTTCGGCATATAGTTGCTGCATTAGGGAAACAAATTCGTGGTTCCCAACACTGGCGATGCGCTCTAATATTGGCTGGGGGTCGGCATAGCGGGTTTGAATTCCTTCTAGGTTCAGCACCCCCATTGCTCCCAATTCCGACAGCAAAATGGCCATGCGGACATCGACAACTCCGTCCATTGCGCTGGCGATGATCGGGATTTCTCGATCGATCCCGCCAATCTGCCACTTAGTATCCGCCAAACTCGGATCGAGGGTGCGCTGTCCGGGCACGAGAGCGATTTCATCTATGCCGTAAGCTCTGCGAGCGCTTTTGCCTCGCCCAATTTCAATATTCACGCTGTTTCACTTCCACAATGTATTTAAGTTAGACTAACAAAAAGTTTAGTCGGTCTGCCGGTCGCGATCGCACGACGGTGTTTAAAAAAGTTCAGCACTGATACTGATTTGGTTGTGATCATATGAAATCGAACGGGGTACTTTTTTTCAGCAACGGCGACGGGGAAGACGCGATTAACTGTGAAATTGTCAAAGCTTAAAGAGAATCTGGCGGGGATGTTGATGTTGTGACGATGCCGATTGTACGTGACGGGGCTACTTACGCGCGATCGACCGTACCAATTATTGGGCCCACAACTCCCATGCTATCTAGGGGAGTTTTTTAAATCAATCCCCTGTTTTTGGTCAAAGATGTTGGGGTATAAAATATCTAAAAGCTGATTTGTATAGGGAGGATAGGGGCCGTCATCGTAGGTAAGAGCCACTACTTTCTCTTGAGTGTCGGCGCGGTTGACAGCAATTTAATGTGAAGTTGCATATATCTCGATCCCCCTAAATCCCCCTTAAGAAGGGGGACTTTGATCGGAATCTTGTCCCCCCCTTATTAAGGGGGGCGCCAGGGAGATCGAGATATATGCAGCCTCATAAAAAACTGGTATAACACCGAAAACATTGTGGAATTTAGTAACTTTAATTAACAGCGTTGCTACAGAGAATAACGCTATTTTGAACAGCAGAAATTATTTTAAATTTTTACCTATTCGCATAGCTGAACAACGACTAGATCGAGCATTAAAATGGATTGCTGTCAGATTACCACAATTTGCAGCGGATGGTTTAAGAGTGCCATTTTCAACTCTGCAAAAAAATGTCGCCAATATTGGCGGCGGCGAGTTGTTGAGGTTAAACGCTAGAATAATTGAAGCCAAAAGAGGTAATATCAAATCCGGTAGTATCGGAATTATTAATATTACCGAAATCAGGACACGGCACTGCCGTGTCCCTACCCAAAATAACATTGTAGGGAAACGGCACTGCCGTGTCCTCTATCATGTCTGAGTGCAACCGGAATTGATATAAAAAGGACGATCGCACCTGTGAAGAGATTTGAAGAGAGAGCCGCCTTGGCGACAGCGCGATCGTCAATTCCGACATTTTAAGCCATACTCTCCACCAGCAACGTAATCTTGTCAATTCCGACCACATAAACCAGTTCCCCCGGTTTAAAAGTCCTTACTTTATCGGATCTCGCAGGCCACCAACTGCATTGAAAGCGGACGCGACCAGATTCGTTAGGTCGAATTTCTTCTGCAACGATTGCTTCTTCAAAATAGTCAAAAGACATGATTGCTGCTCCTAAAAATGGGTTGGGATTTAGTTGATTAGACAGACAGTTGCTCCTGATAGCTAAAAATTTAAATTTCTGCGTATTTAAGTCGGAAATTTAAATTCTGCCTCCTACATCAATGCCATTTAATGACACAATTTTCAGCAACGAATACAACTGTCGGTCAACTCCAAAACCCGATTGTTATCAGTTATGCCAAATCGAAAACCGAAAATGGTCTGACTCCCCACAAACAGATGCTTTGCAACTACTCTTCAACAATCAGAGTCACATTATCAATCGCGATGACTCGAACTGCATCTCCAGGTTTAAAAGTAATTTCTTGGTCAGACATCGCAGGCCACCAACTGCTTTGAAAGCGGACGCGACCAGATTCGCCAGGACGAATTTCTTCTTCTACGATCGCTTTTTTGTCTTGGGTGCTCGCTTTTGGTGGTAAATGACTATGGGCTGTTTCTACATCACCGACAGCCGCTTTTTCATCAACAACAGCGCTAGCTTTTTGCGAACTAGCCACCGTCTCTTCTCCTACACCTGTAATGGGCTTTTCCAAACCGCCGACTTCTTCCTCATCAGCGAAGGCTAATATTTTTTCTTCTTCAACAAAGCTTGATTCTTGGACATAGTTAGTAGACATGGCGGATTTCTCCTGAAGATAGGTTGTGTTTAACTTTATTGATGCAAAAATCTCCCGTTTTTGCAGTTAGATAAAAGTGTCAGAGTTCTCATCCCAACAATTACGATCTGAGACTTAAATTCTGGATTCTACATCAGTGTCTTCTGCATTCAGATAAAAGTGTCAGGTTTTCCATCCCTGCGTCTTGAACTCTGGGATTTAAAATTCTGCCTTCTAGATAAGTGCATAGCAACTATTTGACGACTCCCCACCTACAGAGTTTCTCCGAATTACCCTTCAACTATGAGAGTAATGTTGTCAATTCCCACGAAGAGAACCACATCACCGGGTCTAAAAGTTATTTGTTGTTAGCGGAGCCCGCCCCTACGGGGGCTGCGCCAACGAAGAGGATCGCACTTTGCAGGCCACCAAGTGCTTTGAAAGTCGAATTTCTTCTACGATTGATTTTTGCCAAGGGCTGACAGTCATGATTCTTTGTTCCTAATTGCAAGTTTTCCGAAACATTGAAATACGATAAACTGACGGCTTAACTCGCTAATTCATTAATTTTTAACTAGGGCCCAACGATCAGAGTAATGTTGTCAATTCCAAGTACGTTAACCAATTCACCGCGTTGGAAAGTGATTTCTAGATCGCACTTCGCAGGCCACCAACTGTTTTGGAAATGAACGCGACCGCAATCGCCCGGTCGAATTTCTTCATCGACGATCGCTTTTTCGGGGTTGTTAAGAGTCATGGTTGCAGCCTCCTGATTCTGAACTAGCTTTAACTTTTTCAGAGTAATATTGTCGATTCCGACAATGCGATTCCTGCCACGGAGTTGAAAAATGATGTCTCGATCATCGCATCTTGTGGCCCACTCAGTGCTTTGGAAATCGACTCTGCTGCATTCTTGATGACGAATGCCTCGATCGACGATTGCTTTTTCCAAATTTTTGACTGTCATGATTTCCTGTTCCTAATTGTAGATTTTCCTGAACTTTAAGATGCGAAAAACTGATAGCTCGACTCGCACTCCCGATCGACGGCTAGGCTGCAACGACGATCAGAGTAATGTTGTCAATTCCGATGACGCGAACCACGTCCCCCGGCACAAAAGTCATGTCTCGAGCGCACTTCGCAGGCCACCAAGTGCTTTGGAATCGGACGCGGCCACATTCTTGAGGGCGGATTGCTTCATCGACGATCGCCTTTTCAACGTTGTTAATAGACATAGCAGCTTGCTCCTGAATGTAAAGCTCGACTTGATTTGTGTGGATGTCAGAAGCTTGTCTGTCAACTTCCCCTCCATACTCAACAGTCTCGCCGGCCAACCAGAGCCATGTCAGTCGGCAAAAGTCCATATAAGTCGGCTGTTTGAGGGGGATAAGCGAGTCGGAAAAAGTCTGTTAGAGTTGTTTGATATGGGTAACGCTAAACCTGGTGACTCAATGGAAGCGGATCAAGCACTGGATTTTACTAACTCGTTACTTGTGGCTCGAAACCTGAAAAATCTCGACAACCTTGACAGCGCTATCTTTCGCGAAGCTTGGATGGGGGTGCAAGGCAGGACGTACCAACAGGTTGCAGAAAGTGAAGGATATGGAGTAGGAACTGTTAAGGACGCGGCCTCTAATTTGTGGAAGCGACTTTCAGCTTTGTTTGGAGAAGGTGAAAAAGTTAAAAAAGACAACCTGCAAGCAGTAGTAGACCGATATTGGCGCAGCTACTCAAAACTAGAACCCCAGTCGGGGCAAATTGTTCCGGGCCCAGTATCTCTCGGACTTGATTCGGAGTTGGAAATTGAAAACCCGAACTTTTTGGGCCGGTTTGGGGCGATCGAGGATCTGAATACTCTGGTCGCCCAAGGAGCTAAAGTGATTGTGATCCAAAGTGCCGGGGGTATGGGGAAAACGACTTTGGCGAGACAGTATCTCAAGTCTCAAGGATTTGACAAAACCATCGAACTATTGATGGCAAAAGAGACAGAGAATATCACAGCCTTGGAAAGCGCGATCGAAGAATGGCTGAAGCAAGACTTTCAGGAAGAACCCGGGCCCGACTTTGGCGTCACCCTCGGGCGACTGAAGCGGCAGCTTCAGACTCTCAAAGTCGGCGTGTTGATTGACAATTTGGAAGCCGCACTCGACGGACAAGGTAAGTTTATCGAACCGCATCGGCTTTACGTCGAACTGTTGCGAGTTTTGGCTGACGCGGCGGTGCAGTCGGTAACGCTGATTACCAGTCGCGATCGGCTTTGCGACTCTGACGTAACCGTCGAACACTACCTGCTTCCGGGATTAGAGGTGGAATTTTGGCAGCAGTTTTTTCGCGATCGTAATATCAACACAGATCCTGTCGCCCTCCAGGAAATGCACAAAGTTTACGGCGGTAATGCTAAAGCAATGGGCATTCTTTGGGGCACGATCCGAGAAGATTTTGACGGAGATATGGCCGCCTACTGGCTGGAAAACAGCGACGATCCGCTTGTTGAAACCGACTTAAAAAATTTAGTGACAAGTCAATTCAACCGGCTGCAAGAACTCGATTGCGAAGCCTATCAACTCCTCTGCCGCTTGGGCTGTTATCGCTATCAAGACGTGCCGACAGTCCCGACTGACGGGCTTTTGTGCTTGCTGTGGGATGTGCCCGAAGCCGGACGGCGACAAATCATTAAATCGCTGTTGCACCGATCGCTAGTCGAGTCTCAGAAGGGCGAATACTGGCTGCATCCGGCAATTCGGGAAGAAGCAGTCGATCGGCTCTCGCCCGGAGACTGGGAAACCGCCAACCGCAAAGCCGCCGAATTTTGGACGGAGAGCGTGGAGACAATTGAGACTGTAGAAGACGCGGTAAAAGCTTTTGAAGCTTACTATCACTATGTGGCAATTAGCTGTTTCGAGCAGGCCGCTAGCGTCATTCTCAAAAAAATCAATATTCAGTTTGCCAAAGATTACAAGCTCGGTCGAGCGCTCTACAAATCAGGTTTCTTGCAGCCAATAATTTCAGCAACTACTCGCATCGTCAATAATCTGACTTCTGATTATTATTTGAGCGGTCTATACAGTATTTTAGGCGTTTCTTATCGGATATTAGGCGATATAAATCAAGCCATAGAATGTCACCAAATATCAGAAAGAAAAGCAACTAAATCTTTGCAAAGTCTAGCAAAAAGCAGCGAACCGGAAAACGGCAAACAAGCTAACCTGGAGTTTTGGAAAGTGAACGCGGCGCTGAATATAGGTTTTTGTCAAATAGAAATGCAGGAATTAGAAGCAGCTATGGATATCTTTCAAAAACTGAGAAGTTCGCGGGAGGAAATCGGGATTAACAGCTATTCAATCGATGTCGGATTAGCTTTTCTCAACTCCTGTGGCGGAGTCAAAAAAGCAGCGATCGAACTCGCAGACAAACTTTATGCCGATCGCGAAGACAGTCAGTTGGTAGGTACGGGATATAAGTTAGTTTTTCTAGCCGCCACCTACAAAAACCTGGGAGAGACCGAAAAAGCTTTTAGCTTGTACCGACAGGCGATCGCCCAAGCCGACCAAAACCAGTACAACACCATCAAAGCCAAAGCTCTCAGCGGTACAGCCGCCCTGTACCGAGAACGGGGAGAATTTGACAAAGCCATGCAGTACCACGCAGAAGCAATCGAAATACTCGATCGAGCCAGCGCAAAATTAGACCGAGCCGAAGCTTGCTATCAACTAGCACTCACCGAACAAAAACTCGGTAACACCGACAAAACCCAAGAAAACTTTGACCGCGCCATTCAACTTTTTAGCGAAATGGACGCTAGCAAACAAGTAGAAAAAGTACAGTTAGCCGCGACCAAAAAACCAGAAAAAATAGCTAACTAATCATCGGTAAATGAGAAAAAAGATACAATAAACAAAAGCACAACCATAAATTCTGTAGACATGAAACTAAAACGATTAGGACACGTAGCCGTCTGCGTCCAAGACATTGAAAAATCTGCCCAGTTCTACCTAAACTTGGGCATGGAATTAGTCTGGAAAGATGCAGACTGGGCTTATTTGAAAGCAGGAGAGGACGGACTGGCGCTGTTGAGCCCGACTTACGACCAAGCAGGCCCGCATTTTGGGTTTGTATTTGACGATCGTACTGAAATGGAATCCGCCCACGAACAGCTCAAAGCTGAAGGTGTTCCCGTCACCCACATTCACGAACACCGCGACGGTACTGCATCTTTTTACGGGAGAGACCCCGACGGTAACGGTTTTGAGTACCTTTACGAACCGGTTTGACAATCCTAGGGCTGACCGCTAAAAACCCAAGAAACCTGGTTTTTAGCGGTTTATGCGAGTTGCAGTGCGTCTTTTCGACAAAAACCCGGTTTCTGAGGGCCCGTGCGAGCGCGAACTAAATTCAGTAAGTACACAGAAAAAATAGAATACCCAGATACCCGGCGCAGGCGTTCCTTCTCCCGTTCCCGGAACCTCCGTACAACTCGCCGAATAAAGTGACATACTGACACCGAATCTTTTAAAGTTACAGTGCAGGCTCAGCATCCAAAATATATCCACAACTTCCGAAAATCAGCTCGATAATCTAAAAACTAAAATCTAAAATCTAAAATCCTCATGTTGCAGAGAATACAAGTCAGAAACCGCTGGAAATCCATCTTCAAACCCTGGGAAGAAGCAGACCCTTGGCTGTTTGCCGCTTGCATCGGGCTCACCATCTTCGGCGGAATCATGATCCGCAGCGTCGAAATCAACCAGGGACTGATCGACTGGTGGCGGCACTGGGTAACTGGCGGAGTCGGTTTGTTACTCGCCATCATCATTTCCCGCTGTCGCTACCAAATACTGATTGAGTGGAAGTGGCCGATTTACATAGCAATTAACTTGTCGCTGATCGCAGTCCGGTTTATCGGTACTACAGGGCTCGGTGCCCAGCGGTGGATCAACATCGGCGGCTTCTACCTGCAACCCTCAGAATTTGCCAAAGTAGGGATGATTGTCACCTTAGCAGCTCTCCTGCACGACAAGACTGTCCCCACAGTCCGGGATATGTTGAAGATGCTGGCGATTATGGCCGTGCCCTGGGGATTGATTTTTGCAGAACCGAATTTAGGTACTTCCCTGGTGTTTGGCGCGATTACAATGGGGATGTTTTACTGGGGTAATGTCAATCCCGGCTGGCTGATCTTGCTGTTTTCTCCTCTGTTCTCAGTTCTCCTCAACAACCTATCGACACCGATTTGGGTGGCCTGGATAGTTATTGCAGGTATTATTGGTTGGCGATCGCTACCTTGGCCCTGGTTGGGGACTTTCGCTACTGTACTGGTGAACGTGGTTTCTGGGCACGTCGGACATCTTTTTTGGGGTGTCCTGAAAGATTATCAAAAAATGCGCCTGACAGGGTTTTTGAACCCCGAAAAAGACCCTTTAGGCAGCGGATATCACTTGATTCAATCTCGGATTGCGATCGGAGCCGGGGAACTCAAAGGCAGGGGTTTGTTTCACGGAACCCAAACTCAGCTTAACTTTATTCCCGAACAGCATACCGACTTTATCTTTTCAGCTATTGGCGAAGAATTGGGTTTTATTGGCTGCATTTGCGTGCTGGTGGTGTTCTGGATAATTTGTTTCCGCTTGGTGACGATCGCACAAACTGCTAACGACAATTTTGGTTCCTTGCTGGCGATCGGCGTACTGTCAATGTTGATTTTCCAAGTGTTCGTAAATATTGGGATGAACATCGGTTTGGCTCCAGTTACCGGGATTCCGCTGCCTTTCCTGAGTTACGGAAATGCGTCGCTGCTGAGTAATTTTCTCGGAATGGGGCTGGTGGAGTCGGTGGCGAACCAGCGACAGCGCAAGAAGCGTTGGAATTAGGTAATTGGTCATATCAATTCCGGCTGCGCCGGAATGACAAGCGAGGACACGGCAGTGCCGTTTCCCTACCGTGGTTTATTGTAGGGACTAAGGCACTGGCGGTGTCCTGATTTCGGGTGATATTAATTCCGATGCAATCGGAATTGATATGAGACGATTACTCGTTCATATTCTTATAAGTAGCAACAGCAGAAGGCGAACTGCGGTTTAAATAACGAAATATCCAATACTTAAATACCGTATCCAAGATAACTGGGAAAGTCGCAATGAACAGAAATATGAACTGCCGATTTTCTGGCAGTCCCAAATGCCTCGATAAACCTTCGAGGATTATTTCCCAACCGTGAGGCGAGTGGAATCCGACAAACACATCCGTAAACAAAATAATTACGAAAGCCTTTGCACTGTCGCTGAGCCCGTAAACCACATCATCCATAAAAGACTTTAAAATCTCAATCTCTCTCTTATTAGTGACGATAATTGCAGCAAAAGCCATGCAGGAAATCAAATCGGCAAAAATATTTTTAATAGCTCCACCACTTTCAGTGCGGTATTCTTCTGCTAGCTCAACTGCTTTCTCGGAAATTTTTTTTTCGGTTTCCTCCGAAGAAAGTGACGGAGCCATGCCAATTAATGTTTCAAATTTTAGGTGTTGCTCAAATCTCTCTAATTCTTTGAAGGCTTCCTCTTCCAGGTCAACATTTATGAATAACGGAGCATTTTGCTTGATTCTAAAATGGTCAACTACTGGGCCGACTATAAAGTTTTTGGAAATTTGATTCGTTAACAACGGAACTAAAATTAAAAGCAAAATAAATCTCAGAGAGATGACTGTTTTTATTTTGGAATTACGGAAATTTCTAACTACTTCTTTTTCTGCTTCCGGGTTTAACTCTTTAGTAATTCGACTCAAAGTTCCCAGAAGCGAACGTGGTAATAAATTTACTTCTCCAAAGTTAGCCTCAACCTCCCCAGCCTGAGTTTGATTGGAATTAGCTGAACCGTTATTTGCGCTAGGTTGAGAACTGCTATTTGTAGATTTAATCTGCACATTTACTGAACTAACAAGTGGCACAATGGCAGTTGATTTACTATTATTGATATACTTGTCGATGATGCGATCGATAAACTCTAGTTTTTCAAATACAAGGGATGCTTGATCTTTATTGTCGAAACCTAATCCGTGCTGGCGATCGTCAGCGCTACGACTCGCCTGTGGTTTTGCTCCCACGCGATCGGGCAATTCCAAAAAAGAACGGCTAGCATTAAACTCGACCATCCTGGTTTCGATGATCTTGAGGTGTTTTTGCAGTTCGGATTTAAAGTAAGACAGGGTGCTATGTCCGTAATCGGACGATCGCTCGGAGATTCCTTGGCCACCAAAATGCTCATCTTCGATCGCCTTAATTGCTAACGCAGCATCGTAAGCCTGTTCGAGAGCCCTGTCAGGCGTTGCTCGATACCATCGGTGAGCGCTATAGAGAAATTTGACAATCCTGTTCCACGGAGAAGTATTCATAGCTAAAGCTGGCTAGTTGGCTGTAGACATTAGTGATTAAAGTATTCATGGTATGGTAACAAATTTAGATAAATTGGGAAGGAAAGGCTCGGATTCAATTTGGATTGTCGGAGCCGCCCGCAGTGGCAAAACCGCTCGTTTAGTCGAGCAGTTCTGCATTTGGAGCAAAACCGTCAAGCCAATGCCAGCAATAGTTTCAGGTAGCTGGAGTTCCGGGAGGCGGCGGGCGGGACAAACCGCCCCAGCAATTTTAGTCTTAGCAGCTAACGGCGACAATCGGCTGGAATTTGCCGATCGCATCGCCGTAGCTACCCAAGGAAAATATGCCTTTCACTCAACAACACCCTTCGGCTTTTTTGAGCAGGAAGTATTGCTATTTTGGCCGCTGCTAGTTCAGTCGTTGAATTTGAGGGCTCAATTTCCCCTGCGACTACAACCTGAAACAGAACTGGAACTTGCCGCGAGACTGTGGCGTCGCGAACTAGACGAAGGCATTTTGCAACAAACAGGAGCAAGTCCAAACCGCATGGTGCGTCGAACTCTAGACTTATTACAATTGGCCGCTGTCAGCGGTACGCCGAGAGAAGAGATTCCCAGAATTCTCGAACAGGGATTTGCAGCGGAGGGTGGCTCGAATAACCTGTGGACTAGCATGGGCGAGTTGCTGGAAAGGTGGCGGGAATGGTGTTTGACGCGGGGATTCC
Organism: Cyanobacteria bacterium VAR_87_metabat_62; assembly: GCA_031427135.1. GTDB lineage: Bacteria > Cyanobacteriota > Cyanobacteriia > Cyanobacteriales > Microcoleaceae > Microcoleus. Next base: position 17,791 of record JANPMV010000024.1, on the reverse strand, counting down.
TGACTTACGGGATTGTTTGCGAACTCTACTGGCGCTATTTGTTGCAGGATGAGACTTACCAGCAGCAGTTGGCTTCGAGATACCAAGCTGTAATCGCCGATGATGTTGACGATTATCCGGCCATCAGCGGTCATTTGTTCGATCGAATGATGTTACAAGGTTCAGCGGTAGCTTTTTCCTACAATCGGGATGGAGGAGTGCGTTTGGGCTTGGGGGCGGACACGGAATACCTTGGCCGACTCGAAAGCCGCTGTCGCTTTGTGGAAAACTTGGACGCAACAGCGGGTTTAGTCCCAGAAATTGGGGAATTGGCGGTAAATTTAGCAGTTAATTCTGACGGTTTTTATCCTTTAGGCTTGAATTTGCCCGGATCAGTTCGATCGCTCGAAACCACCTCCCGCGCTCAACTGCTGCGAGAAACCGCCGAAATCATCGTGGATGCGGTGAAATCAGAAGCCGTAGAGCCGCAGGAAATTGCCGTAATTGCGCCGGGGATGGATGCGATCGCCCGTTACTGTTTAACCGAAATTTTGGCGCGAGATGGCATCGCCGCCGTATCCCTCAACGATCAGCGTCCCCTATCGACTACTCCAGAGATTCGAGCTTTGCTGACTTTGTTAGCGCTAGTTTATCCGGGACTCGGCCGTTTGGTTGATCGAGATGCAGTAGCCGAAATGCTGGTAATTTTGGGTAGTCAGAAACACCCGGAAGTGGAAACAGAAGACCCAAATCCGACTTTCAACCTACAATCTCAGAGCCAAAATTCCAAATCGATCGACCTGGTGAGAGCAGGTTTAATCGCGGATCACTGTTTTTGTCCAGATATCGATCGACCTCAATTACTGCCAATTACAGCTTTTCCCCGGTGGGACAGACTGGGACATCGAGCTGCTGGGGCTTACGAGCAGATTGTGGAGTGGATCGAACAGCAGCGATCGCAACAGCAGGAGCGGTTGTTGCCGAGCCCGATCGCCCTGCTCGATCGAGCGATCCAGAAATTTTTGATGAATGACAGATACCTGGCGTACGATCGGCTATCAGCCCTGCGAGAGTTAATGGAAACCGCCGCCCACTACTGGGAAATACACGGGCGAATGCAGCGCATAGAACCCACAAACGGCGGGGGCGACTCAGAAACGATCGCCCGATTCATCCAGTTGTTGCGCCAAGGAACCGTCACCGCCAACCCATTTCCAGTCCGTCCCGAAGGCCCAGCAGCCCAAGCCGTCACCCTCGCCAACATCTTTCAGTACCGCAGCAGCCGCCGCGCCCACAAATGGCACTTTTGGCTGGATGCTGGCTCGCCCCTGTGGCTGAGTGGCGGTGCGGCTACTTTGTTTGGTGCTCCCTTATTTTTGCGATCGCAAATTGGGCGTCCCTGGGAAACCGAAGACGAAACGGTAGCCGACCAACAGCGGCTGCGGCGAATTCTGGTAGATTTGTTAAGTCGCTGTTCCATGCTTTACCTTTGCCACAGCGAACTAGCCGTCAACGGACAAGAGCAAACAGGGCCACTTCTGCCCCTAATTAACAGCTCTGTTTCTAGTCAGCAGCTAGCATAAGGCACGCTGGCCGGAGATTTTCATTTTTTCCCCCTCTGGATAGATACGCAGTGCTGACTAGAATCCCGATTTGTAGCATTGAGCGGAGGCAGAGTTCATCAGTTGACAGTTGACCTGTGACAGTTGACAGCTACCCATAGCCGTCGATAGAAGAGGATTGGAGCAATGAATTATTTTGTTTGATTTCCCCCTAAACGGGGAGGCTTCAAATCCAATCTTCAGGCGTGGCGCTGGAAATGGGCGATATTAAAGTATACCCAAAACAAACATCAAAACGTGCAATTAATATTTTTAGATCGAAAGATGCCGAGGTTGAAAAATATCGATAGCCGTTGCAATTTGGATTTAGTATGCTAGAAATGAGCGGGATTATTAATCAATTTTAAGCCATACTTTTGGTGACAAACTGATACTAATCAGTTTTTTAAAGTTAATCGGGATCTTCATTTATAAGGAGCCAAAATTATGCCCAGTGCAATACCACCAGCATTTCTCGGAAATGGGCCAATATTCAACTTCGGGGGTGACGAAACGATCGGGCCAACCCCTGTGACAGCGCCAACTCCGCCGGCAACAACACCAACTCCGGCAACAACACCAACTCCAGCCACAACGCCAACTCCGGCGACAACACCAACTCCGACCCGAACTCCCACTCCCTCCGACGACACATTTGGCGGGATAGACGACACATTGAACGGAGGCAGAGGTACCGTACCCGCAATCATCGGCGGCGTAGTTCGTGGCGCAGAAACCAATGACTCCTTAGTTGGCAGTCCGGGGCCAGACGTGATTTCCGGGCTTGCCGGCAACGACAACATCCGAGGAGCCGCCGGCGACGATTTACTATTTGGCAACGACGATGACGACGTGCTGTTCGGCAATGAGGGCAACGACGTTCTAGACGGCGGTTCAGGACTCGACAGTCTGTACGGAGGCAAAGGTAACGATTCCCTCGACGGCGGAAATAACCCCGACTTGCTGTACGGCAATGACGGCAATGACACGGTAATCGGAGGCGAAGGCAAAGATACGGCTTTTGGAGGCAAAAACAGCGACAGCTTGCGCGGGGGATCTGGCGATGATAGCTTCTCGGGCGATCGAGGCGACGACATCGTGTTCGGCGACCAAGGCAACGATTCGCTATTCGGCGGCGACGGCGAAGACTTGTTATTCGGCAACGAAGGAGGCGACTGGCTCTACGGTAACGCCGGCGGGGACACAATTTTTGCTGGGGACGGCGACGACATCGTGTTCGGCGGTGCCGGGGACGACATCGTGGAGGGGGGTGCTGGCAACGATGTTCTTTGGGGCGAAGCTGGCAAAGACATCGTGGCAGGAGGCGAAGGCAGAGATGTCTTTGTCATCGGTGCATTCAGTTCCCCCAGCGGCAGCAGCAACGGCACTAACCCGGCATTTCTGACCACAGGCGGCCCCGATATCGCTGATGCTGATATTTTTACAGACTTTCGCCAAGGCGAAGATGCGATCGGCTTAAGCGGCGATCTCAAATTTGAAGATTTAGTAATCTTCCAAAGCACCGACAACAAAGCCGGTAGCACGATTATTCGCAACGGCGTCAGCGGCGACTTTTTAGCAGTATTACCCGGAGTGGACAGCAGAACCCTGGGGCGCAGCTCATTTGTAATTGCTCCCACGGTTCCCGGCAGCGCCACCCCGCTTCCTCTGCCGACGCCGAGTCCGACTCCGACGCCGACGCCGACCCCGACAGGCACTCCGACGCCGACGCCGACAGGCAGTCCGACGCCGACAGGCACCAGTCCGGCGCCGACACCGAGTCCGGCGCCGATGTTGCCGCCGGACGTACCAGGTCAGACGCCGAGTCCGAGTCCGCCCCCCGGAAGTCCGACTCCGACGCCAACAGGAAGTCCGAGTCCGACTCCGAGTCCGTCGCTCTTCCCCAATCAGCCTCCAACAGCAGTTAACGACAACTTCACCACGGTTTCGGGTCAAGAACTCAGTCTTAACGTTGTGTTCAACGATACTGACCCGGAAAAGAACCCTCTGACAGTCAAGACTTTTACTCCAACAGCCAAGGGAACTCTGGTTCCGGTGAACGGCACCACGTTCAAATACACCCCGAATCCCGGCTTCTCGGGTACTGACAGCTTCAGCTACTCGATCGCAGACAGTGCGGGCGGTACAAGTCAGGCGACAGTAACTATCAACGTCAGCAACCCGCCGAAGCTAGCGATTAACGACGGTGTGGTGGTTGCCAAAAGTGCTCCTACCCAGACAATTACGGCGGCGGATTTGTTAGTCACAGATCCCGATAACACTCCGTCGGAAATCGTTTACACGATTACCAAAGCCCCCGACGCTACCAGAGGTTTTGTCCAAAGAGGCAGCACCTTCCTCAATGTCGGTAGCAAATTTACCCAAGACGATATCAACAACAACATCGTCAAATACAATCTGCTAGCGACAGGCGGCAGCGACAGTTTCACGTTTACCGCCTCTGACGGGTCTGCCACGATCGCCCCGGCATCCTTCAGTATCACTGTGGTAGATAATATTGTCGATCGCACCGCACTCCCGGCCAGCACCTTTACAGGCAGCAACCTCAGCGACTTCATCATCGGCGGGGCCGGCAACGATACCCTGTTTGGAGGCGATGGCAACGACATCATCGACGGCAAGGGCGGCGACGACCTCGAATTTGGTGAAGCAGGTAATGACTCTGTGCTAGGTTCGATCGGCAATGACACCATTGACGGGGGACTCGGCAACGACACCCTAGACGGCGAAGACGGCATAGACTCGCTAATCGGCGGACTCGGCAACGACCTGATGTTCGGCGGCAATGACAATGACATTCTTGGCGGCGGCGACAACGGCGATACCATTGACGGCGGCACAGGCAATGACTCGGTATTGGGAGAAGCCGGCGACGACTTGATATTTGGAGGAACCGGCACCGACACCTTATTGGGCGGCATTGGCGACGACTCAGTTGACGGCGGTGCAGGCGACGACATCCTTGACGGCAGCCTCGGCAGAGACTTGCTCGACGGCGGCATCAATAACGACTCAATCTCCGGCGGCGACAGCGAAGACACAATTTTGGGCGGAGAAGGCAGCGACACCGGACTCGGAGGTTCGGGCAACGACTACATATTGGGCGAAGGTGGCAGCGACTCCCTGTTCGGGGAAGCGGGCGACGATACTGTAGACGGCGGTGTCGGCAGCGACTGTCTCAGCGGCGCCTTCGGCAACGACTTGGTTCTGGGCGGCGATGACAACGACTCGCTTTCCGGGGGGGCGGGCAATGACATTTTGGGCGGCGGAAATGGTTCTGATTTGCTCACGGGTGATGCTGGCAATGATTTCTTCTACTACGAAACTCCCAGCGAAGGCGTTGATATCATTGCTGACTTTAACGCGACAGGCACCGGAACCGATCGATTCTTGTTCAGATCGTCAAATTTCGCCGGTTTAACCAACTCTGGAACTACTAACGATTTCACCAGTTTTATCGTCAGGAACATCGGCAGCGGCGGCGACAACATCAGCAAGCACTCTGTCATTTTGTTTGAAAATAAATTTGACAACGCTCAAGCAGTTAATGCAGTGTTGAAAAATCAAAACGGTTCGAGCAAAACAGGAGCTTTCTTCGTCTATCTGAACAATACTTTTAATAAGTACGTTCTCGGATTTGACCCGAATGTGGCGGATGACAGTCTCCCAGCTTTCGACTTGGCAGTGTTGAATACTATTCCTACAGTGCCCGGAGCTCTCAGCACCATCATTACTGCATCTGACTTTAAGTTTATTTAGAGATAAACGGAGGACACGGCACTGCCGTGTCCCTACAATCGATCGCGGTAGGGACACGGCACTGCCGTGTCCTCTATATGATTCCGGCGCAGCCGGAATTGATATCAGTCATGCTTTCTCGATCCGTCATTTGTTAGAAAGCAAAAATACAATTTTACCGATCGACCTCGGGGATTCAAATTTACGAAAAAATTTGTTTATCACGACGATGAAAATCGGGGGATTGTATTTGTATACAGGTTTTAGTGATTGAATTTTTGAGTAGCGTTTAAAGGAGCCAAAATAATGCCAAGTGCAGTACCAGCAGGTTTTCTCGAAGGGCGGCCACCGTTCATACTGCGGAACGAGAACGGGCAGATTTCGGATATTATCGGCACGGTACCGTCGCCTGCGCCGTCACCTGGGACAACTCCTGCGGCGATGGGGACAACTCCGACGATGATGGGGACAACTCCGACGATGACCGGGACTTCTCCCACAATGACCGGGACGGGCCCGGGGATTTCAGTCACGCCGGTGCCACGGCCTGCTGTTACCGTTCCGACGCCTCCCCCAGAGCCCGTTTTTGTCGATGGTTTAATTGTCGCCAACGACGGCAATAACTATTTGATCGGCAGCTTGTTCAATGACACGATTTCCGGGCGCGCCGGCGACGACACGCTTCTGGGTCGGGATGGAGACGATATACTCAGGGGCGAAGACGGTAACGATTCTCTTAACGGCGGCGCTGGGAAAGATATTGTTGAGGGCGGGCCCGGAAATGACACGGCGCGGGGCGGCAAAGGCGATGACTTGGTTTCTGGCGATCGGGGTGATGACGTAGCTTTTGGCGACCAAGGCAACGATATTGTCGTCGGTTCTGAAGGTAATGACACGCTGTACGGCGGTAAAGGTAATGACTGTCTGCGCGGTGGCGGCGAGGACGACCTAATTTTTGGCGACAAGGGGAATGACACTGTTTTTGGCGACACGGGTAATGACTGTCTGAGCGGCGCTGGGGGCGATGATATTTTGTTGGGCGCCGAGGGCGGGGATGTCATCAGCGGCGGTGTTGGTAACGATACTGGTGACGGCGGCGAGGGTGATGACCGGATCTTCGGAGGCGATGGCAATGATTCTCTGTCTGGGGGGTCTGGGGATGATATTCTTTCGGGCGATCGCGGGTCTGATACTCTGACAGGAGGCGACGGATCGGATATCTTTGTTCTCGGTAGAGTTGGTACATCTGCCTCAAGTAGTGGTTTCTTAACTACTGGCGGCCGCGAAATCGGCGATGCTGATTTAATTAGAGATTTTAAGGCGGGAGATTCGATCGGGCTGGCTGGAGGTTTGAATTTTACGCAGTTAGAAATCTTCCAGGGCCAAGGCTCGAATTCTAGCAACACGATTATTCGGGACAGGCAAACTGGGGAATTTTTGGCGGTTTTGATTGATGTTCGATCGAACTCGATCGACGAATCTAAGTTCACTACAGCTCGAATACCGCGCGTAGACGACAATCCCTTCGTCATTCAGGGAACAAGACCTTCAGGAAGTGGGACAAGTCCTTCTCCCACACCTGCGGGGACAACTCCTTCTCCCACACCTGCGGGGACAACTCCTTCTCCCACACCTGCGGGGACAAGTCCTTCTCCCACACCTGCGGGGACAAGACCTTCTGCGGCACCGGCGCCTGCGGGGACAACCCCTTCTCCAACTCCGGCACCGGGAACAACTGTTTCTCCAACTCCGGCACCGACGGCTCCAACTCCGACGGCTCCGACTCCGACGGCTCCGACTCCGACGGCTCCGACTCCGACGGCTCCGACTCCGACGGCTCCGACTCCGACGGCTCCGACTCCGGCACCAGCAGGGACAACTCCGAGTCCAACTCCAGCACCGGGAACATTGCCGACTCAGGTTCCGAGTCCGACTCCGACTGCGGCGGGGACAACTCCGAGTCCGAGTCCTTCGATAGTTCCGACTCCAACTGCGGCAACTCCAACTCCTCCGCCTTTCGGCGGCGGGCCGACTCCACCCGATTTTACATCTCCGACTCCCAACCAGCAGCCGATCGTCGAAACTGGCAAGACGCTGACTGGTTTGCAGAATTTGCCTCTGTCTCTGAGCATTTCGGCGCCCAGCGACCCGGAGGGCCAAGCGCTGTCGGTCGCGGTTATAGGACTTCCAAATCCTACTTTCGGTCAGGTAATTACTGGTACGAACCCGATCGCCGTAAACCAAAAGTTAACGGTTCAAGACTTGCTCGGGCTGACATTTAAACCTGCAACTAATGCGATCGGGCAAGCTGGATCTTTCAGCTACAGCGTCGCTGACGACCAAGGCGGTACAGCAGCAGCATCAGTCGCGATTAACATCAATTCTTTTAATACGTCGGTGACAACTCCGGCTATCCTCGGGCCAGTTGCTGTCGATGACGGCATCATATTTACGAGTACGAATAACTTGCTGCCGACATTCATAGACGCGCGGGCAAATGACTTGAACCCGCAACAAAAAGGGCCGCTGAACATTATCAATGTCGGTACGCCGAAACTCGGGATAGCTGTGAATCTCGGAGCTCAGGTGCAGTTCATCGCCGGCAACGTAGCGGGTACAACTGCTTTCAGCTACAGCATCAGCGATGGCATCGGTACAATTCCGGGCGTAGGTACTATCACTGTTCAAATCCTGCCGGCAGATAGCGGGCCGAATAATTTAGTTGGTGGTTCTTTGCCAGACAATTTGAATGGTTTGGCCGGCAGCGATACTGTTGACGGCAGAGGTGGTAACGATACGATTAACGGCGGTTTGGATAATGACGTGCTGATCGGAGGCCTTGGTGCAGATACGATGACAGGCGGGGGCGGCGGCAATCAATTCCGCTATACCAGCCCCGCAGAGGGAGGGCCGACGTTTGATGCGGCTTCTTCGGCGGCGATCGAGGCTGCGATCGCCGCAGGCGGATACGATGTGATTACTGACTTTACAGGTCTCGGTGTGCCGATCGCCGATCAGTTTAATTTTGCCCCCGGATTCCCGAATCTGAGCGGCAACACCCAAGTTTTGCTGAACGTGCAGACAACTGTTTCTGCAAATATTCTGGGAGGAAGCGCCTTCTTGTTTGCCTACGATTCCGGCGGCAGTACCTACATCATTTATGACGGCAACGGCAATAATGTCAGCGGCGCCGATTCTCGCATTTTGGCGAAGTTAAATGGTGTAACTGGGGTTTCTTCTATGTCTGAATTTGACTTCACATTTATCTAGGAATAGATAGCAAAAAAACGCAGAAGACTGGGCGGTTGAAACCGCGCCTATACAAACAAAACCCGCCGACGCGGGTTGAAGACCAGAACAGCGGGCTGTTGAAATTAGGTTATTTTCTTCAGTCCGCGGAGGCGGACTTTTTTTGTGTAGACGCGGTTTAAACCGCCGTCTTATCTAAATCTGATTGTCTTCAGAAAAAAGCCCCAACAAAGGGCCGAGAATAGCACCGAAAACAAAGCCTCCCGCGTGGGCCCAGTAGGCAACTCCCCCAGATTCCATGCCGACACTTGCCGGAGCATTCAAGGAAGCCAATCCGCTCAATGCTTGCTGTGCAAACCAAAATCCTAGAAAGAAGAAAGCGGGGACTCTGACGGTGGTAATAAAGATTCCCAAGGGCAGCAGTGTCAGAACTTTGGCTTGGGGATATCGGAGAATGTAAGCTCCCATCACGCCTGCGATCGCGCCGCTAGCACCGAGGGAAGGAATGGCTGATGCTGAGGAAAAAAACCACTGAGTTAGTGATGCTAAAACGCCGCAACTAAGGTAAAATATAATAAATTTGACGTGTCCTAAACGGTCTTCTACGTTGTTGCCAAAAATCCACATAAATAACATATTTCCCGCAATGTGCAGAAAGCCTGCGTGCAGGAATTGCGAGCTAATTAACGTCGTCCATTCGGGAAATGGCGAAACTGGCAGTGCCACCCGACACATATTGCTTAACTGGCAAGGAACTACCGCCCAAGAGTAGAAAAATTGCGTTAATTGTCGATCGCCCAAACTGAGTTCGTACAAAAATACTAATATGTTTGCAGCAATCAGTCCGTAGGTAACGTAGGGAGTGATGGTGGCGGGATTGTCATCGCGTAAGGGAACCACAGTTTTTTTCTCCTCAACATCAAAATATTGGCAACACGATAGCGTATTTGCAGACCAAAAGTCTTCTGTCGGAAGGAACAAATTATATGATATGCGGTCAATTTTCGGCAATCAAGGTGTTTTTAGTAAGGAGTAAAGCCCTCAGATTTTGGGACGACTTTAGTCCTCATTACAAACAAATTTTATTGCGGTCGATCGACTGCAAATGATATGAGGCATATTTTTAGATTTTATCCTCAGATTTCGATGAAAACTCCAACACTTTCTATAGCCATGATGCTCACCGCACACAAAGCGTAAATTCCCGTGCCTATTCCTACTTGAAATGTATCTGCATTCAGGACGTTGATGAGTTTCCAGTTATCACCATTCTTTTGATAAAGCGTCCAAGAACGGATGTTCGGATTGGCGGGATTTCTCCACTGCAAAACATTGCTATTTCCCACTTTTTTTACTTCGACTCCTGTCGGAGGCGGCGGCGGCGTTCCCTTTTGCCAGGGCATCACTGGAACGAGGGCCGGTTGCGTGTATGTTGTCGATTTGAAATTATCGTAAATTTGCTGGCGGTTTTCGCTAAATGCTTTCATGCTGAAGAAAACATTACCCAAAGCTAAGTTTTGTTTAGAGTTTCGCGTAATCTCAATTTGTTTGTTAATTTCGTCTACCGTCCACTTATTGCCGTCGAGCCTTCCTAAGTTATTTCCGACGTAAATATGTCTGTTTTTGGGGTTATTTTCTAGCCACCATTGCAGCAAAACTGGATAGCTTTGAGCTGTTTGGTCGATGCGCCAATAAAGTTGCGGATTTAGATAATCTACCCAACCTGATTCTAACCATTTTTTGGAGTCGGCATACAGTGCTTCGTAGGCGTCTAAACCGCGACTTTGCGGGGGCTGTCCCGGGCGATAAATGCCGAAGGGACTGATGCCAAATTTAACGTTTGGTTTGGCGGCTCGAATTCCTTCTCCTAGTCTTTTAACTAACTTGTTGACATTCTCTCGACGCCAGTCTCCTAAACTCATTTGCCCGCCTCTAGAGACGTAACTATTGTAAATCTTACTGTCGGGAAATTCTCGATCGGCGATCGGATAAGGATAGAAATAATCGTCGAAGTGAACGCCGTCTATATCGTAGCGCTTTACTACGTCTAAAATTACGTTGTAAGTCTTATCTTGAACTAAGGAAATTCCTGGATCCATCCATAAATCATCGCCCCACGGATAAACACATTCGGGATTGGTAACAGAGATGTGAGGCTTAACATTGGGAGGAGTTTTAGTTGCTGAAACTTTGGCGCGGTAGGGATTGAACCAAGCGTGAACTTCAATGTTGCGTTTGTGGCTTTCTGCAACAACAAATGTTAGAGGGTCATAATAAGGTTGCGGTGGCTTTCCTTGGGTTCCGGTTAGCCATGCACTCCAAGGTTCTAATTCCGATGCGTAAAGGGCGTCCCCCGCAGCTCGAACTTGGAGGATAATCGCATTGAAATTCATTTCTTCTAGCCTGTCAAGAATTCTCAGCATTTCGGTTTTTTCCTGTTCTGCTGTGAGTTTGTCGCTGAATGGCCAGTCAATATTCCACACGGATGTGATCCAGACTCCGCGAAATTCTCGCTGGTGGTTGACGTAAACTTGGGGTCTGGGAACTTTGCTGAGAACTATAATATATTGATTGTATATTTGTGGCGCTCTTTTGAGATAGACTAAGGCTTGATAAACCCAGGCTGCGACATCGCCACGCGTGGCATTTCCGGCGGGATTTAATAGGTTTAAATTCGGATAATTGACGACTATTTCGGATTGAGTGGCTAGGACGATCGCCTTTTTGGCATAGTTGGGAATTTCTGTACTATCTTGGTAGATGTTTGATAAAATCAGATTAGTTGTCGGTGCAGTATTCGCCGGAAAAATCCCGCTAACTAAGGCAACTAATGCTTCGGCTCTGGTAATCCTATTTTCGGGTTTGAATAGGTTGTTGGGATAGCCGGATATAAATCCTCTTTTAAATGCTGTTTGAATGGCGGCGGCGGCCCAGTGGCTAGCAGGAACGTCGGTAAAGGGAATGTAGGGCCGTTTGTCGGGTATGGGAAAGGCTTTGCTGACAATGGCGGCGAATTGGGCGCGGGTGAGGTTGGTGTTGGGGCGAAAAGTGCGATCGGGAAAACCGCTGATTACTGCTCGTTCTACTAAGCCATCAATGAATATTTTTGCCCAATGATTTTGAATATCGGAGAAGCGATTTATGCTGGAAACCATAGTTATATTGATAATTGGGCATTGGGCATTGGGCATTGGGCATTGGGCATTGGTTATTAGTTATTACTCGTTCCCAGGCTCTGCCTGGTAACGCAGATCCGGAGGCTCTGCCTCAAATTCTCCTGCTGAACAAGCGAGGCAGAGCAAGAGTGACATCGGTTCCCAGGCAGAGCCTAGGAACCAGTAAATAACTTATAGCAACTGTCAACTGACTACAGCAAACCTGCATTTTCGTACAAAAGCCGGATGATATTGATGATTTTTTGTCCGTATTGCGGGTCGGAATTCCAGCGGCCTGCAAGTTCGTTGACGGTGGTGGCGACACCGCGCTTGACAAAGCGAAAACGCACGTTTTCTTTAACTAAAGGTTGATTGATTGGTTCGGTGCTGGCGTAAGCTTTTAGGTGCTGAATTTGAGCTCTAATTCCTGTGCGGGCGTCGGGAAAAGAGATGCCGGAATTTGTGGGGCTGATGATTCCCATGTCGGCAAAATTAAATTGTTCTGGTTTGACTGCACCACCAAACTTGAGATAATTTGTTTCCAAACACATTTGACAAAAAGCTACGTCGTGGTTGACACCTTCTGCGGCTGCTTCTTGCACGTAAATCTGAGGTAAATTGGGAAATGCTGTCAGGGCTTTGCTGTTATTTTTAGTCAGAAATACTGTGATTTGTTGAGGTGTGGTTAAACCGCGACCCATGATTTTGCCAAGGCCTGAGAGGATATCGCGACGCGATCGCAGGGATACTGATGTTGTAGACTGATCCCATGCTACGGAAATGTCGGCATCGCGCAAATCGATCGCACGTACGAATACAACTCCATTATACGTGATTCGGCGATCGGCTGCCTCTGGTTTGATGTCGAGAACGTCTAATACTTCTGAAGGAACAAAAGCATTTCCGTTTACCAAAATGCCTTTTTCTTCATGCGGTGCACCGTTAATTTGGATATTAATTAAGGGATAAACTATCGGTTTTGGTGCCGGAGTTGGTGCCGGAGTTGGTGTTTGCAAAGGTTTCAAATCGGTATTTTTTAACCAAGCTTCGAGTCCGTCAGCAAGTCCGAGGGCGACATCACGACGACGAGTTTGAAGAATTCGCAAATCGTCGATGTTAGTCAAAAAAGCGAGTTCTATTAACAGCGAAGGAACGTTGACGCGCCGACAGAATGCGAGACTACCAACACCAGCTTCTGTATCTGCTTTTGCACCGCGATTCGGTATTTCTGGACACCTGCGCAAATAGCCAGTTAAGATCAAATCGGCATCTGCTTTTCGTTTGGGGTTGCTACCAATATAAAACGCGCTAGCACCGCGAACTTGGGGATTAGAAAAAGCATCGGCGTGAATTTCTACCGCTACATCTCCCGGTTGACAGCGGCTATTGATCCAAGCGATACTTTCCATTAAGCTGAGAGTATCTGGTACGGAGAAAGTGTCTATTCCTCGCTGCCGCAATTCAGGTACTAATAAATCCCGAGTTAGAATAAGTTCCTGGGCTTCACTTGTGCCAAAAGCCATCGCGCCCGGATCGCGCAAACTTCCTTCAAACCCGCCGTGCCCGGCTGAAACAAAAATAGAACCCATTTAATAAAACTCTCCACTTTGCAGTTACTTCAGTGTCAGCTTTTTAGTCTTGGGTTTTATTTTACCGCAAATTGTATATTTTATTACTGCACAGCAAGTTTGCAGGTTTATGAGGTACATTCAATATTCCCGTAGGGACACGGCAGTGCCGTGTCCCTACAAGAGCTATGTACCTCACATACCTGAAAAGTGCTGTATTTATCCGCCTGCAAGTTACATCTTTACAGCGGGGCTAGTCGAAGGTTTAGGAGCTTTGATTTCCTGCGAAACTGCACGGGCACGGAAAAGTTTAGCAACGGCTTGCTCGCACTTGCACAAATCCGATTCAATCTCTGTAAAAATGGCAGTTGATACCGGATCTGTGAACTTCACCCGCAGATTGTTGATATCGACAACACCGGTTTGCAAATCTCCGAGAGTGCTCCGCAGTAAAAATGTTTCATCTGTTCCTTGCACCGAGGCTTTTAATTTAGCGTATTTGTCGGCAATTTGAGCTGGAATTGAAGGTTTTTCGCCGAAATTGTCGAGGCGAGTTTCGAGAGCGAGGATGTGTTTCTGTTTATTGTCAACCATCTCTGTGAGGAGCGATCGCAAATCACCATCTTGGGTTTTTTCCGCATAATTTTGAAACGCTTCGCAAGCATAGCGTTCCCCTGCGAGGGCGGTATTCAAACCTTTCACAATATCGCCTTGTGTCGAGCCGCCCCAACCATTAGCTAGTTTCCACCATTCTGCATTTATATCAGTTTCTTCTGGCAAACCGACTGCTTTTCCGCCGTAACCGAGGCGAGCCAAAATTGCGGTGGTAAATATTCCTAAATCTCCCGGTTGGCGGGAAGTAATCAAGTTGCCGTCAACGACTAAAGCTTCGTCGATGTAGTTAGCTCCGGCATTAATCATATCTGTTTTAATTGCCAAGAAACCAGTCGCATTTTTGCCTTTTAGCAAGTCGCATTCAATCAAAAGTTGTGGCCCGTGACAAACAGCAGCGACTATTTTTCCTTGCTCAAATGCTTCTCGTACAAAGCGCACTGTATTCTGGTTTGTCCGCATTGTATCGGGAGCCATACCGCCGGGAATTATCACTGCATCGAATTCTGCTGGCACTGATTCTGTGGTAGTTCCGTCAGCCTGCATGGCGACCTTTCCTTGTTTCCCTGCATATTTTTCGTTTGTGCGGGAACCGAGGACAACTACTTCAAATCCGGCTTGTTTTAAGGCGTTGTAAGGAACTAAAAATTCGGAATCTTCTACTCCATTTTCGATGAGTATGGCAACTCGTTTGGTTTGGGCTTTGTTATCGGCTGTCATAATCAATTTCTCTCAAGCTAGCATTTTTTTTAAAGTTAATTCATTTGTTGCTGTTTTAGCGTCTGGCTAAGGTTATAAATTGGTGAGGGGGAAAAGATGCGACTGTGAGTCTTTGGAGGTAGTCGCAATCAGATGTTTTGTGCAAGTTGTGCGATCGCATCAGTGCACGTAAGAAGCTCCATTAATGTCGATCGTTGTCCCGGTAGCGTGTGGCGCCAAACCAGACGCTAAAAAAGCGATAACATTGGCAACGTCTTGAGGAGGAGCGATTTTGCCGATCGGGATATCGCGCACAATATCAGCTTCGCCGTACTCCTGAATAAACCGATCGGACATTTCTGTACTGACAAATCCCGGCGCAACAGTAAAAGCCAAAATATTATCTGCAGCAAACCCTCTAGCAATACTGCGAGTCAGAGCAACAACAGCACCTTTTGACGCAGCATAGTGTAGATAATTCGGGTCATCGCCGCGAAAAGCAGCGCGACTTGCTATATTAATAATAGTACCGGCATTGCGAGTTTTAAAATGCAGAATTGCTTCCCGGCACAAATCAGCAACAGCAACTAAATTAACTTGTAGAGTTTGCTGCCAAGCCGACGACCAAACATCAAATTCATCATCAATACCCGCTGACTGCATAATTCCAGCATTGTTAACTAAAATATCAATATGACCGCGCCATTTTATCGCATCTCGCCACAAACTCGAAGCTGCATTTTGCTGCATCAAATCTGCTGCCAATATATAACAGCGATCGCCCGCCAGACTTGCTGCTACCGATTCCGCTGCTTTCTGACTGCGACAGTAATGCAAAATCACCTCAGCCCCAGCATTCACCAGAGTCCGCACCGTCACTGCACCAATCCCTTGCGAGCCACCAGTTACTAAAATCACCTTTCCAGTTAAATCAATCATTTTTCCATCTCTATCTTTTCTCTTTCTCTGCGCCCTCTGCGCCCTCTGCGGTTAAAAAAAAATCCTATTCACCAACCAAATAGAATTTGCTATATGATAATTGTACATGATTAAATGTTGTCTTAAAAATAAACCGAAAAAATCGCCATGAAAGCAGTTACCTTCGATCGCTACGGTTCCGCTGAGGAATTGCAGTACCGAGAAGTAGAAAAGCCGATCGCCAAATCCGACGAATTGTTAGTACGAGTTCGCGCTAGCAGCGTCAATCCCGTAGACTGGAAAATCCGGCAAGGACACCTGCAACTATTGACAGGATTTAACTTCCCTAAAGTCGTCGGTTCTGACATCTCGGGAGTTGTCGTGGAAGTCGGCCGCGAAGTCACCAAATTCCAACCCGGAGATGAAGTTTATACTTTCTTAAATCCCCTAACAGGCGGTGCTTGTGCCGAATACTGCACCGTACCAGAATCGGCGGCCGCCTTGAAACCTCGTAACATCACTCATGCAGAAGCAGCAGGAGTACCGATCGCAGGTTTAACTGCTTTGCAAGCACTCCGGGATTTGGGTGATATTCAAGCAGGAAAAAAAGTATTGATTAACGGAGCTTCCGGCGGAGTCGGCATTTTTACGGTGCAAGTTGCGAAAGCAATGAACGCGGAAGTTACGGGAGTTTGCAGCGCCAAGAATCGCGATTTTGTCAAGAGTTTGGGGGCAGATTTCGTGCTGGATTATGCAGAAATTGACTTTACCAAACAAACACAAAAGTATGATATAATCTTGGATGCTGTCGGGACAAGAACATTTGGTGAATGCGAAAATGTTTTGCAAGCCCAGGGAGTTTATATCTCGACTTTGCCGAATTTTGACAACCTCGCGCCGATGTTTTTGAGCGCGTTTATGTCGGGTAAGAAAGCTAAATTAATTGTAGCTAATTCTAACCCCAGCGATTTAGGGGTTTTGCGGGACTTAATAGAATCCGATCGCCTGGAGCCGATTGTCGATCGCACTTACAGCTTAGCAGAAGTAGCCGCAGCCCACGCTTACAGCGAAACCGGGCGCGCTGTTGGCAAAATTGCGATCGTCATTGAAGAATGAAGAAGTCATTAGTCATCCGATTTTTGATTGCCGATTTTGGATTTTCGATTAAAATTACCAATCAAATCTTCAATCTTCAATCTTCAATCTTCAATCTTCAATCTAAAATTGTCAGATTCCCCATTATCAATTCCCGATTCCCTATGACATCCCCCTCAGACTTGGAGACATCCGAACAAAATTTCGACAATAACCTCGAACCTAGCATTTTACCAATTGCAGATGGTTTCATGGGTTCCCGCAACCTCGAAAACGAATTTCTCGACGAACTCCCCGACGAAGTTGAGATGTCTTTGTTCGATCATTTAGAAGAATTGCGGCTGCGAATTTTCTATGCCCTAATTGTAGTAGTAATCGGTGTAGTAGGCTGCTTTCTGTATGTGAGACCGATCGTTAAATTGTTAGAAGTACCCGCAGGAGCAGTCAAATTTTTGCAACTAGCTCCCGGAGAGTATTTCTTTGTCTCGATTAAAGTTGCTGGATATAGCGGTTTGCTAATCGCCACTCCGTTTATTTTTTACCAAATAGCATTATTTGTACTCCCAGGCTTAACTCGAAAAGAACGCGGGTTGCTCGGCCCTGTTTTCTTCGGTTCTAGTTTCTTATTTTTAGGCGGGCTAGTATTTGCTTACATCGCTTTGATTCCGGCGGCGCTTAACTTCTTTATCACCTACGGGGCTGATGTTGTCGAGCAATTATGGTCGATCGACAAATACTTTGAATTTGTTTTATTATTGATGTTCAGCACGGGCTTAGCATTTCAAATCCCGATCGTGCAAGTGTTGCTTGGTGTTTTGGGCATAGTTTCTTCTAAGACAATGCTCTCCGGTTGGCGCTATGTAGTTTTGGGAGCAGCAGTTTTGGGAGCGGTTTTAACGCCTTCTACTGACCCTTTGACTCAAAGTCTTTTGGGAGGTGCGGTGCTCGCTCTTTACTTTGGCGGCGTGGGTTTGGTGAAGCTTTTAGGGCGATAAAAGAGATAGATAATATCAATTCTAGGTTAAATATTTCTTTGATATCTTAGTCCGCAGAGGCGGACTTTGTTCGTGTAGTAGCGGTTTCAACCGCCGAGTGATATCAATTCCGGTTGCAACGACCTATGATGTAGAGGACACGGCAGTGGCGTTTAACAACA